>DASZQV010000026.1:0-146997 GCA_035549495.1 Rhizomicrobium sp. | reverse complement strand
AACGCGATGTCATGGCCCGCGAATGCGGGCCACCCAGCTGGGCCTTGCACGTCGAAGCCAAGGTTGCGCGGAGTTTTTTTCTTCGATGACAAAAACAACGTCACCTGGGCGGCCCGCATTCGCGGGCCGTGACAATCTTGTGATTCCAATCGATGACAACCGGCTCTAGCTCACGCGATCTTGAACCGCCCGCAACCGGCTCTTGATAGAATGCAGGCCGGAGGCGCAGATGACCAAGACGATGGAATTGAGCTGGCGTGTCTATGGCGCGGGCATCGTCGCGCTCGGCATCGTCGGCTTCGTATGGGGCGATTTCGTCTCGGGCCAACCGGTGCCCAAATGGTTTCCCGACCGCGCGGCGCTCGCCTATGCCGCGGCCGCCTTCATGCTCGTCGCGGGACTGGGCATGCAAGTGCGAAGGACGGTCGTATGGGCCGCGGCGGCGCTGGCGCTCTATTACACGCTGATCGTCTTCGTGCTGATGAACGGCCGCGTGATCTTCGCGAACTATGCCGTGTTCGGCGCCTATAGCGGCGCGGCCGAGCCGCTCGCGATCGCGGCGGGCGCATGGATCGTGACTGCCATGAGCGCCGAGCTCGATGCGGCGCGCGCCGCGCTGCTCGCGCGCATAGCCCGGTTCGCGTTCGGCATCTGCGCCGTGCTGTTCGGCCTCGCCCACTTCGCTTACATGGAATACACCGCGCCGCTGGTGCCCGCATGGCTGCCGCCGGGCCAGGTATTCTGGGGTTATGCGACGGGTGTATTCCACATCCTGGGCGGCCTCGCGATCCTCGGCGGCGTGCAGGCGCGCCTCGCAGCACACCTGCTCGCGGCGATGTACGCGGCCTTCCTGCCGCTGGTCTTCGTGCCTGTGCTGGTGAGCGAGACCGCGAGCGCCTTCCGCTGGACCGAATGCGCGACGACCATCGCGCTGGTCGGCACAGCCTGGATCGTCGCGGATTCGCTCAAGCGCCGCGAAGGCGACGCTCTCCAAGCGTCACTCTAAGGAAGAATTTCTTCGATTGGTTCGCTTGAAGCGGAGGCGAGTGCGGCACCGTCCAGTCCGCTGCCGACTATGTGGCAAGCCACTTCAAACCGAATGCGCGGGTCATTTTTATCCCACCATTGCTCATAACGTTCCTGCAAAGGGACCGGATAGTTCGAGAACTTCATCAGCGTCGGCCGTTCCCTGGGAAGGACGAATATTTCGCATACGTCGCGGACGACCTTCATCTCGAAGCGGAGCGGCTTTCGCGTGTGCGCAAACGCGTTTCGCAGATGCCGGATCAGCGTCAGGTCATGCTTTGTTTTCTTGCCGTAAATTCCAAGAGCGTAGCCGATCTGGATCTTGGAAGAAAAGGAACCCATCGCGCCTTCGTGGCTGAACAATTCGATCTTTTCCGTATTGGATAGATCTTCCCTCAATATGGACCGGATTACAGATTCCAAGCGCCTCTCGATGACGGCGGAGAGAATAAGGGCGCATCCACGGTCGCTGCTCCCGGCAAACTCTTCTTCCATTCCGGAAGCGTCGTCTTTGGTTATGCCTTCCCGGAAAGCAAAGGCCTTCAGTTTGGCCAGGGAGGACGAGTCGCCAGACACCGACGCGGAAACCTCAGCTCAGCGTCTTCGCCAGGAACGGCAGGCTGATGTCCATGCGGTAGTCGACCGACGAGTGGTTGTCGGGGAACTCCTCATACACGTGTGCCACGCCGAGCCTGTCCAGCGCGCGATGCATGCGCCGCGCGCCATAGACGAGATTGTACTGGTCGACATCGCCGCAATCGATATAGAGGCCTTTCAGCGCCTTCATCCCGGCGCCGCGCGTCTCCACCAGGGTCAGCGGATCCCAGGCGAGCCAGTTGTTCCAGCGCTCGGGGATGAGCTCGCAGGTGTCGAGCGTGACCGGCAGACGCACGCCATAGGGCTCGGTCGGGTCGGGATCGAAGAACGCGCATTGCGCCAGCACCATGATGACATGGACGTCCTCGTCCTTGGTCTTGGGCTGCCGCCAGAATTTGTCGATCCATTCGCCGATGGTGCCGCCGCTCTTGGCCAGCGCGCGCAGCACGGGCACGAATTCGTGGCGATAGAGCAGCTCGAAGCCCATGTCGCCCGAATGCGACGCCGCCGCGCTCCAGAAATCGGGATGCAGCAGCGCGTGCACCGTCGCGCCGTAGCCGCCCGAGCTCTTGCCGAAGACGCCGCGTCGGCTTGGCCCCCCGCAGCCGAACTGCCGCTCGACGAAGGGCACGGCCTCCTCGAGCAGGAAATCGTCCCAGCGCCCGACGCCCGCGCTGTTGACGTATTGATTGCCGCCGAGCTTGGTGAAGCAGTCGGGGAACGCGACGACGCATGGCGCCATCGCGCCGCTCGCGATCAGCCGGTCGACGCGCTCGGGAACGTTCTCGCCGAAGTTCTTCCAATTGGTGTGCGCCGGGCCGCCCGCGGTGAAGCCGACGAGATCGACCAGCAGCGGCAGGCCTTTGCCGTCATGGCCCGCGGGCACATAGACGTCGACGATGCGCTCGCTCGGATCGCCGAGGAGATTGCCCTTGAGCACAGCGCTGTCGAGCACGAGGCGGTGCACGGTGCCGCGGGGATGCGTCTGGTCGCGGCGCATCAGATGTTCCGCGTCACGTCGGCGAGCCAGTGCCGCGTTTCGTCGTCGACCAGCGGCGACAAGGTCTCATAGACGCGGCGGTGATAGGCGTTCAGCCATCCGCGCTCGTCCTCGGTCAGCAGCGACGGCTCGATCAGGTCGATGTCGATCGGCGCGAGCGTGATAGTCTCGAATTCCATGAACTTGCGCTCGCGGTCGCCGCCGGACACCGGCGCGGCTTCGGTCACCACGATCAGATTCTCGATGCGGATGCCGTATTCGCCTTCCTTGTAATAGCCGGGCTCGTTGGAGCAGATCATGCCGGGCATCAGGCCTTGGCCGACCGGGCGCTTGGAGATGTTCTGCGGCCCCTCATGCACCGACAGATACGAGCCGACGCCGTGGCCGGTGCCATGGTCGTAGTCGAGCCCTGCATCCCACAGGAACTTGCGCGCGAAGCCGTCCAGCGCGGCGCCCGTCGTGCCTTCGGGGAAGCGCATGGTCGCGAGCGCGATATGGCCCTTGAGCACGCGCGTGAAGCGGTCCTTCATCTCGGCCGTTGGCTGGCCCACGATCATCGTGCGCGTGACGTCGGTGGTGCCGTCGGGATATTGCCCGCCACTGTCGATCAGATAGATCTCGTCGCGATTGATCTTGCGGTTGCTCGAGGTCGTGACGCGATAATGCGGCAGGGCGGCATGCGGCGCCGCGCCCGAGATCGAGTCGAACGACAGATCGGTCAGCGAGCCTTCCTGGCGGCGATAGCCTTCCAGCGCCTCGGCCGCTTCGATCTCGGTCAGATGCCCCTTCGGCGCCTCGCGCGCCATCCAGGCCAGGAACCGCGTCAGCGCCGCGCCGTCGCGCACATGAGCCTTGCGCGCGCCTTCGATCTCGATCCTGTTCTTGCACGCCTTGGGCAGCTGGCAGGGATCGGCCGCGCGCTTGATCGCGGCGCCTGCCTTCTCCAGCCGCATGAACGCGGCCGCCGCCGTCCAGCTGGGATCGGCGATGACGGTCTTGCCTTTGAGCGCGTCGAGCGCGGGCGCGAACTCCTCAGGCGCGCGCACGCGCACGGCATTGCCCAGATGCTTGACCAGCTCGGGCGACGATTTGCGTTCGTCCATGAACAGATCGGTCGAGCCGTCGGAATTCAGGATCGCGTAAGAGAGCACGAACGGCGTGTGCGGCGTGTCGCCGCCGCGCATGTTCAAGAGCCAGCAGATCGAATCCGACAGGCTCACCACAGCGGCATCGGCGCCTTGCTTCTTGATGTCCTCGGCGATGCGCGTGCGCTTGGCTTCGGAGGACTCGCCGGCCAGCGCCATCGCGTGCGGCACGGCTTTCGCGGCCGGCGCCGCGGGACGGCCGTCCCACACCGCGTCGATCGGGTTGCCGTCGACGGGCACGAGCTCGGCGCCTGCCTTCGCGACGGAGAGGCGCAGCGCGTCGGCGCTCGCGGCCGAGTGCACCCACGGGTCGAAGCCGATCTTGGCGCCTTTGCTCGCATTGGCCTCGAGCCACGCGTTCGGGCCTTCCGCGATCAGGTCGCGCGGCTCGAATTGCTTGGTGTCGGTCTGCTGGCGGACCTGCAAAGTGTATCGACCGTCGGCGAACACCGCCGCCTTGTCCTTCAACACCACCGCGGCGCCGGCCGAGCCGGTGAAGGCCGTCAGCCAGGCCAGGCGCTCGTTGCATTCGGGCAGATATTCGCTCTGGTACTCGTCCGAATGCGGCACGACGAAGCCGTCGAGCCCGCGCTTGGCGAGCTCGGCGCGAAGGGCGGCCAGGCGCGGCGCGCAGGTGGCGGCATCGGAGCGGTCGTCGAAGGTCTGGAAGGGCGCGTTCTTGTCCATGGCCGGGTCCTGGGTTGAGCGCCGGACCTTAGCCTTGCGCCTTTTCCAGCACCAGCGCGGACCACGATCCGGCGCGCCGAACGCCGCGATAGATCAGGCCCTGCGGGCGGTAGAAGCTGGCGACCAGGTTCTCCTGCCAGGCGAGCAGGCCCGACAGCACGGCGGTGCCTCCGGGCGCCAGCGCGGCGGCGATCTGCGGCGCGAGTTGGGTCAAGGGTCCGGCCAGGATGTTGGCGAGGATGAGGTCGTAGGGCGCTTGGCCCGCGAGGATGGGATGGGTGAGGCCGTCGGCCGTGACGGCGCGGACCCGTGGCGCCTCGCCATTGGCGCGGGCGTTCTCGCGCGTCACCTCGACGGCGACTGCGTCGATGTCGGAGGCGAGCACGGGCCGGCGCCACAGCTTGGCAGCGCCGATGGCGAGCAGCCCCGTGCCGCAGCCGAGGTCGAGGACGTTCGCGTAGCGCCGCTTCTTGGCGAGGCCGCTCAGCACCGACAGGCACAGCGCCGTGGTCTCGTGATGGCCGGTGCCGAAGGCGAGCCCCGCCTCGATGCGGATGGGGACGACGCCACGCGGCACCTCGCCGGAATCGTGCGCGCCATAGACGAAGAAGCGCCCCGCGCGCACGGGGGGCAGGCCCTCCTGGGAGAGCTTGATCCAATCCTGGTCGGGGAGCAGCGCGACATGCACTTCGCGCTCCGCAAGCCGGGCGAGAAGCTCGCCGTCGGGCATCGCCACATACAGCGCCTCGACCACGGCGGCGTCCTCGAACGGCTCCTCGTGGATCAGCAGCGCTTGCGGCGACGAGCCCAGCTCGAACGCCGCCGCGATGTCGTGCGCGCCGGCCTTGGTCGTGGCGACCGTGGCTTTCCAGAGGGGTGGGGTCACCTGCGGGGTGACCTTGCGTGGAATGGGTTGAGCAATTGCACACCGGTACGCTCGAAATGCTTTCCGTTGCCGGTGACGACCGTGAGCCCATGCTCGAGCGCCGTCGCGGCGATGGCGAGGTCGAAATCCGTATTCCCGATCCGCGCCGCAAGCCGGCCCCAATGGCGGGCAATGTTCATGGTGAGCGGCAGAATGCGCTCGCCGAACGCGCGCAAGGTGAGCCCCTGCCATCGGGCAAGCTTCTCGGCAAAGGCCGGATCGACCGTGCGTTGCCGCTCGATGCCTTTTTCGATTTCGGTGAAGGTTATGATGCTCAGATGGAGCTCAGAAGGAGGAATGGTCCTGACCCAGTCCGCCACGTTCGGATCGCGCCGACGTTTGCGCAACTCGGACAGGACGTTGGTATCGAGGAGGTACACTAAAAATCCACATCCCTGATACGCACTTCCATGCGCTCGAATGTGCCGTCGTCTTGCGGCATGTTGAGCAGATGCTCGGTAAAGCTGAGCGGCTTCTGGCTCTCCAGCTTCTTGAGGCGGTCGTATTCCTCCGCCGCCACCACCACCACGGCGCGCTTGCCGTGCTTGGTCACGGTCTGCGGCTTCTCGCGCGCCGCCTCGACCACTTCGCTGAAGCGGTTCTTCGCGTCCTGCACGGACCAGCGCGGATCGTCGGTCATGGAAATTCTAGCCAGAAATTCTGGCTAGAATTTAGGCGGGTCGCGGGTGACGGTCAAGGGCCAGGATGTATTTTCGCCGTGCAACCAGGATAGATTGAGAGAGTCGTCTCTCTTGAGAGAATTGAATGTCGATCTTTGGGCCAGGGAGGCGAGAGCAACGCGTGCTGGAGTTGCTCGTCGACAAGGGAAGACAGCCTGACTACTTGAACGAATTTGTTCGTTTGGCCCCATCTTTCGATCCTTCCGGCGACGAGATGTACGATACGAGCTTCGGCAAAGTGACCCTGGCGATATTTGGCGCGGATAAAGCACTGCGCGTCGTGCTGGATTCCGATAAGCAAAAACCCATAGGCCCAATCAAAGTGCGATTTGACCAGATCGTGGCAGTTCAACAATCACAGCGAACGAGATTTGGCGCCGTCGATGTGACGACGCTGATCACCACTTACCCAGATTTCGAGTCATTGTCCGTTTGGGACGTTGCACAAGGCTTGTATCGGAATCTTAGAGCTGCACAGGGTAGATAGCGTCGACGATTTCCCTCACGCCCTTTGCACGAACTGGTCGATGACCTTCTTCTCGCCGGCCTTGTCGAAATCGACGGTGAGCTTGTTGCCCTCGACATGGGTCACGCGGCCATAGCCGAATTTCTGGTGGAAGATGCGCTCGCCGCGCGCGAACTGCGTCGCGCTGGGGTCGCTGGTCTGCACGCTGTAGGCTTGCGCTTCGATCAGCGGCGGGCGCGGTCGGAAGCCGCCCGACGCCGCGCGGTTCGCTTGCGCACGGCGCCAGCCGGGGCTGTCGTATGTCGAGGCGAATTCCTGCGCCTGGCCGGCGTTGTCGCGGAAGCCGACGCTGCCGCCATAGAAGCCTTCGTCGACGATGGTGTCGACGTGATCGGGCGGCAGCTCGGCGATGAAGCGCGACGGCAGCGCGCTCTGCCAGCTGCCATGCACGCGCCGGTTCGCGGCGAACGACACGCGGATGCGCTTCTTCGCGCGCGTCAGCCCCACATAAGCAAGGCGGCGCTCTTCCTCGAGACCGGCGAGCCCGCTTTCGTCCATCGTGCGCTGCGACGGGAACAGGCCTTCCTCCCAGCCGGGGAGGAACACGGTGTCGAACTCGAGGCCCTTGGCCGCATGCAACGTCATCAGGTTGATGCGATCGCCGCTTTCGTCCTGCGCGATCTCCATCACCAGCGAGACATGCTCGAGGAACGCCGCGAGCGATTCGAAGCTCTCCATCGAGCGCACGAACTCCTTCAGGTTCTCGAGCCGTCCGGGCGCCTCCGCCGATTTGTCGGCCTTGAGCATGTCGGTATAGCCGCTCTCGTCGAGCACCATCTCGGCCACTTCGGTATGCGGCAGGGTGCGCGCGGTCTCGCTCCAGCGCGCGAAGTTGATCGACAGCTCGGCAAGCGCCTTGCGCGCCTTGGGCGGCAGCTCGTCGGTGGCGGCGATCTCGGCGCTCGCCGCGAGCAACGGCATCTGCCGCCCGCGCGCATATTTGTGCAGCGACTGCACGCTCGCGTCGCCGATGCCGCGCTTGGGCTTGTTGACGATGCGCTCGAAGGCGAGGTCGTCGTCGCCCTGCGCGACCAGGCGCAGATAGGCCAGCGCGTCGCGGATCTCCGCGCGCTCGTAGAAGCGCGGACCGCCGATCACGCGATAGGGCAGGCCGAGCGAAATGAACCGGTCCTCGAACTCGCGCATCTGGAACGAGGCGCGCACCAGGATCGCCATCTCGTGGAACGCGTTGCCCTGGCGGTGCAGATCCTCGGCGTCGCTCGCGATGTTGCGCGCCTCTTCTTCCGCGTCCCACACGCCTTGGACGCGGATCTTCTCGCCGGCATCGCCTTCGGTCCACAAGGTCTTGCCGAGCCGGCCCTTGTTCGCCGCGATCAGTCCCGATGCCGCGCCGAGAATCGCCGGCGTCGAGCGGTAGTTGCGCTCGAGGCGCACGACCTTCGCGCCCGGAAAGTCGCGCTCGAAGCGCAGGATGTTCTCGACCTCGGCGCCGCGCCAGGCATAGATCGACTGGTCGTCGTCGCCGACGACGCAGACGTTTCCGGTCGAGGTCGCGAGCAGCTTGAGCCAGAGATACTGCACGACGTTGGTGTCCTGGTACTCGTCGACCAGCATGTATTTGAAGCGCTCGCGGTAGTCGGCGAGGATGTCGGCGTTGCCGCGCAGGATGGTGAGCGTGTCGAGCAGGAGGTCGCCGAAGTCCGCGGCGTTGAGCGCCTTCAGACGCTCCTGATACTGACGATAGAACTCCTTGCCCTTGCCGAAGGCGAAGCCGTGGCCTTCGCCGTCGGGGACGTCGGCGGGGGTCAGCCCGCGATTCTTCCATTCGTCGATCATCGCGGCCAAGGTGCGCGCCGGCCAGCGCTTCTCGTCGACATTCGCGGCTTCCAGGATCTGCTTCATCAGGCGCAGCTGGTCGTCGGCGTCGAGGATGGTGAAGTTCGATTTGAGGCCCGCAAGCTCGGCATGGCGGCGCAGGATGCGCGCGCCGATGGAGTGGAAGGTGCCCAGCCACTGCATGCCCTCGACCACGCCGCCGATGAGCGCACCGATGCGCTCCTTCATCTCGCGCGCGGCCTTGTTGGTGAAGGTGACGGCGAGGATCTGCCCCGGCCAGGCGCGCCGCGTGGCGAGGATGTGCGCGAGCCGCGTGGTCAGCACGCGCGTCTTGCCGGTGCCCGCGCCGGCCAGAACCAGCACCGGACCGTCGACGGTTTCGACGGCCTCGCGCTGCTCCTTGTTGAGGCCGGACAAATAGGCGGGCTCGCGCGGGATCGCCGCCGCGTGGGAAGGTTCTTCCTCGAACGCCTCGTCCAACGGATCGCGGTAGCGGTCGCCGTAACCGCTCATGGAAGTCTCATATCGATGGGCATGGGCCGATTGTAGAACGCGGCCCCCTCAAAGCCCAAGCATTTTCAAGATCGCCCTGCGTTCACCAGGGGGTTGACGATGCGAACCTGCGGAAACCGGCCGAAATCGCGGTCCGCCGACCACAGTTCGCGCACGCCATGTTCCTTGCACAGCGCAGCGATCCGCGCGTCGTGAACTTTCGGACCCGCGACCTGTGCACGGGCAATGAGGCCGCGCAGCGCGAGCCAATGCTCCTCCGACTCGGTCAGCAGCCGCAAGGTGGGCGATTCGAGCCAAGCATCGACTTGGTCCAGCGCTTTGGCGACGGGTGTCGGGGGCGCATATATCCGCGGGTGCGTCGCGATGGCGAGAAACTCGTGTAAGCAGGGCCACGGGATCGCCCAAGTCGCGGCGCCTTCCGCCAGCGATGCGAGGCAGGCACCTGCCGCCGCATGAAACGGCGAATCCGCGCGATGCGCATAGACGAGAATGTTGGTGTCGACGGCGATCAACCGCCGCGGCCTTCGTAAGCCGCGTCGCGAAGCTTTTCCCAGGACGCGTCGCGGAACTCCGCTTGCAGTCCTCCACCCTTGAAGGCAGCGCGCCTGAGCTTGAACGACGCCGGCCGCTTCTTGGCTTCACCGATGACGCGGCCCAAGCCGCGCTCCACGAGAGTCCTGAGCGTCACGCCTTCGCGCGAGGCCAGCTTGCGCGCTTCCTTCAGGAGAGGATCGGAGATTTCAATCGTCGTCTTCATCGGATATATCCCTATGGCCGCGATGATATGGGTGCCCATATCGGGATGTCAAACCGGACGCGCTGCCCTCAAAGCCCAAGCATTTTCAAGATCGCCGCGCGGTCGGCGTCGAGATCGGGCGCTGCCCCGCGGGTTTTCGGGTCCGCGTGGGCGGAGAGCTTGATCGGGTTGCCCTGCATGCGGATGGGGCCCATGTCGGGGTCGAGCGATTCGACGATCATGTTGCGCGCCTGGACCTGCGGGTCGGCCATCACCTCGGCGACGTCGTTGAGCGGGCCCGAGGGCACGCCCGCGGCTTCGAGCGCCGCGAGCCAGTCCTTCGACGGCCTGGCGGAGAGGGCGAGCTCCATCGCTTCCGTCATCGCTTCGACATGCGCCACGCGCGACGGGTTGGTGGCGAAGCGCGCATCGGCGATCAGCTCCTCGCGGCCCAGCACCTTGCACACCCGCGCCCAGAGATCGTCGTTGCCCGCGGCGATGGCGATATGGCCGTCCTTGGTCGCGAACGTCGCGAAGGGCGCGATCGAGGGATGACGGCTGCCGAGCTTGCCCGGCACCTCGCCGGTCGCGACATAGCGCGAGATTGCGTTCTCGAGCACGGCGACCTGGCTGTCGAGCATGGCGACGTCGACCTTCTGGCCGCGGCCGGTGCGCTCGCGGTCATAGAGCGCGGTCGCGATGCCGATGGTCGCGAACAAAGCCGCGGTGATGTCGCCGGTCGAGGTGCCGACGCGCGTCGGCGGGCCGTCGGCGTGGCCGGTCAAGCTCATCACGCCGCCCATCGCCTGCGCGATCATGTCGTAGGCGGGGCGCCTGGCATACGGCCCGGTGTGGCCGAAGCCCGACACCGCGGCATAGACGAGCCGCGGATAGTTCTCTTTCAAAGCGTCGTAGCCGTAGCCGAGCTTTTCCATCGTGCCGCCGCGATAGTTCTCGACCAGCACGTCGGCGCGCGAAAGCAGCGCCTCGAACACCTTGCGGTCGGCGTCGGCCTTCAGATCGAGCGCGATGGATTCCTTGCCGCGGTTGACGCTCATGAAATAGCCCGACTTCACCTTGCCGGACTTGGCGGTGAGATAGGGGCCATAGTGGCGGCTGTCGTCGCCCTTGCCCGGCGGCTCGACCTTGATCACCCGCGCGCCCATCTCGCCCAGCATCATGGCCGCATAGGGGCCCGCGAGCACGCGGGTCAGATCGACGACGAGGAGTCCTTGGAGCGGGCCGGTCATGCCTCGTCTTTATCACGATCCAGGCGCTGTGCGTCCAGATCGCGCGCCGCCTTCTCAGCTCGCGCCTTGCCAAGGTCGCGCGCGGCTTTCGGCGTGCCGTGCCTGGCGCGATTGGCCTCGGCTTCGCGCGCTTTCTCGGCGCGGGCCTTGCCCTTGCGCGCGCGGCGCAGGTTTATCAGCTCAGCCCCCATCTTCAACCATTGTCCTTTTCCAACGCGCGCTGCCGCGCGGGACGCGCGTTCAGCCGCGCCGTGTAGGCGTCATAGATGTCGCGCTTGGGCATCAGGCCCGCATTCACGAAGAAATCGACCGCGCCGCCGAACAGCACGTCGGCCGAGGTGAAGCGCTCGCCCAGGATGAACGGCGCTGCCGCGGCGATCTCCTTGTTCATGAAGGCTTCCATCTCGTCGAAGGTGCCGAAGCCGGTCGGCCCGTCCTTGTCCCAGCCGCGGAAGCGCGCGGTGGCGATCGGGTTCATCACCCCGGCCCAATAGGCGAGCAAGGTGTCGTACATCGCGCGCTTGGGATCGCCGATGGGCGGCGCAAGTCCTGCCGCCGGGTAGGCGTCGCAGAGATACTGCGCGATGGCGGCGCATTCGAAGACGATGCGGCCATTGTCGTCGAGCGCCGGCACTTTCTTGTGCGGATGGACGGCGCGATAGCTCTCCGGCGCGGGCGATCCTTGGCCGTTGCCGTAGACGATCGGCACGATCTCGATTTTGTAGGGCTGGCCGAGCTCCTCGAGCAGCCACACGATGCCCGACGAGCGCGAGCGCGGCGCGTGATAGAGCGTGATCATTGGCCGCCGTCCTTCGTCATGGCGCGGGCATAGGCAGGCCGTTCCAGCGCGCGCTTCACGTAAGCCTCGATCACCGGCGATTTCTGCGCCACCGGCGTGGTGGCGAACAGCGCAAAGGTCGTGGCATAGAGCACGTCGGCCCCGGAGAACTTCTCGCCCAGGAGATACGGTCCCTTGGACAGCGTCTCGATGATGAAGGGCATCACCTTCTCGACCGTGACCCAGCCGGCGCTGCCGACCGGCACTTCGGTGTTCATGAACTTCGACATGAAGGCGGGCTCGAACACGCCGGTGTAATAGGCGAGCCAGGAGAGATAGGCGCCGCGGTCCTTGTCGCCTATGGATGGACCGATGCCGGCGGTCGGATATTTGTCGGTCAGATAGAGCACGATGGCAGGAGATTCGAACACCACCGTGCCGTCGTCGCCGTCCTTGATCGCCGGCACCTTGCCGTGCGGATGCGGGTTGGCGGGATCGATGACGCCCGAGCCGTCGGGCGACAGCCCGGTGACGCGCCGGATTTCATAGGGCGCGCCGAGCTCCTCGAGCAGCCAGAGGAAACGCGACGAGCGGGTTCTGGGACGGTGATAGAGCGTGATCATCGAGCGAAGCTCCCGGAAGACGGATCGATCCTACTGCCAGTCTGCTGACAGCGTCTGTCAGCATCGTGACCGAGGTTAGGGCGCGCGCTTCGGCGCGGCAAGCGCGGCCAGGCGCAGCGCGCTCGCCAGCGGGCGCTCGCCGCGCTCCAAATCGATGCGCGTGACGAAGGCGGCCAGGCTCTCGCCGGCGCGGCGGGCTTCGGCCTCGACGACCTCCCAGAACTCGGCTTCCAGCGCGACGCTGGTGCGGTGCCCGGAAAGCGAGAAGGAGCGCTTCTTCAGCATCGTCGGACCTTGCGGAAGGCGAGCGCTTCGAGACCGCGCGCGAGCTTGGCCGCGCCGCGTGCCGGCGGCATCGCGAGCTTCGGCCGCTTCAGCTTCGAAACCGCGCCGGCGGCGACCACGGCGTTGCGGTCGATCCAGCCTTCGCAATCGAGCAGGCGCACATGGCCCCAGGTCTCGCGCATCTTGGCCACGATGCGGGCCGGCGCGGGGTCCTCGTCGTCGGCGACGATCAGGTTCATGAGGAAGAGCGCGCCGCGCGTCTTCATCCGCGCGCGCGCCGCGTCGAAGAAGCGCTTGGCGAGCAGATGGCGCGGGATGCCTTCGCCGTCGAACGCGTCGAGCACGATCGCATCGAAGCGGCGCGTCTCCTTGGAAACGAAAGCGAGGCCATCGGCGGCATGGGTCTCGACCGCGTCCGGCAGATGGAAATAGCGCCGCGCGATCTCGAGGCTGCGCGGATCGATGTCGACGATCACGGTCTCCACGCCCGCACGATGCAGCATCGACGCCAACGTGCCGCCGCCGCAGCCGATCATCAGCACGCGACGCGCCCCCGCCTGGCGCAGGAAGCCGAACATGGCGTGAATGTAGTCGGCGAGGCTTATGCCGTTGCGGTCGGCGGCGCTCTGGTGATGCTGCGCCTGCCAGAGCGACACGCCGCCGGTGGCGTTGTTCTGCACCAGCACCAGCGGGTCGGACGCTTTCTTCGTCACTTCGGCGCGATCATGTCTTCCGGCCGCACCAGCGCCGCGAACTCTTCGGCCGTGACGAGGCCGGTCTTGACCGCTTCCTCTTTCAAGGTGGTGCCGTTCTTGTGCGCGGTCTTGGCGATCCTGGCCGCGGCGTCGTAGCCGATCTTGGGCGCGAGCGCGGTCACCAGCATCAGCGAGCGCTCGAGCCCCGCCTTGATGTTGTCGCGGCGCGCCTCGATGCCCACGACGCAATGATCGGTGAAGCTGACTGCCGCGTCGGCCATCAGCCGCACGCTTTGCAGGAAGTTGTAAGCCATCACCGGGTTGTAGACGTTGAGCTCGAAATGGCCCTGGCTGTCGGCGAAGGTCAGCGCCGCGTGGTTGCCGAAGATCTGCACGCAGACCTGGGTCATCGCTTCGCACTGCGTCGGGTTCACCTTGCCCGGCATGATCGACGAGCCGGGCTCGTTCTCGGGCAGCGCCAGCTCGCCGAGCCCCGAGCGCGGGCCGGAGCCGAGCAGGCGGATGTCGTTGGCGATCTTGAACAGCGACGCGGCGACGGTGTTGATCGCGCCGTGGCTGAACACCATTGCGTCGTGCGCGGCCAGCGCCTCGAACTTGTTGGGCGCGGAGGTGAAGGCGAGGCCGGTGATCGCGGCGATGCGCCTGGCCACCTCCTCCGCGAAACCCTTGGGCGCGTTCAGCCCGGTGCCGACCGCGGTGCCGCCCTGGGCGAGCTGCATCAGCTTGGGCAGGGTCTGCTCGATGCGCTCGATGCCGTTGCTCGCCTGGGTGACATAGCCCGAGAATTCCTGGCCGAGCGTGAGCGGCGTCGCGTCCTGGGTATGGGTGCGGCCGATCTTGATGATGTCCTTGAATTCGTCTTGCTTCTTCTTGAGCGCGTCGCGCAGACGGGTGAGGGCCGGCACCAGGTCGCGCACGATCTGCTCCGCCGCGGCGACGTGCATCGCGGTCGGATAGGTGTCGTTGGACGACTGGCTCATATTGACGTGGTCGTTGGGATGGACCGGCTTCTTCGAGCCCATCGTCCCGCCCAGCATCTCGATGGCGCGGTTCGAGATCACCTCGTTGGCATTCATGTTCGACTGGGTGCCCGAGCCGGTCTGCCACACGACCAGCGGGAAGTGGTCGTTCAGCTTGCCGTCGATCACTTCCTGCGCCGCCGCGACGATGGCATCGCCGAGCGTCTTGTCGAGCAGGCCCAGCGCCATGTTGGTCTCGGCCGCGGCGCGCTTGACGATGCCCAGCGCGCGCACCACCGGCAGCGGCTGCTTCTCCCAGCCGATCTTGAAATTGCTTAAGGATCGCTGCGCCTGCGCGCCCCAATAGCGCGTCGCGTCGACCTCGATGGGGCCGAAAGTGTCGGTCTCGGTGCGGGTGGCGGTCATGGTCATTCGGTCCAAGGGTTGACGAGGGTCAGGCCGCAGCCTGCGAAATCCTTGATGTTGCGCGTCGCCAAGGTGGCGCCATGCGCGCGGGCGATGGCGGCGATCTGCCGGTCGGGTTCCATCATCGGCCTGCCGTGCGCGACGCGCGCGACGGCCGGGAAGGCCCGCGCCGCATCCTCGTCGAAGGCAAGGATCCGGCCCTGGAAATCTTCGCCGAACAACCGCTCCACCTGCTGGGTCAGCGCGTCGCGCCGTCTGCCGGCGGGAAGGATTGCAACGCCTCCCATCATCTCCGCTTCGGTGATGGCCGTGGTGTAAAGATCCTGGATCGCTTGCGATTGGAGCCATCGCCGCACGACGATCGAAGGTGCCGCGCGCGTGGGCTCCGACAAGACGTTGGTGTCCAGGATGATCACTCGAAGTCCGGAAGCTTTCGGCCTCTGCGGCGGATCTCGGGCATGTCGAACCCTCCCAGGGGCTTGAAGCGCGCGTGGATCCGGTCGAACAGGTCGGCGCCGGTTTCTCCTCTGCCCATGCGCTTGCGCACCCCGGCTCCCAAAATCTCGCGGGCCTCCTCCTCCATCGAACGTCCGTTTTCGGCGGCTTGTCGGCGCAGGTCCTTTTTGACCTTGTCGTCGAGGTTGCGGATGGTGATGCTGGCCATGGCGTCAATGTATGCATTGATTGCATTGATTGCAATCGCGCCTACTTCTTCCGAAACGAGTCCAGGCTCACGACTTCGCCCGGCGCGGCGGGCTTGGGCGGCGTCTCGCTGTCGGGCTTGGGCTGCTCGGGCGCGACGGGCGCGAGCTTGGCCGTGCCGCCGGCCGGACGCCCATTGCCTTCGCTCGGGCGCAGCGGCAGCACGAACTGCACGCCCGGATCGGAGAACGCGGTCAGCGCCTCGTACGGGATCACCAGGGTCGCCGGGATCTTGCGGAAGTTGAGCGTGACCTCGAAGTGGTGCTCCTTGGCCTTCAGTCCCGAGAACTGGTGCTGCAGGATGATCATCATCTCTTCGGGATATTGCTCGCGCAGGAAGTCGGGGATCTCGAGACCGGGGAAGCGCGTCTTGAAGGTCAGGCAGAAATGATGGTTGCCGACCAGCCCCTGCTTCTCGACGCGCCGCAGCGCTTCGCGCACGACGCCGCGCAGCGCGCTGTCGATGAGGGTCTGATAGCCGATGAAATCCTTGGCCATTCCTGCCTGCCCGGTGGAGGCGAAACACTAAAGGGCGCCGCCATCGAGTCAATGCTTGGGTGGGGGCTTGCGTGCGGGCTTGCTTCGACGGTCTCGGTTTGGCATGTCGGCGCGCATGTCGGCTGCCTCCGAAACCGTGACGACGCGCCTCAGGCCTGCCGCGCCGGTGCCGCACAACCGCAACCTTTCGACCTTGCAGGTGTTGCGCGAGCTGGGCCGCAACCCGATCGCGGCGTTCTCGACCTATGGCTATTCCGAGCGTTACGTCCATAGCCGCACCTTCGTCTCGGACTTTCTTCTGGTCAGCGATCCCGACGGCGTGCGGCACGTGCTCCTCGACAACGCCGCCAATTATGTGAAGAGCATCCAGGCGCAGCGGCTGACCAAGCCCGCGCTCGGCAACGGCTTGGTGACCTCGGAAGGCGCGAGCTGGCGCTTCCAGCGCCGCACCATCGCGCCGATGTTCGCGCTGCGCAACGTCCACGACTTCGCGTCCGTGATGGAGCAGTCGGCCGAGGCGATGCTGGCGCGCTGGGAAGGCCGGACGGAGCTCGACGCCGCCGACGAGCTGATGCAGCTCACCTACGACATCATCTCGCGCACGCTGTTCTCGAACGACGTCGCGATGCAGTACGGCAAGATGTCGGAAGCGCTCGCGGTCTATCTCGAGAGCCAGGGCCGCATCGACATCTTGCGCACCATCGGCGTGCCCAATTGGGTGCCGACGCCGAACAATCTGCGCGCGCGCGGGCCGCTCAAATTCTTCCGCAAGGAGCTGATGGCGCTGGTCCGGCAGCGCCGCGCGCAGCTTCAGGCCGATCCGACGAGCGTTGGCCGCGACTTCCTCACCATGCTGCTCACCACCCGCGATCCCGAAGGCGGCGCGCTGTTCGGCGAGGCCGAGGTGTTCGACAATGTGATGACGTTCGTGTTCGCGGGCCACGAGACGACCTCGAACGCGCTCGCCTGGACACTCTATCTGCTGTCGCAGTTTCCCGAGGCCGATGCGCGGGTGGCCGAGGAAGTCGCGCGCGAGCGCGATCTCGACGGTCTCGTCTACACGCGCATGGTGCTGGAAGAGTCGATGCGCCTCTATCCGCCGGTGCCGATCATCAGCCGCGACTCGGTCGGGCCCGACGTCGTGGGGCCCGTCGCGATCCGGCCCAAGACCTCGGTGATGATCGCGCCGTGGCTGATCCATCGCCATCGCACCTTGTGGGAGGATCCGGAGTATTTCGATCCCGAACGCTTCGCGCCGGGCAAGCGCGAGAAGATCCCGCGCTTCGCGTATCTGCCCTTCGGCGCCGGACCGCGCATCTGCATCGGCATGGCGTTCGCGATGCAGGAGGCGCTGATCATCCTGCGCGCGATCCTGCGCCGCTACCGGCTCGAGCTCGAGCCGGGCTTTCCGGTCGAGCCCCAGGCGCGCGTCACCTTGCGGCCGAAGCACGGGCTTCGGATGCGCCTCGTCAAACGAGCGTCGCCAGCGCCTCCGGCGTGTAGGGCTTGAGCTGGTCCATCCGGCCGTCGCGCACCTTGTTCGGCCAGTCGGGATTGACGATCAGCGCGCGGCCCACCGCGACCAGGTCGAAATCGCCGCGCGCCATCATCTCGAGCAGGCGGTCGATGCCGCTCGTCTCCGCGCCCGCGTTGCGGAACGAGGTGATGAAATCCGAGTTGAGGCTCACCGAGCCGACGGTGATCGTGGGCTTGCCCGACAGCTTCTTGGTCCAGCCGGCGAGGTTCATGTCCGAGCCCTCGAACTCCGGCTCCCAGAAGCGGCGCGTGGAGCAGTGGAAGCAATCGACGCCCGCATCGATCAGCGGCTTCAGGAAACGCTCCAGCTCGTCGGGCGAGAGCGCGAGGCGCGCCGCGAAGTCCTGCTGCTTCCACTGCGAGAAGCGCAGCAGGATCGGGAAGTCCGGGCCTACCGCCCGGCGCACCGCGCGCGCGATCTCGGCCGCGAAGTTGCCGCGCTTCTCGATCGAGCCGCCGAGCCGGTCGTCGCGCCGGTTGGTGCCTTCCCAGAAGAACTGGTCGATGATGTAGCCGTGGGCGCCGTGCAGCTCGACGCCGTCGAAGCCGAGCGCCTTGGCGTAGCGCGCGCTGTTGGCGAAGCCCTGGATGACGTCGGCGATTTCGCCGTCGGTCATCGGCTCGGCGACCTTCTTGTCGGGCTTGGAGAGGCCCGACGGGCTCATGCTCTTCTCTTCGGGATACGGGCCGCTGCCGCTGTGGCGCACGACGCCCAGGTGCCAGAGCTGCGGCATGATGTGGCCGCCGGCTTCCTTCACCTCCTTGACGACGTTCGCCCAGCCCTTGAGCGAGGCCTCGCCGAAGAAGGCCGGCACGTTGACGTCGTTGGAGGCGGATTTGTGCTCGGGCGAGGTGCCTTCGGTCAGGATCAACCCGGTGCCGCCTTCGGCGCGGCGGCGGTAATAGGCGGCGACCGCGTCGTTCGGAATCTGGCCGGGAGATTTCGAGCGCGTCATGGGTGCCATGACGATGCGATTGGGCAGGACAAGGCTCTTGAGCCGGAAGGGCTGGAAGAGTACGCCGGTGTCAGACATGGTGACCTCGAGTTCGAATAGCGATGCTGCAAACGCAAGCACGCCCGCACCCGCGCTGACAAGCGCGGCAACGCAGCAAGCGCCGACAAGCGTCGCGACCCCTCAGGAAGAGCCGCCCGCGGAAGCCGAGATCGCGGACCTCGCCGAGCCGTCCTCGGCCTTCGCGCTGCTCAAGGTCTTCCGCCACCGCAACTACCGCCTGTTCTTCTCGGGCCAGCTCGTCTCGCTGATGGGCACCTGGATGCAGTCGGTGGCGCAGGGCTGGCTGGTCTACAGCCTCACCCATTCGCCTTTGCTGCTCGGCGTGACCTCGTTCTGCGCCCAGGTCACCGTGTTCTTCATGGCGCCGTTCGGCGGCGTCATCGCCGACCGCGTCGACCGCCGCCGCATGCTGATCTGGACGCAGAGCCTGTCGATGCTGCAGGCGATCCTGCTCGCGGTCCTGACGCTGACCGGCGCCGTGAAGGTGTGGGAGATCGTCGCGCTCGCTTTCGGGCTCGGCTTCATCAACGCTTTCGACATCCCGTCGCGTCAGGCGATGACCATCGACATGGTCGGCCGCGACGACCTGCGCCACGCCATCGCGCTCAACTCGATGATGTTCAACCTCGCGCGCATCGTCGGTCCGTCGCTGGCGGGCGCGTTGATCGCCGTGGTCGGCGAAGGCGTGTGCTTCGCGCTCAATGCCGTGTCGTTCGGCGCGGTGTTGACGAGCCTGTTGCTGATGGAGATCCCGCAGCGTCCGCCGCGCGTGAACGCGCATGCGTTCGACGAGATCGCCGACGGCTATCGCTATTCGTTCGGCAACCCGCGCATCCGCACCGCGCTGATGCTGGTCGGCGTGTCGTCCTGCTTCGGCGCCGCGTACTTGTCGCTGCTGCCGGCCTTCGCGCGCGATCTCCTGCATGGCGACGCGACGAGCTACGGCACTCTGATGACCAGCGTCGGCGTGGGCGCGCTGATCGGCGCTTATGCGCTCAGCCGCATCCACGAGCGCTGGCTCACGCTCGCGCCGATCGCGGCGTCGGCCTGCTTCGGGCTCGGCCTGATCGTGTTCGCGCATTCGCATTCGCTGGTCTTGAGCGCGGCGCTGCTCTTGCCAACGGCGTGCAGCCTGATGCTGCTCGGCGGAACGACCAACACCATCATCCAGCTCGCCGCCGAAGAGCACATGCGCGGACGGGTGATCTCGCACTACACGCAGAGCTTCCTCGGCATGATGCCGTGGGGCTCGCTCATGCTGGGCGCCATCGCGGGCCGCATCGGCGTCGCCGATGCCGTCACCTTCGGCGGCGCCGTGGTGATGCTGTCGGCGGCGCTCGCCTGGTTCAACGCGCCGCTCAGACGGGCAGCGGATCGTTTCGCTTGATCCAGCGATAGACGATCGACGACGACAGCGCGTTGACGCTGGGCAACCCCAGAATGCGCCGCAAGGTCAGCTCCGACAGCTCGTCGATGTCGGCGACCTTCACCTCGAGCATGAAGTCGTGGGTGCCCGAGATCGCCGCGCAGGTCACGACCTTGGGCTCGCGCAGGATCGCGTCCAGGAACATCTCGCGGTCGGTCTCGGTGCGCTGGTTGGTGGCGACCATCACGATGGCGGTGATCGGAAGGCCCACCTCGCGCTGATCGACCACGGCGCGATAGCCGCTGATCACGCCCGAGTCCTCGAGCTGGCGCATGCGGCGCAGGCAGGACGATTCCGCCATGCCGGTCTGGCGCGCGAGCTCGGACGCGGTGATGCGCCCTTCGCGCTGGAGCAGGCGCAGGATGCGCCGGTCGGCGTCGGTAAGCTTCATGGAAATCCCTTACGCAGCACTCCCAGATTGACGGATTCCGCCAATTCCGTCGAGGAACCGCGCCAAACTGACGGAAAGCCTTAGGCCGGCCGGGGTACAAGTATGGCGCGAATCGGCCGGATATCGCGGGCTGGGGACCCTCGAGTCCAAACTCGAAAAGGGATTTGCCATGACCAGATCAGCTTTGCTCGTTTCCACCGCCATCGGTCTCACCTTTGCAGCGTCGGGCCCGGTTGCGGCGCTCGCCGCCAAGCCGCATGCGCCGGGCGCGTTCCTCAAGAAGAGCCACGACTTCCAGCACGCCAAGGGCGCGCCGGCGCGGCCCGCGCGCGGCGGCCATCCCGCGCCGTTCGGGCTCAAGGAGATGTATGTCGTCGACAAGTGGAGCAGCACCGCGGCCCCGCTCTTCAGCGGCTTCCAGGTGATCGACACGACTCCGCTGTCCTGCAAGAAGGCGTGCACGGTCATCACCGACACGGTCGCGACCTTCGCGTCCTACTATTCGTACAACCAGGTCGCGCTGTGCCCGACGGTGGACGGCTACTTCACCAACGGCTCCTGCATGAGCATCAATATGAGCCCCACCGGCCAGACGATCGTCCCGCAGCTCACCAACGCGACGGCCGGCGCAGGCACGCATACGGCGGCCTTCTATGTCTATGCGATCGCGCCGGCGTATCTGAGCGGCTTCCAGATCGATTATCACGTCTACAAGTAGGGAAGGATACCCTGCCCGGGGTTCGGATCGGCGGCCTGACGCCGGTCCGCCCCGCCGGGGTTGCACGGGACGGATCGACTGGACGCGGGCACCGGGCAGGGCCCCTTCTGCCCAGGCCGCAAGGAGATCCGGCCGGGCAGCTGCGACTGTATCGCAAGTAAGAATTAGTCGCAAGTGAGGGGCGGAAGGTTATCGCGCCGGCGTCTGCGACAGCACATCCTTGACCTTGGCCGCCAGCTGCTTGAGGCCGAAGGGCTTGGGCAGGAAGTGCAGCTCTTCCGCCTTTTCGTCGTTGCGGCGGAAGGCTTCCTCGGCATAGCCGGACATGAAGATCACCGCCATGTCGGGTCGCAGCCGCTTGACCGCGCGCACGAGCGTGGGCCCGTCCATGTTGGGCATCACGACGTCGGTGACCAGCAGATGGATCGTGGCGGTGTGCGCGCGCACGATCTCCAGCGCCTCCTCGCCGCCCGAGGCTTCCAGCACCTCATAGCCGCGCATGCGCAGCGCCCGCGCCGCGAAGCTGCGCACGGCTTCCTCGTCCTCGACAAGCAGGATCGTGTCCTGTCCGGTGACGTCGCGCGGCCCCGCGCGCTCGGGCTCGGCGGCGGGCACGGCGTTCGTCTCGGGGCGATAGCGCGGCAGGAAGATACGGAAGCTGGTGCCGCGGCCGACCTCGCTGTCGACGGTGATGAAGCCGCCCGTCTGCTTGATGATGCCGTAGACGGTCGCCAGTCCCAGCCCCGTGCCCTGGCCGACGGGCTTGGTGGTGAAGAAGGGATCGAAGATCTTGCCCAGATGCTCCTTGGAGATGCCGATGCCGGTGTCGGCGACCTCGATGCGCACATACTCGCCCGCGGGCATGATCGCGGTGCCGAGCGTCGCCGCCTCCTTCACGGCCTCGTTCGCGGTGCGGATCGTCACCGTGCCGCCCTTGGGCATGGCGTCGCGCGCATTGACGACGAGGTTGATGATCGCGTTGGAGAGCTGCACCTCGTCGGCATGCACGGGCCAGAGCTCGGCGCCGTGATCGAGCTCGAGATCGACGCCTTCGCGCAAGAGGCGCTTCAGCATCACCGCGAGATCGCTCACCACCTCGCGCACCGCCAGCACCTTGGGCTGCAGGGTCTGCTTGCGCGAGAACGCCAAGAGCTGGCCGACAAGCGTCGCGGCGCGCAGCGCGTTCTGGTGGATCTCGTTGATCTCCTTGAACGACGGATCGCCGGCGTGATGGCGCATCAACAGGAATTCGCTGTTGCCGATGATCACGGTGAGCAGGTTGTTGAAGTCGTGCGCGACGCCGCCGGCCAGCTGGCCCACGGCCTGCATCTTCTGCGATTGCGCGAACTTCGTCTCCAACGCCTTCTGCTCCGATACGTCGAGCAGATATAGGATCACGCGGCCGTCCTTCAACGGATGCAGGAACAGCTCGGCGGTGCGCTCGCCCATGCGCAATTCCGCCGTTCCGCCCGCGGCGCCGCCGAGCAACTCGCTCACGGCATTGCGGTCCGGGGCGCCGACCAGCTCGAGGAAGCTGCGGCCCGCGAGCGAGGCTTCGTGCCCCAAGAATTTCGCAAACGCGCGGTTGGCCTCGGTGAGGCGTCCGTCGCCGCTCGCGAACGCGATGCCCATCGGCGCGTCGCGGAACATGTCGCCGATGGCGGGCTCGGCGCGGACCGGCGCGGCGGGGGCGCTTGCGACGATGGGCGCGGGCTTGGACGGCGCGAGCCGCGGCGTGAACCACCACGCGGTCTGGCGCTCGGACAGCGGGCGCACGGCGGCGACGATCTCCAGGCCCGGCGCGACCTGGAACGTCTCCTCGCGTGCCAGGCCCTCGGCGGCGCCGCGCGTCAGGCGATAGAGCACGGCCGAGGACGGCTCGCCCGCGAGCGCGAGCTCGGGCGGCGGCGGCGCTTCGTTGTCGGCCGCGCCGGCCATGCGGCGATAGACGGGATTGCAGTCGAGCACCGCGCCGTCGGGGCCGGTGATCGCCCAGGCGATGTTGGCGCGCGCGGCGGCTTCCGCGACGCGGCGCGCGTCGGCGGTCGAGAGCGATTCCTTCGGCCAGATCGCATAAAGGAAGATCGACGCCACCGCGCCGATGCCGGCGAGCAGCATCACGCCGGCCCAGCGCGCGGCATCGGGCGTCGCCACCGCCAGGCCGGCGGCCGCGATCGCCAGGAAGATGAAGCCGAGCGCTGCCCAGCGCCACATCCCGGCGGGCAGTCCGGCATTGCCGACGGTCAATCCGCGCGTCGCCATCATGGGAGCGCATTGTAGCCGATGATTCGTGTGCGGCGCTAATTGGCCCGCTGCTTGCCCGAAAGCCGCATGACATAGCCGATGACCTGCGCCACGGCCTTGTAGTGCTCCTGCGGAATCGCCTCGTCGATCTCGACGCTGGCGTGCAGCGCGCGGGCCAGCGGCGGGTTCTCGACCACCGGCACGTCGTTCTCCTCGGCGACCTTGCGGATGCGCAAGGCGAGCGCGTCGACGCCCTTGGCGACGCAGACCGGCGCCGCCATCTTCCCCGATTCGTATTTGAGCGCGACCGCGAAGTGGGTCGGGTTCATGATCACGACCGTCGCCTCGGGCACCGCCGCGATCATGCGCCGGCGCGAGCGCTCCAGGCGCAGCTGGCGGATCTTGGCTTTGACGGCCGGGTCGCCTTCGGTCTGGCGGTGCTCTTCCTTGATCTCCTGCTTGGACATGCGGTTCCTCTGCAGGAAGCGGAAGCGCTGCAGGAAATAGTCGCCCGCCGCGATCGCCGCCAGCGCCGCCAGCGCCGCGATCAGCACCCGGAACAGAAGATGGATCATGTCGCCGGCGACGCCTTGGGGCGACTGGCCGAGCACGGCCTCGAAGGTCGCGCGCTCGGGCCAGACCTGGGTCCAGATCGCGGCGGCAACGATGACGATCTTGATCACGCCCTTGGCGAGGTTCGACAGCCCGTCGATGCCGAACATGCGCTTCAGGCCCGAGAGCAGCGAGAGCTTCGACAGGTCGGGCTTGATGCGCTCGAAGGTCAGGATCGGGCGATGCTGGATGAGGTTGCCGCCCAGACCCGCGCCGACCATCAGGATGAAGAAGGGCGCCAGGATCCCGGCGAGCTTGAAGAGCAGGCTCCGGAACATCAGCATCAGATCGCTGCCGGCGACGCCGATCTGGTCGGGCTGCTCCAGGAACATGCGCATGGCGGCGGCCAGGCTCTCGGCCGCGGAGCGTCCGAACATCGCGATGCCGAGCGTGCCGCCGGCCAGCACCACGAAGGTCGAGACCTCGCTCGATTTGACGATGTCGCCGTGCTCTTCCGCCTCGGCGAGCCGTTTCTGTGTCGGTTCCTCGGTCTGCGAGGATTTGTCCTTCTCGTCCGACATCTAGAGGAACGATCCCATGCGGTCGGAATAGAAGTTCAGGAACATCGTCATCATGCTGCCCAGGATCAGGACCATCAGCAGGAAGCCGACCAGGATGTTGAGCGGCATGGCGACGAAATAGATCTGCAGCTGGGGCATCAGCCGCGCCAGGATGCCGATGCCCACCGACAGCGCGAAGCCGAACACCAGGAACGGCGCGGCCAGCTGGAAGCCGAGCGCGAAAGAGCCGCTGGCGAGGTCGATCACGAGCTTGGCCATGTCGTCGGTCGGCAGCGCGCCGCCGGGCTGGATCAGGTGATAGCTCCCCGCCACCGCGCCGATCGCGAGATGGTGCAGGTTGGTCGCGAAGATCAGCACCACGCCGAGCAGCGAGAGGAAGTTGCCCACGACCGCGCCTTGCTCGCCATGGCTGGTGGGATCGACGGTCTGCGCATAGGCGAGGCCCGTTTGCGTGGCGATCAGGCTGCCCGCGACCTGCAGTGCGCTCATGATGATGCGCGCCATCGCCCCGATCAGCACGCCCGCGGTGATCTCCTGCGCGATGAGGAGCCCGAGCGCGAGGATGTTCGCGGGCTCGGCTTGCGGATACGCAGAAGCCACGTTCGGCGTCAGCGCCAGCGAGATCGCAAACGCCAGCACCAGCCGCACCATCGCCGGCACGCCCGCCTCGCCGATGGCGGGCAGCAGCATCATCATCGCGCCCGTGCGCGCGAAGACGAGCAGGTGGACGAGGACGATCCCCGAAAGCGCGGGCAGGTGGATGTGCAACTCAGTACGCCGCGATGCGCTGGGCGATGTCGTTCATCAATCCGCTCATGGCGGCGCCCGCGAAGGGCAGCGCGATCAGCAGCACGACGAAGATCGCGATGATCTTCGGCACGAAGACCAGCGTCATCTCCTGGATCTGGGTCAGCGCCTGGAGCAGGCCGATGCCGAGGCCCACGACGAGGGCGGTCAGCATCGCGGGCGTGATGATCTCGAGCAGGACGTAGATCGCGGAGCGGGCGAAGTCGATGGAATCGGCGGGCGTCATCTGTGTCCTTCAGATCGGCATGTTCATGATGGATTGATAGGCCTGGACGACCTTGTCGCGGACCGCGACGACGGTATCCAAAGTGAGCTCGGCCGAGTTCACCGCATTGACGACGTCGACGATATTGGCCTGGCCGGCGATCTGCTTGGTCGCCATCTGCTCGCCGGCCTTCATGGTCGACACGCCGTCCTTGATGGCGCTGCTCAGGAAATCCGTGAAGCTGCCGGCGGCGTTGGCGGCGGCGGGCGAGGCGGAGGCGGCGCCGCTGCCGATCTTGGCGATCGACTGATAGGCGGCCGCAGCTGCGGCGGGAAGCGCGGTCATCGATTACCTCCGCAGCAGGTCGACGGTGCGCGACAGCATCGACTTGGTCGCGTCCATGATGGTGAGGTCGGCCTCGTAGGAACGCTGCGCCTCGCGCATGTCCATGATCTCGACCAGCGAGTTCACGTTGGGCAGCTTGACATAGCCGCTCTTGTCCGCGGCCGGATTGCCGGGATCGTATTGCTTGCGGAAATCGCTCATGTCGGGCGCGGGCTTGCCGGGCGTGACGAGGGTGGCGCCGACCTCGCGGTCGAAGCTGCTCGTCACCGTGGCGATGCGGCGGCGATAGGGATCGCCGCCCGCGGTGGTCGCGGTCGAGTTGGCGTTGGCGATGTTCTCGGCGATCACGCGCATGCGGTCGGTCTGGGTGCGCATGCCCGACGCGGCGACGATCATCGATTGGGTGAAGTCCATCTTTCGGTCTCCCTGGATCTCAGTGGCCGATGGCGGTGCGCATCAGCTGGATGGCCTTGGAATAGAGGTTGGTCGCGGCCTGGAACTGTGCCTGGGTGTCGGCGACCTTGATCATCTCCTGCTCCAGCGACACCGAATTGCCCAGTGGATTGGCTTCGGTGTCGGGCGCGTCGCTTTCGTCGAAGCTGCCCGCGGACGCGGGCGAGATCGCGATGTGGCGCGCATCGGTGGTGGAGAGGCCGGCGTTGAACGCGCCGCCGGTCGCGCCTTTGACCAGGCTCTCGAAGTCCATCGGCTTCAGGTCGCGCGCGGCATAGCCCGGCGTGTCGGCATTGGCGACGTTCTGCGAGAGCACGTTCTGGCGCGCCTCGAGCCAGCTCATGCGGCTCTTCAGCATCGAGAGCAAGGGGCTGTCGGGCAGGTTCATTGTGGGCGCTCCGTACACGGAAAATTAGCCTTAAGACCTGGATGTTGCGCGCGATCGATTAAGCGCCGCTTAACGACGTGGAAGTTTCTGCCCGGCAGTTTCTTCCGGCTTTTAACCGCCGATTAAGGTTGAGACGGTGTTATGCCGGCCATGGACCTGATCGACATCGGCCGCTACTTCGCGGCGCTCCTCATGGTGCTGGCTCTGGTGGGCTTCGCCGGTCTGGCGGTGCGCCGCTTCGGCATGCCCGGCATCGTCAAGCCCAACGCGCTGCGCAGGCTCGCGGTGGTTGAGACGTTGATGGTCGGGCCGCGCCAGCGTCTTCTTCTCATCAGCCGCGACGGCGTCGAGCATCTCGTGCTCGCCGGCCCCGACGGCACGAGCGTGCTCGAGACCGGGATCAAGGCACCCGAGACGCCGGCATGAGAAAGCTCCTCGCCGCAAGCGTCGTTCTTCTCGCGCTGGTGATGCCGCATGAAGCCTATGCGGCGGCGGCGTCGGCCGCGGCATCGTCGGCATCGGGCAGCGGCGGCCTCTCGATCGACTTCAACGGCTCGGGACTGTTCACCGACCGGCTGATGCAGATCGTGGCGCTGATCACGCTGCTCTCGGTCGCGCCGTCGATCCTGATCATGATGACGAGCTTCGTGCGCATCGTCGTCGTGCTCTCCCTGCTGCGCACCGCGATGGGGCTGCAGCAGAGCCCGCCCAATTCCGTGATCGTCAGCCTGGCGCTGTTCCTCACCTTGTTCGTGATGACGCCGGCGCTCAAGGACGCCTACAACCAGGGCATCGTGCCGCTCACGACGAACCAGATCACCACCGAGCAGGCCTTCGACAAGACCACCGGGCCGCTCAAGAAGTTCATGGCCGCGCATGTGCGCGAGAGCGACCTCAAGCTGTTCATGGACCTCTCCCATGCCAAGGCGCCGGCGGCGCCGGAGCAGTTCGCGCTCACCACGCTCGCGCCTGCCTTCATGCTGTCCGAGCTCAAGCGCGCCTTCGAAATCGGCTTTTTGATCTTCGTCCCCTTCCTGATCATCGACATGGCGGTGGCGTCCATCCTGATGTCGATGGGCATGATGATGCTGCCGCCGGCCGTGATCTCGCTGCCGTTCAAGCTGATCTTCTTCGTGCTCGTCGACGGCTGGCGCCTGGTCGCGGGCTCGCTGGTGGAGAGCTACCTTCACAGCCCGCCGCACACCTGACGCTACTCGGCGGCTTCCTTCACGGGCATGCGCGAGCGGTGATAGGGCCGGTCGCCCAGGATCGTCGCGCGATGCATCACGCGGCGGTTGGGGAGATAGTCGTTGACCGCGTAATGCTGGGTGATGCGGTTGTCCCAGAAGGCGATCGCGTTCGGCTTCCAGCGCCAGCGGCATTGGAACTCGGGCTTCTGCACATGCACGAACAGCATGTTGAGCAGCGCGTCGCTCTCGTTGCGGCGCAAGCCCTTGATGCGGTCGGTGAAGCCGTAATTGACGAACAGCCCGTCGGCGCCGGTCTCGGGATGGGTGCGCACCACCGGATGGATCACGGGCGGATGCGCGTCGAGCGCCTTGGCGGCCTTGTCCTTGCCGGCCTGCTTGGCGACCTGGCCTCCTTGCGGGAAGCCGCGGTTGAAGTCGTGCACGGCATCGAGCTCGGCGAGGAATCGCTGCAACGGCTTCGACAATCCTTCGTAAGCCGCCTGCATGTTCGCCCAGCAGGTGTCGCCGCCTTCTTGCGGCAACAGCTTGGCATAGAGGATCGCGCCCAAGGGCGGCGTCTCGATGAAGGTGACGTCGGTATGCCAGGCGTCGTTGTCGGTCGGATTGCTCGCGTGGTTGTCGAGGACGAACATCTCCGGCGCCTCGGGCACGCCGGGATAGAGCGGATGCGTATGCAGGCTGCCGAACCGCGCGGCGAAGTCGCGATGCTGCACGGCCGAGATATGCTGGTCCTCGAAGAAGATCACCTTGTGCTTCAGGAGCGCTGCGCGGATCTCGGCGATCTGTTCGTCGTCGAGGCGCTGGGACAGGTCGACGCCGCCGATCACGCCGCCGATCGTCGGTGTCAGGGATGTGACGGTGATCTTCGCCATGCGCCGCGCCTCCAGGTCCGCGCATTGAAGCCGATTGCCGGGAGAGAGGCCAGCCCGGCGGCCGGCGGGCTGGCGCGCAAGGGGAGAAACGCCAGCCGGCCGGCCGCTCGTCCACGGCGTGACGCGCTTGGGCAGCCGGATTAATCTCTATAATACAGATCGAGTCAATATGGTATTTTGCCGGGGCGAAGTCTTGCGCTAGCATCGCGCAACCCCCCAACGGAGACATCCCATGAGCCTGCGCATCGGCGACACCGCCCCCGATTTCGAAGCCGACACCACCGAAGGCCATATCCGCTTCCACGATTGGATCGGGGATTCATGGGCGGTCCTGTTCTCGCACCCGAAGGACTACACGCCGGTGTGCACGACCGAGCTCGGCTACATGGCCAAGATCAAGTCGGAGTTCGACAAGCGCAACGTCAAGATCATCGGCCTCTCCGCCGATCCGGTCGACAGCCATGCCGGCTGGGCCAAGGACATCGAGGAGACCCAAGGCGCCGCGGTGAACTACCCGATGATCGGCGACGCCGACCTCAAAGTCGCCAAGCTCTACAACATGCTGCCGGCGGAGGCCGTTCCGGGCACGCGCACCGCGGCGGACAACCTCACCGTCCGCAACGTGTTCGTCGTCGGCCCCGACAAGAAGATCAAGCTGATCCTGGTCTACCCCATGACCACGGGGCGCAATTTCGACGAGGTGCTGCGGGTGATCGACTCGCTTCAGCTCACCGCCAGGCACAAGGTCGCGACCCCCGCCAATTGGAAGCATGGCGAGGACGTGATCATCGCCGGCTCGGTCTCGGACGAGGACGCCAAGAAGGTCTATCCGGGCGGCTGGATGGCCCCGAAGCCGTACTTGCGAATCGTTCCTCAGCCCAAGTAACCCTGTTCCCATAGGACGCGGCGAGACGCTTTCAAGGCTTGCGGAGGGGGGTATGCGCCCCAAGCACCTCTGCAAGCCTTTGATTTTTCTTGGCTTAAGGGAAGCCTTTTTGGGGAGACGAAAAAAATTCACGCCCAGGGGACTTGGCAAACCGGTCATTGGATAATAATTTTCTGAACGCAAAACGTTGAAGGATTTATTCACATGACCAGTCTCCGCACTCTCCTGATCGCCCCGCTCTTCGTCTCTGGCGCCCTCGCCCTGACGGCGGTTTCCGCCCAGGCTGCCCCCGCCGGCGCCTACAAGCTCGCCATCGGCGCCAGCCAGACCTGCGCCATCACCCTGGCCGAAGACGGCTCGGCCACCGGCGATTGCGCCCAGGTCGCCCGCTGGCAGGCCAAGTACAACGGCGTCGAGCTGAAGACCGCCCGCGGCGAGACCGTCGCCCTGCTCAAGGGCAAGGACGGCACCTACACCGGCACCCGCTTCGAGGACGGCCGTTCGCTGACCCTCAGCGCCGACGGCAACGCCGCCGTGGCGCAAGCCCACTGATCGGCCCACCAAGCATCGTTCCGGGCTTCTTCGATATTGCGTGAAGGGCCGTGCCGGAAGGCGCGGCCCTTCGCGTTTGCGCATGGTAGGATCGACGCGATGACCATGCACGCCCACGACGACATCCATGACCATGGCGCCTGGACCCACGGCCATGTCTATCTGGGTCGCGGGCACGCCCATGCCGAGCGGCGCACCAGGATCGCGACCGCGGTCACGGCCGTGTTCATGGCGGTCGAGATCGTGTGCGGGCTTCTGTTCAACTCGATGGCGCTGCTCGCCGACGGCATCCATATGGCGACGCATGTCGCCGCGCTCGGGCTCGCGGCCGGGGCCTACTACCTGGCGCGGCGCCACGCGGAGAACACGCGCTTCACGTTCGGCTCGGGCAAGTTCGGCGATCTGGCAGCGTTCGCGAGCGCGATCATCCTGGCCGTGCTCGCTGTCGGCGTCGGCGCGGAGTCCATCCATCGCCTGCTGGTGCCGGGTGCGGTGCTGTACCGCGAAGCGCTGCCGATCGCCGCGCTGGGCCTGGGCGTCAATATCGTCAGCGCGCTGATCCTGCAGACGCCGCACGATCATGGGCACGATGATGGGCATGGCCATCACCACGACCACAATCTGCGCGCGGCCCATGTGCATGTGCTGGCGGATGCCGCGACGTCGGTGCTCGCCATTGTGGCGCTGGCGGCGGGCTGGCTGTGGGGGCTGGGCTTTCTCGATCCGCTGGTCGGCGTGATCGGCACGGTGGTGATCGCGTCCTGGGCCTACGGGCTGGTGCGCGACAGCGCGCTGGTGCTGCTCGATGCCGAGGACGATCCGAAGCTGGCCGCCGAGATCCGCGCGATGATCGAGCGCGAGCTCGGCGCCAAGGTCGCCGACCTGCATCTGTGGCGGCTCGGCCCCGGCCATCGTGGGCTGATCGTGTCGCTCTTGAGCCCCGACCAGATCACCGCCGACCGCATCCGCGGCGAATTGCGCGCGCGGTATTCTTCGCTCAGCCATGTCACGGTCGAAATCGCGGTGTGCGCGGACTGCGCTTAGGCCTTGCCGCGCCACAGATCGACGCCCGCGGCGATAAAGCCCAGACCGAACAGCACGCCCGCGACCGCGGCCAAAGGCCCGGAGGCGATGAAGGCCATGGTGGCGACGATCAGCGACACCAGCCACAGCACCACCGGCAGGATCGGCCCGTCGCGGCGGAACAACGTGAGCAGGTTCATCACGATCAGCCCCGCGACCAGAAGGGCCGCGCCCTGCATATAGCCGTGCGGCCCGAACATCGCGCCGCTGCGGATCATCGCTATCGCGAACACAGCGACCACGAAGCCGGCGAGCCCGGGCGTGCCGAGCCGCTGGGCACGCGAGAAATACCAGCCGGCCGTGCCCAGCATCAAAAGCACGTCGGTCGCGAAATAGAGCCGGTCCAAGGTCGCGGAGTCGAACATCGCGCCGGTGAAGGAATTGACGATGCGCAGCGCTCCGCCCGCGATCGCCGCGACCCCGAGCACGCGGTAGATCGTCAGCGTTTCCATCAGGCCTCCCGGGCGATGAAGTCGCGCGCCTGATGAGCGATGCGAAGGCCGTGATGGCGCTTCTGCGGCGTGGCGAGCCAGCGGTTCATCGCCGCGCACATCGTCGCGGCCCAAGGCGCGTCGGGCGCGGCGGCAAGCTCGGCTTCCAGGGCGAACAGCATCTTCAGGCGGTGACAGGCGATGATCGGTTCGACGATGCCGTGATCGTAGAGCGAGGCCATCCCGCTTGCAATGAAGGCGACCGGATCGTCCACCCGCCAGCGCGCGACGTCCTGGTCCGCGTTCACGTAGCCGCGATTGCGGCCGACGAACAGCGCCATCTGCAGCAGCGCGCGGGGCCACAGATCGGGGCGCTCCTCGCACAGCACGCGCGCGGCGTTGGCGAAGGTCAGCGCATGGGTGAAGTCGAGCCAGGAGACGTTGTCGGCGATGGGATTGGCGATGGCCGCGTCATAGCCGGTGTCGAAATGCAGCAGGTTCCATGCCGCCGCGCCGAGCAGCGCGTCGAAGAGCTCGTGTGGGCCGCGGCCGGAGGATTCGAGCGTGCGCTGGAGCGCGGCGTCGATGCTCAGGCCCCTGAACTCGCCGGCGCTCGCGGGTGCCTCGCCCTTGCCGTCCCAGGCCGCCAGCGCCTTGGCGTGGAAGCGGAACTCCGGCAGGCGCTCCTCGCGCGTCGCCTGGATCTGCTGACGGGTCAGCGCGAGCAGCACGGCCTCGCGCGCATCGACGCCGAGGCGCTCGATCAGCTGGCCGGCCTTCAAGGTATAGATCGCGCTGTGGCCGAAATCGGCGTAATGCGCCAGCGCGGCTTCGGCGATCACGGGACGCAGCGCGGCGTAAGGCACGCGGTCGGCGATGGCGCCGCGCATGCGCGCGACGGCCTGAGGCTCGTCTTCCGCTTCCATCGCGGCAAGGAACGCTTGCGCGTTCCACGGCAGGGTCTCAGGCGCATAGGGGAATTCGCCGGCGCCTTCGGTATCCCAGGCGAGATGGGCGAGCGGCTCCAAGGTCGCGGCCAGGCGCCGGTCGGGGTCCGGCGCGCGGGCGGCCAGCGCCAGCCAGTCGGCCGCCGCGGCATGCGCGTGGGTCATGCCGTTCTCGAGGTATTCGTTCCGAGCTTTCAGCGCGTGGACGAGCGCCTCGCGGGCGTCGAAGCCCGCGCGCTCGAGCCGCGCCACCTCGCGCGCCATGCGCGGCATGTCGTTGTCGGCGAGCGCCTTGTCGAGGCCTCCGAGCGCGCTCTCGCGCTGCGCGTCGGCGGGCGGATCGGCGAAGTCGAGGAAGATCTCTCCGTCGCGGAGCTCGACCGCGTAAGTGCGTACCGGATCGCGCCCGATCAGCGCCGCGCCGGTCGCGAGATCGAATTTCCAATTGTGCCAGTTGCAGGTGAGCACGCAGCCCGCGCCTTCGGTTCCTTCGCTCAAGGGATAGCCTTCGTGCGGACAGCGATTGGCGACGGCGAAGATGCGGCCCTCGGCCGCGATCAGCAGGATCTGCTTTCCGCCGCGGCGCAGGACCTTGCGCCCCAGCGCCTTCAGATCGTCCGCCTTGATGCCGGTGCTCTCGAACATCGTATTTTCTCAAGTTCAAGCTTTCAAAAGTATGGACCCGCAATTTGCTTTTGGCAAGCCCATCCTTTAAGAAATCCGCATGCAGGAATCGCAAAGCGCCGCGCGCAATGCCGTGCTGGAGCTGCTCAAGCGCGAAGGCCCGATCTCGGCCGACGCCCTGGCCGAGAAGCTGGGCGTCACCGGCATGGCCGTGCGCCTGCACCTCCAGGCGCTCTATGCGAGCGAGATGGCCGATTTCACCAGCGCGCCGCGGCCGCGCGGCCGCCCGGCGCAGATGTGGCGCGTCACGCCCAAGGCCGACGAGCATTTCGCCGATACCCATTCCACGCTCGCGGTCGAGCTGATCGGCCGGATGAAAAAGGCGTTCGGCGAAGAGGGGATGGACAAGGTCCTGAAGCTGCGCACCGCCGACCAGGAAAAGGCCTATCGCGCCGAGCTCGACCGCATCGCCTCGCTCAAGATCAAGCTCGACCGGCTCGCGAAAATCCGCACGTCGGAGGGCTATATGGCCGAGGTGCGCGTCGACGCGGCGACCGGCGACCTGCTGTTCGTCGAGAACCATTGCCCGATCTGCGCCGCGGCCAGGCTCTGCACCGGGCTCTGCCGCGAGGAGCTGGCGCTGTTCCAGCGCGTGCTCGGCAAGGACGTGAAGGTCGAGCGCGTCAGCCACATCCTTGCCGGCGCGGGGCGCTGCGCGTATCGCGTCACCGCCTGAAAGCACGAAGGCCGCCCGTTGCCGGACGGCCTTCGCGAAAAAATCGGAAACCCTGGCTGAGATTACTTCGGCAGCAGGCCTTCGCGCTGCGCGCGCTTGCGCTGCAGCTTGCGGTACCGGCGGATCGCCTCGGCGCGCTCGCGGGCGCGCTTCTCGCTGGGTTTCTCGTAGTGGCCTCGGAGCTTCATCTCGCGGAAGATGCCTTCACGCTGCATCTTCTTCTTCAGCGCCTTCAGCGCCTGGTCGATGTTGTTGTCGCGAACGATGATCTGCAAAGGCGGGGCTCCTGGTGCGTTTCCGATGAGGGGCGGGTAGATATCAGAAGGGTTTTGGGCTGTCCACCATGGCCGAGATGGAGATGATCCCCGCGACGCCGGCGTTCCTCAATGAGCTGCTGGCACGGCCGGACCTCGACCCCTTTCTGCGCGCGGCGGCCGGGCAGACCCTGGCGCACCAGGCCCGGACCGGGGCCGAGGCGCCCTGGACCGGCTATTTCGCCCGGAAAGGCGCGGAAATCCTGGGGATTTGCGCCTTTGTCGACCGCCCTCGGGACGGCGAAGTCGAGATCGCCTATGGCACCGTGCCCGGCCGGGAAGGACAGGGGATCGCGTCGGCCATGGCGGCCTGGCTGGTCGCCCGCGCCTTCCGCGAGCCCGAAATTGGCGCGGTCACGGCCAATACCGCCCCGGCGCGCAACGCCTCGACGCGGATCCTGGAAAAGCTCGGGTTTGTCCGCGACGGAGTGATCCAGGACCCGGACATCGGCGAGGCTTGGCATTGGCGGAAGCCGCGCGGATAGTCCCCTCATGGCTATCCTCAAATTCGCCCGCATGGGGCATCCGGTGCTGGCGCGACGCGCCGACGAGGTCGTCGATCCGGCGGCGCCGGCGATAAGGCGTCTCGTCGCCGACATGGTCGAGACCATGATCGACGCCAATGGCGCGGGATTGGCGGCGCCGCAGGTGCATGTGCCGCTGCGCGTCGTCGTGTTCCAGGCGCCGGATGAGCGCAACGAGGACAACGGTGAAGAGCGGTTCGACGACAGCGCGCCCTTGACCGTGCTCATCAATCCCGTGATCGAGATCCTGGATGCGGCGCCGGACGGCGGCTGGGAAGGCTGCCTGTCTGTGCCGGGCCTGCGCGGCTATGTCGAGCGGCCCGGCCATATCCGCTATCGCGGCTTCGATACCGAGGGAAAGCCGATCGAGCGCACGGCGTCGGGCTTCCATGCCCGCGTGGTGCAGCACGAATGCGACCATCTCGACGGCATCCTCTATCCGCAGCGCATGGGCGATCTGACCAAGCTGATCTTCGAGAGCGAGGCGCGGCATTGGGTGCGCCCGCCGGACGTGGAAGAATGAAGCCCGCGACCGACGCCGAGATGAAGCAGGCGGTGCTCGAGGCGGCGCTCGCGCATGCGGGCGCGGACGGCTTCAACGACGCGACCCTGGCGCGCGCCGGCATCGAGGCCGAAGTGGGCGCGGAGACGTTGCAGCATCTCTTCCCGCAAGGCGCGGCCAGCCTGGTCGAGGAATATTCGCTTTTCGCCGATGCCGCGATGGAGCGTGCGCTGCCCGATCTTGCCGGCTTGAAAGTGCGCGAGCGCATCCGCACCGCGGTGCTCGCGCGCATCGACGCGCTGAAGCCGCACAAGGAGGCGGCGCGGCGCGCAGCGGCGTTCCTGATGCTGCCGACCAGCCTCGGGCTCGCGACGACGCTGATCTATCGCACGGTCGATTCGATCTGGCGCGCCGCGGGCGACAAGGCGACGGACTTCAACTACTACACCAAGCGCGCGATCCTGGCCGGCGTCTACACGTCGACGCTGATGCGCTGGTTCAACGACACCAGCGACGACGAGCGCGAGACCAAGAGCTTCCTCGACGCGCGCATCGAGAACGTCATGCAGTTCGAAAAAGTGAAGGCGGAGCTCAAATCCCGCTTCAGCGCGCCGTCAGCCACGTGACGTGGCCCATCTTGCGTCCCGGCCGCGCCTCGCGCTTGCCGTAGAGATGCAGCGCGCCGCCGTTTCGCGCGAGCGCCTGCCAGTCCGCGACCTCGTCGCCGATCAGGTTCTGCATCACCGCGTCGGAGTGGCGTGACGGATCGCCCAAGGGCCAGCCCGCGACGGCGCGGATATGCTGCTCGAACTGGCTGACGGCGCAGGCTTCGAGCGTCCAATGCCCGGAATTGTGCACGCGCGGCGCGATCTCGTTGACCAAGAGCGCGCCGTCCTTGGCGACGAACAGCTCGACCGCGAGCACGCCGACATAGTCGAGCGCGTCGGCGATCCGGCGCGCGATGGCCTTGGCCTCGTCGGTCTGCGCGGCGCTCAGGCGCGAGGGCACGACGGAGCGGCGCAGGATGTGATGCTCGTGATGGTTCTCGGGCGGATCGTAAGCGGCGAAGCTGCCGTCGGCGCCGCGCGCGGCGATCACCGACGCCTCGAAGGCGAAATCGACGAAGCCTTCCAGGATGCAGGGAGCGTCGTGGAACCGCGTCAGCGCGAGCGCGATCTCGTCGCGGTTGGCGACCCGGGCCTGGCCCTTGCCGTCATAGCCCATGCGCCGCGTCTTCAGGATGCCCGCGCCGTCGATGGCGGCGTCGACCTTTTGGAACGGCGCGGTCTTGAGGCCGAGCTGCGTGACGAAGCTCTTCTCCTCGAAGCGGTCCTGGGTGATGCGCAGCGTCTTCGCGTCGGGGAAGGCGTGCGGGATGCGCGCGATGGTCTCGGCGGGGACGTTCTCGAACTCGAAGGTGACGGCGTCGCAGGCGCTCGCGAATGTCGCCAGCGCCGCGTCGTCGTCGAACGCGGCTTGGGTGTGCGCCGCCGCGACCTGGAACGCCGGCGCGTCGGTTTCCGGCGAATAGATATGCGTCTTCAAGCCCAGCCGCGCCGCCGCCAGCGCCAGCATGCGGCCGAGCTGGCCGCCGCCCAGGATGCCGATGGTGCCGCCGGGAGGAACGCTCAACTGGGACTTTCCGCGACGTTGTCGGTCTGCTTCTGCCGCCAGGCCGCGAGCCGTTTGGCCAGCGCCGGATCGGAGAGAGCGAGGATCGCGGCGGCGTGGAGCGCGGCGTTCTTCGCGCCGGGCTCGCCGATCGCGAACGTCGCGACCGGCACGCCCGCCGGCATCTGGACGATGGAATAGAGGCTGTCGACGCCTTTGAGCGTCTTGGATTCCACCGGCACGCCGAGCACGGGAAGCGTGGTCATCGCCGCCGTCATGCCGGGCAGGTGCGCCGCGCCGCCGGCGCCCGCGATGATCACTTTCAGGCCCCGGCCGGCGGCGCTTTTGGCGTACTCCGCCATGCGGTCGGGGGTGCGATGCGCCGAGACGATGCGGCTTTCGTAGGCGACCTCGAGGGCGTCGAGGATGTTGGCGGCGCAACGCAGGGTTGGCCAGTCGGACTGGCTTCCCATGATGATGCCGATCGGGGGACCAAGCTGAGGGGGAGACATGCTTCCTGCTCGAAACGGGAAGCGGCGCATTATAGGGCCGGCCCGGCTGGAGAAAAGCCCCGATGGACCGTTTGTTAACCTTTCGGAGGTGTTGATAAACGAAATCTTAAAACCCGCGCCCTTAGGTTTGGCGGGCTGGAGATCCAGGAGCGGGGCAAATGAAGGTCGACAGGGTGAACACGCTCTCGCGGGCGCGGGCGGTGGGGGCCGCCGCATACGCCCGCCAGGCCGAGGCTTTGTCGCCCCTGGACGCCGTGTCGCCCCTTGCGGCCACGACCAGCGTTCTCGGCATTCCCGAGGCCGAATTCACCCCGCGCGTGCGCGACGCGATCATGACCCTGATGGGCGAGGTCGATTCGCTGCGCCGCGAGATCGCCCAGACCCGCGCACGCCTGGAGGAAGCCGAGAAGAGCGCCGACCAGGATCACCTGCTGCCGCTCTTGAACCGCCGCGCCTTCGTGCGCGAGCTGACCCGCTACATCGCCTTCACCAGCCGCTACGGCACGCCGGCGAGCCTCGTCTATTTCGATCTCGACGGCTTCAAGCTCGTCAACGACACGCATGGCCACGCCGGCGGCGACGCGGTGCTCGAGCATTTCGCGTCGATCCTGCTCGCCAATGTGCGCGACAGCGACGTCGTCGGGCGCCTGGGCGGCGACGAGTTCGGCATCCTCTTGAGCCATGCGGGCCAGGACCAGGCGCACAAGAAGGCCGACCAGCTCGCGCGCGAGCTCAACGCGACGCCCACGATGTTCCAGGGCCGCGCGATCCCGGCGAGCTTCTCCTACGGCGCCTTCGAGCTCAAAGCCGGCGAGGACGCCGCCACCGCCATGGCCCGCGCCGACGAAGCGATGTACGCGCAGAAGCGGGGACGGTAGGCGCGCGCGGGTAGCTATCGTTCCATCGCGTTACACATTTCGCCATCGCGCAAGCGAGCAACTTGGCCCACAAGTCGACCAGTTCCTCGCGGGACTCGTCCCGAGCTCTCGTCAGCAGAGGAACGGCAATCGACGGCGGCGGTTCTTCGGGCCTCTCGACTTTGCGCTCTTCAAAGAGCTCTGCCGTGCGCGCGCGGAGCTTTTCGCGATTGCGCTCGCGGGTCTCGGACAGCCAATCGCCGCCCAGCAGTCCGAGCACGTTTTCCGCGATCGCTGTTACGGGACGGAGGGCGATTTCAGTTCCGATCTTCAGCGCGGCTTTTGCGTCTTCGTCCACGATCTACTTAGCTCAAGCGATTATATCCGGCAGCAGCTCGTCCTCGACGCGGGCGATGAGGTCCTTGAGCTGGAGCTTGCGCTTCTTCAAGCGGGTGAGCTGGATCTGGTCGCGCGCGCCGGACGCGACGAGGGCGGCGATGGCTTCGTCGAGGTCGCGATGCTCTTCGCGCAGGCCGGCGAGCCTGGCCTTCAGCTCGGCCTGGTCCTCATTTTCGTTCTGTGGCCCGGTCTGCGATTCGTCGCTCATGTCGGCTTGCGCTTGCCCTTCGCGAGGTCTTCGCCCCAGCGTCTGGCCCCCGCCCAATCATAGCCCAGAAGATCGAGCGCGCGCGCGGCGAGCTGGTCGACCATGTCCTCGAGCGTGTGAGGCGCCGCATAGAACGCCGGCACCGGCGGCATCACGATCGCGCCCATCTCGGTCAGCGCCGTCATCGTGCGCAGATGGCCCAGATGCAGCGGCGTCTCGCGCACCATCACGATCAGCTTGCGGCGCTCTTTCAACGTCACATCGGCGGCGCGGGTGAGAAGCGTGGTCGTCGCCCCGGTCGCGATCTCGGACATCGTGCGCACCGAGCAGGGCGCGATGATCATGCCCGCGGTCTTGAACGTCCCCGAGGCGATGGGCGCCGCGATGTCGCCGATAGCATAGGCGTAGTCGGCGCGGCCTGCGACCTCCTTCGGCTTGAGCTTGGTCTCATAGCCGATGGTCATCTCGGCCGCCTTGCTCATCACCAGATGGGATTCGAGTCGCAAATCCTCCAAGGCCGCCAGGAGGCGAACGCCGATGGCGACGCCCGACGCCCCGCTCAGGCCCACCACGACCCTGGATTTTTGCCCGATTTCCGCTGTATTTTCCCGCATCGCACACCTTTACCCCTCGCCAAGGATGGACGGAAGAGGGGCGTGACAGAGGGGGTCGATGGTGCTCTAATTGTGACGCCTAAATGAAGAGGTATCGCATGACACTTCAACAGGGGCAGATCCAGGAACTCTCCGAAAAGCACAAGCGCCTGGAAGAAACCATCAACGCCGAGATGTCCAATCCCGATTGGGACGAGATCCGGGTCGCGGCGCTCAAGAAAGAAAAACTCCGGGTCAAAGACGAATTGGAACGACTGCGAAGCAGTCTCCACTAACCCCCCAAAGGACCTATTCGGCCGGCTGCAGCTCGTGATTCGGTGCGCGCATGCGCGTGAACACGAGCGCAGCCACGACCAGGAACAGGCTCGCCGCCAGGAACGCCGCGCCCGGGAAATAGACCGGCGCGTCCTTCCTGGAGAAATACCAGAACAGCGTGGTCAGAAGCGGCGGCGACACGATCGAGGTCAGGCTGCCGATGCAGGTGAGCGCGCCCTGCAGCTCGCCCTGTTCGCTCGGGCCGACCATCTTCGACATCGTCGCGTTCAGGGCCGGCATGACGAACGCCATCAGCGAGAACGGCACCATGAAGGCGAACATCATCCAGCTCTCGGTCGCGAAGGCATAGCCCGCGAAGCCGATCGCGCCCGAGACGAGGCCCAGATAGACCGACGCGGTCTCGCCGATCTTCGGGACCACCGCGCGCACCAGGAAGCCGTAGACCACCGTCATCAGCGCGCCGACCGCCATCAGCGCATAGCCCACCATCTTCGTCGACCAGTCGAACTTGGCGTAGACGTAGAACGAGAACACCGCCGGGTTGGAATCGTGGGCGAGGCGCATCAGGACCATCACCACCACCAGCCAGAAAACGCCGGGCAGGCGGCGCAGCGCCTGGAGCGCACCCAAGGGATTGGCGCGCGCGAGATCGAATTTGCGCCGGTGCTCGGGCTTCAGGGATTCCTTCAGCACGAAATAGCCGAACAGCGCGTTGGCGAGCGACAGGGCCGCCGCGAAGAAGAACGGGATGCGCGGGCCGAAGCTCCCCAGGAAGCCGCCGATGCCGGGGCTGAGCGTGAAGCCGACGCTGAACGCGGCGCCGGTGAGCGCGAAATTCGCGGCGCGCTTCTCGGGCGGAGTGATGTCGGCGATATAGGCGTTGGCGGTGGTGTAGCTGGCGCCCGCCATGCCGGAGAGAAAGCGCGCGACGAACAGCCAGGCGATGGTCGGCGCCAGCCCCGTGAGCAGATAGTCGAAGCCGAGCGCCAGCAGCGCCAGGATCAGCACCGGGCGGCGGCCGAAGCGGTCGCTCAGATTTCCGATCAGCGGCGCGCAAAGGAACTGCATCAGCGCATAGACGAAGAACAGCCAGCCGCTCCAGCGCGCGGCGCCGGCCATGTCCTGATGCGTCAGCTCGGCGATGATCTTGGGGCCGACGGGGATGATGATGCCGAGCCCGATCGTGTCGACCAGCATGGTGATGAAGATGAAGGCGAGCGCATAGCGGCTCGCGAAGGATTGCGGTTCGGCGTCGCTCACTGGCCAAGCCCCTGGTCTCGACGGCGGGCGGACCTTAAGCCGCGTCGCGACGGGCGTCTTGTAAAAAATATCCTTCGAGGCCCCGCGCGTCATGCTGAGGTGCTCGCCGAAGGCGAGCCTCGAAGCACGCGCGGGGCACCTCAGGATGACGCGTTTATTTCAGGCCCAAAGTCCGGCGCGCTTCGGCGTCGATCTCGTCCCAGGGCCGCTTGCCCGAGAAGCGCGCCGCCGCGAGGACGAGGTTCATGCGCCCGTCATCGGCAAGCAGCGGCGCCGAGAAGAACTCGCCCGTCAGGAACGTCATGCCTTTGGTGTCCTCGCGGCCGAGGAAGCGCAATGGCGCCTTGTGGCCCAAGGTCGCGTCGAGCGAGGCATGCCAGCGGGGCACGAACTCGGCGGGGATCGTCTCGTCGATGAACTTGCCCGTCATGTCGCCGACGATCTGCGCGAAGGCGGTGCCGATCAGCCGCACGCGATAGCGCCGCGAGCCGTCGTCGCTCGTGAGCCGCTCGTAGAGCGCGACGTCCCGCAGGAAGGATTTGAGCAATCGCGGCGACATCACGCGGCGCAACGGAATGCCGCCTTCGCCGGCTTCGCTTTGCCACAGCTCGTGCAGGCGGACCAGCTCGGGATGGATGAACGCCAGGGTCTCGTCGCAAAGCGAGTGCCAGCCCAGGCGCGCCGACGCCGCATTGAAGTCGGCGGCTCCGCCGATCACGGTTTCCATTCGTTGCCCCCAGGGCGCAGGCCCCAAACCCAAGCCGAGGAAAACTTAGCCTTGATTCGCGGTGGCGGTCAAAAAAATTCAATTGGGACAACGACTTGGAACTACACGGTATCCTTGTTTTAAACTTTGCCTCAACCGTGCGCGCGGCCTTTCGTACCCGCAAAAACGCCTTGCCGAGCGCGATCAGGACCCGCGCCTCGCGCAGTAGCGCGTTGTTGTATTTTCGCTTTTCCATTCCCGCCTTCGCATAGCGGCCGTGGCGGAGCCGGTTGGTGTTTCCCGGCTGGCCGCCACGCTTTCTGGGCATTCGAACCTCACAACTCACGCGGCTTCCATCCCGATGCGTCGTTGAACGCCGCGATCTTGACCAGGATGTCGGCCAGACGCGCGCTGGTGTTGCCCAGGCGGACCGCGACGTCGATCTCGTGGTCGCGGAAGCGGCCGCGGCTGTCGTAGCGATAGCCTTCGACCTTGGCTTCCTCGTCGGCGGTGTGGAGCGCGGCCTCCGTGCTCGCGCTCAAGGCGAGGATCAGCTCGACCATGCGGTCGGAGAGGGGTCTGGTGTGGGCGGCCTTGTCCTTGGTCGCGGCAACACCCATGGCTTGTTCCGTGTTTCGCCCGGCGGCGTTTCTTTCGCTCATGGCCGAAAGTATGCGCGCGTTTTCGGAGCGTTCGATAAGTTGCGTGCAAGTGCTTGGTTCTGCTGGGGCGCGTTCGATAAGTTCTATTTCGGCAGCACGTAGAGCGTGACGGATTGCTTCGGCGCGGTGTCGTGCAGGGCGCCGGCCGACCAGGCGATGTCGGGCAGGGCGGCAATCGTGTTGCTCGCGGTCAGGCGCCACGCTTTCGCGGTGCCGGCCTTGGTGAAGTTGGCGAGCTTGAGGCGCACCGCCGTATCGTTGTCGAGCGATTTGTTGATCACCATCACCGTCATGGTGCCGTCCTGGCGCAGGCCTGCGAAGGCCGAGAGGTTGTCGGGGTTCGGCACGGTCGCCTGGATGGACGTGTCGCCGAAGCCTTGGCCGTGGCCGTCGGCGTTGCGATACATCTGCATCGCCTTGAAGGTCGGCGTATTGGTCTTGGGCGTCGTCCAGCGCGTCGCCATGTCGAGGCCCTCGCGCCCGAAGATGCCCAGCACGTCGGCCTGCGTGGTCGCGCCGTTGATGTGGTTCTCCGCGCCCCAGGCATATTCGGTGATCGCGACCGGCGTGGCGGCGTAATAGTAGGTCGCGATCCAGTCCTTCAGCCGCGGGATCAGGTCGACCTTGTCGCCGATCCAGCTCTCCGACACATAGTTCGGATCCCAGAGCTGGCGCGTCGAGCGGTTGCGCAGCAGCTGCATCTTGCGCGAATGGCTGGTGCCATCCTCGCCTCCTTGCGGATAGAAGTGCACGCTCAAGACGTCGACGGGGTGGCCCGCGTTCTTCCACTCCGTGAGCAGCCATGGGATATAGTCGACACCGCCCTGCGGGCCGTCATGGTCGGGCCAGCAGCAATAGCCGTGGTCGGCCGCGTATTGCTGGTCGTAGCCCGAATAGAAATAGCCCTCCCAGCCCCATTCCTCGGGCGCCACCACCAGCGCGTTCGGATCGACCGCCTTGATCTTCGCCGAAGCGTCGATGACCTTGTCGCGATACTCGCTCGCGTGCGGGCCGATGGGATGCACGTCGCGATGGGTCGAGAACCAGATGCTCGGCTCGTTGTCCATCAGGTAGTATTTGATGCCGCCGGCATCCGCGCCGCCCCAGCGCTTGACGAGATGCCTGATCCATTTCTGCTCGTCCGCCGGCGTGTCGGGAAGGAAGGCGTCGTTGGGGTCGTTGCCGGTGACCAGCGTCGAGCAATTGGGCTTGTAGCCGTTGCCGGCGTCGGGGTCCCAATAGTCGGTCGCGCATTGCTTGCCGTATTTGGCGACCGAGAAGCTCGGCAGGATCGCGCGGTTGGCGCCGAGCTTGGCGACCCAGCCCATCAGCGGCACGGTCAGCATCGGCTCGGCCAGGGCCGATTTGGTCTGCGCCACGAAGCTGTCGGAATCGGCGCCCGGCTTGGCGCTGTCGCCCGGATAGGATTCGAAATACCAGTCCTGGCCGAGGTTGGTCGCGTTCAGCTGCCAGTTATAGGCCGAGGTCGCGTTGCCGCCCTGGCGGTTCAGCGGCGCGCCCAACAGCTCGAGCTGCGTCTTGGTCGCGAAGTTGACGCCATAGATCATCGGGTTGATCGCGTGGCGGTTCGCGGTCGCGTCGATCGCGACGGTGACGTCGGCCTCGGCGGCGCTCGCGGCGAACAACGCCAGGATTGCGGCGGAAACGCGCAGTGCGGACATGGTCGTCGTCCCCGATATCGGCAACACATCATAGCGCCGCCGATGACGCGCGCGGCCTAGTTTATTTCGGGAGGTGAACGTCCCGTTTCAAGACTATCGGGAATTTGAAGCAGCGCGCCGTGCCGCGAACCAGGCGATCCCGGCAACAAGGGCAAGCGTGCAAACCACGCTGCCCTCCGGCCCTTGCGCGCCGCCGGTCAGATATTCCGGGCCGGCGATGGCCGTCTGCACGAACAGGGCCGGCAGATGCGCGTCGAGCCCGGTCACGCGCGATCCGAAGCCCACGGCCAGGATCCAGTTCCATCCCGCGTGCCAGCCCATTACGTCCAGCACGTGGCCCCGGCGGATGGCCCAAGCGCAGGCGAAGAGCGCGAACAGCGCCGTGTTGACGTAGACGAGCGGCGCCGCGCCGCGCTCGAAATGCAGGAGCACGAACACCGCCGACGACAAAAGGGTCGCGGCGGCCAGCCCCAAGCGCTCGGAAATCGCCGAAAGCATCCAGCCGCGGAACAACAGCTCTTCGACGCTCGATTGCAGCGCGAAGCCCAGCAGCAATACGGCGATACCCGCCAGCGCCGCCGGAGACTGAAGCGCAGGCATCACAGCGCCTATCCGAAAGCCACCGGCCAGGCAGATGCCGGCCGTGATCGCCGATGCCATCGCGACACCGCTCAGATGTCCGAGAAGGAATTTCCGCAGGCGGCGCGGCGGCGCGAGTCCGATCGCCCCAAGCGGGCGCCGCTCCACGAAGCGCACCCAGGCCAGCACCACGAGCCCGAGCAGCGCGAAGGGGATGAAGAGGAATGCCGCGAAGCCCGCGAGCCCGTTCGGATTGTCGTCGGCGCCGAGCAGTCCCGCTTTGCGCAGCGCGATCTCGGGCCCCGCCATGGACAGCACGACGAAGGCTATGGCGAGGAAAGGCACGAGGAGGCCCCAGGGCATCCAGCCTTTCGCGGCGTCCGAGGCATAGAGGGTTCGCGGCGTCATGGCCCATGCTGGGCGCGCGCGCTCACGCCGGTATAGAACGTTCGTGCGCGCGCACCGCGGCGAGCCATGCATTCGGCGTAAGGCCGTAGGCCTTCTTGAACAGCCGTCCGAAATGGCTCTGGTCGGCGAAGCCGCAGGCTGCCGCCGCGCGCGCGGTGCCGCAGCCCCCGAGCATCATGCTTCGCGCTCTGTCGAGCCGCCGCGCGGTCAGATAGCGATGCGGGCTGGTGCCGAACGCCGCGCGGAAATCGCGCGACAGCTGCCAGCGGTCGCGGCCGGCCTCGCGCTCCAGCTCGCCGAGCGAGATGTTCCGGCCGATATGCGCCTCGATATGGTCGCGCGCGGCGATGGCCGCCCGCCGGTCCGTGCGCCGCGCCGGCTGCGCGCTGCCCGCGACGGCTTCGAGCGCGTGGGCGAGATCGCCGAGCGCGTCGTGCTCTTCCAGCTCGGTGGGCGCGCGCGCGAAATCGTCGAGCAGCGCAGCCACCGCGCGCGCCAGCCGCGCGTCGCCGCTGACGCCGTTCGCGACGAACGGCAGCGTCCTGCCGCAAAGCGCGTCCTGGATGCGCGCCGGCGCGACATAGGCGGTGCGATAGCGGAACACCGCGCCGTCGCCCGCGCGGCCGTCATGCAGCTCGTCGGGATAGAGGACCACGATCTGGCCGGGGAGGGAGGCGCGCGTGCGGCCGCGATAGTCGAAGCACTGGATGCCCTCCAGCGTGACGCCGATCGCGTAAGTGTCGTGCCGATGCGGCGCATAGGCGGCGCCGGTCAGCCGCGCTTCGATGCGCTCGAGCGCGCCGGGGGCGCGGACGATCCGGTCGCCACGCGTCACTTGCTGAACAGGCCGAGCGCGAGCCCCGGACATCTCGCCAGCGCCATCACACCACCTGTTTCGCCATCTCGCGGAGCTTGAACTTCTGCACCTTGCCGGTCGAGGTCTTGGGGAGCTCGACGAACACGACGTGGCGCGGGCATTTGTAATGCGCGAGGTTCTCGCGGCAATGGGCGATCAGCTCGGCGCCGGTGGTGCTCTCGTGGCCGGGCTTCTTCTCGACGAAGGCGCAAGGGGTCTCGCCCCATTTGTCGTCGGGGCGCGCCACGACCGCGGCGAACATCACCGACGGGTGCTTGAGCAGCGTGTCCTCGACCTCGATGGACGAGATGTTCTCGCCCCCCGAGATGATGATGTCCTTGGAGCGGTCCTTCAGCTGCACATAGCCGTCTTCATGCATCACGCCGAGGTCGCCGGAATGGAACCAGCCGCCCTCGAAGGCTTCGCGCGTCGCGGTGGGGTTCTTGAGATACCCCTTCATCACGATATTGCCGCGGAACATCACTTCGCCAAGCGTGGTGCCGTCGGCCGGGGTGGGCTCCATGGTCTCGGGATCCATCACGGTGAGCGCGTCGAGCGCGTGATAGCGCACGCCCTGGCGCGCTTTCTTCGAGGCGCGGCCTAAGGCGTCGAGATCGTCCCAATCGGCTTTCCACTCGTTGACGACGGCGGGGCCATAGGTCTCGGTCAGGCCGTAGACGTGGGTGACGTTGAACCCGGCCTCGGCCATCTGCGCCAGCACCTGCTCGGGCGGAGGCGCGGCGGCGGTGATGAACTGCACGACGCGCGGCAGCTCGCGGCGTTCCTCGTCGCGCGCATTGATCAAGGTCGACATCACGATGGGCGCGCCGCAGAGATGGGTGACGCCGTGATCGGCGAGCGCGTCGTACATCGCGTTCGGCCTGACCCAGCGCAGGCAGACATGCGTGCCGGCGACGACCGACAGGCTCCAGGGAAAGCACCAGCCGTTGCAGTGGAACATCGGGAGCGTCCACAGATAGACCGGATGGCGCGGCAGGCTCGCCGCGATGACGTTGCCATAGCCCATCAGCGCCGCGCCGCGGTGATGGAACACGACGCCTTTCGGATTGCCCGTGGTGCCCGAGGTGTAGTTGAGCGAGATCGCGTCCCACTCGTCCTTCGGCATGACCCAGGCATAGTCGGGATCGCCGGCGGCAACGAAGGCTTCGTATTCGATCTCGCCCAGCATCTCGCCGGTCTGCGGGAACTCGCGGTCGTCATAGTCGACGACCAGCGGCTTCACTTTCGCCAGCGCCAGCGCCGGCTTGATCGTGGCGGCGAACTCGCGGTCGGTGATCAGGATCTTGGTCTCGGCATGGTCGAGCATGAAGGCGATGGCGGCGGCGTCGAGGCGGGTGTTGAGCGTGTTGATCACCGCGCCCGTCATCGGCACGCCGTAATGCATCTCGAGCATGCCGGGCGTGTTCGCCATCATCGCCGAGACCGTGTCGCCCTTCTTGATGCCGCGCGCGGCGAGCGCCGAGGCGAGCTTCTTCGAGCGCTCGTAGAAATCGGCATAGGTGAAGCGGCGCTCGCCATGGACGATCGCGATACGCTCGGGGAAGGTGCGGGCGGCACGCTCCAGGAAGGTCAGCGGCGTCAGCGGCTGGTGGTTGGCGGGGTTGCGGTCGAGGTCGCGCTCGTAAGGGTTGCCGCCGAGTTGAGGTGTCACCGCGCGGATGGCGCGGGTCACGGCGCGGGCGACGCGGCGGCGCAGGCTGGGGCGGCCCCGGCTGGGCGCCTTGCGCGCCGCCGGCGGTGCCTTGGATTTTGACGGGGGTTTGGGCTTGGGCGCGGGTTTCTTCTTGGCCGCCGGCTTCTTCTTGGGCGCGGCCTTCTCGACCGCCTTCTTCGCCTTGACGGTCTTCTTCTTCGACAGCTTGGTCTTGGCCATGATCGCGCCCGGCGTTTCCCTTGAGGCGAAATTAGTAAATGGCCCGCCGAGCGGCAAGCGCATGGACGCTTGGTTGCGGCGTTGATAGAAGGCCTTGCTCGAAGGGCCCCGGTTACAAAGAAAGTGGCGATGTCGGAACAAGCGCAAGCGAAGCCGCGTGGGCTGCGCGCCGTCTATGAGTGGATGCTGCGCCAGGCCGAGGGCCGCAACGCCTGGGCGGTGCTGGCGCTCATCGCCTTCGCCGAAGCCTCGTTCTTTCCGCTGCCGCCGGACCTGATGCTGGTGCCGATGATGCTCGCCGACCGCCGGCGTGCCTATGTGCTTGGCGCCTGGTGCACGCTCTGGTCGCTGATCGGGGCGATGCTGGGCTATGCCATCGGGTCCCTGTTCTGGGACACGGCCGGGGTGTGGCTGATCGGCGCACTGCATATCCCTCTCGCGGCGGTCGAGGCCCTGCGCGCGAAATATGCGAGCCACGCCTATCTGATCGCCGTGCAGGGGCTCACCCCCATCCCCTTCAAGCTGGTGACGATCTCGGCCGGCCTCGCCGACGTGCCCTTCGCGCTGTTCCTGTTCTACGCCGCCATCGCGCGCAGCTTCCGCTTCATCCTGCTCGAAGGCACCGCCATCCGCCTCTTCGGCCAGCAGGCCAAGGACTTCATCGACAAGCGCCTCGAGCTCGTCTTCGTGCTGTTCCTGGTCGCGGTGGTCGGCGGGTTTTTGATGGTCAGGTATTTGTTCTGAGTGCTGGAATGCGGCTTATGAGCGAGCTCGTCTTCGAAGTGACCCAGGAAGCCGATGGCGGCTATGTCGCCGAAGCGCTGGGCGAGAGCATCTTCACGCAAGGCGACAGCTGGGACGCCCTGCGCGCCAATGTAGGTGACGCAGTCCGCGCCTTCTACTTCGACACGCCGGCGCCGGACCGGCTGCGGCTGCAAGAGTTAAGCTGACTGAACCAAACGCCGCCGGTCCCCCTCGCGCCGAGCTGCGGATCGGCACGCTCGACGCGATTTTGCGATCCGTTGCGGAAGCCAAAGGCGTGAGTCGCGAGGAGGTCGTCGAAAAACTCCGAGCGGATGCGCCTTCGCCGCATTCCTGCCCTGCTTTGACCCGATAAGCCTGCGCGCCATACGGTAGCCTCATGCGCAAGCAGCTGTTCTCGATCGGAGCGATCCTGTTCTCCGCGGCGATCTTCATCGCCGGCAACGGGCTGATCGGCACGCTGATCCCCGTGCGCGCGCATCTGGCGGGCTTCTCGACCGACATGCTGGGGCTGGTCGGCTCGTTCTACTACGTGGGCTTCGTGGCGGGATGCTTCGCCGGCCCGCGCCTGCTCGCCCGCGTCGGGCACAGCCGCACCTTTGCCGTGTGTGCCGGCATCGCGGCGGCGACGACCCTGTTCCAGTCGATCTTCGTGAGCGCTCCCGTGTGGATCCTGATGCGCGCCGGCTTCGGCTTCGCGGCGGCGAGCCTCTACATGGTGATCGAATCCTGGCTCAACGAGCGCGCCGAAGCCGCATCGCGCGGGCGCATCTTCGCGACCTATATGACGATCAACTACGCCAGCATGATCGTCGGCCAAATGCTGTTCTCCTCGAACAAGCCGACCAGCTTCACCCTGTTCGACCTGACCGCGGCGCTCTATGCGCTGTGCCTGATCCCGGTAGGCCTCACGCTTCTGCCGCAGCCGCAGGCGACCGTGGTGCCCACGATCCGCCCGCTGCGGCTCTATCGCATCTCGCCGGTCGGCGTGATGGGCTGCACCGCGGTCGGCCTCGCCAACAGCGCGGTCTGGGCCTGGGCGCCGATCTTCGCGCAGGACCACGGGCTGACGCGGGCGTGGCTTTCGACCTTCATGTGCATGCTGACGCTCGGCGGCGCGCTGGTGCAGCTTCCCTTGGGGCGACTCTCCGATCATGTCGACCGGCGCTATGTGATCCTCGGCATCTGCGTCGCCTCGGCGGCGCTCGGCGTGGTGCTGTACGAATTCGCCGGCACCGGACGCACCGCGCTGCTGCTGCTCATCGGCGCGTTCGGGATCACGGCGCTGCCGTTCTATGGCCTCTCGGTTGCGCATGCCAACGACCGCATCCCGCGCGAAGGCTTCGTCGAGGCATCCGCGACGCTTCTGATGATCAACGCGCTCGCCGCCTGCTTCGGCCCGACCCTGGCGGCGCAGGTGATCCAGTATGCCGGCAGCCAAGCGCTGTTCCTTTACACCGCGACGATCCACGTCGCGATGGCGGTGTTCGTGGTCGTGCGCCTGCGCGTCGGCGAGACCCTGATCGGCGAAACCAAGGACAAGTTCGAGATGATGCCGCCGCAAAGCTCGCCCGCCGCGCTCGAGCTCGACCCGCGCGGCGAGACGAAAGCGGCTTAGTGCTCGACGACCGCCGGCGCGTCGCGCAGGATCACCGTCCTGGCGAACGGCACCAGCACCAGCGCGACGACGAACACCGCGCCCAGGATCAGGAACATTTCGCGGAACGCGAGCGTGAGCGCCTGGCCGCCGAGCACCTGATACAGCGCGCCGTCCATCATCAGCCTGGCATGCGCGGCGTCGGCGGTGCGCGACGCGATGCGCGCGGCGGCCTGCGCGAGCGCCGACGCATTGCCGTGCGCCATCGCCTCGCCGAAGCGCTCGGCGGCGCGGCGGACGTCGTCCTGGATCCAGGTCGTCGCGGCGGCGATGCCGATGGCGCCGCCCAGATTGCGCATCAGATTGAACAGGCCCGAGGCGTAACGAAGCTCCGCCGGCGGCACGCCGTTCAGCGCCATGCCGACGGCCGGCACGATGCAGAGCAGCATCGAGAAGCCGCGCAACGCCTGCGGCCCGAGCAATTCCCAGAAGCCCCAGACCGGCGTGATCTGCGCCATCCACCAGCACGATGCCGCGAACAGGCTGAAGCCGACGGCGATGACGATGCGCTGGTCGATCATCGTCGTCAGCCGCGCGGCGATGGGCGCGCCGGCGGTCATGAAGATGCCCGCGACGAAGACCGTGGTGCCGATGTCGAGGCTCGAGAAGCCGCGCACGCGCCCTAAGAAAATCGGCGTCAGATACACCGCCGAATAGAGCCCGAAGCCGATCACCATGTTGAGCGCGCAGGCTAGCGCGAAGGTCGGCCGCTTGAACGGCGCGAGCTTCAGGATCGGCATCTCGGAGAAGAACGAGCGCTCGAAGAACACCGCCGCGCCGACGGCCGAGACGATCGCGGCCAGCGCCACGTCGGGATCCTCGAGCCATTGATAGCGCGGGCCTTCTTCCAGAACGTACTGCAGGCTTCCTAAGAACATCGCCAGCGACAGCACGTGCAGCCAGTCGATGCGTCTGAGCATCTTCAGATTGGGCGCGTCGACTTTGCCCAGGATCGGCATCAGCACGGCGATGGCGACGCCCGGCACGATGTTGATGAAGAACAGCCAGCGCCAGCTCGACATTTCGGTGATCCAGCCGCCGATGGTCGGGCCGAGCGTCGGCGCCAGGGTCGAGACCATGCCGAGCACCGCGGGCACCATCGCGCGCCGCTTGCCCTCGAACAGCGCGAAGCCGGTCGCGAACACGGTGGGCACCATCGCGCCGCCGACGAAGCCCTGGATGGCGCGGAAAATGGTCATCGATTCGATGCTCCACGCGGCGCCGCACAGCAGGCTCGACAGCGTGAACAGCACCGCCGAGAGCGTGAACAGCCAGCGCGTCGACAGCGCCTGGGAGAGGAACGCGGCGAGCGGGATCATCACGATCTCGGCCATGAGATAGGCGGTCTGGACCCAGGCGATCTCGTCGGGGCCGGCGGAGAGGCCCGCCTGGATCGAATTCAGCGACGCCGCGACCACCTGGGTGTCGAGCAAAGCCATGAACTGGCCGAACGCCATGACTGCGAAAATCGCCAGTTTCCGGCCATTCGAGAGATTTTCGACACCCATCCCGGGACCCTCTTGACGGATAATATGATGATCATCATATAACGCTGCACGGGAGATCGGCAAGATGCGTTACAGCGACAGCCACAAGGACGAGACCCACAAGAGGCTGCTCGCCATCGCGGGCCGCGCGCTGCGCGCCAAAGGCCCGGACGGCGTGGCGGTGGCCGACGTGATGAAGGAGGCCGGGCTCACCCATGGCGGCTTCTATGCGCACTTCAAGAACAAGGACGCGATGCTCGCCGAAGCGCTGAGCGGCGTGTTCGACCATGCGCGGGTGAAGTTCCTGGCTGCCACCGACGGCATGCCGCCGCGTGCAGCGCTCGCCGCCTATATCGATTTCTACGTCTCGCCGCGCCATCGCGACAATCCGTCGAGCGGCTGTCCGGTCACGGCGCTCAATTCCGACCTGCCGCGCCAGTCCAAGGCGCTGCGCTCCGCGTTCGATGCCGGCGTGAAGGCGATGGTCCTGGGCCTGGCCCGGCGCATCGGCGATGCCGGCATTGAAGGCGACGCGGATGCGCTCGCGGCCTCCGTTCTTTCCGCGATGGCGGGCGCCGTCGCGATCTCGCGCGCCGTCTCCGACAAGGTGCTCTCCGACCAGATGTTGGCGACGGCGCGCGAGAGCATCAAGGCGCGGCTGGGCGTCGACGATGCCGGGCTTTCGAGGAGCGCGCGCCAATGACCACCATCACCGTCGACGATCTTCCCCGCCGCCGCATCGCGCTGCCGAAGCGCGCGTTGCTCGTCGCCGGCGCCGCCGCGGCGGTCATCGCGCTCGGCGCGGGCTGGATCGCGATGCCGGCGAGCTCGGTCTCGACCGACGACGCTTACGTCAAGGCGGATTCGACCATCGTCGCGCCCAAGGTCCAGGGCCTGATCGCGCAGGTGCTGGTGCGCGACAACCAGCGCGTCGTCAGAGGCCAGGCGTTGATCCGCATCGACGATTCCGATTACGCGCAGGCCGTGCGCGCGGCCGAGGCCGAAGTTCAGGCCGCGGAAGCCTCGCTCGCCCAGCTTCCGGCGCAGGAAGCGCTCGCGGCGTCGAACGCGCAAGCTGCGCAAGCCGCGATCCGCGCCGCCGATGCCGAACGCGTGCGCGCCGCGACCGACCGCGTGCGCTTCGAGACGCTCGCCCGCACCGGCGATATCTCCCGCGCCCAGGCCGACCGCGCGACGGCGACCGCGCTCACCGCGTCGGCCGATGCCGACAAGAGCCGCGCGGCGTTCCAGGCCAGCCGCAGCCAGCAGGACGTGATCGCCGCCGGCCGCGGCCAGCTCGAAGCCGCGCTCGCCAAGGCGCGCGCGTCGCTGTCGCTGGCGAGGCAGAATCTCGCGCATACCGTCGTGCGCGCGCCGGTCGACGGCGTGGTCGGCGACCGCCAGGCGCAGCTCGGCGAGTACGTCCAGCCCGGCACGCAGCTGATGACCGTGGTGCCGCTCGACACCATCTACGTCACCGCGAATTTCAAGGAGACGCAAACCGCGCGCATGCTCGCCGGCCAGAAGGCGCGAGTGAGCATCGACGCGCTGCCCGGCCGCGAATTCTCGGGCGAGGTGGAGAGCTTCGCGCCCGGCTCGGGTTCGGAGTTCTCGCTGCTGCCTTACGAGCCCGCGACCGGCAACTTCACGCGCATCGTCCAGCGCGTGCCGGTGCGCATCCGTATCGCGCTCGATCCGGACGCGGCGCAGCGCATCCGCCCCGGCCTCTCGGCCGAGGTGACGGTGCGGCTTAAAGATTAAAGCTTAGGGCTCTGCGGTCTCGTCCGCCGGCTCGTCGGAGCTGTCGTCGGCGATGACGGGCTGCGGCTCGTCCAGCGGCCGCAGGGTCGCGCCGCCGCTGGCCTTGGCGGCGCGTTTCAGCGCCCGCTCGCGGCGCACATTGGCGCGCGTCACCGCGAGGTCGAGCTCGAGCTGGGTGCAAAGGCCGAGCGTCACCGGATCGACCGCCTTGATGTTGGTCGCGTTCCAATGCGAGCGGTCGCGGATCTTCTGGATGGTGGCCTTGGTGGTGCCGATCAGCTTGATGATGTCGGCGTCGGCGAATTCGGGGTGGTTGCGCAGCAGCCAATAGACCGCGTCGGGCTTGTCCTGGCGCTTGGAGACCGGGGTATAGCGCGGCGCCTTCTTCTGCTTGATCGCCGGCATCTTGTGCTTGGGCGCGGCCATCTTCAGGCGGATCTTCGGGTCCTTCTCGGCGGCCTCGATCGCGTCGCGGGTGAGCTGGCCGGCGCTGACCGGATCCTGGCCCTTGATGCCCTTGGCCACGTCCTCGTCGGCGATGCCCTTCACTTCCAAGGGATGCAGGCCGCAGAAATCGGCGATCTGCTCGAAGGTCAGCGAGGTGTTGTCCACCAGCCAGACGGCGGTGGCCTTGGGCATCAGGGGCTTCTGATCGACAGCCATAAGTCTTCTCCTACCGGGCGAGGCTTGCGCCCCGTCCCTTCGCTCGAGGTCCAATTTTCGAGGAAGGCGGGTGTTTTAGCGGGGAGCGCGGGAAAGGGGAAGGGGTGAAATAGGGCTTGAAAAATGTAATCAGGTATGTTACATCAATGCCATGATCTATTTTTCCGTCAAACCAAGCTCCGAAGCCTTGAACTGGTCCCCGCCTGATTGGCGAGAAGGGCCGATCAAGTTCGAGACCGAGCGGTACTGGGGATGGGGCTCGGTCGAAGAGGTCTTGGGGCCGCCCAAGCCGCAGGCGCCGCAAAGTCATGTCGATCAATTCATAGAGGGCCTTTCGCAGCTCCAAGGTGCATGGATTTCCGTAAGAAGCCCGTCTGGCACCGAAATCGAGCCCGCTGGTCACGGCACGGTAGCCACCTTGCTGTCCAGCATGAAAGAAATCTCCCAGAAGGCGTTCTTTGGGCTTGCACATGATTTGATGAAGATGGGGGAGCGCAAAACGCCTTCCTACTTCATCACCTATAGATACGCTTTCGACCTCGATATCCATCTTGACGTCCTGCCTTCCTCTTTGCGGCAGGCTCTCTTCTCCGATCCTGGAAGAGCTTACCTTTCCATCTCCGCGAAGGCGCGCGCCAAGACGCTGGACGCTGTGCGTGCGGCGCTCGAGAAGATGGGCGACCTCGACGATCCATTCGAGGAATTGGCCTCGGTCTTCGAGCAGCACCTGTTCAAGCACCTCAAGCTTCGGATCGTCTTTCGAACGATCTTCTACGACGTCGAGGTGCCGTCGACGTCGCGCTGGGTGCATTCCTTTACGCTCCTGACGGGCATCTCTCCTCCTGCTGCGGTTCCCGCGGCGCCGGCCGATCGGCGCTTTTCTTCGGAACCGTCTCATGTTGGAGAATTCCATGCCTCTCTTCTCGGACCCCCTTCTGGCAGCTGTCGCCGACGGCCTCAGCCTGGGTGGTCTCGTCATTTCGACCGCGAAGGCGATCTACGACTTCGTGGGCCTGCTGCGCGCCGCGCGCTCGCTTCAGGACGTCACCCTGTTCGCGGAAGTCCGTGTACTGGAGAACGGACGCTATGCGATCCAAGTCACGCGCAACCGGATCATCACCTTCAAGTTCGAGCCCGGCATCGGGCCTAGCGCGCTGCGCCTCGAAAAACAGGGAAAATCATGGGCCGCAAGCCGCAAGCCTCCTTCACCCCGCAAACCCCGGGAGAAGTCCTGAAGAGATACGTGCTCGACGCCAAAGGCATCACGCAGGATCAGCTGGCGCGCGCGATGGCGGTATCGCGGCTGTCGGTGAACCAGCTCGTCAACGGCAAGCGCAGCATCACGGCCGACATGGCGCTGCGCCTCGCACGCGTGCTCGGCACGACCGAGGAGTTCTGGTTCAACCTGCAGCGCGACTACGATCTTTCCGAAGCGCGGCGTGCGCTCGGTTCCAAGCTCGACGCGCTCACGGTGCTGCGCAAGCCGGAAGAAGCCGCCTGATGCCGGCCCGAGCAGCCGCAACCGACCGCTTTTTGCGGCGTTAAGACAGCCGATGGATATTTCCCGCAGAGAATTGATCGCTGCCGCCGGTGGGCTGCTGGCGAGCGGCGCCCACGCGCTGCCGCTCGCGGTCGGGCGGCCGAGCTTCCCGCTGATGCTGGATTTCACAAATGATATCTACGTCCATGACGGCGCTTCGATCGGGCCGCTGTCGAGCTTCACGACCGCTACGCGCAGCACGATCGCGAACATGGACGATCTGTCCGGACTCTGGACGCCGTTCAAGGCGAACGTCGCGCGGCGCTCGAACAAGGGCCTGCGCGCCGAGACCGCGCGCACCAATATCTGCCTGTGGAACCGCGACCAGACCAATGCGGTCTGGACCAGGACCGGTGTGACGGCGGCGAAGGATCAGATCGGCATCGACGGCGCCGCGAACGCGGCGAGCAGCCTGACCGCCACGGAAGCGGGCGGCACGTCGCTGCAGAGCATCGCGGACGCGTCGCAGGCGCGCGTGCAATCGGCTTTCGTGCGGCGGCTCGCGGGCTCCGGCCCGGTCGCGATGACCATGGACGGCGGCGCGACCTGGACCGACATCGCCGTGACGCCCACCTGGACGCAGCTGAAGATCCCCGGCCAGACCTTGGCGAACCCTGTCGTGGGGTTCCGCATCGCGACCGCGGGCGACGCGATCGCCGTCGACGCCGTGCAGAACGAGAACGACAACACGGGCGATTTCGCCACCGCGCCGATCTTCACGACGTCGGTCCCGGTGGAACGCGATATCGATCTGTTGAGGATCACCGAGCCGTCGATCTTCGCGGACGTCTTCCGGCAGCCGCAGCTCACCGTGCTGCTCGAGTTCGTGCGCTTCACCGTCATCCCGGGCGGCAACCTGTTCAACCTCTCCGACGGAACGCTCGATAACCGCTACACCTACAATTTCAACAGCGCGACGTCGTCGAACGGGTTCAGCGGGCTGACCATCGCGAGCGCCGGCAAGAAAGATGGCTTCGATCCGCTGGCGCAGAAGGTCGACACGCCCGGAAAGGTCTATCGTTTCGCGGGCGCCACCGATCAGGTCGCGAACAAGGTCTGCGTCGCGCTCAACGGCGGGACAAAGAACTACCGCAATTCGGCTTGGCCCGCGCCGTCTGCGTTCGACACGATCGAGATCGGCGAATTGAACGACGGCGGCCCGATGTGCGCTTACTTGCGCAAGCTCTGGGCGACGCCGAAATTCCTCGATGCCTCCGTCCTGGCCGGGCTCACTTCGGCTTAAGCCTGCGCCACCGCGATCATCAACGTGGCGACGGCGAAAACGAGGAATGACAGGCGAAACATCTCTTAAGGCCCTTCCGTATGGAGCGTAGAGATAGGTGCGCCTTTTCGCGGTTCAAGTCGCGAGCAGCAGCTTGCCGATATGTTCGCTCTTGGCCATGCGCGCATGGGCGTCCTGCGCCTCGCGCAGGGGATAGACGCGGTCGACAACGGGCACGATTTTGCCGCAATCGATGAGCGGCCAGACCTCGCGCTCGAGCGCGTCGCGGATCGCGCCTTTCTCGTCGTTGGAGCGCGCGCGCAAGGTGGTGGCGAGCAGCGACAGGCGCTTCATCAGCATCGGCGCGAAATTGACCTCGGCCTGCATGCCCTTCTGATAGGCGATGTTGACGATGCGTCCCCAGATCGCCGCGGCGCTCATGTTGCGCTGGATATAGTCGCCGCCGACCATGTCGAGGATCACGTCGACGCCTTTGCCGTCGGTCGCCGCCTTCACGGCCTCGACGAAGTCCTCTTCGCGGTAGTTGATCGCTTTCGCGGCGCCGAGCTTTTCGCAAGCCGCGCATTTCTCCTTCGTGCCCGCGGTCGCGAACACATGATGCCCGCGCGCGGCGCAGAGCTGGATCGCCGCGGTGCCGATGCCGCTCGAGCCGCCATGGATGAGCACGCGCTCGCCGGCTTTCAGCCGCGCCGCATCCATCAGATTGGTCCACACCGTGAAATGCACTTCGGGCAGCGCGGCCGCGTCGACCAGCGACACGCCGTGCGGCACCGGCAGCACGCAGGCGCGCGAGGCGACCGCATATTCCGCATAGCCGCCGCCGGGGATCAGCGCGCAGACCGCGTCGCCGACGCGCCAATCGCCCGCGCCGTCGCCGAGCGCGGCGATCGTACCGCTCACCTCCATCCCCAGGACGGGCGACGCGCCGGGCGGCGGCGGATAGCGGCCCTGCGCCTGGTTGATGTCGGCGTGGTTGAGGCCCGCGGCCGCGACCGCGATCAGCACCTCGCCCAAGCCCGGCACGGGCTTGGCCGCGTCGCTCGGCACCAGGCGATAGTCCGGGCCCGGATTTTCAATCTGGATCGCCTTCATAGGTTGTCCTTGGGAATGGCGCGCGCATAAAATATGCCGCGTGACCGCGGACGCGCAAAATGCCCATCGATCCCGACGATCTGCCGCTCAAGAAGAAATTCACCGAGATCGTGCTCGGCCAGGACCTCTCCCAGCTCTCGGAGTTCGAGCTCGCCGCGCGCATCATGGACATGGAGAGCGAGATCGCGCGCTGCCGCGCGGCGATCGAGGCGCGCCAAGCCACCAAATCCGCCGCGGATTCATTTTTCAAAAAGGCTTAAAGCGCGCCGTCAATGCTTAACGCGGAACTTGCGAACGTTGCGTTCGGGCAACCATAGGCGCGATTAACGCGCGCGCAGGGGCGATCCCGGCTTGCAAGCCACGGGCGAGTTGATAGCTTCGTCCCTCGAGTTCTTGAGTTTCGGGGCGGCTCCAATGACGCTTGCGCAGAGCGACGACGGCGTTGGCGATCTCACCCCGCAATCCTTCATCGGTTCCGCCCTGTTCGAGCGCACCTTCGAGGAGGGCATGTCGCTGGTCGAGGAGACCGCGAAATATCTCGACGGCCGCGGCCGCGCCGAATCGCGCGACCTGCCGCGCAAGATCGCGATGCTCTATGCCGGCGAAAGCATGCGCGTGACGACGCGGCTGATGCAGGCGGCGAGCTGGCTTCTGGTCCAGCGCGCCGTGCACGACGGCGACATGGACGCCGAGGCCGCCGCGGGCGAGCGCTACCGGCTGGGCTCGAAGGAACTCTGCCTGGGCGCGAGCGGCGAGGGTACCGATCTTCTACCGGCGACGCTTCAGGACCTGCTCGGCCGCAGCGACAATCTCTACCGCCGCATCGCCCGCCTCGACGACGTGCTGTTCCGCGGCGGCGCGGACGCGCCCGGCGTCAAGGCACAGATGGAAAAGCTGGAACGGGCCTTCGGGGCCTGAAGCCGGTTCTTACGACTTCACGAAACCCGCGAACTTCTTGTTGAAGCGCGTCAGGCGGCCGCCGCGGTCGAGCAGCTGCTGCTGTCCTCCCGTCCAGGCCGGGTGCGTGGTCGGGTCGATGTCGAGCGTCAGCTTGCCGCCGGGCTCGCCCCAGGTCGTGCGCGTCTTGTAGGTCGTGCCGTCGTTGAGCGCGACTTCGACGAAATGATAGTTGGGGTGGATGCCCTTTTTCATGGCAAGACGGCCTTCTTTGGAAGGCGGGCCTTATAAGGGACGGGGCCCAAGCTGGCAAGCGCGGCAAAAAAGGCCCCTTAACGCCGGGGTTCGGCGCCTTATATTGGGGATGGAGGCGCGAAATGTCACAATCCGGGCAGGAATACGAGAACGAGGTCGTCCGCGTGGCGGCCGGGCGGGCCAAGGGCCGGTCGCTGGGGTCGTTGCGCTACCTGCTGCCGTTCCTGAAGCCCTATGGCGGGCGGATCGCCTTCGCCGCCGCCGCCCTGGTCGTGTCGTCGTCGGCGAGCCTTCTGATCCCGCCCGCGATCCGCGGCATGATCGACCACGGCTTCGACAAGCAGAACGCCGGCCTGATCGGGAAATATTTCCTGGCCCTGTTCGCGGTCGCGGGCGTGCTCGGGCTGGCCACCGCCACGCGCTTCTTCTTCGTCACCTGGCTCGGCGAGCGCGTCATCGCCGACATCCGCAAGGCGGTGTTCGACAACGTGCTGTCGCTGACGCCGTCCTTCTTCGAGGTGACGCGCACCGGCGAGGTGCTGTCGCGGCTGACCGCGGACACGACCCTGGTGCAGACCGTGATCGGCTCCTCGGCCTCGATCGCGATGCGCAACCTCGTGATGCTGACGGGCGGCTTGATCCTGCTGTTCTTCACCAGCATCAAGCTGTCGGCGATGGTGCTCGCCGCCGTGGTGCTGGTGATGCTGCCCTTGATCCTGTTCGGGCGCTGGGTGCGCACGCTCTCGCGCAAGAGCCAGGACCGCATCGCCGACACCAGCGCGCATGCCAGCGAGACGTTGAACGCGGTGCAGACCGTGCAGGCCTTCACCCACGAGGCGCAGGAGCGCGCGCGCTATGGAAGCGCCGTCGAGAGCTCGTTCGATGCCGCGATCGTGCGCACGCGGGCGCGCGCGGCGATGACGGCGGTGGTGATCTTCGGCGTCTTCGGCTGCATCGTCGGCGTGCTCTATGAAGGCGCGCAGGACGTGCTGCGCGGCACCATGACGGGCGGCGAGCTCGCGCAGTTCATCGCCTATGCGGTGATCGTGGCGTCCGGCTTCGGCGCGCTTTCCGAGACCTTGGGCGATCTCCAGCGCGCCGCCGGCGCCGCCGAGCGGCTGAGCGAGCTGCTCACCGAAGTGCCGGACGTGCGCGCGCCCGAGCATCCTCTGTCGCTGCCGGCGCGGCCCAAGGGCGCGGTGTCGTTCCAGGATGTGACGTTCCGCTATCCCTCGCGGCCGGAGCATGCCGCGCTCGACGGCTTCTCGCTCGACATCCAGCCCGGCGAGACGGTCGCGCTGGTCGGGCCGTCGGGCGCGGGCAAGTCGACGGTGTTCCAATTGCTGCTAAGGTTCTATGCGGCGCAGGAGGGGCGCGTCGCGTTCGACGGCGTCGACACGGCGTCGCTCGATCCCGAAGAGCTGCGCCGGCACATCGCCATCGTGGCGCAGGACCCGGTGATCTTCTCCGGCACCATCGCCGACAACATCCGCTATGGCCGCGCCGACGCCACCGACGAGCAGGTGCGCGCCGCGGCCATTGCCGCCGCCGCGTCGGAATTCATCGACGCGCTGCCGAACGGTTTCGCGACCCGGGTCGGCGAGCGCGGCACGACCTTGTCGGGCGGCCAGCGCCAGCGCATCGCCATCGCGCGCGCTATCCTGCGCGATGCGCCGCTGCTCCTGCTCGACGAAGCCACCAGCGCGCTCGACGCCGAGAACGAGCGGCTGGTGCAGCAGGGCCTGGCGAACCTCATGCAGGGCCGCACCACCATCGTCATCGCCCACCGCTTCGCGACGATCCAGCGCCTCAAGCGCATCGTGGTGATGGAGCAGGGCAAGGTCGTCGGCGAAGGCAGCCATGCCGAGCTCGTCGCCCGCGGCGGGCTCTATGCCAGGCTCGCGGATCTGCAGTTCAGCCAGAACCTCGCGCTCGCGGGATGAGCGACATGAAGGGGGAAATGGGGGAAAGATGAAAGCGCATGCGGCGAAGCGGAGCGGTCTGGAGCTCCAGTTCAAGACTTTCAAAGGCCGGTCGGGGAAGTCCTATCTCGTCTTCCGCACGTTGAAAGGCGGCTATCACGTGTTCGCCGAGATGGAAGCCAAGACCGCCGCGCAGGATTGCGGAGCGGCTTCGGGGAACACGCGCGAACAATGGAAGAAGCTTTGGAGCAGAGATGCCTCGCCGGATCGCGAGCCGGCACACAGTCCCGCGCCAAAGGGAAAAAGTTTCCTGACCCGATTGAAGACCGAAAAGAAGACCTCATGACTCCGCTCAAACGCGCCACGATCACGGCCAGCGCGGTGGTCCTTGTCGGGCTGGCGGGACTGGTCGCCCGGACGCTGATCCTCGGCGGGGCGTTCGAAGACGTGAAGCCGGTGCCGCTGGCGTGCACCGCGATCCCGGGCGTCATCGGCGCGGAGGACCTCGCGATCGACGCGAAGAGCGGGCTGCTGTTCGCCTCGGCGATGGACCGCCGCGCGCCCGGCTCCAAGGCCGACGGAATCTACGCGCTACCGCTCGCGCATCCGGAACTGGGCTTCACCAAGCTCGCCGGCACGCCGTCCGTCTTCCACCCGCACGGCATCAGCCTGTTCCGCGCGAGCGACGGCTCGCTCACCCTGATGGCGGTCAACCATATGGGCTCCGACCGCCGCGCGCCGGAACATCACGCCATCGACATCTTCGAGGTGACGGTGGCGGACGGCATGCCCAAGCTCAACGAGATCGGCGATATCCAGAGCGACAAGCTGCTGCATCCCAACGACGTCGCGGCGGTCGGCAAGACGCAGTTCTACGTCACCAACGACCACGGCAGCGTCACGCCGACCGGCCGGGAGCTCGAGAACTATCTCACCCTGCCGCGCGCCAATTTGCTCTATTTCGACGGCGCGGTATTCCGCGAAGCCGCGACCGGCCTCGTCTTCGCGAACGGCGTCGCGGTGTCGAACGACGGCCGCCACCTCTATGTCGCGGAAGCGACGACGCGGCACATCAGAACCTTCGGGCGTGACGCGTTCTCCGGTCGGCTGACCGAGGAGAGCTCTCTCGATCTTTCCGCCGGCCCGGACAATATCGACGTCGCGGCCGACGGCGCGCTCTGGGTCGCGGGGCATCCCAAGCTGTTCGACGTCGTCGCCTATTCGACCGATCCGTCCAAGCCGTCGCCGACCGAGATCTTCAAGCTTGCGGTCAAGGACGGCATCCCCGATTCCGCGGCGACGGTCTATGCCAATGACGGCCACGAGATCGGCGCCGGCAGCGTCGGCGTTGCCGCGGGCGAGGACCTCTTCATCGGCTCGATCTTCGACGCGAAGATCCTCGCCTGCCGGCTACCTTAAAACCGCAGGCACGGCGGGCGGCGGCGTGAAGGCCGTGCCGTTCGTGGGGCATTTGTTCGGCTTCTTGGGGCAGTAGATGAAGGCGCCGACATCGGAATAGATCGCCAAGAGACCGTTGTTGTTGATACCGGCCGTGATCGAGGCCGTGGCGGTGATCGCGTTCTTGTCGTTGATCGCGACGGCCTGCGTGGCGACGGCGCCCGCGACCGGCACGACCGGGATCGGCGTTGCGGCGGAAAGCGGCGACGCGAGCGCGCAAAACAAAGCTGCGGCAAGCGATAAGCGCATGATGTCCCCCCAGACATTGGAATATGGGCACTGTCGGCGATGACGCGCCGGGTTCAAGATGGGCTGCGTTATCATCTCGTATGGAATCGTTCACGTGCCATTTTGAGAAACCATTTCACGTCTGCCGCGTTGTCGCGGAGTCGAGGGGGCGCCGACGGCTGCCTCGTCCTTGGGGGAGCCTGTTCCATGCGACAAATCAAGTCCATGAAATCAGGAGACATTTCATGCCGCATCCGCGCACCACGCGCGTGCTCGCCGCCGTTCTCGGCGCCTGCGCGCTTTCTCCTCTAGCCGCCTTTGCCTCGCTCCCCCAGATCGGCGCTCCGGCAGACGACAGCCAGCGCGTCGTCCTCGCCCATATCACCCGTGCCGAAGCCAATGCGCAGAACGACCGCGGCCGCGTCCCCGACACGATGCGGCTCGACGGGTTGCAGCTGTTGCTGCATCGCGGCGCGAAGGAGCAGGCCGCGCTCGACAGGCTGAGCCGCGACCTTCACGATCCGCATTCGCCGCGCTATCGCAAATGGCTGACGGCGAAGCAATTCGCCGACCGCTACGGCGTCGCCAAAAGCGACATCGATGCCGTTTCCGCGTGGCTCACGCATCATGGCCTGCATGTCGACGGCGTGTCGGGCAACCGCATGGCGATCAATTTCTCCGGCACCGCCGGCCAGCTCCGCGATGCGTTCCAGACCGAGATCCACAGGCTGAGCGTCAAAGGCGCGCCCCATCTCGCCAATATGAGCGATCCGAGAATCCCCGCCGCGCTCAAGCCCGCGGTGGTCGGCATTACGGCGCTCAACGATTTCCGCCCGCATCCCAACATGATCAAGCGCGGCGACTTCACGATCAAAGGCACGACCGGCGGCAAGAGCTACGCGCTGGCGCCCGAGGACCTTGCCACGATCTACAACATCACGCCGGTGTTCAGTTCCGGGGTCGCGGGGCAGGGCCAGACCGTCGTGGTGATCGAGGATTCCAACGTCGTCAACACGGCGGATTTCGATACCTTCCGCACCACCTTCGGGCTCTCGTCCTATACGACGGGCAGCTTCACCCAGGTGCATCCGGCGGGTTCGACCAAGTGCCGCAATCCCCTGGTCAACGAAGCCGAGAGCGAGGCGATCCTCGACGCCGAGTGGGCGAGCGCCGCGGCGCCGGCGGCGGCGATCGTGCTGTCGTCGTGCCGCGACACGCTGTCGGATTTCGGCGGCTTCATCGCGCTGCAGAACATGCTCGAAAGCGCCTCTCCGCCGGCGATCGTCTCGATCAGCTACGGCCAATGCGAGGTCGAGCTCGGCGAGGCGACGAACGTCTATATCAACGGCCTCTACCAGCAGGCCGACGCCGAAGGCACGTCGGTGTTCGTCTCCTCGGGCGACGAGAGCTCGGCGGAATGCGACGACCGCAACAACGTGGCGACGCATGGCGTCAGCGTGTCGGGCTTCATGTCGACGCCCTACAACGTCTCGGTCGGCGGCACGGACTTCATCGACACCGCGCGCGGCGCAAACCGCAAATACTGGAACCCGACGAACGACGCGGTCTACGGCTCGGCCAAATCCTACATCCCCGAAATGCCTTGGGCCGATTCCTGCGCCAACATGATCCTGTCCCAGCACGAGGGCTATGCGACGCCTTACGGCTCGGACGGCTTCTGCAACTCGGCCGCCGGGGCCGACGATCTGTCGACGGTCGGCGGCAGCGGCGGGCCCAGCGGCTGCGCCACAGGCACGCCGAGCGAGGACAACCAGGTCAGCGGCACCTGCGCCGGCTATGCCAAGCCCGCCTGGCAGGTGCTCGCCGGCGTGCCGAAGGACGGCGTGCGCGACACCCCCGACGTCTCGCTGATGTCGGCGAACGGCCTGTGGGGTCACTACTACGTCTTCTGCGATACGGCCGGCGGCTGTGCCGGCACACCGGACCATTGGTCGGGCGCGGGCGGCACGTCCTTCGCGTCGCCGATCCTGGCCGGCATCCAGGCGCTGGTGAACCAGCACACGGGCAGCGCACAAGGCAATCCCAATCCGGTCTATTACAGCCTCGCCGCCGCCGATTACGGGCGCAAAGGCAATCCGGCCTGCTATTCCGGGCAGCACATCGCCGGCACCTGCGTGTTCAACGACGTGGTCCAGGGCGACAACGACGTGAACTGCACCGGCACGGTGAATTGCTACACGCCGTCGGGCACCAACGGTGTCCTGTCGACCGACGATGCGAACTATGCGCCGGCCTTCAAGACGCGCAAGGGCTACGATTTCCCGACCGGCATCGGCTCGGTGAACGTCGCCAATCTGGTGAACAGCTGGCCGCAGTAGCGGGCGGCGCAAACGAAGCGGGCCGGGAGCGATTCCCGGCCCGCTTTTGCCTAGGCGAGCGTCCGTCCCGTCATCTTCTCCAGCACCCGGATCGGCGCGCGCGCGGGCTCGGCCATCGCGGCGACGTCGAGGTGGAAAGTCTGCTCGAGCACGAACTGGCCCGACAGCGCCGCATGCATCACCTGGTCGGTGTAGCACAGCCAGGTGGTGCCGGGCGGAAAGCGCATCTCGGTCTTCGGCGTCGCGCGCTGATAGTCGAGATCGAGCTTGGCGTTGTCGTGCAGGCCGAGCATGAGGTTGTCGTAGGGGCTGCGCACGCCACGCGTCTGCAAGGTCGCCGCCTTGAGCCAGTTGGCGGCGGCGCTCACCGGCTTCACGCGCGGCAGGATCTTCTCCGCCATGTCGGCGAAGGGCTCGCCGACGTTCCACACGCGCGGCAAGGTGCCGGGATGGACGTTCGAGAACAGGCGCATGATGCGCCGCCCCTTCATCGGCCGCGTCGGGAAGGCGTCGACATGCAGCCGCGTGTCGTCGTGGATCGGCGAATATTTGCGCCCCGCGATCTCGACGGGACGGTACGACGTGCGCGCGCGCTCGAGGCTCTCGGCGTAGCGCGGGAACAGCCCGCTCACCAGCGACACCGCGCTCGTCGCGAAACGCCGCATCATCGCCTGCAGCCTGCCGCCTTCGTCGTCGGCCGCGTGCTTCAGCCGCCCCGACGGGTCGAGGCTGATGTTCTTGGCGCGGCCGCGGAACAGATCGGGCGTGAGCAGCGACGTTTCGTCCGCGGCCAGCGTGAAGGGAAGCTGCGGGAAATAGAGCACCCGCCCGCTTTCCAGCGCGGCGATGGCGGCGTCGCGCTCGCCGGCGGCGAACGGGCCCGTCCATGAACTGGAGTTTACGGTCTCGATAGGATTCATGGTCCCCGGTATACCGCGCTTGCGAATTCATGTCATGGTGGCGGCCCGCGGGGGATGGACATGCTCGATCGCAGAGGATTGCTCAAGCTGGCGGCGTCGCTCACGGCGCTTGGATCGGCGCCGGGGCCAGCGCGCGCCGGCGCTCCCGCCAAGCCGAACATCATCCATATCTGCGCCGACGATCTGCGCAGCGACGATTATCTCGTGATGCCCAATTTGACGGCGCTGCTGCGCAAGCACGCGGTCCGCTTCGAGAGCCATTTCGTCGCGTTCTCGCTCTGCGCGCCGTCGCGGGTGTCGATGCTGACCGGGCTCCAGGCGCACAATCACGGCGTGATCAAGGACAAGCCCGGCTATCCGATCTACCGGACGATGGAGGACAACGCGCTGCCGGTGTGGCTCGCCGATGCCGGCTACCGGGTCGGCCATATCGGCAAGTTCGTCAACGGCTATGAGGACGGCGACACGCTGCACATCCCGCCCGGCTATGCCGACTGGCGCGTCGTCGCGTCGGAGGAGTCCTACACCGACGTCACGCTCAACGAGAACGGCACGCTCGTCGAATACAAGGACACCTACATCACGCCGGTGCTGTTCCAGAAGCTGTTCGACTTCATCGCCGGCGCGACCGGGCCCTATGCGGCGTTCTTCTGGCCCAATTGCGTGCATTGGCCGGCGATCCCGGCGCCGGAGGACGAGGGCACTTTCGATCACGTCGCCATGCCGCTGCCGCCGAACTTCAACGAGGAGGACGTCAGCGACAAGCCGCATTACGTCCAGCGTCACCGCCCGATGACCACGCACGACATCCATCGCGTGCAGATGAAATGGCGGCGCCGCGCGGAGTGCCTGCAATCCTTCGACCGCGGGATCGCGGCGCTGATCCAGATGCTGGTCGACAACGGCCAGATCGCCAACACCCACATCCTCTTCACCAGCGACAACGGCTTCCTCGAGGGCGAGCACCGGCTGATGGAAGAGAAGAACATGCTCTATGAAGAATGCGCGCGCGTGCCGCTCTATTGGATGCAGCCGAACGGCTACAACAAGACCTGCAGCCGGCCGGTCTCGAACGTCGACGCGACGGCGGCGATGGTGGAGATCGCGGGCGCGACCGCGGGGCGCGTGCTCGACGGGACGTCGCTGGTGCCGCTGCTCGGCGACGTGAACGCGAAGTGGAACAAGGCGGTGCTCATCCGCTGCTGGCAGGCCTGGGGCGTGGCGAGCCACAATTACCGCTACATGGAATGGCATCCGCGCGGCGAGATCGAGCTCTACGACATGACCGTCGATCCCTGGCAGCTCGACAACAAGGCGGGCTTGGCCGAATACGCCGCCATCCAGGCCTCGCTCGCGGCGAGCCTGGAGGCCCTGCGCGGTTGCGCAGGCGCGAGCTGTGCCTGGAAGGGCAAGTTCCCGCCGCCGCCGGGGCGGTAGGGACTTTTTGTACAATTTCAAATTGTGTGTACGCTGCCGGCCGCCTGGGAGTGCGCATGGCCACACCGCGAATATTCGTCAGCATGGGCACGCCTTATACGGCGGCCTATGCGAGCTTCCGGGACGAGCTTGAGGATCTGCTGCGCAACCGTTGCCAGACCGATCCGCGCATCCTCAACAAGAGCGACTATCCGACGGGGAACCCGCTTCACAAGATCGACGAGGTGATGCGCAGCTGCGACGGTCTGGTCATCGTCGCCTATGAGCGCAAGCGAGTCGAGACCGGGATCGAGAAACGCGGCGGCCGCGACCAGAAGGCGATCTCGAACGCGATCTACACGACGCCGTGGAACCATGTCGAATCGGCGATGGCGTTCACGCTCAAGATTCCGATCTATGTTCTCGTCGAGCGCGGCCTGACCGAAGAGTGCCTGATCGAGAGCAAGGTCGATTGGAACGTGCGCGAGATCGATTTCACGGTCGAAAGCCTGCGGCTTCCCGAAGTTCACGAATCGATCGCGACCTGGGTCCGCGAACGCGTCGTCCCGCATGCCGGAAAGCGCCGCGGGCCGCTGGAGGGCTTTCTGCGCATCCGGCCGGGGGAATTCACGATCGAAGAATGGATCGCGCTCGCGACGTTAGCGGGCGCGATCTTCGCCGCTGGCGTGGCCGTGGGGCACTGGCTGCCGAACTTCGCCCCCTGAGCGGGCTGATCACCGCGGCCGCCAGACCGGGAAGCGGCCTGCTGTGACCCTGCGCGTCTCGACCTTGATGTCCTGGCCGCCCGGACAATCGGCGCCTTCGGGACAGAGCACATAGCCCCGGCCGTTGCCGACATTGATGGTCGTGTAGCCCTTGTTGTTGATCGCCGTGGCGAAGGCCTCGCCATATTGGTGGCGGTTGAACCTGATGTCGGTGAAGACGTTCGTGTTGGTGTCGAGCGAGAACGGGCGGTAGTGATAGCCGTGGGGGTAGTAGATGCCGACCGCGATGCCGGCATCGTTGATGCCCGACAGCTGCGTCCTCTTCGCGCCCGGAAAATCCACGATGCCGGCGGTGCCGTCCTTGAGGATGAAGCCGTGCCAGTGCTTGTCGTCGCCCTTGAACTGGCCGACGACCGTGCCGGCCTTGTTGACGCCGCGCGGCTGCGCCCCGGGGATCGGGATGTCGAGGTCCGTCCGCCATCTGGCGTTCCTGCCCCGATAGCCGACGCTGTCGCGGTGCGCGTCGCAGGTATCGCCGACGAACGCGCCGCTGCTCAAGACCATGCCGTTCACGAAGCCGCCCAGCTTCGTGTCGCCATGGGCGATCTGCCCGATCTTGCCGTCCGGCGTGCGCTCGAACGGCACATAGTCGCAATATTTCTCGCCGTCCCAGAAATGCGAGACGCCCACGATGTTGCCCTTGTTGTCGATGGCGCGCGCGCCCGTGCTGGCGCCGGCGAACTGGAAGTCGTGATAGGGGCCGCCGGCCGGTCCGTAGAAGCCGTGGACCGTGCGGTCGCGCATGTAATAGGTGCCGGCGACGGCGTTGTCGTCGTTGAGGCCGTAAATCCACGAGATGTCGCTGTTGGGGAAATAGACCCAGATCACTTTCGCCGCGTGCGCCTGAAGCGACAGGACCAGAGCCGCGCCGAGGACGAGCAAGTGCCGCATGACATCTCTCCCGTTTGGCGGGAGATCATAGCACGAAAAAGGGCGCCCGTTTATGACGCCCTTTTTCAATCCGGGAGAGAGAGGGGAGTGTTCGCTCAGGCCGCAGCCGCATCCACGGGATCGCGCAGCACATAGCCGCGGCCCCACACGGTCTCGATGTAGTTGTCGCCGTTGGTGGCGGCGGCCAGCTTCTTGCGCAGCTTGCAGATGAAGACGTCGATGATCTTGAGCTCGGGCTCGTCCATGCCGCCATAGAGATGGTTCAGGAACATCTCTTTCGTCAGCGTCGTGCCTTTGCGCAGCGAAAGCAGCTCGAGCATCTGGTATTCCTTGCCCGTCAGGTGCACGCGGCTGCCGTCGACCTCGACCGTCTTGGCGTCGAGGTTCACGGTCAGCTTGCCGGTGGTGATCACCGACTGGCTGTGACCCTTGGAGCGGCGCACCACGGCCTGGATGCGCGCGACAAGCTCGTCCTTGTGGAACGGCTTGGTCATGTAGTCGTCGGCGCCGAAACCCAGCGCCTTGACCTTCGCCTCGACGATGGCATTGCCCGAGAGGATGAGGACCGGCGTCTGCACCTTGGCGACGCGCAGGCTCTTCAGCACCTCGAAGCCGCTCATGTCGGGCAGCTGAAGGTCGAGGACGATAATGTCGTAGTCGTAGAGTTTGCCGAGGTCGATACCCTCCTCGCCCAGATCCGTCGTGTAGACGTTGAAGCCTTCGCTGCGCAGCATCAGCTCGATGCTCCGCGCCATGGCGCTGTCGTCTTCGATCAGGAGCACGCGCATGTCACGACACCTCTTGTGCGGGTGGATTCCTGCCCCCGCGGTTAACCGAACGTCAGAACCGTAAAGTTAAATGGTTAACATCGTCTTTCATCGTTATGGCCGATTTGAGAGGTCGACAAGCCGGGGTTAACGCGTACCCCGATGATGACGACCATCCCCTTGATTCGATTTGTTAAGTTTACCGCGACTTAAAACCTTCCCGGCAAGATGGACCTATCTGAGGGCGCTCTTTCGCCCTTTTTCCGAGGACGATATGCGCGCTTTGCTCAAAGAGATCGACGCCATTCCCACCCTGCGCCGGTTCGGGCGCGTGGCGCGGATCGAAGGCCTCCTGGTCGAAGTGACGGGGGCCGCGGGCGCGATCAGCCTGGGCGGACAATTAAAGCTAACCGGCGGTAGCGGCAAGAAAATTCCGTGCGAAGTCGTGGGATTCCGCGACGGCCGCGCGCTCGCCATGCCGCTCGGCAACCTCGACGGGATGAGCCTGGCGGCGCGGGCCGATTTCGACGACAAGCCGGCCGTCATCTACCCCTCGACGGGGTGGCTCGGCCGCGCGCTCGACGCCTTCGCCCAGCCGCAGGACGGCAAGGGTCCGCTGGTCCAGGGCCCGGTCGCCTATCCGATCAAGGCCCAGGCGCCGGCGGCGCATGCCCGCGGACGCGTCGGCGGCAAGCTCGATCTCGGCGTGCGCGCGCTCAACGCGTTTACCACCTGCTGCAAGGGCCAGCGCATGGGCATCTTCTCCGGCAGCGGCGTCGGCAAATCCACCCTGCTCGCCATGCTCGCGCGCAACACCGATGCGGATGCGATCGTAATCGGGCTGATCGGCGAGCGCGGCCGCGAGGTGAAGGAATTCATCGAGGACGATCTCGGCGAAGACGGCATGGCGCGCAGCGTCGTCGTCGCCGCGACCTCGGACGATCCGCCGCTGGTGCGCCGCCAGGCGGCCTATGTGGCGATGACCGTTGCGGAACAACTTCGGGACCAAGGCTTGCATGTGCTGCTGTTGATGGACAGCGTGACGCGTTTCGCGATGGCACAGCGTGAAGTGGGACTGTCGGCGGGCGAGCCTCCGGCGCAGAAAGGCTATACGCCGACGGTGTTCGCGGAGCTTCCGCGGTTGCTCGAGCGTGCCGGTCCGGGACGGAGCGGCGAGAGCGGTTCCATCACGGGACTGTTCACCGTGCTCGTCGAGGGCGACGACCACAACGAGCCGATCTCCGACGCGGTGCGCGGCATCCTCGACGGCCATATCGTGCTCGAGCGCGCCATCGCCGAGCGCGGACGGTTCCCGGCGATCAACGTGCTCAAATCCGTGTCGCGCGCCATGCCGGGCTGCAACAGCACGTCCGAGCAGCGCCTGGTCGCCGCGGCGCGCGCGCCGATGGCCACTTTCGACGACATGGCCGAACTGATCCGTCTCGGCGCCTACAAATCCGGGACGAATGCCGAGGTCGACAACGCGATCCGGCTCAATCCGGCGCTCGAAGCCTTTCTCACGCAGAAGAAGGACGAGCGCACGGCGTTTGCGGATTGTTATTCCGCTTTGGACAAGATCATGGGCGAGGGGAAGGGTAGGGTCTGATGAAAAGAACCAATACGCTGATCCGTCTGAGGCGCTTCCGCGTCGACGATCTGAAGCGCCGCCTCGCAACCCTCGACGCGATGAAGGCCGACGTCGAGCGCAAGCTCGCCGACCTCGAGGACAGCGTCGCGCGCGAGAAGCAGCGCGCCGGCGACAGCGATATCGGCCGCCTTGCATTCCCGTCGTTCCTCAAATCCATCGAAGGCCGCCGCGAGAACCTCCGCGCCACCGCGAAGGACATCGAGCGCGAGCGCGCCCAGGCCCAGGACGACCTGACCAACGCGTTCCAGGATCTCAAGGCGCTGGAGTTCGCGACCGAGCAGCAGCAGAAGCGCGCCGGCGAGATCGAGGCGCGTAGAGCCCAGTCGCGCCTCGACGAGATGGCGCTGGTCCGTCACCTGCGCAAGCACGCGATGCGGGGAGCCTAGCTCGCCTTCGCGACCGCGGGCTTGCGACCGTGGACGGCATGCAGGTTGGCAAGCCCGCGATAGAACGCGTTTTCGAGTTCGCTCAATCGCCCGTCGCGGCAACCGGCGACGTTCTCTAGGATGCGCGCCAGCGTCGCGCGCGGGAAATCGGGAAGCTCTTGCGTGAACAGCGCGCGCTGCCAGGCGTCGTCGACGATGCGGCCATAGAACCGCTGCAGGCTCGGATAGGCCATGCCCGGTTGCGTTCCCGTCCGCCATGTTTCCAGGCGATCGTAGGGGTTGGCAAGACGCAACGTCTCGATCCTCGACCAGTCCGCATCGCGGTTGACGGTGTTGGAGTAGAAGTGCAGGTCGCCGGGCCGTCCCGCGTCGATATGGAAATGGCTGTGCAGAATCCAGGCATGCGCGGCGAGCACGTGCCAGAAGAAGCCGTCGTTCAGCATATGCGGCACGAGCTTGCGGCGGTATTCGATGTCGCTGGCGAAGTAGCGATAGTTCTTCAGATATCCCTCGAAGAGCGGATAGTCCTCGAGGAAGAGCTTCGCGTAGCGCACCGCGTGCACGAACGAGCCACAGCTTTCGTCGCCGAGCGTGACGAGATCTTTCCGGCTGAGCTCGGTCACGAGCTTGGCGATGTCGCTGGTGGCGCCCAGGAATGCCGCGTCCTCGTAGTAGAACGGCTGATTGGAATCCGCCCAGGGCAGCCAGATACGGCTCCGCAGCGCCGGCTTGGGCATCGCGATGCCGAAGACCGTGCGCTGAGGGGGGGGGCTCCAGTCGCCGACGGTGGAAAGCTTGCGCCTCAGGAAATCTGCGCCGAACACGAAGTCCGGGCGCGATTTGAGCGTCAAGGTGCCGTCCTTAGGGAGCAGCGACAGCGCGCCGCGCAGGTTCTCGATCTGATAGGCGATGCCGCGCTGATTGCCGGTGCCGTGGGGCTCGGGCTGCTTCAGGCGGGCAAGCTCCACGCCGTCCGTCGCGCCGATCCACGCGGCATACTCGTCGGTCTCCGGCCCGTCCCAGGTCGCGCAGACGATGGAGCGCAGGAGTCCTTCCTGCTTCATCTGCCGGAGCGGGGCGAGGCTGGTCTCGGCGAGCGCGTGGGACTTGGCGAAACCGGTGATGACGGCGTCGATGATCATGTCAGCGTTCCAGGACGTGGTGGATGCGTGTCGCGATAAATGCGGCCGTCTCGCGATCTACGGTATAGGGCAGCGCGCGGAACAGGTTCAGCGCCGCAAGCTGGTGCAGCCGCTCGGCCAGGCCCGGCTCCTCGCGCGCGATCAGCGGCCGGAACACGTTTTCGAGCTGGCTCAGCTTCTCGATGGCGTTGGCGCGCTGCACGCGGTCGCTGGAGCCATAGAGACGGCGCAGGCACCAATGGCCCACGAGGTCCTGGAACAGCTTGCCCATGTCCAGCCAGTACGACGACACCCAGGGCCGGTCGCAATCGATGAACACGACGTTGCGTTCGGGCCCGAGCATGATGTTCTCGAGCGTGAGGTCGCCATGCGACGGCGAATCCGGAATGCCGTCCCAGTCGCGCGCCTTGAGCAGCGCCGCGCAAGCGCGCACCGTGTCGTCGCCGTCGCGGGCGATGGTTTCGATCTTGTCGTGGAACGCGCGCGCCGGAAGCGTGGCGCCGCGACAGGCCTGGAACAGCCACAGCATGCGCTCCACGGCAGCGAAGACCGGGCCGGGCGCGAAGGGGATCGAATTGGCGACCGCATACGCCACCGTGCGGCCGGGCACATAGGCCATGTCGAAGAAGGCGCAGGCCGCATCGTCGATGCCGCTCGCGAACACAGGCGGAAATGGGATGCCGATGCGCGCGAGGTGGCGCTGCTTCTCGGCCTGGTCGATGAGGCGTTCGTTCTGGTTGGGCGCAGCGGCGGTCTTGCGCACGAAGCTGCGCGTGCCGCCGGCATGCAGCACCACGCGGGCGCCGGAATGTCCGGCAAAGGCATAGAGCGTGTCCTGCGGCGGGATCGCCGCGGGTGCGCGTCTCGCCGCGGCCAGGCTCACAGCCAGTCCTTCAGATAGTCCCCGAGATTGCGGCTGTTGCGCTCGACGCTGATCGCGACGGCGGAAGGGTAGGGGTTGGTCGCGGCGTGGTCGTTCACCAGGAAGCGTCGGCCGTGGTTGCAGCCCATCACCAGCGCGTGCGGCTCGAGGCCCAGCGCCTTCAATGCCGCTTCGGTCTTGGCGCGATAGGCTTCCGGCCGCGCGGTGACGAAGATCAATTGCGCGCCCTGCTCCTGCCAGGCGCGCAGCGCCGCGACGTTCTCGTCGATGGGCACGTCGTCCTCGTCCCAGTACGGCGCGAAATAGGCGCTGTGGTTCTTGAACACCACGCCGTCGAGATCGGCCAGGATGCTGCCGCGCGCCCGCACATAGCGGCGCCAATCGGGAAGCGTGCCGACGTCGATGAAGTTCGAGACGATGAGCGGACGGAACACCTCGCCGCCGGCGATGGCGCGGTTCATCACCTGCGAGACGAACACCTCGCCGTCCTCGTTGGCGCGCGCCACCGCGCCGAAGACGTCGAGATAGGCGCCGGCATCGGCGAACCCGTAGAGGCCCACGCTTACGGTGTTGGAGGCGAGGCTCTTCTCGATCATCTCGACGACCAGGCCGTTCTCGTTGATCACCGCGAAGCTTTTTCCCCCGACATTGCTCATCTGCGGGTTGGCGCGCACATCGCTGAGCGCGACGAAGCCGCTCTCGGGCAAGGGTGCCGCGTCGAAGAAGCTGTCGGCGTCCTTGATCGCGATGGCGCCCGACACGCCGCCGCGGCGGATCATCTGTGCGACGGTGTCGGCCGGACCTTGGGTGTCGCGGTCGAGGATCACGATGGTGGCGTCGGCGCCGAACAGGCGCTTGAGCAGCGCGCTCGCGCCGTAGGCCTCGTCATGCTCGCGGCGGATGGCGGCGACGATGCGGCCATAGGCGTCGCGCGGGACGCTTGCGGCGGCGCGGGCCAGCGCGAGCTCGCCCTCCGGCAAGGTCAGCATCCATTTCGGACGCACGCCCGGATAGCGGGTCGACTTGCCCGCGCAAGGTAAAAGCAGCGTTCTTTCCATGGCACCGCGCCCAGCCTTTTGGCGCGATGCTTGGTAAAGGATCGTGGTTAAGTTCGGGTTACGGCGTCAGCTGGTAGACCGTGCCGCCGCCGCCGGCGGTGTTGGTGCCGGCGCCGCCATGCAAGGTCTCGCCGAAGAGATTGCCCGAGTTGTCCAGCAGCAGCGGCGAGCTCGGCAAATCGCCGTCGGCGCAGTTCGGCGCGACGGTGCAGAAATCGTGGATCACAGAATAGCTGCCGTTCCACTCGAACGCCTTGCCGTGGGGCGTGTTGCCGCCGGTCGCGTTGGCGCCGCGCAGGGTGGCGCCGAACAGATTGCCCGAGCCGTCCATGATCAGCGGCCGCTCCGGATTGGCGCCGTCGGTGCAGCGCGTGCCGGGGCAGAAATCGTAGAACACGCTGCGATTGCCCGACGCGAAGCTGTAGAGCGTGCCTTTGCCGTTGGCGCCGCCGTCGATGGTCGCGCCATAGAGCGTGCCGGTGCCGTCGATCAGCGGCACCGCCGAGGGCTGCTGGCCGTCGTGGCAATGGGCAAGGTTGCAGAAGCTCGACAGCACGCTCTCGCTCCACACGCCGCCGATGTTCGTGAGCTTGAACAGCGCGCCTTGATGGTTGGCGCCGCCGAAATAGGTCACGCCATAGAGGTTGTTGGTCGCGTCGACGGTCACGCCCGTGCGCGGGCTCGAGCCGTCGGGACAGCCGGTCGAGACGCAGAAGCTGTAGAGCACCGTCGCCGGCCAGCTTGCGCCGGGGACCGGGTCGATCTCGACCACCGCGCCGGCGCCGTGCGCGCCGCCGGCCGCCGTCGTGATGTAGAGCGGCGAGACGCCGTCGAAGGGCACGCCCGCCGCGATGCCCTGATAGGCGAGCACGCCCGCAGGCCCGTTGCCGTCGGTGCAGCTCGCCTGGCCGCAGAAATCGTGCAGCACGCGATAGTTCCAATCGGTGTGGTCGAGATTGGGCACCAGCCGGAACATGACGCCGGAATTGTTCGCGCCGCCCGTCTGCGTCGTGCCGTAGAGCGTGCCCGTGGCGTCGACGATCAGGCCGAAGAACGGAAGGTTGCCGTCCGCGCAGCTCGCCCGGGCGCAGAAATTGTGCAGCACCGTGTGGGTGTAGGTGCCGTCGCCGTTCGGATGGAGCTGGAACACCGTGCCGCCCTGCGTCGAATCCACCGCGAACTTCCCGCCCAGCCCCGTGACGCCGTAGAGATTGCCCGTCGCGTCGGCGACCAGGCCGCCGATCGGCAGCGAGCCGTCGCGGCAATCGGCTTCGGTGCAGAAGGAATGCAGCGATGTCAGCGTATAGGCCGAAGCCGAGGAAGCGGCGGCGAGGAGGGAGAGAGCGGCGAACATCCGGACGAGGCGCATCGGTTCAACTCCTGTGGGAGCCGGGCTTATATCAACTTGGCGTTCATTCGTCATCCTCGCCGCTTGAGGCTAGACTCCGCGCCACGAGTGATTTGGGGGCGCGCGCGATGTCATTCTCGGAAACGATCTCGCCATTGATCGGGCGGCTGGCGCTGGCGTGGTTCTTTCTGGCCGAGGTCTATGCGCGCGGCAGCAACTGGGACGGCAATGTCGACCAGCTCGCGATCCTCAACATGCCGGCGCCGCCGGTGCTGCTGGCGCTGGCGCTGATCGCGATGAGCCTGGGCGGGCTGTCGCTGCTGCTCGGCTTCCACGCGCGTCACGGCGCGATCCTGCTGTTCGGCTTCACCGTGCTCGCCTCGATCGCGATGCACGATTACTGGAACATCAAGGACGCGGCGTCGCGCGCGGCCGATTACGAGATCTTCGCGCGCAACGTCGCGATCGCGGGCGGGCTGTTGATGGTCGTGGGCATGGGCGCCGGGCCCTTCGCGCTCGACAACACCGGCGGCAAGAAGAAACGCTAGGCGACCGGGTCGGCGACGATCCTGGCGTCGCAGAGCTCGCAGACGAATTCGGTCAGGAACGCCTCTTCGCCCCGCGCCAGCCAGCGGCCGAACGCGGCGAAGGCGACGACGAACGCCGCCATGCCCAGCACGAGCCCGGCGCCGGGCCACCCGTGCCGCGTCGCGCCCTCGATCAGGAACGTCGCGAGCATCAGCGCCATCAGGGCGAGGAAGCCTTGCGCGTACCGGGTCATGCCGAACCGGCATTGAATCGTCGTGCCGGCGCCGTCGTCGATCAGCCGTCCCGTCATCAGCGTCTGGAAGCTGTTGCGCGCGACGCGGCGCCGGACCAGCCAGAACCGCTCCTCGCCGACGCCGCCGATCGCCTGGCAATAGCCGAGCAGCTTCCACCACGGATCGATCTCGCCTTTCAGCCGCTCCACGCACTGCGCGCGCGGCAGGCGCGAGTGCAGCGTCACCGTGCTCATGCGAGCGGCGCGCCGTCGGCGCAGACGGGATCGTCGATCCGCGCGCGGCGAATGTCGCCCTCGACCGGCTTGGCGAGCGCGAGCCCCAGGATGCGCGCGCGGTCGACGGGACCGGGGAAGCGCACGCCTTTTACCTGCCGAAAGCCTGCGCGCGCGTAATAGGATTCGTCGCCGACCAACAATATCGACGCGAAGCCGGTCGCGCGCGCCGCCGCGATCCCCCTGGTCATCAGCGCGAGCCCGATGCCTTGTCCGCGCGCGGAGGAATGCACCGCCAGCGGGCCCAAGAGCAGCGCCTCGTCGTGGCCCACGCGGATCGGCCAGAAGCGGACCGAGCCCAGCAGCATGCCGCTTCCTTCCGCAACGAAACTCAAATTTGCGACCGGCGCCACGCCTTCGCGCAGGCGGTACGCGGTCTTGGCGAAGCGACCGGGGCCGAAGCCGTCGTCGTTCAGCGCCAGCACGGCGTCTGCGTCCTCGGGCCGCTCCGGACGGATCGCCCAACTCTCGAGCATCGTGTTAGCCTTCGCCCATCGACATCTGTTCAAGGGAGGTACTCATGGGCGTGCTGGAAGGCAAGGTCGTCCTGGTCACGGGCGGCGCCAACGGCATCGGCAAGGAATGCGCGCTGCTGGCGGCGCGCGAAGGCGCGAAGGTGGTCGTCAACGATCTGGGCGGCGGCGCCGCGGGCGGCGATGCCGGCTCGGCCGGGCCGGCGGAACAGGTCGCGGCCGACATCCGAGCCGCGGGCGGCGATGCGGTCTCGAACTCCGACAGCGTGTCGAGCCGCAAGGGTGTCGCCCACATGATCGAGCAGGCGATGGACACCTATAAGAGCCTGCATTCGATCGTCAGCCCCGCGGGCATCCTTCGCGACAAGATGTTCCACAAGATGAGCGACGAGGAGTGGGACATCGTCATCGATGTGCATCTGAACGGCAGCTACAATGTCTGCCACGCCGCGATCAACCATTTCCGCGAGCAGGAGGAAGGTTCGTTCGTCCTGTTCTCCTCGACCAGCGGGCTGATCGGCAATGTCGGCCAGGCGAACTATGCGGCCGCGAAGATGGGCATCGTCGGTCTCTCGCGCATCATCGCGATGGAGGGCGTAAGCAAGAACGTGCGCTCGAACGTCATCGCGCCGTTCGCGTGGTCGCGGCTGATCGCGACGATCCCGATCAAGGACGAAGCGTCCGCGGCGCGCGTCGAGCGGATGAAGAACCACATGCGCGCCGACCAGGTGGCGCAGCTCGCCATCTCGCTGGCGTCGCCGGCGTGCAAGGACGTCTCGGGCCAGATCTTCGTCGCGCGCGGCAACGAGATCTTCCTGATGAGCCAGCCGCGGCCGGTGCGCGGCCTCGCCAAGATCGAAGGCTGGACGCCGCGGACCATCGCCGAGCATGCGATGCCGGCGCTGAAGCCGAGCTTCCACGATCTCGGCGCCACGACCTCGGTGTTCGGCTGGGATCCGGTCTAGCCAAATATCAAACGCAGAGCGGCCGCTCCCTCGCGAGAGGGAACGGCCGTTTGCGCATATTCTTGAGATCGCTTCTTAGAAGCGGATCCACACGCCGTTGCGCCAATAGCCGCGGCCGGGATGCTCGCGCCAGCGATACTTTTCGGTCACGCCCCAGCGCCAGCCTTCCGGATGGACGACGATGCCGAACTCGGGCTTGTAGGCATAACGGTTCTTGACGTGCCAGCACTCGCCTTCGCGATTGCAGGCGATGGCGGCCGACGCACTGACCGTCGACGCGGTCAGGCCGACCACACCGATGGCCAAAGCGGCCGCAGCAGTTGCGAACTTCTTCATGGGAGAATCTCCTCAATTCTGATCGGTAACCCTATAACGCGCCGTCTTCCTCACGGTTCCCCTACCAATAGGGCGACCGGGGCTGCAGCCCGGCGAGCTCCGCCAGACGGCGCCGGACCGAAGCCGGCGTTCCATCGGGCGGATTCGCGGGGTCAGTAAACACGATCTCGCGCACTTCGAGATTGGGCGCGAAGGTGAATTCGGCGTCATCCAACCGATAGAGAGCGATGACGTTCGTCGCCCATCCGGTCTTGCGCGAATAGAGTCCGAACAGCACCGGCGGCGCGCACGCGACGAGACCGATCTCCTCGCGCATCTCGCGCAGGATCGCGTGCTCCGCCGCTTCGCCGCGCGCGACGCCCCCGCCGGGGAGCAGCCAGCCGGGCACGTAGGAGTGGCGGACGAGCAGCACCTGGCCCTCGCGCACGATCAGCGCGCAGGCGGCGAATGCAACCGGTGAGACGAGCGCCTGGGCGGCGATCTTGGCGGCCAGGAACAGGCGGTCCAGGCGGCGGCGCATTTTCCCTTACCCCAGGGGAGCTTTGTAAGGCTTTGATAACGGCCCGGCCGTAACCTGCGGTAGAGTTGTCGCGGAAACCATCGTGCAGCCCATGCCTCGTTCCGGGCCGCACCTTGAACCTCCGCGTGCGGGGTTTTCAACGGCCATGACCGCGGCGCGATTCGAGAATCTCAAGGCACTGATCGTCGAGGACAACGCGCATATGCGCGCGCTGCTGCGCACGCTGCTCGGCGGCATCGGTATCAGCGAAGTCCACGAAGCGGGCGAGGGCGGCCGCGCCTTCGCGCTGCTCGAGCGCCTGCAGCCGGATTTCGTGCTCACCGATCTGACCATGGCGCCGGTCGACGGCATCGCCTTCACGCGCGAGCTGCGCACCTCGCATGCGAGCCCGAACCCCTACGTCCCCGTGATCATGGTGACCGGCCACACCGAGCGCGAGCGCGTGACGGCCGCGCGCGATGCCGGCGTGACCGAGCTGCTCGCCAAGCCCGTCACCGCGCGCAACCTTTTCTTAAGACTGGCGGCCATCGTCGATAGGCCCAGGCCCTTCGTGCGCAGCGAGGACTTCTTCGGGCCCGACCGGCGCCGCCACAACGATGCGTTCTACATGGGCCCGTGGCGGCGCGCCGAGGACCGCGAGCGCGACGTGGCCCTGCTTTGAGCCGCCGCGGTTTATCGCTCCTTAAGCACTCCCGTTAATACTGCGCGCCGGTTACAGGGCTGGGTTTTCATGCTCCAGATCGGCGGGCTCGTTTTCCTTTTCGCGATGGTGTTCGGCGGCTTCCTCATTTCGGGCGGCTCGCTCGGGCCCGTGTTCGAAGCTTTGCCGCACGAGATGATGACCATCGGCGGCGCGGCCATCGCGGCGCTTCTGATCGGCGGCTCGATGTACTCGCTCAAGAAGATCGCCGGGCAATTGTCCAAGGTGATCTCGGGCCCGAAATGGAAGCCCACGGACTACCGCGACCTGCTCTCGCTGCTCTTCCTGCTCACCAAGACGATGAAGTCCAAGGGCCTGATCGCGCTCGAGGCGCATATCGAGAAGCCGGAGGATTCTTCGATCTTCAAGCGCTTCCCCAAGATCGCGCACGACCATTTCGCCTGCGCCTTCATCTGCGACACGCTGCGCATGATGACGATGAGCCTGGAGGATCCGCACCAGGTCGAATCGGCGATGGAGAAGCAGCTCGAGAAGCATCACCACGAAGCGCTCGAGGCGCCGACCGCGCTGCAGACCATGGCCGACGGCCTTCCGGCGCTCGGCATCGTCGCCGCCGTGCTCGGCGTCATCAAGACCATGGGCGCGATCAGCGAGCCGCCCGAGGTGCTCGGCCGCATGATCGGCTCGGCGCTGGTCGGCACCTTCATGGGCGTGTTCCTGGCCTACGGCATCGTCGGCCCGATGGCGACGCGGCTCAAAGCCATCGTCGAGGAAGAGGCGCTGTTCTATCACGTCATCCGCGACGTCCTCGTCGCGCATCTCCACGGCAACGCCGCGCAGGTCTCGGTCGAGATCGGCCGCGGCAGCGTGCCCTCCGAGGCGCAGCCGACCTTCCAGCAGATGGAAGAGGCGCTGAACAACATCCCGCCGGAACCCGGTTGAAGAGGGTCGGTTGAGCTAGTCCTTCACGCGCACGGACACCGGCTCGGGCGCGCGATAGTCCGCCAGCGCCACGAAGAAGGTCGCGAGCGCGCCCGCGAACACGCCCAGCGGCATGGCGTAATAGACGTCGAGGTCGGTTCCGAACACGACGATCGCGGTCACGATCACGCCGGTCAGCTGCGCCACGTTTTTCGGCATCCTGAGGCCACCCCTTATTATGGGACGAGCTTAGGGACACCGCGCCGCGCGGCGAAGCCGAGAGTTAAGGAGAGGTTAACGCCGCTAGCCGTTCAGGTCCTGCTTCATGCGCAGATAGTCTTCGCGGGTGATCTCGCCCTTGGCGTAGCGTTCCTCCAGGATCGCCAGCGCGCCCGAGCGGCTGTTGCCGCCGCTCCAGCCCCAGGGGTGGCCGTAGTAATAATAATGCCGGCGGCGGAAGACGATGCTGAGCGCCACCAGCACGATCACAAGCCAGAACAGCCCGTGAAACGGCCAGAACAGGAAGAAGAACGGCCAGATCATCGCGTCGTGGAACATGGGGCACCTCCCAACCGTATGGGATATGGGGAGCCGGGGCCGGCTTTGCCAACCCCTCACGCCAGGGACGCGATCCACTCCTCATAGCGGCGGTCGCCGACGCGCGAATCCAGGGTGCGGCCCTCGCGCCGCTGAAGCACTTCCGCGCCTTCGCGCGCCTCCGACGGCGAGCAGCCGAAGCGCTCCTTGAACAGGCGCGAGAAATGCGCGGCGTCGCCGAAGCCGCGGCGCCAGGCGATGCCGGCGACCTGACTGTTGCGCCCGCGCTCGCCGACGAGATCGGCGAAGCAGCGGCGCAGGCGCTGCTCGCGGATGTAATGGGCGACGCCGCCGCTGTCCTTGAACAGGCGGTAGAGCGCAGAGCGCGACAGCCCCATGGCGGCCGCGACCTCGTCGGGGTCCAGCGTCGGGCTTCCAAGCCGGCTCTTGATGAAGGTCTTGGCTTTCAGCCCCAGCGCGTGCCGCGCGACCTCGGGCGCGTCGCGGTCGGCGAAGCGCTCGCCGTTGAACGCGGTGGCGACAAGCTCGGTCAGCGCCCGCGCCGCCGATCCGGTCTGCTGCGGCGCCAGGTCGGGAAGGCTGTCGAAAAGGTTGGGCAGGAACTCGGCGAGCAGCTTGCCGCCGCCGTCCTCGGGCGGGATCGCGCCTTGCAGCGAGTCGGGCTTGCCCAGCAGCGGCGCGAGGTGCGCGCGCGGCACCAGCGCGCAGATGATGTCGAAATCGCTGTTGAAGCTGTCGAGCACTTCGCCCAGGTCGAAGCCCATCAGCCGCCTTTCGGCCTGCAGCGTGCGCCGGCCCAGCGCCATGTCGGTGCCGCCGCGCACGAAGAGCTGGATCATGTAGTGGTCCATGCCGTCGCGCGCGATGCGCGGGCTGGCGCGGTCGAATTTCTGTCCGTTCGCGCGCGGGCGCGAGATCACGATGTCGTCGAGCAGATAGCTTTCGACGTCGCCGGCGAAGCCCGACGCGTCGCTGCGCGCATCGAGCCGCGCGTCCAGGAACACGCCGACGCTTTCGCGCCAGGCGCCGAAGCGCTCGGGGCGCGGCAAGGTCTGGGTGCGGAAGAACGACGCGGGAATGCGCGAGCGCGCCGCGCGCGCGGCTTTGCCGGGATGGTCGTCCAACAGATTGGCACGTATCGACAAGCGAGCCCCCGCTCCTCAGGCCGGGCGCGAACTATAGTCCCTCCGGTTCCGAGAGGGGAGACTGTCGTGAGGACATCATGGGCGCTCGCGGCACTTCTGGCGCTGAGCGGCGCGGCCGAGGCGGGCACGAAGACCGAAATTATCAGCCTCGATGGCCGTTGCGACGTCCTCACATTAAAGATCGGCAAGGCGGCGGTCACAGGCTTCGACGATCCGGGATGCGAAGCGGGCTTCGGCGCGGGCTATATCGGCAAGGTCAAGGGCTTCGGCAATGCGGTCGTCGCCGGCGTGCAGTTCGCCGCGCAGCCCGGCAAGCAGTTCGTCCTGCGCATCGCCTATCCGCTGGTGACCGGCGGCGCGTGGGACCTGGCCGTGACCGCCGACGGCAGGAAGCTCACGCCCTTCAGCGCCGGCACCTACACGCTCGAAGGCACCGCGGACAAAGGCCCGCGGGGCGCTGCGCCGGCCGCGCGCTGATCAGACCGCGAACTCGATGCCCTGCGCCAAGGGGAGCGCGTCGGAGTAGTTGATGGTCGCGGTCTGGCGGCGCATGTAAGCCTTCCAGCTGTCGGAACCGCTTTCGCGCCCGCCGCCGGTCTCCTTCTCTCCCCCGAACGCGCCGCCGATCTCGGCGCCCGAGGGGCCGATGTTCACGTTGGCGATGCCGCAATCCGAGCCCGAGGCCGCGATGAAGCGCTCGGCCTCCTGCAAGTTGGTGGTGAAGATGCAGGACGACAGGCCTTGCGGCACTTCGTTGTGCTTCTTCATCGCCGCGTCGAAGTCGGAGTACTTCATCACGTACAGGATCGGCGCGAAGGTCTCGTGGCGCACGGTGTCGGTCTGGTCGGGCATCTCGACGATCGCGGGCTGGACATAGTAGCCGTCGGGGAACTGCTGCTCGAGCGCGCGCGCGCCGCCGGTGATCGTGCCGCCTTCGTCCTTCGCCGAAGAAAGCGCGCGCTGCATGCCGTCGAACGAGGCCTTGTCGATCAGCGGCCCGACAAGGGTGCCCTTCTCGAGCGGGCTGCCGATGGGAAGGCCGGAATACGCCTTCTTCAGCGCCGGCACGAGCGTGTCGTAGAGGCTCTCATGCACGAACAGGCGGCGCAGCGTGGTGCAGCGCTGGCCCGCGGTGCCGACGGCGGCGAACAGGATCGCGCGCGTCGCCAGTTCGAGCTTCGCGCTCGGCGTCACGATCATCGCGTTGTTGCCGCCGAGCTCCAGGATCGAGCGGCCGAAGCGGCCCGCCACGACGGGGCCGAGCTCACGGCCCATGCGCGTCGAGCCGGTGGCGCTGACGACAGGGAGGCGCGCATCTTTCGCAAGCATCTCGCCGATATCGCGCAGGCCCAGCACGACCTGGGAGAGGTTCCCGGGCGCCGCGCCGAACTTCGCCGCGGCGCGCTCGAACAGCGCCTGGGTGGCGAGCGCGGTGAGCGGGGTCTTCTCGCTCGGCTTCCAGATCACGCTGTCGCCGCAGACGAGCGCGAGGCACGCGTTCCACGCCCATACCGCGACCGGGAAGTTGAACGCCGAGATCACCGCGACCGGACCGGCCGGATGCCAGGTCTCCATCATGCGGTGGCCGGGCCGCTCGCTGGCGATGGTGAGGCCGTAGAGCTGGCGCGACAGGCCGACCGCGAAGTCGCAGATGTCGATCATCTCCTGGACCTCGCCGAGACCCTCCTGCAGGATCTTGCCGGCTTCGAGGGTGACGAGGCGCCCGAGCGCGTCCTTGTTGGCGCGCAGCTCCTCGCCGAACAGGCGCACCAGCTCGCCGCGCTTGGGCGCCGGCACGTCGCGCCATTCGCGGAAGGCGACGACGGACGCCGCGATCTTCGTCTCGACCGAGGCTGTGTCGTCATAGGTCACGCGCCCGATCTCCGCGCCGTCGATGGGCGAGCGCGCGACGACGGCGCCGCCGGTGGTCACGCCGAGGGTCTTCAGAATTTCGTTCGAGCTCATCGTCATTCCTAACTTTGTTCGTCACCGGGGGAAGGGGCCAGCGCCGGGGCATTATCGAGAAACCACAGCAGATCGGCGGGCTTCGCGTTCTGCGCACGGCGCTTGAAGAATTCCGCCGCGGTCTCGACCGCGCCGACCTTTTCCGCGACAGCCGCCGCGATCCATTGATTCAGAGAGACGCCATCTTCTTTCGCGAGCCGCGCCGCCGCGAGCTTGATGGACGCGGGGAGCTTGAGGGGGTAGGTCGCCTTGCTCATCGTTGCATCCTTCTTGAGATCTCCACCGGCCGCAGGACCGAAACCCCGAATTGCGCGGTCTCCGGAAGGAAATCCCTTACGTTGAACGTTGCGATGACATCGGCCCGGCCATTGATGGCCGCTTCCAACACCATCTCATCGGAGGGATCGCGCAATTGAGGCCGCCAGCCGATATGAACCGTCCCCGGCTCGATCGCGCTCGCGAGCGCTGCCAGAAACCTCTCCGTTCCTTCGCCGTCCAGGCCGTGAACGGCGCGTTGCTCGGGCTGCTTGAGAACCTCCTCGTATTCAAGAAAAAGCGCCGGTGTCGCCAAAGCCGTGACGCGACCTCCCGCGACCTGCCGCAGCAACGCATTGGAGGCACCCGTGCGGCTGCGCAAAGCCGCCACCACGACAGACGTATCGATCACGGCTCTGAGCACGCGCGTTCATAGCAGACATCCCATGGGATGTCTACTTCCTAGTGTCCCTTGCCGTAATAGCGCCCGAAGCGGTTGTTCAGGAAGTCGCCCAGCGCGGCCTCTTCCTGGCGCACGAAGCCCTTCTGCGGCAGCTTGCCTTCGACGAGCAGGTCGCACATCGCGCAGATGCCGGCCGCGGTCGTGATCTGGATCGCGCTCATCAGCCGCTCGCCGACGGTCTGGCTGTAGATCTTCTTGGCGTAGCTTTCCTGGGTGAGCAGGCCGTCCTTCCAGCCGCTGACGGTGACGAACACCAGCACCACGTCCTGATAGGTGATCGGGATCGCGGTCTCGAGCACGTCCTTGAAGATGTCGCGGCGGGTGCCGAGATGCAGGTCGCGCACGAGCAGCTTGACGATGTCGCGGTGGCCCGGATAGCGCGCGGTCTTGTAGTTCAGGTTCTCGACCTTGCCGGCGAGCGTGTCGCACAGCGTGCCCAGCCCGCCCGAGGTGTTGAACGCCTCGTACTCGACGCCGTCCAGGGTGAACTGCTCGAGCTCCTCCAGCGCCGGCACCTCGACGCGCGCGCCGTCGCGGATCGACTCGCACGGGTTGCAATACTCGTTGATCAACCCGTCGGTCGACCAGGTGAGATTGTACTTGAGCGCGTTGTGCGGGAACACCGGCAGCGCGCCGACGCGCATCTGCACGTCGCGCAGCTTGTCGAACTTCTTGGCGAGATCGTAGGCGACGATCGAGATGAAGCCCGGGGCGAGGCCGCATTGCGGGATGAACGCGGTCTTGGCGCCTTCGGACAGCTTCTTGATGATGCGGGTCGACTCGACGTCCTCGGTCAGGTCGAGGTAGTGCGCGCCGACATGCTTGCAGGCTTCCGCGACCTTGGACGTCAGGTTGAACGGCGTCGCCGACAGCACGATGTCGTGGCCCTCGACCTCGTGGACGAATTCGGGGGAGAGAATGTCGGCCTTGCGCAGCTCGACGTTCTTGCGCGGCATGCGCTGGAGGCTGGCCGGGTCCTTGTCCGCGACGGTGATCTTGTAGTCGCCGGTCGAGGACAGGAATTCGGTGATGGCGACGCCGATCTTGCCGCCGCCGACGAGCATGACTTTCTTCATGGGACTTCCTCCAAATGCCTGGGCAAACGCCTGGGGAATATGGCGTTTTCGCGTGACGATCAGGAGGCGGCGATCTGCCGGAACTTGCCTTTCGGACCGGCGAAACGCAGGATGATCCGGCGAATCGCCGGCGCTTCGAGGCCCGCCCTTGCGGGCGGGCACCTCGGCATGACGAAGGATGCGTCATCCCGAGGTGCGACCGGCGCGAAGCGAAGGGAGCCTCGAAGGATGCGCGACACCGATGCCCGCCTGCTCGACCTCCTGCGCGCCAACGCCCGCGAGCCCACCGCCTCGCTCGCCCGCAAGCTCGGCCTTGCCCGCTCCACGGTTCAGGAACGCATCGCGCGGCTGGAGCGGGACGGGATCATCCGCGGCTATACGGTGCGCGTCGACGACGGCGCCGCGCCGACCCTGCGCGCGGTGGTGATGATCTCGACCGACCCCAAGCAGGCCGACCGCGTCTCGGTCGAGCTCAAGAAGATGCCCGAGGTGCGCTCGCTGGCGGCGCTGTCGGGCAGCTACGACCTCGTCGCCATGGTCGAGACCGAGAGCCCGGCCCGGATCGACGCCCTGCTCGACCGCATCGGCCGCGCGCCGGGCGTGGCGCGGACGGTTTCTTCGATTATCCTGTCGGAGAAGTTTGCGCGGTAGGGCGGGGGACGCAGTGGGGCTGTTCGGAGGCGGAACCTTCCTCGATCCTGAGGACGAGGCCTGGCAGGTCGAGACCTGGGGCTGGTTCCTGAAGGAGTATGGCGGCCGCGAGCGGCTGAAGCGCGCGCCGCTGGTCGCGCCCACGCGCGAATTCTTCCCGCCGACCGAAGCGCAGGGCGAAGCGCGCGCGGCGCACATCTTCGACTGCGTGAAGACGCTCGCCGGCATGCGCAAATGGGAGTGCAAGCTGCTCGCCCAGCCGCATCGCGCCGAGCTGAAGGTCGGCGAGCTGCAGACCCTGAAGCCGATCGACATGGCGCCCGCGGGCACCTTCAGCCATGACGGCAACGCCGCCACGATCACCTACCAGCCCGCCGACGTCGCCGAGCCGATGAAGCTGATCGCCATCTTCATCCACGAGCTCGCGCATTACCTGCTCGCGGCACGGCGCAGCGACTTCCCCGGCGGCGAGGAGGTGCACGAATACACCACCGACCTGCTCACCGTGTATCTGGGCTTCGGGCTGTTCCAGGCCAACAGCGCGTTCAACTTCAGCCAGCACCAGAGCGTGATGTCGCATGGCTGGCAATATGCGCGTCAGGGCTATCTGGGCGAGCGCGCGGTGGTCTTCGCGCTGGCGGCGTTCCTGGAGCTGCGCGAGCAGGGAAACGAGGATTTGCGCGCGCTGCTCAAGCCGCATCTCTTCGCGGACCTCGCGAAGGCGCGCAAGCACATCGTGCGCCGCAAGCTGCTGGCGCCGCTGATGGATGCCGCATGAGCGCGATCGGCGGACTCTACAGCCGCGCGCGGCGGCCGGACCGCGGGCACATGGAAGCGCTGTCGAAGCGCGTGCCGTATTGGTTCCTGGTCGTCTCGCTGGTCGCGTTCGCGAGCTTCCAGATCTGGATGAACCCGTTCGGCTTCTCCGACCTTGTGCAGCGCTATTCGCAGGACGTCGCGGATTTGCTGATCACCGGGCCCTATCTCTACGGCACCGACGGGCGCGATCAGGTCTCGGTCGCGGTGATCGACGACGACACCTTGCACACGCTTCAGGCGCCGTGGCCGTGGAAATACGGCGACCATGCCCGCGCGCTGGCGGCCTTGCGCGCGTACCAGCCCAAAGCCGTGATCGTCGATTTCCTGTTCGTGGATTCGCGTCCCGACGACACCTTGCCCGACCTGGTCGAAGAGATCCGCCGCTATCGCGCGGCGCATATTCCGCTCTATTTCGAAGGCGGCATCAATCTGCCCTTCGGCGAGGCGGCGCTCCGGCCCGAGCTGGCCGCGACCGGCGTGCCGATCCTCGATCCCGGCATCCCCACCAATGGCGGCGTCGCGCGCCAGTACAACGTCACCGGCCGCTGCTTCGACGTGAAGCCGGATGCCGACGGCGCCTGTCCGTCGCTGGCGCTGCATGTCTATCGCGACGTCTATCCCGAGCATCCGCTGGTGCATGTCGACGGGCTGATGGAATTGGTGTGGGGCACCAGGACCGCGCCCGAGAACCTGAAATGGATGCATCCCAAGGACGCCGACGGGAACCTTCAATCCTGCGAGACCGAGAGCGGATTGCTCCGGCGCTGGTACCTCGCCTTCTTCGACACCAACGCGATCAAGAGCCCGTGTCCTTACAACGCGCAGATCCCGGTCGAGGCGTTGCTCGAAGGCGCCGACGACGCGGACGTGACGCGGCTCGCGACCGACCGCGTGATCTTCTATGGCGGCGCGCTGCAGGGCGCGCAGGACCGCTGGTACACGCCGGTCAACGGGTTGATCCCGGGCGTGTTCGTGCATGCGATGGCGCTGGACAACCTCATCACCTTCAAGGGCCGGCCCTACCAGAACACGGTCGCCATCGCAGGCAAGGTCATCGACGGCAACCTGGTGCAGATCCTGGCGGTGGTGCCGGTGATCCTGATCCTCTGCTGGTTCCATTGGCGCAGCCTGCGCCGCAAGCGTGCCGATATGGAACGCAGCGCGACCTTCGAATATTTCTTCGAGAAGGCGGTCGAGAAGGTCTGGCACTATTTCGCGTTTGCATTGGCCTTGGGCGCGGGGCTGGCGCTGACGGTGGCCTGCGGGTTGTCCCTGGCCAATTGGGTCGAGGTCGTGTTCGTCTCCACCGAGCTCGGCGCGCTTCTGTTGGTAGGTGCGCCGGATTCCTTCTGGGGCTATCTTCATCACGTTGCAGGCGGGGAGATCCGATGAGAGTTCTTGCGTTCGGCTTGGTCGCGTCCCTGTTCGCGCTTCCGGCCTTTGCCGCGGATTGCCCGGCGACCGGCGACCTCGTGCTCGGCGCGCGCACGCCCGAGGTCGATCTCTACGACGCCGCCGGCGGCAAGCGCGTCCAGACCCTCGACGCCAAGAGCTTTCCCACCTGCGTGCCGATCACCGGCCGCGCGCCGAACATGATGCTGCAGGTGAGCGTGGGCGGTAAGGCCGTGTGGGTGCCGCCCTATATGGTCAAGTACCGCTTCGCCGGGAAGCTGCCCGCCGTGTGCCGCAACCTCGCGATGGGCTCGAACACCGAGAAGGTCGGTGCGACGCGCGGGCTGGGCGAAGGCTGTCCGAAGCCGGGAGGCAAATGATGCGCGCGATACCGCTTTCCTTCGCGGCGCTGCTGCTGCTCTCGACCTCGGCCGGCGCCGGCATGTTCGGCGGCGACGGCTATCCGTCCAAGGGCCGCGCCATCGACCAGCTGAAGCCCGCCGCCGATTACAGCGAGGCGCTGAAAGGCCGCCCGCTCGCGCTCGGCATCCTGCGCACGCGCGGCCAGGGCTTCGTGCCGTCGCCGGAGCTGCACGGCTACGTCGAAGGCGTGATGCGGCGCCTGCTGGCCGGCGTGAAATTGCCGGCGTCGTTCCAGCCGCAGGTGAAGATCCTGGCGACGCCGGAATTCGCCGGCGAATGCACGCCCGACGGCACCTTGATCGTGACCGTGGGCCTGCTCGAGATGCTCGAGACCGAGGACGAGCTCGCCTTCGTGATGGGCCACGAGCTGTCGCACGCGATCTATCGCCATCAGCAGCGCGATTGGGCGAAGAAGGCGCAGTACTATGCGGTGGTGAACGGCGCCGCGGTCGACGTCGCTGCGTCCGGCGCGCAGGCGGTCCTGGGCGGCGAGGCCGGCAACAACGTGCTGCGCGGCCTCGACGTGGCGCAGCACCTGATGAAGCTCAGCGCCAACGTGCTGATGCCGCAGATGGCGAAGGAAGACGAAGACGCCGCCGACGCGCTCGGCTTCGACATGCTGATCAAGGCCGGCTACGACAGCCAGGCGCCGCTGGCGGTGATGGACAAGCTCGCGGCGCAAGAGGCCGAAGCGGCGGCGGCGGCGAAAGCCGCGCAGGACGCGGCCAAGAAGAACAAGGGCAGCGGCGGCGGCTTCATGAGCAAGCTCGGCGGAGGCCTGAGCATCGTGGGCCAGCTCGCGACCGGCCAGGCGCCGTCGAGCAGCCAGATCGCCGACATCGCGATCTTCGCCTTCGACGAAGCCGTCGACAGCATGGCCGAGGACGCGACCACGCATCATCCCGCGACCGAGCGCGCGGAGCTCTTGAGCGGCTATCTGTTCCGCGCCTATCGCGACACCCAGCCCGTGGCGCCGACGCCTTTGCCCTGGGCGCCCGACAGCAAGTCGCCGTTGAAGCCGAAGCTGGTCGCGCTGCTCGGCCACTACACCGACGCCGAGAACGCCTCGGCCTATATCGCCGACGCGTCCCAGGGCAGCGCCGCCTCGGCGCAGAGCCAAGTCGCGCGCGCGGTCTCGGCGCCGACCGACAACCACGCCTATACGGGCTATGTCGCGGCCGAGTTCTATGACAAGAGCGGCAAGACTGCGCAGTCCGAGGCGGCGCTGACCCGCGCGGCGAACGGGCCGGAGCCGTCGTGGGAGATCTATTCGCGCCTCGCCGACGTCTATATCGCCCGCGGCGACTATCCGCGCGCGCAGGCGCTGATGGACCAGGCGGTCGTCCGCTTCGAGGATTCGCCGGTGCTGCTGCCCAAGCGCATCGAGGTGCTCAAGCTCGAGGGCCGCGACGGCGAGACGGCCGCGCTGGTGTCAAAATGCAAGAGCTACGGCATCGACGAGCTCACCGACCGCTGCAAGAAAGAGGCGGGGTAGTGGACGATCTCTTCCGCTTCCCGGAAGCGGTTCGGCGCGCGCCCGAGGTCGCGGCGTGGTTCTCGCGGCCCGACGCCGAGATGCGGCGCTTCGCGCTGCCCTGGTTCGAGGCGATGCGCGGATGCGGCGCCGACGTGCGCGAGCTTCTGCATGACGGCCATCCGGTCGCCTGCGTCGGCGAGGCGGCGTTCGCCTATGTCGACGCGTTCAAGGCCCATGTGAATGTCGGATTCTACCAAGGCGCGTCGCTCGCCGATCCGGCCGGCCTGCTCGAAGGCGGCGGCAAGCGTATGCGGCACGTGAAGCTGCGCTGGGGCGGGAAGATCGACGACGCGGCGCTCGGCGCGCTGATCGCGGCGGCCTATCGCGACATGCGCAAGCGCGCCGGCTGAAGGGCGAAAGGATTGGCCGATGTATGTCTGCGCGATGGTGATTCCGGTGCCGGCGGAGAAGATGGAAGCCTATCGCGCCTGGGCCGAGATGAGCGCGGGCTTCTTCAGGGAATATGGGTGCCTGGAGATCGTCGAGAGCTGGGAGGACCATGTGCCCGACGGCAAGCAGACCGATTTCCGCCGCGCCGTCGCCGCCGGACCGGGCGAGAAGATCGTGCTCGTCTGGCAGATCTGGCCCGACAGGGACAGCTTCTTCGCCACCGAAGAGAAGATGCACGCGGACCCGCGCATGGACGAAGCCGGCGCCCCGCCCTTCGACGCCGCCCGGCTCATCCTCGGCTGCTTTGCGCCCCTCGTGACGATGGGGAGGTAGGGGCGATAGGTAGGGGGTAGGGGACGGCGACGCTGCCGGTAAGCTCACTGCCCGAGCGGGTCACATGTGTGGACGCGAGCGTGAACAGAATGCTGTATTTTGTTCACGGGCGGGCGGAGGGACTACCGCAGAGCGGATCCACCGCCAAGAACTGCCTGAGCTCTAGCTAAATCTCGAATAGCTTTTGGAAATAGTGCCAAGACAAGGACCTTGAACCAATTGATCCCAAACTGCTCCTGAAGCAGCAGTCTCGCATCCTTGGCGGTCACCAACTTTGCGTCACGACGGAATTTAATTATTTTTCCAAGAAGCTCTGTCGTCCTATCAACAATCTTTAGCCGAATAAATTCTTCTACCTTAAAGAAAATTGCAGAGTCGAAATCCAGAACGCGCCGGCCTCCACGAAGAACAACATCCACTAGTACGAGGTCGACTCCAAAATCGTATTTCCATTGAGGAATTTCCCTCTCGAATTCCCGCTTGAAGGACATAAACGCTTTAGAGTTATGGAATGCGTTTGTGCCATGAATCTGGCCGAGAGGGACCGCGTGGTCTCCTTCATTTGAGCTATAAAGAGATACACCGGGCAAAAAGAAATGAATGATATTGCCCGAGTGCTCGTTGATTAGATTTATGTTGTCGAGAAAGTCGGCAACTGGTTGCCGCGTGACGCTTTGGTCGAAAAAAATAAACCCAACCACACTTCGATCAGTAGGAATCCCAGGTGCAGAGTGGCGTCCAACATCAAACCACTCCTTATTCAAGATTGCGTCGATGTGTCTATACTCCGGAGCAGGAATCATGGGGCGCCCCTAATTTGTCCGCGCAATTGCGATTATTAGCGCGCGCGACTTCGATACACCAGAGATTTGAGTCAGTCGAGAACCGGCGCCACTCTTATTGGTTCAAATAGCGTTGCGGTCTGGGATTGCGAGTTCCAAAGAGCTCCAAGAGCGTCGCGCCAAGTTTCGCTCTTCATCTCCAATCGCGCTTGCATAGATCGCCGTCGTTTCGATTCGAGCGTGGCCGAGCCAGCGCTGGACGATATTGAGCGGGACACCCTTCTGGCCTGCCTCAACAGCGAATGCGTGACGCAGTGCTTTCGGTTTGCATAGACTCTCTGCAATTCCAGCCCTACGCATCACAGCTTTAATCACTTTCCACCCGTTTGTGCGGCCCCACGGCCATAGGCGACCTTCCTTGCCAACGCTATACATGGTGAGAAGCGGGACGAGCGTGCGAGGCACTGGGACGGCGCGGAAGACCTGCTTCTTGCACTGCTTCAGGGTTTCGAAGATCACCGCTTCGTCTGCGACATCAATACGGTTGGCAGTCAGAGCAAGTACCTCGGAAATGCGCGCGCCGGTAAAGGCTAGCGTCAGGCAAAATGTCGATACTGCGTCAGGCTCTTTCGAAGCCGCATAGACCAATGCCAACCTTTCCCGTGCAATAAGATACTTGCGATAGCCGCGCTGGTCGAAGAGTGCCGGTGTCATGGGCTCGATCCTTCCGTTGAATGCTGGAAAAATCGATGCAGAACGATTAACCCGGCAAATGGGTTGTGAACAGAATACAGCATTCTGTTCACCGACTTGATGTCGCTGAAGGTGATGTCCCTCGCTTCCCCTTGGATCGCAGCTCTCGCCGCTTCGAGATGGGCGCGGATCTCGTCGGCGCGCCGGTCGTCGCGCGCCTCGTTCTCGGCTGCTTCGCGCCGGTCGTGACGATGGGGAGGTGAGGCAACGCTACGCCGTCGCCGCGGCGCCGTAACGGATGGCCGCCACGAGCGTGGCGACGTCGATGTCCTTCAGCGCCTTGAACCTGATGCAATAGCCGGTCACGCTCGCCTTGCCGAGCGTCTTTCCATACACGCGGGCGAGATATTCCTTGTCCTCGAGCCCGAGGATATAGACCGAGATCCCGGTCGTGTTCGCGCTGATCCCGATTCGATAGAACTCGCGGGTCTTGCCGTCCGCATACGTTATCGTGTGCAGCCCGTATCCGATATTGGGATTGGTGACGGGTTTGCCGTCGGCGCTTTTGCCGTCCAGGAACCACAATCTGCAGCCCGGCATCGCCTCCAGAATGAGGCGGTGAAGCGCACGCATGTCGCTGCGCTTCGGCTCGGGCTGGCCGGCGATATGCGCATCGATCTGCTTCTGCAGCTGCTGCATCCGCATGCGCGCGGGCCCGCCTCCCTCTACTTCTCCCGGATCGCGAACCCCGCGCCTTCGAGATGCGCGCGGATCTCGTCGGCGTGGTCGTTGTCGCGCGCCTCGATGAGGAGGCCCAGCATCGCCGACTTCGCCGACGACTCCATGATCATGCGGTTGTGGCTGACGTCGAGGATGTTGCCGCCGGTCTCGCCGATCAGCGAGGCGATGCGCGCGAGCACGCCGGGCCGGTCGTCGATCTCGATGGAGACGAAGAACACGCGGCCCTCGCGCGTCATCTCGCGCAGGATCACGTTCGAGAGCAGCCGCATGTCGATGTTGCCGCCCGACAGGATCACGCCGACCTTCCTGCCGCGGAACACGCGCGCATTGGCGACGACGGCGGCGAAGGCCGCGGCGCCCGCGCCTTCGACGACGGTCTTCTCGATCTCCAGAAGCCCCGCGACCGCGTGCTCGATCTCGTCCTCGCGCACCAGGAAGATGTCCTTGACCAGCGCGCGCACGATCTCTTTCGTCAGCGCGCCGGGCGCCTTGACCGCGATGCCCTCGGCCATCGACTGGCCGGAGCAGGGCAGGTCGGCGCCCTTGATCGCGTCGTACATCGACGGATAGGCCTTGGTCTGCACGCCGTAGATGTCGATCGACGGCTTGAGCGCCTTGGCCGCCAGCGCGATGCCGCTGATCAGCCCGCCGCCGCCGATCGGCACGACGATGGTGTCGATCTCGGGGAAGTCGGCCAGCATCTCGAGCGAGATCGTGCCGGTGCCGGCGATGATCTTGGGATCGTCGTAAGGATGGACGAAGGCGAGGCCCTGCTCCTGGGCGATGCGGTTGGCGCGCTCGAAGCTGTCGCTGAGCGAAGAGCCCTCGAGCACGACCTTGGCGCCGAAATTCTTGGTGTGCTTGACTTTGATGAAGGGCGTGAACTCCGGCATCACGATCGTCGCCGGGATGCCGAGGCGCCCGGCGTGATAGGCGACGCCCTGCGCGTGGTTGCCGGCCGACATGGCCGCGATCCCGCGTTTCCTCTGCTCGGGCGTCAGCGACAGCAGCTTGTTCAGCGCCCCGCGCTCCTTGAACGACGAGGTGAACTGCAGGTTCTCGAACTTCAGATAGATGTCGCAGCCCGCGATCTCGGACAGGGTCGTCGAGTGGCGCGTCGGCGTGCGCTCGACGACGCCGGCGATGCGCGCCGCCGCGGCGCGGACGTCCTCGATGGTGGGCGGAACAAGCTCTGTCATGACCGCCTCTATCTCAGCCAAGGTTGGTAGCAGCGGAGGGATTTGAACCCCCGACCAAGGGATTATGATTCCCCTGCTCTACCACTGAGCTACGCTGCCGAACCGAGCCGCGCGATGTAGACCGGGCGGTTTCCCCCGTCAAGCTGGGCCCGGTCGCGCGCGATCCAGCCGCCGCCCAGGACCCGGCTGCCGTCATAGAAGACGCAGGCCTGGCCGGGCGCAACCGCCTCTTCGGGGTCGAGCAGCGCGACCGTGGCCGTGCGGTCGGGCCCAAGGGTCACATGCGCCGGCACGGGCGGGCGCATCGAGCGGACCTTGACCGCGCAGTCGAACGCGGTCTCGGCGCCGCCCAGCCAGTTGACCTCGCGCAGGGGGAAACTCCGTGTAGAGAGCATCTCGCGCGGCCCCACGACCACGCGCGCGTTCGCCGCGTCGAGCGCGAGCACGAACAGCTTCTCGCCATTGCCCGACAGGCCGAGACCCTTGCGCTGGCCGACGGTGAAATGGATCACGCCCTCGTGCCGGCCCAGCACGTTGCCCGCGACGTCGACGATCTCGCCCGGCCGCGCCGCGTCGGGGGCGAGCTTCCGGACGATGGTCGAGTACTTGCCCTCGGGCACGAAGCAGATGTCCTGGCTGTCGGGCTTGTCGGCGGTGAGCAGCCCGAGCTCGGCGGCAAGCGCGCGCACCTCGCGCTTCTCCATGCCGCCAAGCGGGAAGCGCAGGAACGAGAGTTGCTCGCGCGTCGTGGCGAAGAGGAAATAGCTCTGGTCGCGCGCGGGGTCGACGGCCGCGTGCAACTCGTCGCCGATCTTGCGCACATAGTGGCCGGTCGCGAGCGCCTGGGCGCCCAGGTCGCGCGCCGTGTCGAGCAGGTCGGCGAACTTGACCCGTTCGTTGCAGCGCACGCAGGGGATCGGCGTCTCGCCGCGCGCATAGGTGTCGGCGAAGTCCTGCATCACCCGCTCGCGGAAGCGCGTCTCGTAGTCGAGCACATAGTGCGGGATGCCTATGGTGTCGGCGACGCGCCTGGCGTCGTGGATGTCCTGGCCGGCGCAGCACGCGCCTTTGCGCGCAGGCTTCGCGGCCGAATAGAGCTGCAACGTCACGCCCACGACGTCATAGCCCGCCCGCGCGAGCAGCGCGGCGGTGACGGAGGAATCGACGCCGCCCGACATGGCGGCCACGATGCGCGGACCTTTGCTCATGGCGAGCCTATAGTCCCGCGGCCGCTGGGCCGCAAGCCGCACACTATTTCATGTAGTTGAGAAGGCTGATCTGGCCGAGCTGCGCGGTCACCGCGAGCGCCGCCTGGAGCGCGACCTGGTTCTGGTTGAGCTGGGAGATCGCGGTTCCCATGTCGACGTTCTCGATGTTCGAGACGAAGCCGTCATAAAGGTTCGAAAGCGCGTCCTGCTGGTCGGCGGCGTCGGTCAGCCGGTTATAGGTCGTGCCGTTCGAGGCGTTGGCGAGGTTCAGGCTCGCGCTCGCCGATTTCGCCGCCGGAAGCTCGCCGGTCAGGAACGCCGATTGCGTGCCGGTCATCTCCTGGTCGAAATTCCCGTCGCTGCCCGCGTCGAAGGTCGCGATGTCCTTGAGCGTCTGCATGATCTGCGTGCCGATATCCGAGGCGAGCACGCCGATCTGCACCGATTGCCCGTCGGCGACCATCACCGATTTCTTCTGCGTGCCGTTGTCGAACGCGTCGGAGACGTTCGCGAGACCCGCGAGATCGGACAGCGACGTCGCGTTGAAGGGCGGCTGGTCGTCCTTCTCGCCGCCGAAGAGGTAATTGCCGTTCGCGTCCTTGGCGTTGAGGATCGCGCTCGCCTGCTCGAAGATGCTCTGCACGTTGTCCATCATGCCGGTGGCGTCGTTGTTGCCGACGGCGGTCGTCATCGCGGCTTGCAATTGCTGGGCGACGCTCGCGAGCTGGCTGAGCTGCGTGTCCTGAAGGTCGACCTGGCTGATCGCGGCTTTGGTGTTGGACTGATAGGCCGCGGCGCGCGCCGAGCTCGCCCGCGCCGCTTCCAGCGCCGAGGTCTTGCCGGCGATGCCGGCATAGTCCGACGACACCTTGCCGCTCGAGACCTGCTGCTGCGACAGGGTCATCTTCTGCGTGGCCTGCATGATCTGCGACAGCAGATAGGAGGCCTGGTTGGAGGTGGCGACGCGGTCGACGCTCATCGGTGCGGTTCCTACTTGATCTGCATCAGCGTGTCGTAGAGCTGCTGCACCACGCTCAGGATGCGGGCGCTGGCGCTATAGGCCTGCTGATAGGTCGTCATGTTGGTGAGCTCTTCGTCCAGGTTGACGCCCGAGACGTTGGTGGCGCGCGACTGCGCCTCCTGCAGGCGGTCGTCCTGCGCGGTCTGGTTCGCGGTCGCGGTCTGGCTGGCGAGCGCCACGTCCTGGTAGAACGACGCCGCATAATCGCCGAGCGTGGCGGAGCGCGCGCCGAAATTGCCGGCACCGGCAAAGCTCTGCGTCGCGGTGCCGACGTTCTGCAGCGCGAGCGCGCCGGAGGAATCGCCGTGGCCGACCACGGTGTCGCCGATGGCCGTCGTGGATCCGATATTGAGCTGCGCAAACGCGAGGCGCGACGGCTGCGAGACGATGGTGGGGTCGACCGCGAAGCCGGTCGCGAAATTCGCCGCCTGCTGGTCGCCGAGCCCGAACAGGGTCGAGAAGCCCATGCCGGTCGTGCCGCGCGCGGTGGAATCCGAGGCGACGGTCAGCCGGTCGGCCGGGTTCGCCGGCGTCTCGGCGAGCGTGCCGTCGCTCCCCAGCGCGAACGACACCGTGCCGCCCATGGCTGTGTTCATCGCCGCGATCGCGTCGCCGATGGACATGCCGGGCGTGAGCGGGACCTGCGCCTGCTTGACGATGCTGCCGTCGGCACCGGTGAGCACCAGGTTCATCGCGCCGGTGAAATTGCCCGCGTCGCTCGTCGACAAGCCGGTCGACAGGATCGACGGCGTGGCGGTCTTGAAGAGGTCGTTGAGCCCGAAGAATTGCGAGAAGCCCGAGCCGCCGCGCGACGCGGGATCGCTGGCGTCGTCCTTGATGGCGATGCCGTTCGTGCCGTTGCCTGCGATCTGCAAGGCGCCGTCCGCGAAGCTCGCGGTGCCGCTGCTGCCCAGCGCCGAATTGAGCGCGGACGTGAAGCTGCCGATATCGGACCCGAACGCGGTCGCGCCGCCGCCGTTCACCGACAGGGTGCCGGCGTCGAAATCGACGTCGATGCGCTGGACCAGCGCGCCGCTGTCGTCGGTCGCCGCGATGGTCGTCTTGCCGGTGAAGTTCAGCGCGTCGCTCGAAAGCAGCCCCGTGTTGCGGCCGTTCAGGGTCGTGGGTGGCGGGAAGGCGGTGTTGGCGTCGTGCTGGGCGTTGTAGGCGAGCGCGGTCTGGCGCGCGAGATTGCCGAGCTCTTCCGCCGCGTCGGCGAGCTTGCGGTCGCGCATCTCGACCAGGCCTTTGATCTGGCCCGAGTCGATATGCGCGTCGAGCGCTTGCGGCTGGCCGATGGCCTTGCCGCTGCCGGCATCGATGCTCTGCACCGTGATCGGCGGATAGACGCCGCTGGTCCCGGCGCTGGTGTAGGTGAGCTTGGCAAAGGTCGAGCCGACGAGGTTGGTGCCGTCCCCGGTCGCGACCTGGATGCTGCCGTCGGATTGCTCCTGCGTGCGCACGCCGATCAGCTGCGCCAGGCTCGCGACCGCCTGGTCGCGCTGGTCGAACACGGCCGAGCCGGTGTCGCCCGCGATGGTCGCCTGGCGCGCCTGGGTGTTGAGGTCGTAGATCTGCTTGAGCAGCGTGTTGACCTGGCTGACCGCGCCGCCGATCTGCTGGTCGGCCTGCGCGCGCAGGCCGGCGATGGAGCTCGACAGCGAGGAATACTGCGTGGCCAGGCTCTGGAACGCGTTCAGCGAAGCGAGCTGGGCGGCGGAATCCGTCGGCGCCAGCACCGATTGTCCAAGCGCGGAGGAAACATTGGTGAGCTGGCTGGTCAGCGCGGTGTCGTCGCCCGGCGCGCCGAGCAGCCCGTTGAGCTGGCCATAGATCCCGGCCTGCGCGTCGTAGCGCGCCGAGCTGCCGGTGGCCGACACCACCTCGCGGCCGAGATAGCGGTCGATCACGCGCTGCACGAAGGCGATGTCGACGCCGCCGAGCTGGCCGCCGAAGGATTGCGTCTGCTCGTTGACGATGCGCCGCGCATAGCCCGTCGTGTTCATGTTGGCGATGTTGTTCGAGGTGACGCGCAGCGCCTCGGTGTTCGTCTGCAGCGCCGAAAGCGCACTCGACATGATGCCGTTGAGACTCACGGGTCGCGCCCTCTCGCGCATGATGTGCCGATGAGATTGGGCGCAAGCTTCGTGCCACGATTTGCGCCCGGTTTGGCGGGCTTTTTTTGCGCAGGCGGGCGGCAGAGTTTGCCGCTCAGGGAAGTTCGTGCCTTGCCGAAAGCGCCGCTTCGTCCGCGCTTTTCCCAGGAAAAACGCGGATCGCGCATTGGTCCGGGCCTTGCTTCGAGGGATGCGGAATTCAACGGGACCGCTCGTGGCTCACATCGCTGCCGCTGCTCATGCCGTGCTCAAGACGCCCTCTCATTCGGGCGCGCCGCAGGTCGCTCATGAGGCGTCCGAGACGGACGACGGCGATTTCGCCGCCGTGCTCGCCTCGCTCACGCCCAAGACCGAGGCGCCCGAGGCGAAGCCGCATGCCGCAGAGCCGCATCACGCCGCGCATCGTGAGAAGAAGGTCGAGGCTCCCAAGCCCGCAGTGAAAATTGCCGCGCGCGCGGTCGCGCCGAAGCACGAGGTTGCCGCGAAGGCGCCGGCGCCGGTCAAGACATCTGTCGCGAAGACGCCCGACATCGAAGTCGCCGAAGACGACGAAGACGAGCACGGCGACGCGCCCGTGGTCGTCGCGTTGCGGCCGGCGCCCGCGCTCACGACGAAACCGGAAGTCAAAGTGGCGCCGGCGCCCGACCCTGCGCCCGTGCTGAAGGTCGTTCCTCGGGAAAAGCCGGCCCCCGTCGTCGAAGCGCCGAAGGTTCCGCAACAGGCCATCGAGAAGCTCGTCGCCGAAGCCAAGATCCAGCCCATGCCGGTCGAGGCGCCCAAGCCGGCGCCGCAGAAGCCGGCCGCCACGGCAAAGCTCGACGCGAAGACCCAGGCTGTGCTCGCCAAGGCGCAGATCAATGTCGTCGACATCGACGAGCCTGCGCCGCCGGTCGTCAAGACGAGCGACACACCGCCGCAACCTCCGTCCACGGACGACGCCAAGCCCGCGCCGCAGCCGGCCGAGGCCGCGCCGTCGCCGCGGCAACAGCAGCCTCAGGCCCAAGCGCAACCTCAGGCGCCGGCCGCGCCGGCGGTAGCGCAGGTCCAGGCGCCGGCGGCGCCCCAGGTCGCGCCGGCTCCGGAAACGCCGCAAACGCAGCAGCAACAGCCGCAGCCCAATATCGGTGTCGTCGCCGCGCAGATCGCGGCCAAGGCCGGGCAGGGCGCGAAGCTGTTCGAGATCCGGCTCGATCCGCCGGAGCTCGGCCGGGTCGAGGTGCATCTCGCCGTCGCCCATGACGGCAAGGCGGAAGCGACGCTCTATGCCGACCGGCCGGAGACGGTCGCGCTGCTGCAGCGCGACTCACAAAATCTTGAACGGGCGTTGAAGGATGCGGGCCTCGAGCTGTCCAACTCCAGCCTCAATTTCTCGCTTAAAGGCGAGCAACGGCAGGGCGACGGAGGCGGCGCCTCCACGGCGCATACGCGCAGCCTGTCGAATGCGGTTGTCGCACGCAGCGAAGCCGTGAACGCCTCTCTCGCCAGCCAGCACAGCGCGCCCGCCGATGGGCGCCTGGATATCCGCGTCTAGGAGAACACGATGACCACGATCGACACGTCCAACACGCTGAACAGCGCCCAGAGCCAGGCCTCGCAGCAGCTCGCCGGAAATTTCGACACCTTCCTCAAGCTGCTCACCACGCAGCTGCAGAACCAGGACCCGATGTCGCCGATGGACTCCAACGAGTTCACCCAGCAGCTGGTGCAGTTCTCGAGCGTCGAGCAGCAGATCAACACCAACGACAATCTGCAGTCGCTGATCGCGCTGTCGCTCAGCCAGCAGGCGTCGGCGTCGGTCAACTACATCGGCCACAGCGTGGTGATGACGAGCGGCAAGGGCGCGCTGCAGAACGGCCAGGTCGACTGGACCTACAATCTCTCCGCGCCGTCGGCGGGCACGACGCTCACCGTCAAGGACGCGAACGGCACCGTCGTCTATAGCGGCGCCGGCGGCGCCGCCCAGGGCAACAACGACTTCGCCTGGGACGGCGAGGACATGAACGGCAACCAGCTGCCCGACGGCCAGTACACGCTGAGCGTGGCGGCGACCGCGTCCGACGGCACTGCGATCACCTCGACCGTCGCCAGCAAGGCGATCGTCACCGCGGTCGACATGTCGGGCACGACGCCGATGCTGGTGCTCGGCGCGACCGAGATCCCGCTCTCCGAAGTGTCGCTGGTCGGCTCGACCATCGGCGATGCGTCGCAGCCCTCGTCGTCGCCCAACTCTTCCTCGGGCGGCGCGCAGTCGCCTGTCACGGCGCAGCTGATGGGCGCGCCCGCGTCGTCCGGCCTCTCGCTCTTCGGCATGCATTTCTGAAGGAACGTTCGCGGCCCGGAAGCGGCCGCTTCACGGCGGGCAAGGATGGCGAAGACCGTCCGCGAGCCCATGAAGGAACGAAAACAATGTCTCTCTACGATGCCATGATGATCGGCGTCTCGGGCCTGAACGCGAACAGCAGGGCCATGAGCGTCTTCTCCTCCAACATCGCCAACGTCAACACCGTCGGCTACAAGACCTCGCAGAGCGTCTTCGAGACGATGCTGGGCAGCGCGAACGGCGGCAGCGCAGGCCTCGCCACCGGCGTGATGGCGGGCGCGGAAGCCAACATCGCCCAGCAGGGCACGGCGTTCTCGACCTCGTCGCCGACCGATCTCGCGATCAACGGCAACGGCTTCTTCTGCGTCTCGACCTCCGCCGACAAGGCCGGGCAGATGCTGTTCACGCGCGCGGGCTCGTTCGCCCCGGATGCGAACGGCGACCTCAAGAATTCGTCGGGGCTCTATCTGATGGGCTATCCGGTCGGCACCGACGGCATCGCCACCGGCTCGACCCTGGGACCGATCACCACCGCCGGCCTCGGCGGCAAGGGCGAAGCCACGACGAAGATGTCGATCCAGGCGAACCTCGATGCGGGCGCGGATATCGTCACCGGCTACGAGCCCGGCGACATGGAAGACGGCACGAAGGCGCAGTTCCAGACGACGATCAACGTCTATGACAGCCAGGGCGGCATCCAGCCGTTGCAGGTTTCGTACATCAAGACCGGCGCCAACACCTGGTCGTACGAGGTCTCGTATCAGGGCAATTCCGACAATCTGTCGGCGCCGGGAACCGACGGCAATCCGAACAATGTCAACAAGCCGGACGATGCCAACCCGATCGCTTCCGGCACGTTGTCGTTCGATTCCGATGGCAACCTGACCGGGATCACGCCGACCAGCACCGATACGTCGTCCGCGGACGGCGTGCTGGATTTCAAGATCCCGTTCAATCCCGACACGTCCGGCCTGCAGCCGCAAGAGATCAAGTTCACCATGGGGCCTCTCAACAGCACCGGCGGCCTGTCGCAGTTCGCCTCGGAGTCCGTGCTCAACGCGTCGAACGTCGACGGCGCGGCGTTCGGCAACGTCACAGGCCTCAGCGTCAATCCCGACGGCAAGGTCTATGCGAACTATTCGAACGGGCTGACGCAGGCGGTCTATCAGATCCCGCTCGCGACCTTCGCCAATCCGAACGGGCTCAGCCTCGTCGCCGGCAACGCCTTCGCGCAATCGGGTGCTTCGGGCACGCCGCGCGTCAACGCCGCCGACACGGCAGGCGCGGGCACGATCCAGGCCTTCTCGCTCGAAGGCTCGACCGTCGATCTCGCGACCGAGTTCACCAGCATGATCACCACGCAGCAGGCCTATTCCGCATCGGCGCGCGTCGTCTCCACGGCGTCGCAGATGATGGACGAGTTGATGCAGATGCAGCACTAAACCGGTCGTTGCCGGTGCCATACCCGTGAAAAGGCACCGGCCGCCCGGGCAAAGCGTTGAATTCTAGAGGTTACCTTATGGCTTTGTTCACCTTGGCTTTTCGGCCTTTCTTAAAGGGAGCGGGCCTATCGTCGTGCCGGGTGATGGAGTCAGGAGCAGCATGATGATGGGTGAAGACCGCAGGGGGCGTGTGAGCTATGTCATCGGGCCCGACGGCAGCCCGCTGACGCTCGCCGATCTTCCGCCGCCCAATACCAAGCGCTGGGTCATCCGCCGCAAGGCCGAGGTGGTCGCGGCGGTACGCGGCGGACTCCTGAGCCTCGACGAAGCCTGCAAGCGCTACACGCTGACGGTCGAGGAGTTCCTCGCCTGGCAGCGCGCGATCGACCGCCATGGTTTGGCGGGCCTGCGCGCGACGCGCGTGCAGCAGTATCGCAATTGAGCGCGGAAAGGTTTCATTAACTTCCCGATTGCAGCACGCGCGGCATTCCTTCGCGCGCATTAAGCCCCTCTTTACCGAACTCCCGGCAATGTTTGCCTACCAACACGGGCTGGGAGTTTTCGTTGCCGGAATTCGTCAAGGCCATCGGCGCTGCGCGCTTCGGCGTGATGGCAGGTGTCGCCGCCGCGCTGACCGCGTTCTTCCTCTACGTCGCGGGCGTGCTCGGCGAAGCGCCGAAATCGATCCTGTTCTCCGGACTCGAATCGCGCGACGCGTCGGCGGTGACCGCCAAGCTCGACGCGCTGCAGGTGCCTTACGAGATCAAGGGCGACGGCAGCACGATCCTCGTCCCCGCCGACCAGGTCACCAAGCTGCGCATGGAGATGGCGAAGGAGAACCTTCCCGCCGCCGGTGTCGGCTACGAGATCTTCGACAAGTCCGACGCCTTCGGCGCCACCGCCTTCGTGCAGAACATCAACCGGTTGCGCGCGCTGGAAGGCGAGCTCGCGCGCTCGATCCAGACCATCGAAGGCATCGAAAGCGCGCGCGTGCACCTCGTCGTGCCCGAGCGGCAGATCTTCGCGCGCGACGAGCAGCAGCCGTCCGCGTCCGTCGTGCTCAAGACCCGCGGCCAGCTCGACCGCGGCCAGGTGCAGGCGATCCAGCATCTCGTCGCTGCGGCGGTGTCGTCGCTCGGCCCCGACAGGGTCGCGATCATCGACGACCGCGGCACGCTTCTCGCCGGCGGCGACGACAAATCCGGCCCCGACGCGATGGCCGAAGCGCAGGAGAGCCACACCACCGCCTTCGAAGACCGCCTGCGCCAGCGCATCGAATCCATCGTCGGCTCGGTGGTCGGCGCCGGCCATGCGCGCGTCCAGGTGACCTCGGACATGAACTACAACCACTTGAGCGAGACCAGCGAGACCTTCGATCCCGACAGCAAGGTCGTGCGCTCCACCCAGACCGTCGAGCAGAACGCGTCGGACAGCAACCCGAACAGCAGCTCCATGAGCGTGTCGAGCGCGCTGCCCAACCAGACGACGGGCGGGTCGGACAACACGAAGTCGTCCTCGGGCCGCACCGAAGAGACGACGAATTACGAGATCTCGAAGACGACCAAGACCTCGACCGTCGACGGCGGCGTGGTCAAGCGGCTCTCGGTCGCGGTCGTGGTCGACGGCGCCAGGGGCGGCGACTACAAGCCGCGCACGCCGGCCGAGATGAAGCAGATCGAAGCGCTGGTGAAATCGGCGATGGGCTTCGATGCCGCGCGCGGCGACGTGGTCCAGGTGACCTCGATGGCGTTCGCGAAGATCGACACCGGACCGGCGGTGGCGCCGCCCGCGCCGCTGCTCGGCCTCGACAGCGCCTATTGGTTCAAGATCATCGAAGCGGCGATCCTGTGCGTGACCGCGCTCTTGATCGGCCTCTTCGTCGCGCGCCCCTTGATCAACCGCATGTTCGCGCCGGTGAGCTATGCCGCGCCCGCGTTGCCGCAAGGCGCGCTGGTCGCGGGCCAGCTTCCCGCGCCCGCCGCGGCGACGATGCCCGACGGCACGCCCGCGCTCGCCGCGTCCGGGACGCCTGCGCTCGGCGGTCCGCGCGAAAGCATGATCGACATCTCGCGCATCGAGGGCCAAGTGCGCGAATCCTCCGTCCGCAAAGTGGGCGAGGTCGTCCAGGCGCATCCCGAAGAGGCGCTGGCGATCCTGCGCACCTGGCTCCATCAACCGGTGTAATCCATGAGTCGCGCCGCCAAGAACGCCGTCAAGGACGACATCCGCCAGCTGACCGGCGCCGAGCGCTCGGCCGTGCTGCTGCTCTCGCTGGGCGAAGAGCATTCCTCCCAGCTGTGGAAGATGATGGACGAGGAGGAGGTCAAGGAAGTCTCGCAGGTGATGTCGAACCTGGGCTCGGTCTCGGCCAGCGTGGTCGAAAAGCTGATGGTCGAGTTCGTCTCGCAGATGTCGGGCACCGGCTCGCTGATGGGCAGCTATGAGTCGACTGAGCGGCTGATCTCGCGCTTCATGCCGCAGGACAAGGTCGTCCAGATCATGGAGGAGATCCGCGGCCCCGCGGGCCGCACCATGTGGGACAAGCTCGCCAACGTGAACGAGACGGTGCTCGCGAACTACCTGAAGAACGAATATCCGCAGACCGTCTCGGTCGTTCTCTCCAAGATCAAGCCCGAGCATGCCGCGCGCGTGCTCGGCGCCCTGCCGGAAGAGTTCGCGCTCGAGGTCGTGCAGCGCATGCTGCGCATGGAGAGCGTGCAGAAGGACATCCTCGACAAGGTCGAGAAGACCCTGCGCGTCGAGTTCATGTCGAACCTCGCGCGCACCGCCAAGCGCGACAGCCACGAGCACATGGCCGAGATCTTCAACAATTTCGACCGCCAGACCGAGAGCCGCTTCATCACCGCGCTCGAGGAACGCTCGCGCGACAGCGCCGAGCGCATCAAGGCCTTGATGTTCACCTTCGAGGATCTCGGCAAGCTCGATCCGGGCTCGATCCAGACGCTGCTGCGCCATGTCGAGAAGGACAAGCTCGCGCTCGCGCTCAAGGGCGCGACCGATTCCCTGCGCGACATCTTCTTCTCCAACATGAGCGAGCGCGCCGGCAAGATCCTGCGCGAGGACATGGAGGCGATGGGCCCGGTGCGCCTGAAGGACGTCGACGAGGCGCAGATGCGCATGGTCAACGTCGCCAAGGACCTCGCCAACAAGGGCGAGATCATGATCGCCAACAAGCAAGGCGAAGACGAGCTGGTCTACTGACATGACGCCCGCCAAGTTCCACTTCGACACCGAATTCGCCGCCGGCGGCGACCGCGTCTCGCATGCCGCGCGCGGCCGCGTGAAGCGCACGCTCACCACCGACGAGATCGAGACCTTGTGCGCCCAAGCCCGCGCCGAAGGCACGAAGGCGGGCGAGGCACGCGCGCTGGAGGCCATCGCGCAGAACGCGCGCGACGTGGGCGTCGTGCTGCGCCAGGCGCTCGACCGCTCCCATGCCGAGATCGAGCAGGTGCGCGAGGAAGCCGCGGGGCTCGCCCTCGCGGCGGCGCGCAAGCTGGTGCCGATGGCGCTGGACGCGCTGCCGGCCGCCGATGTCGAGCGCGCGCTGCGCGAGGCGATCCATCAGGCCATCGGCGAGCCGCGCATCGTGCTGCGCGCGTCGCCCAAGGTCATCGAAGCCTTGAACGGCCGCATCGCCGAGATCGCGCAGGAAGAAGGCTATGAGGGGCGCGTCGTCGCCTCCGCCGATCCCGCGATCAAGAATGCCGATTGCCGGATCGAGTGGCGCGGCGGCGGGGCCGAGCGCTCCGAAGCCGCCATCGAACAGGCCTTGGCCGACATCATCACGCGCAGATTCTCCAGGAAGGAATCCCAATGACCGACGACGTCGATCTGCCCGAGCTCACCGGCGACGCGCGCGGCGCTTCGCCCGCGCTGCTCACCAGCGAGGGGCCGCAGGAAGCCGAGCCCAAGCGCAGCGCGCAGGACCTGGAGGCCGTGTTCGACGTGCCGGTCACCGTGTCGGCCGTGCTCGGCAAGTCCGCGATGGAAGTGAGCCAGCTCCTGAAGCTCGGCAAGGGCACCATCGTCGAGCTCGACCGCAAGGTCGGCGAGGCCATCGACATCTATGTCAACGACCGGCTGGTCGCGCGCGGCGAGGTCGTCCTCGTCGAGGAGCGGCTGGGCGTGACCATGACGGAAATCATCAAAGCGGGGCAATCCTGATGCGTCTCCTCATCATCGGCAGCCTGCAGGGCCAGATCGGCGCGGCCACCAAGATCGCGATGGATCGCGGCGCCAAGGTCACCCATGCGCTCGACATCGAGCAGGGGCTTGCGAGCCTGCGCGGCGGACGCGGCGCCGACCTCGTGTTCTGCGACATCTCGCTCGATATCGGAGAGCTGGTGCGCGGGCTGGCGTCCGAGCGCATCTGCACGCCGGTCGTCGCCTGCGGCGTCGGCACCGATGCGCGCCGCGCCGTCGACGCGATCCGCGCCGGCGCCAAGGAATACCTGCCGCTGCCGCCCGACGCCGAGCTGATCGCCGCCGTGCTGTCGGCCGTCGCCGACGAATCGCACCAGCTCGTCTTCGAGGACGAAGCGATGCGCGCGGTGATCGAGCTCGCCGACCAGGTCGCGCCGTCCGACGCCTCGATCCTGATCACCGGCGAGAGCGGCACCGGCAAGGAAGTGCTTGCGCGCTATGTCCACCGCAAATCCTCGCGCGCCGACAAGCCGTTCATCTCGGTCAACTGCGCCGCGATCCCCGAGAACCTGCTCGAGAGCGAATTGTTCGGTCACGAGAAGGGCGCCTTCACCGGCGCGGTGGCGCGGCGCATCGGCAAGTTCGAGGAGGCCAATGGCGGCACGCTGTTGCTGGACGAAGTCAGCGAGATGGCGTTCCATCTACAGGCCAAGCTGCTGCGCGCCATCCAGGAGCGCGAGATCGATCGCGTCGGCGGCACCAAGCCGGTCAAGGTCGACATCCGCATCGTCGCGACCTCGAACCGCGATATGGCCGAGAGCGTCCAGCGCGGCACTTTCCGCGAGGACCTGCTCTATCGTCTCAACGTCGTCAATCTGCGCATCCCGTCTCTGAGAGAGCGGCCGCGAGACATCCAGGCGCTCGCCCGCCACTTCGCACACAAATATGCCGACGCCAACGGCGTGCCCTACCGTCCCATCGCGCCGCAGACCGAGCGCGTGCTGGCCGGCCATCCCTGGCGCGGCAATGTCCGCGAGCTCGAGAACACGATCCACCGCGCGGTGCTGCTCGCCACGGGGCCGGAGATCGCGCCGGAAGCGATCCGCCTGCCCGACGGCACCCATGTCGGCCAGAGCGTGCATATGGACCTGCCGGCGCCGGTCAAGGCCGCCGTCGAGAACGCGACCGCGGTCACGCGCGGCCTCGTCGGGCGCACCGTCGCCGATGTCGAGCGCGATCTGATCCTCGACACGCTCGGCCACTGCCTCGGCAACCGCACCCACGCGGCGAACATCCTCGGCATCTCGATCCGTACGCTGAGGAACAAGCTGCGCGAATACAGCCAGGCCGGCCTCGCGGTGCCGCCGCCGGGCGAACAGCGGATGGCGGGATAATTCATGGCCGACATCTCGGCAGGCTCGCTTCCGCGCAGCTTCGACATCCGCGGCATCGCCGATTACCTGCGGCGCAGCGAGCTCGCGCTCGCCATCGGCATCATGGCGATCCTCGTCGTTCTCATCCTGCCGCTGCCGACCTTCCTGCTCGACATCTGCCTGGCGTTCTCGCTGTCGCTGTCGATCCTGATCCTGATGACGGCGGTGTTCGTGAAGAAGCCGCTGGAGTTTTCCTCGTTCCCGACCGTGCTGCTCATCACCACGATGATGCGGCTCGCGTTCAACCTCGCCTCCACGCGGCTGATCCTAGGCCATGGCAGCGAGGGCACGGCCGCGTCGGGCTATGTGATCCAGGCCTTCGGCAAGCTGATCATGGGCGGGAATTTCGTCATCGGCCTGATCGTCTTCGCCATCCTGGTGATCGTGAACTTCGTCGTCATCACCAAAGGCTCGGGCCGCATCGCCGAGGTCGCGGCGCGCTTCACCCTCGACGCCATGCCCGGCAAGCAGATGGCGATCGACGCCGATCTCTCCTCCGGCCTGATCGACGAGGCGAGCGCGCGCACGCGCCGCCGCGAGCTCGAGCTCGAAAGCAATTTCTTCGGCGCCATGGACGGCGCCAGCAAGTTCGTCCGCGGCGACGCGATCGCGGGGCTCATGATCGTCGCGATCAACGTCATCGGCGGCATCATCATCGGCGTCGTGCAGAAGAGCATGAGCTTCGGCGACGCGACGCAGACCTTCACGCTCTTGACCGTCGGCGACGGGTTGGTGAGCCAGATGCCGGCGCTGATCGTCTCGACCGCCGCGGGCCTGATGGTCTCGAAAGCCGGCGTCGAAGGCTCGACCGACAAGGCGCTGATGGGCCAGCTCTCGTTCTATCCCCAGGCGCTCGGCATGGCGGCCGCGGTGATGGGTATCGTGGCGCTGCTGCCGGGCATGCCGACGCTCGCGTTCGCAGGCTTGTCGGCCGGCATCGGCTCGCTCGCCTGGATCTCCTACAAGAAGAAAGACGCCGCCGAGGCCGAGACCCGCGCCGTCGAAGCGAAGACCAAGGCCGATGCCGGCCCCCAGGAAGAGCCGATCGCCACCGCGCTGGCGCTCGACCTGCTGCGCATCGAGCTCGGCTATGCGCTGCTGCCCTTGATCAACGACGTGAAGGGCCACCGCATCACCGACCAGATCAAGGCGCTGCGCCGCCAGCTCGCCCAGGACATGGGCTTCGTGATGCCGGCGGTGCGCATCCTCGACAACATGCAGCTCGGCGCCAACGAATACCGCATCCGCGTCAAGGAAGTGGATTCGGGCAAGGGCGAGCTCTATCCGGGCTCGATGCTGGTGATGGATCCGAAGGGCCTGCCGGTCGATCTCCCCGGCACGCACACGACCGAGCCCGCGTTCGGCTTGCCCGCGACCTGGGTGGCGTCGAGCCTGCGCGAGGAAGCGTCGTTCCGCGGCTTCACCGTGGTCGATCCGGGCACGGTGCTCACCACGCATCTGACCGAAGTGCTCAAGGCGCACATGGCCGAGCTGCTCTCCTATGCGGAGACCAAGAAGCTGCTCGACGACCTGCCGCCGGAGAACAAGAAGCTCGTAGACGAGCTGATCCCGAACCAGATCTCGGTCACCGGCGTGCAGCGCGTGCTGCAGACCCTGCTCGGCGAGCGCGTCTCGATCCGCGATCTGCCCGCGATCCTCGAAGGCATTGCCGAGGCCGTCGGCCACACCAAGAACGCGCTCTATATCACCGAGCATGTGCGCGGCCGCCTGGCGCGCCAGCTCTGCAATGCCAATCTCGCGCCCGGCGGCTATCTGCCGCTCATCGCGCTGTCGCCGGCCTGGGAGCAGAATTTCCTCGAGAGCCTCATCGGCCAAGGCGAGGAGCGCCAGCTCGCGATGGCGCCGTCGCAGCTTCAGCAATTCATCCAGACGGTGCGCGAGCGCTTCGACGACGCCAACGGACGCGGCGAGCTGCCGGTGCTGTTGACGTCGCCGCAGGTGCGCCCGTTCGTGCGCTCGATCGTCGAGCGCTTCCGGCCCTCGACCGTGGTGATGTCGCAGAACGAGATCCATCCGACGGTGCGGCTGCGCACGCTTGGGCAGGTTTAGGCGCGCGACGCACGCCGTGGGCCAAGTATAATTCCCGTTAACCTTAAAAACCGCACGGTTCCGTGCGGGTCGCGAGATAGTCCGCACCCGGAACTTGGTGTATGATCCCTTAACAGAGCGCAAACATCGGCGGCTTTGCCGGTGGCGGCGGCTTGCGTGCAAATGAGGGGGCACTGATGTCGGTATTCTGGGAAATTTGGAACGCGATCCATAGCATCGTCACCACGTCGGACATGATCACGCTCGGCATCGCCGCGGTCGTGCTCGTGGCGGCGGGCTTCATGATGCAAGGCATGGAGTCGCTGGTGACGACGACCTTGATCGCGCTCGTCGCGTTCGCGCTGCTCGGCTATGTGCGGGCGGTGACGCTCGGCAAGCAGAACGCGATCGCCTATGCCACGACCGACTGGCACAATTTCGCGACCACGCCCGGGCTCACCTTGCTCGCCTATGCGCTGATCTTCGCGATCGGCATCGCGATCATCCAGACGGTCCGCTCGCTGGTCCTGCGCTAGTCGCCTATGCGTCATTTCGTGCCGGCGCTGAAGCCCGAGCCTCAGCCGCCGCTGCTCGCGCGCGTCTTCGGGCGCGGCGAGCGCGCGACGGACAGGCTCGGTGGCGTGCCGGTGGGCCTGCCGACATCGCGCTGGCCGAAATGCGCCGAATGCGGCAAGTCGCAATCGCTGCTCGCCCAATTCCGCCATCAGCCCGGCCGGCTCGATCTCGGGCGAGACGGCCGCATGCTGTTCGCATTCCAGTGCAATCACGATACCGGCCTGTGCTCGACCTGGGAATTGGATGCGGGCGCCAATGCCTGCTTCGCGATCGAGCCCGAGGAATTGACGCGCGGCCCGACACCCGCGCCGGCGGACAATCCGCCGGCCGACGATACGCTGGTCGTCGAAGCTTGGATCGCGAAAGACGGCGATGGCGGCGGCGAGACGAGGCTCGGCGGCCTGCCGTGCTGGCTTCAGAACGAGAACGAAGGCCCGGGTGAGGGCTGGCGCTTCGTGGGCCAGCTCGCAGGCGAGAACGGCGCGAATTTCGGCGGCGGCGGTATCGCGTATCTGTTCGTGAAGGACGGCACGACCGCAGGCGCGCTGCTCTGGCAGCGCTAGTCAGCGCCCTTCCATCCGCCAGGCGAACAGCCACGTGACCAGCAGCAGCGCCAGCGCCGCCCATACGGGCAGCAGCGGTTGCTGGTCGACGGCGGTGACGCGATAGGCGCCGTTGGCGCGCAGGCCGATCCAGTCCTCGCCCGACGGCGTGTCGCCCGGACCGATGCGGCGGATGCGCGGCATCCCGTCGGCGAGCCAATGCGTCGAGGCGAGGGGTTTGAGGATCTGGTCGGTCGCGCGCATGTCGGCGACCTCTTTCGGGTTGAGCGGCCCAGCCGCGGCGACGGCTGCGAGCTTGCCGTCGGTCAGGCGGTAGAGGCCGAGCTCGTCGGCCTTCACCTGCGCGCGCCACAGCCCGGGCGCGGCTTTGACGAGATCGACGGTCTGGTGCTTGCCCGACGGGAACGTGATCGTCACCGGCGCCGCGCTGTCGGCCATCGTCCGGCGCTCGATGGCGATGGCGCCGCCGGCCGCCTGGGCGGAGAGGCGCTCTTCCTCCAGCTCCGGCTCCTTCATCAGCCAATGCGCGAGACGCCGCAGCAGCTCGGCCTGCGGCCCGCCGCCTTCGAAGCCGCGCGCCCACAGCCAGGCGTGATCGGAGAGCAGCTCGGCCACGCGGCCCTTGCCGACATTGTCGAGCACCAGCAGCGGACGGTCGTTCGGTCCCGACATCACCGTCTCGCCGGTCACTTTGTTAGCGCCGATCATGCGGAACCAGCGGCCCCATGTCGGCTGCGTGCTGCCGCTGTTGGCGCCGGGCAGGTCGCGCGTCACCGGATGGGCTTCGCCTTGCGGCGTCACCATCGGCTTGAAGCCTTGGGCGACGATGTCGCCGGTCGGCGCGGCGGGCAGCACAGAGGCGAGCGGCGTGCGGTAGATGCTCGACGGTTCCGAGAACTCGGGCCCGGCGGACACCAGAAGCGCGCCGCCATTGTCGACATAGGACGCGATGTTCTCGAAATAGGCGAGCGGCAATATCCCGCGCTCGCGATAGCGGTCGAAGATCACCAGGTCGAACTGGTCGAGCTTTTCGGCGAACAGCTCGCGCGTCGGAAAGGCAATCAAGGAAAGCTCGTCGATCGGCGTGAAGTCCTGCTTGTCCGGCGGGCGCAGGATGGTGAAGTGGACGAGGTCGACCGACGGATCGGCCTTCAGGAGATTGCGCCACACGCGCTCGCCTGCATGCGGCTCGCCCGAGACGAGCAGCACGCGCAGCCGATCTCGCACGCCGCTGACGGCGACGACGGCGCGGTTGTTCTGCAAGGTGAGCTCGGCGGGGCCGGGCCTGGCCTCGAGCTCGATCACGTTCTCGCCGCCATGCGCGACGGGCACATGGATCGCGGCTTTCCGGCCGACGGGCACGGTGCGGCTTCCCAGGTCGCGGCCGTCGACCCTCACTGTCACATCCGCCGCGCCGCCACCGCCGCCGAAGTCATCCACGCGCAGAACGATCTCCGCGTCCTGGCCGACGATGGCGAAGCGCGCGGCGTCGACGATGGTGAGCTTGCGGTCGCGCTCGTCGCGGCGGCCGGCGATCAGGGCGTGCAGCGGCGCCTTGATCTGGCTCTTCTTGGGCGCGTCATGGACCTCGCCGTCGGTGATCAGGATCGCGCCGGCGACGCGCTCCGGCGGAACGTCGGCAAGGGCCGCGTTGAGCGCCGCGAAGAGCTGCGTGCCGTTGTCGTCGCCGGTGGTTTGCGTGGCGACCGAGGTCTCGCGGATCTCGAGGTCCTTCTCGGAGGCCAGACGCTTCTTGATCGCGGCGCGCGCGGCTTCGGCATCCTTGGCGCGCGTCTCGATGCTCATGCTCTGCGAGCGGTCGGTGACGATGACGGCGACATCGGTCAACGGCTCGCGCTGCTCGTGCACGATCAAGGGATCGGCGAGCACCGCCACCGTCGCCGCGAAGGCGAGCGACCGCGCCCAGGCGCCGCGCGCGCGGCGGACCAGCGCGTAGATCGTCAGCAGAGCTGAGACCGCGATCAGCGCCCACAGCAGGGCGAGCGGAACGAAAGGCGCGAAGTCGAGCGTCGTCGCCACTAGCGCCCCAATCGCTGGAGGAGGGCCGGCACATGCACCTGGTCGGCCTTGTAGTTGCCGGTCAGCGCATACATCACCAGGTTCACGCCGAAGCGGATCGCCATCTCGCGCTGGCGCCCGCCGCCGGGCACCACGTCGACGACGGGCTGGCCGCCGGCATCGACCGCCCAGGCCGCCGCCCAATCATTGCTGCCGATGATCACCGGCGAGACGCCGTCGCCGCCGCGCGCGGGCGTCACCGCGCCGGGCTCGGCAGGCGGCAGCGCCTCGACCCACACCTTGCCGCCGTCCCAGCGGCCCGGGAAGTCGCGCAGCAGGTAGAACGTCTTGGTCAGCACGTGGTCCGACGGCACGACCTCCAGCGGCGGAATGTCGAGCTTGTTCAGCAAGCGGCGCAAGGTCTGCTCGCCCGGCGAGGTCGGCCCGCGCGTGGCGCCCAGCGTCAGGTCGCGCGTGTCGAACAGGATCGTGCCGCCGTTGCGCATATAGTCGTCGATCTTCGAGATCGCCTCCGGCGACAGGTCCTTCTCGCGCGGGTCCATCGGCCAATAGAGCAGCGGGAAGAAGCTCAGATCGTCCTTGGCGATGTCGATGCCGACGGGGTCCTGCGGCGTGTACGAGGTGCGCGCTTTGAGCGCGTTGCCGAGGCCGGTCAGCCCCGCGCGGCTCATCGCATCGACGTCGCTCAGGCCCGTCTGCACATAGGCGAGGCGCGTGTCGAGCGCGGCTTTCAGGTCGAACGCGTCGTCGGCGCGCGCGTCGGTGAGCTGCGCGGCGAGCAGCACGACGGCGGCCGCGCGCAGAGCGGGGAGGAATCCGCGCAGGCCCAGCGAGATCAGCGCGTCGATCAACAGCAGGATCATCGCGGCCGCGAGCAGCGGCGGCTCGAGCGCGCGCACGCCGCCTTTGGCATAGAGCTCGACCGGCGTGCCGACATCGCCCATCGGCACGAGCGACGTCTGCGCGTTGACGACGTTGAGCGCGAACGCGGCGCCCGGCGCGCCATAAAGGCCGGGCGGATGGGCGCGGCTCACTTGGGTGCGCGCGAGCTCAGCGGCCTTGATCGGCAGCACATCGGCCTCCGGCCCATGCAGCCGCCCGAAGCCGTCCATCGCCGACAGCGCGGGCAGGCTGGCGGCGCTCGCCATCTCGCCCGGATGGGCGCCGCCCGCGAGCATCAAGAGGCGCCTGAGCATCTCGACGTAAAGGCCGGACAAGGGCAACGACGACCAGGCCGGGCTCGCGGTGATGTGGAACAGCACGATCCAGCCCTTGCCGCGCTGCTCGGCGGTGACCAGCGGCGTGCCGTCGGCGAGGCGCGCCCAGGTGCGGTCGGAGAGCTGCACCGACGGCTCGGCGAGCACTTGGCGCGATACGGTGACGTCGGGCGGCACGGCCAGGCCGCCGAACGGACTCGAATCCGGGAACGCTGCAAGGTGTTGCGGCTCGGCCCAGGCGAGCGAGCCGCCGAGATAGCGCCCGCCGACGCGCAGCTTCACCGGCACGAGGTCGTCGATCGCGCCCGTCATGCGCTCGCCGGCGAAGCGGATCAGCAACCCGCCATCGTTCACGAACTTGGCGACGCGGTCATGGTCGAGGCCGCCGATCTTGCCGATATCGGCGATGGCAAGCACGCCGACATGAGCGTCGAGCGCTTGGCCGATATTGGATTTGTGCACGTCGGCGTAAGGCGCGAGCGCGCGCTCGAGATAATAGGTGTCGGAGAGCAGCGGCTGCTCGCCCTCGATGTTGCTCGCCGAGACGATGCCGATGGCGCGGCGCGGCGCGCCGGAATCGAGCAGCTGCACCGCGCCCGCCGAATCCTCGCCGGCGATGGCGAGGCGGGCCATCTCGTTGCGCACCTGCAGCGGCAGCACGATGTTGGCGCCGGCGGTCGCCTTGCCGGGCGCGAAGCGGAAATGCGCGGCGCTCAGGATCTCGCCATGGGTGCCTTGCGCCTGGACATTGCCCCCGCGCGCGCCCGCGATGCCGGCGCGCTGCACGGTGAGAGCAACGCCGTTGGGAAAAGGCTTCATCGGCATCAGCGCCAGCGCGCTCAAGGGCGTGGCGAAGATCTTCAAGCTGCCGATCCGCGACAGCGCGTCGGCGGTCTCGCGCGCATGGCCGTCTTCCAGGCCGTCGCTGAGCCAGAGGATCTCCGGTTTGGGAAGCTTGGCTTTCTCCAGCGCGCGCACGGCCCGCATCCGGTCGCCGCCCCACGGCTCGGGCGCGAGGTCGTCGGCGCGGCGCGCGGCTTCGCCGGCATCGAGCAGGCTCAAGTCGGGCACGTCGGCCGTGGTGATGAGCATCACCGCGCGGCCGTCATGGGCGGCGCCGCGCAAGGTGTCTGTGACGGCCGCGGCGCGCTTGTCCCATTGATGCGCGGCGGTCCAGCCATTGTCGATGAAGAGCACCACCGGCCCGCTGCCTGAAAGCTTCTGCGACTGGCCGAGCAGCGGCTGCGCCAGCGCCAGGATCACCAAGGCGGCCGCGATCATGCGCAGCAAGAGCAGCCAGAGCGGCGTGCGCGCCGGCGTCTCTTCGCTGTCCTTCAGGCCGAGCAGCAACCGCAACGGCGGGAACACCACGCGCTTGGGCGAAGGCGGCGTCACGCGCAAGAGGAACCAGATCGCGGGCAGCACGACGAGCGCCGCCAATATCCACGGCGCGCCGAAACTGAGTTGCGAAAGCAGGCTCAATTCTTCGCTCCGCTCATCTCGGCATAGAGCGCGACCAGCGCGGTCTGCGGCGGCCGGTCGGTGCGGTGCATCAGGTACGACCAGCCCAGCTGGCCTGCGAGCAGCGCCACCGTCTCGGCATGCGCCTTGAACCGCGCGCGATAGGCGGGGCCGACCGTCTCGGCGCGGCCGAGCGTCTCGCGAAGGTCCTCGCCCGGGGCTTCGAAGCGCGTGCGGCCTTCATAAGGGAAGTCTTCCTCGGCCGGATCGACGACATGCACCAGGATGCCGCTCAGGCCGGCCTGCGTGAAGCGGCGCAGCGACGCTTCGAGCTGCGGGATCGGCGCGAGGAAATCGCTCAGCCACACGAACTCGGCGTTGCGCGAGACATGGGCGTCCGGCGGCAGCGCGCCCGTGCGCGTATAGGCGCTGAGCGAGAGCCCCATCCGGCGCAGGGTCGCGCGCGAGCTCGCCGGCGCGTGCTCGGCGCCGAACAGCGCGACGCGCTCTCCCCCGCGCACCAGCGCCGATGCCAACGCCAAGGCCAGAAGACTGGCGCGGTCGCGCTTGCTCACGCTGCCGGAGCGGAAATCCATTCCCGCCGAGCCGTCGCGCCAGAACCACACGGATTGGGCCACTTCCCATTCGCGCTCGCGCACGAAGAGATGCGGCGACTTGGCCGATTGGCGCCAATCGATCGCGGCTCGCGGATCCTCGGCGCGGAAGCGGCGGAACTGCCAGAAGCTCTCGCCCATGCCGGCCTTGCGGCGGCCATGGATGCCCAAGCTCACCGCCGACGCCAGACGCTCTGCCTCGACGAGGAGCGGCGGGAGCGCAGCCGACAGCGCTTCCGCTTCGTGCTGCAGGGCGGTTGGGTTCAAAGAAGGTCCCGGCACAGACGGTCGATGACGCCGGAAAGCGTCATCCCTTCCGCGCGCGCGGCGAAGCTGAGCGCCATGCGATGACGCAGGACGGGCTGCGCCAGCGCCACGACGTCGTCGGTCGACGGCGCCAGCCGGCCTTCGATCAGCGCGCGCGCGCGCACCGCCAGCATGAAGGCCTGGCTCGCGCGGGGGCCGGGCGCCCAGGCGATGGCGTCGCGGATTTCCTTAGGCCCCTCAGCATCGGGGCGCGCGGCGCGCACCAGGCGCAGGATCGAGTCCACGACCTTCTCGCCGACGGGGATGTGACGCACGACCTGCTGCGCTTCCATCAGCTCGGCGGGCGTCGTGACCTGCGCCGGCTGCGTCTCGGTGCCGAAGGTGGTGGCGAGCAGCATGCGCTTCTCGGCCTCCTTGTCCGGATAGCCGACGTCGATCTGCAGCAGGAAGCGGTCGAGCTGCGCTTCGGGCAGCGGATAGGTGCCTTCCTGCTCGAGCGGGTTCTGCGTCGCGAGCACGTGGAACGGCACGGGCAGGTCGAAGCGCTGGCCGGCCACGGTCACCTGCCGCTCCTGCATCGCCTGCAAGAGCGCCGATTGCGTGCGCGGCGAAGCGCGGTTGATCTCGTCGGCCATCAGCAACTGCGTGAACACGGGGCCTTTCAGGAAGCGGAACGAGCGCTTGCCGCCGTCCTCCTCCAAGACCTCCGAGCCGATGATGTCGGCGGGCATGAGGTCGGGCGTGAACTGGATGCGCTTCCAGTCCAGGCCGAGCACGATGCCCAGCGTCTCGACGAGGCGCGTCTTGGCGAGGCCGGGCACGCCGATCAGGAGGCCGTGGCCGCCCGCCAGCAACGTCACCAGGGTCTGCTCGATCACCGCGTCCTGGCCGAAGATCACCTTGCCCACGCCTTCGCGCGCGCGCTTGAAGGTGTCGGCTGCGCGCTCGGCCATCGCGACCGCCTTTTGCGTGGCGTCCTGGTCGAGCGTGGCGGTGTCGTTCATGAAGGAGTTCCGGTTGCGGGCGGAGGGTCGCGGTGCCTAATCTGTGTACCGCGCCGGGAGCGGCGCGGGCAAGGTAAACACGCGGAAATGAACGGCGGATTCCCTTTCGGCCTTGCGGAACTGCAGCGCGAGGCGGCATCCGGCCGCAGCCTGCCGCCGGTCGAGAAATGGCATCCGGCCCATTGCGGCGACATCGATATCCGCATCGCCCGCGACGGCACCTGGCACCACCAAGGCACGCCGATCGGACGCAAGGAACTGGTGCGGCTGTTCTCGACCATCCTGCGCAAGGACGGCGCGGATTACGTGCTCGTCACCCCGGCCGAGAAGATGCGCATCGTGGTCGAGGACGCGCCTTTCCTGGCGGTGCTGATGGACGCGGAAGGCGCGGGGCGCGAGCAGCGTCTCAGCTTCACCACCAATGTCGGCGACGTGACGGTCGCGGACGCCGACAACCCGATCCGCGTCGAGACCGATCCCGTGACGGAAGAGCCCGCGCCTTACGTCCATGTGCGGCGCGGGCTGGAGGCCAAGATCGCGCGCGCGGTGTTCTATCAGATGGCGGACCTCGCGGTCGTCGAAGGCGACCGGCTGGGCGTGTGGAGCGGCGGCGTGTTCTTCCCGATAGGCCGCGCCGCGTGACGCTCTCGCTCGAAGCCTTGCGCGAGCGCCTGCTGCTCGAAGCGCCGCCGCTGCCGCTCTCGCCCAAGCGCGGCGACTACGATCTCGATCCGGCGAACCGTCCGGCGGGCGCGGTGACGCTCACCCCCGCGGCGGTCCTGATCCCGATCGTGCAGCGCGCCGAGCCGACCGTGCTCTTCACCGAGCGCAGCGCGCGGCTCACCCGTCATGCCGGGCAGGTCAGCTTCCCCGGCGGCCGCTCCGAGGCGAACGACGAATCGCTGATCTATACGGCCCTGCGCGAGACCCAGGAGGAGACCGGCATCGCGCCCGATTTCGTCCAGGTCGCGGGATTTCTGGACGCCTACGAGACCGGGACGGGCTTTGCCATCCTGCCCGTGGTCGGGCTGATCCGCGAAGGCTTCGCGCTGGTGCCCGACACCGACGAGGTCGCCGAGATCTTCGAGGTGCCGCTCGCCTTCCTGCTCGATCCGGCCAACCGCCAGCGGGGTCAGGGGGAATGGAAAGGAAAACTGCGCCACTTCTATGCGTTCCGCTATCATGGTCATTATATCTGGGGCGCGACGGCGGCGATGCTGGTGAATTTCGCGGAACGGATGGGGCGATGAAGCTCGAGCGACAGGCCTGGATGCGCGCGCCCGAGACGCTGGCGGTGATGGCGGCGCTGGGCGAGGCGCGCTTCGTCGGCGGCTGCGTGCGCAACGCGCTCCTGGGCGAGCCGGTCGGCGACATCGACATCGCGACGCCTTTGCCGCCCGACGAGGTCACGCGGCGCCTCCAAGCCGCCGGATTCAAGGCGGTGCCGACCGGGATCGCGCACGGCACGGTGACGGCGGTCGCGAACGGCAAGCCCTTCGAGGTCACGACCTTGCGCCGCGACGTCGAGACCGACGGCCGTCACGCGGTTGTCGCCTTCACCGGCGATTGGGCGGAGGATGCCAGGCGGCGGGACTTCACCATGAACGCGCTCTATGCCGATGCGGACGGCGAGGTGCTCGACAGTGTCGGCGGCGTCGACGATCTGAAGGCCGGGCGCGTGCGCTTCGTCGGCGACGCGGTGACGCGCATCCGCGAGGATTACTTGCGCATCCTGCGCCTGTTCCGCTTCCACGCCTGGTACGGACGCGGCGAGATGAATGGCGACGCTTTGCGCGCCGCCGCGTCCGAGAAGGCCGGCATCGCCGGCTTGTCGGCCGAGCGCATCCAGAAAGAGATGCTGCGCCTGCTCGAAGCGCCCGATCCGATGCCCAGCCTGCGCGCGATGGCGGCGACGGGTGTGCTGCAGGCCGTGCTGCCCGGTGAACTCGATCTTGCGCGCTTGGAACGCCTGGTCGCGATCGACACCGACAATTTCTTCGCGCCCGACGCGGTGCTCAGGCTCGCGGCGCTCGGCGGCGGGCAGACGCTCAAGCTCTCCAACGCGCAGAAGGACCGCCTCGACGATCTCGCAGACGCGGACGAGAAGATCGTCTCGTATCTCTCGATCAAGGAGGTGCGGCGGCTGCTCTACAAGCTCGGCCCTTCGCGCTTCAAGGATCGCGTGTTCCTGAAATGGGCGGAGGATCCCAAGCCTTCGAACGGCGTGCAATGGCGCGCGCTGCTCGCGCTCGCCGAATCGTGGGCGCGGCCGCGCTTCCCGCTGACCGGCAGCAACGTCATGGCGGCGGGCGTGCCAGAAGGTCCGCTGGTCGGCCGCGTGCTCGGCGAAGTGGAAGATTGGTGGATCGACAGCGACTTCACCGACGACGCGTTCTCTCTGGCCGAACGCCTGAAGGCGGTCGTGCAGGCGATGGTGTGATGGAATTCACCTTCCTCGACGCGCTCAGCCTGCCCGGCAATCCCGCCAAGCCGAACGACGATGCCTGGGGGCAGACCGCCACCGCCGCGGTCGTGCTCGACGGCGCGACGAACCTCTGCGAGTCGCTCTTGCCCGGCGACAGCGACGCCGCCTGGCTGGCGCGCTTCGCGGCGCGCCGGCTGATGGCGCATTGCCAGGACGGGCACAAACCGCACGATGCGCTCGCCCGCGCGCTCGGCGACGCGGAGAAGTCGTTCGCAGGCCTGCGCCGCCGTCCGCCCAAGCGCGGCTATGAGACGCCCTATGCCTCGATGATGTTCGTTGCCGCGACCGACAAGGGCTTCGACGCCTTGTGGTACGGCGATTGCGCGGCGCTGGTGAAGCGTCCCGGCCAACCCGTCGAGATGGTCGGCGACGCCTTCGACAAGCGCGCCGCCGAAGCGCGCCGGGTGAAGATGCTCGCCGAAGCCAAGGGGCTCGCGCCGGCCGCGGGCGTCAACCGGCCGGAATTTCTTTCGGCGCTGCGGGCCGCGCGCGACACGCTCAACACCGACAAGGGTTCGTGGTGCTTCGCGCCCGATGCCAAAGCCGCCGCGCATGTGCGCCACGCCCATGTCGACGCGCCGCCGGGGACCTTGGTGCTGCTCGCAAGCGACGGCTTCCTCGCGCTCGCCAGCGACTATGGCGCGCATGACGTCGAGAACCTGGTCGTGCACGCCGAAGCGCGCGGGCTGGAGGCGCTGGGCACACAGCTGCGCGTGATCGAAAGCGACGATGCCGAGGGGCGCAAATTCCCGCGCTTCAAGACCAGCGACGACGCGACCGCGGTGCTGCTCAGGCTGTCATAAGCGCAATCGGACGAAATGCGTAGCGTTCGTCCGGAAAATTGCGCGCCAAGCTAAGCCGGGTTCACCATCATCATGCCGCCATTGTAGATCATCGAGATCGCGACATAGAGCACGATGAAGACGCCCGCATAGCTGATCCACGGATGGCGGTTCAGCAGCTTGGCGACGAGGTTCGCCGCGACGCCCATCAAGCCGATGGAGAGCATCAATCCAACCGTCAGCACCCAGACATGATGGATGGCCACGCCCGCGACCGCGAGCACGTTGTCCAGCGACATGGAGATGTCGGCGAGGGTGATCTGCAGGATGGCGCGGCGCATCACGACCTCGCTGCCGCCGAGCGCCGAGAGCTTGGCCTCGCTGTGGTCGTCGCCGCCATTGCCGTTCTCGTCGGGCACGGCATTCGCCTGGCGCACGTCGCGCCACAGCCGCCACGCCACCCAGAGAAGGAGGATGCCGCCGACCACGCGCAGCGACACGAAGCCGAACAGCTCGACGGTGATCGTCGCCATGATCACCCGCAGCACGACCGCCGCCGCCAGTCCCCAGAAGATCACCTTGTGGCGCAGCGCCTTGGGGAGCCTCGCCGCCGCCATGCCGATCACGACCGCGTTGTCGCCGGCCATGACGATGTCGATCAGGATGACCTGCAAAAGAGCGAAGATCGCGCCGTGTTCGAACAGAGAGAGCAATTCGTCTCCTTAGGGCCAGCGCGCTTCGGGCGGGAGGGACATCAGGATGGCTTCGGTGTTGCCGCCGGTCTTGAGGCCGAACTGGGTCCCGCGGTCGTACAACAGGTTGAACTCCACATAGCGGCCGCGGCGGACCAGTTGATGCTCGCGTTCGGCCTGCGTCCAGCTTTCGGGCATCCGCCTCCTGACGATTTGGGGATAGACCTCGAGAAATGCGAGTCCCACCGCCCGGGTAAAGGCGAAATCGGCCTCCCAGTCCCCCGTCGCCAGCCGGTCGTAGAAGATGCCGCCGGCTCCGCGCGGCTCGCCGCGGTGGGGGAGATAGAAGTATTCGTCGCACCATTGCTTGAAGCGGGCGTAGTAGTCCGCGCCATGGGCGTCGCAGGCCCGCTTGAGCGCGGCGTGGAAGTCGGCTGCGTCCTGTTCGTTGGGGAACATGGGGGTCAGGTCGGCGCCGCCGCCGAACCAGCTCTCGGCGGTCACGATATGGCGGGTGTTCATATGGACCGCCGGAACGTGGGGGCTCCGCATATGGGCGACCAGCGAGATGCCGCTGGCCCAGAAATGCGGGTCTTTGTCGGCGCCGGGGATGGTCTTGGCGAAATCGGCCGAGAATTCTCCGTGGACGGTCGAGACGTTGACCCCGACCTTCTCGAACACCCGGCCGCGCATCAGCGACATCACGCCGCCCCCGCCGCCGCCCTCGCGCGTCCAGGCTTTGCGGGCGAAGCGGCCGGGCGTGCCGGGCCCTCGGTATTCGTCCTCGATCGCCTCGAATTCGGCGCAGATGCGGTCGCGGAGCTCCTCGAACCAAGCGCGGGCGCGGGCCTGTCTCTCATTTGTCGAAGGGGCATCCGTCACGGGAATCCGTCCGTCTGTCTCAAGGCCTCTCCCACTACCATGGCCGCGGCTTGCGCCACATTGATCGATCGCAACCCGGACCGCAGGGGAATGCGCAGCCGCGCGTCGGCCGCCTGATGGACCTCGTCCGGCACGCCGGCGCTTTCGCGGCCGAACAGCAAGGTGTCGCCGGGCCGGAAGGCGAAGGCGGTATAGGCCGTCTCGGCCTTGGTGGTGAGCAGGACCAGCCGGCCCGCGGTCGGCCGGAATGCCTCCCACGAGACGTGCCGGGTGACCGTGGCGAGGTCGAGATAGTCCATCCCGGCGCGCCGGAAGCCCTTGTCCGCGAACAGGAAACCGCACGGCTCGATGATGTCGACCGCGACTCCCAGACAAGCGCCCAGCCGGATGATCGACGCGGCGTTCTGGGCAATATCCGGCTGGTAGAGGGCGAGGCGCAAAATTGACTCCCGGTTGTAGCCTCTGTATACACTTACCGATGGTAAGCAAATACGACGCCTTGGGGCCCCATCTGCGCCGCCAGACGGCCGACCGCATCCCCATGACGTTCGCGGACATCGAGCGCGTCACCGGCGTCAGCCTGCCGGAGAAATCTCAGCACTCCCGGAGCTGGTGGAGCAACAACCCCGGCAGCAATGTGATGACCAAGGTCTGGCTCGACGCCGGCTTCGAAACCGCCGAGGTCGACATGAAGGCGCGAACGGTGGTGTTCGTGAGGAAGCCGCCGACCCGCCCGGAGTACGGAGCTGCCCATGCGCCGGGCATGGCCGAGGATGCACCCGAATTCAAGCCTGCGGAGAAAGGCAAAAAGAAGCCTCGCCGGTCGCCGTTGTTCGGCGCCCTGAAAGGTACGTTCTGGATCGATCCGGATTGGGATTGGACGAAGCCTGCGCTCGATCCCGAGGAACTTGCCGCTTGGGACGCCAGCCTCGACCGTAAAGCAGATCTGTGGTTCGGGAAGAAGCGGTGAGGCGCGGCGCGATCCTGCTGGATACCTGTGCCTGCATCTGGATCATGAACGACGAATGGTTGCGCGCCGAAGCGATCGAAGCTATCGACGAAGCATCGGATCGCGGAGAAACAGTCTTCGTCTCGCCGATCACAGCGCTGGAAATCGGCACGTCGGCGCGGAAGCGGCGCTTTCGATCCCCACACACGCCGCAACGCTGGTTGGAACTCTTACTGGCGCGTCCGCAAATCGCGCTCGCGCAAATGCCCGCCGAGCTTCTTCTGGAGTCGGCACTGCTTCCCGGCCCAATTGATGCCGACCCCGCCGACCGGATCATCGCGGCGACGGCGCGGGCAGCGGGCTTCACGGTAATGACGCGGGATCGCGGATTGCTCGACTATGGGCGCGAGGGCTATCTTTCCGTCCTGGAGTGTTGAGGGGACTTTCTTCCATGCGGATTTCTGTGGTGTTGGCCGCTGCGCTCATGCTGGGCGCGGCCGGGCAGGCTTTTGCGGGCGATATCGTCATCCATGCCGGGCGGCTGATCGACGGCGTGTCGAAGACGCCGCGCAGCCAGGTCTCGATCCTGGTCCATGACGACCGCATCGCGAGCGTCGAGGCGGGCTTCGTCTCCGGCCCCGCGGGCGCCACGGTGATCGACCTGTCGAACGCGACGGTGCTGCCGGGGCTGATCGACTGCCACGACCACATCACCTCGCGCTTCGACGGCGGCAACCCCGTCGCCGAAGCGGTCACGCGCACCGAGTTCGACGATGCGTTCCAGTCGGTCGACAACGCCCGCAAGACCTTGATGGCCGGCTTCACCACGGTGCGCGACGTCGGCGCCGATCCGATGGTCGTCATCGCGCTCAAGAAAGCCATCGCCAAGGGCGAGTTCGCGGGCCCGCGCCTGTTCGTCGCCGGACCGCCCTTGGGACCCACGGGCGGGCATAACGACCCCGCCAACGGCTTCGATCCCGCGTTGACCCATGAAGGCTGGACCGACTGGGTGGTCGACGGGCCCGATGCGGCGCGCAAGGCGGTGCGCAAGCTGCACCGCATGGGCGCGGACCTGATCAAGATCATGCCGTCGGGCGGCGTGCTCTCCATCGCCGACGATCCCAACGCCCAGCTCATGGCCGACGACGAGATCAAGGCCGTGGTCGACACCGCCCATTCGCTCGGCATGAAGGTCGCGGCCCATGCCCACGGCAAGCAGGCCATCGAGCACGCGTCGGAGATCGGCGTCGATTCGATCGAGCACGGCTCCTTCGCCGACGCGCAGTCCTACGCGATCATGAAGAAGCACGGCACATACCTGGTGCCGACCATGCTGGTGGCGCAGACCGTGGTCGACGTCGCCAAGAACCATCCCGAGCAGCTGAACCCGTCCTCGGCCGCCAAGGCGCTGATGGTGGGGCCGCGCATCAAGGCCAACCTGACCAATGCCTACAAGGCGGGCGTGAAGATCGCCTTCGGCACCGACCAGGGCCTGGCGCCGCACGGCACCAACGCCAAGGAGTTCGCGCTGATGGTCGACGCCGGCATGACGCCGATCGACGCCATCATGGCCGCGACCCACAACGCCGCCGATTTGATCGGCGATTCGAAGGATATCGGCGCGGTGGCGCCCGGCCGCTATGCCGACATCGTGGCGGTTTCCGGCGATCCCCTGGCCGACGTGACCGAGCTCGAGCGCGTCCGGTTCGTGATGAAGGCGGGCACGGTCTACAAAGAGGGCGGGGAACCCAAGCTTTAGGCCGGATTGCGGGCTGGGGTGCCCTCGCGCGTCTTAAGGCCAAATCGCCCGGATTCCCTGGTTTTTCTGCGGCAGGATGCCGCAAGACCTTCAGGAATCGACTCTCTATTTTACGCGCGGTCGCGCTGGGGGAAGGCGCGGCGACGGTCCCTTCCCGCTTCCCCTTGCATAGGTGCATCCCGTGTCCGCCACGACAGCCGACGAACCCACTCGACGCGACTTCATCTACATCGCCACGGGAGCCGTGGCCGCCGTCGGCGCAGGCCTGGCGGCCTGGCCGTTCATCGATCAGATGAACCCGAGCTCCGCCGTGCTCGCGATGGCCTCGATCGAGGCGGACATCTCGACCGTTCAGCCCGGCCAGCAGGTGATCTTCAAATATCGCGGCCACCCGCTGTTCGTGCGCCGCCGCACGCCGAAAGAGATCGCCGAGGCCAAGGCGGTGAACGTGGCCGACCTGCCCGATCCCTTCGCGCGCAACGCGGCCCTGCCCGACGACGCGCCGGCGACCGACGCCAACCGCGCCCAGCATTCGGACTACATCGTGCTGCTGGGCGTGTGCACCCATCTCGGCTGCACGCCGACGGTCTCGACGCCGCAGGTGCCGCAAGGCGAGTTCGGCGGCTGGCTGTGCCATTGCCACGGCTCGCAATACGACACCGCCGGACGCATCCGCAAAGGGCCGGCGCCGCAGAACCTGCTGGTTCCGCCTTATTCCTTCCTCACCCCCACGCGCATCAAAGTCGGCTAACGGAGCGCCCCATGTCCGGTCCCTCGACCTACGTTCCGAAATCGAGCTTCTCGCGCTGGATGGATTCGCGCCTTCCGCTCGCGCGCTTCGCCCACGACACCATGCTGTCGTTCCCGACGCCGCGTAACCTGAACATCTGGTACGCGTTCGGCGCCATCCTCACCACGATGCTGATGATCCAGATCGTCACCGGCATCGTCTTGGTGATGCACTACGTGCCGAACGCCGACATGGCGTTCGACTCGGTCGAGAACATCATGCGCGACATCAATTACGGCTGGCTGCTGCGCTACATGCACGCCAACGGCGCGTCGTTCTTCTTCATCGCGGTCTACATCCACATGTTCCGCGGCCTCTATTACGGCTCCTACAAGGCGCCGCGCGAGGTCTTGTGGATCCTGGGCGTGATCCTCTACCTCCTGATGGTCGCGACCGCCTTCTTCGGCTACGTGCTCCCCTGGGGCCAGATGTCCTTCTGGGGCGCGACCGTGATCACCAACTTCTTCTCGGCGCTCGACCAGGTGACCCCGCATTGGGGCAGCGCGATCGCGACCTGGCTGTGGGGCGGCTATGCCGTCGGCGACCCGACCTTGAACCGCTTCTTCTCGCTGCACTACCTGCTGCCCTTCGTGATCGCGGGCGTGGTGGGCCTGCACATCTGGGCGCTGCACGTGCCGGGCAACAACAACCCGCTGGGCATCGAGGTGCAGGGGCCGCAGGACACCGTGCCGTTCCATCCCTACTACACGGTGAAGGACGGCTTCTATGTGGCGCTGTTCTTGGCTGTCTATCTGGCCTTCGTGTTCTACGCGCCGAACTTCTTCGGCAACCCGGACAACTACACCCCGGCCAACCCGGTGGTGACGCCGCCCGACATCGTGCCGGAGTGGTACCTGCTACCCTATTACGCGATGCTGCGCTCGGTGCCGCAGAAGCTGATCGGCGTGCTGGTGATGGCGGGCTCGCTGCTCACCTTGCTGTTCATCCCCTGGCTCGACACCTCGAAGGTGCGCTCGACGCGCTTCCGTCCGATGATGAAGCAGTTCTTCTGGCTGTTCGTGCTGGACTGCGTGATCCTCGGCTATTGCGGCTCGCAGAGCGTCGACGCGGTCGCGTTCGGCCTGCCGCTGGTGTGGGCGGCGCGCGTCGGCACGCTCTACTACTTCGCGTTCTTCTGGCTGGTCATGCCGGCGCTGGGCATCTTCGAGACGCCCAAGCCGCTGCCCGCCAGCATCACCCAACCCGTGCTGAACCCGGCCGAGTGAGGACGACGACCCATGAAAGCGCTTCCGCTCGCCGCTCTCGCCTTCCTCGCCTTGATGCCGGCCGTCCGTGCCGCGGACATCCCTGTCGACTTGAGCGAGCCTCTGCCGCCCAAGGCCGAGCACTGGTCCTATGAAGGCCCGTTCGGCCTCTATGACCGCGCGGCCGTGCAGCGCGGCTTCCAGGTCTACAAGGAGGTCTGCTCGGCCTGCCACAGCCTGAACCGCGTCGCCTTCCACGACCTGGACGGCATCGGCTTCAGCGCTGCCCAGATCAAGGCCATCGCCGCCGGCTACAAGGTCCCGGCCGAGCCCAACGACAAGGGCGAGCTGTTCGATTCGAACGGCGAGCGGCTGACGCGCGCGGGCATCCCGGCCGACCACTTCCCGGCGCCCTTCGCCAACGAGGAAGCGGCGCGCACGGCCAATGGCGGCGCGCTGCCGCCCGACCTCTCGCTGATCGTCAAGGCGCGCGAGGGGGGGGCGAACTACGTCTACTCGATCCTCACCGGCTTCCACCTGACGCCGCCCAAGGGCTTCACGGTGCAGACGGGCAAGTACTTCAACCCGTATTTCCCGGGCGGGAACATCTCCATGCCGCCGCCGCTGACCGAAGGCGCCGTCACCTTCTCCGACGGCACGCAGGCCAGCGTCGACCAGGAGGCGCATGACGTGGTGACCTTCCTCGCCTGGGCTGCCGAGCCCAAGATGGAAGAGCGCAAGCGCATCGGCTTCGGCGTGATGATCTTCATGCTGGCGCTGTCGGCGCTGCTGTTCCTTTCCTATCGCCGGGTGTGGAAGGACGCGCATTAGGCGCGCGGCCATGACCAGGACAGTCCTCGGCATCATCGGCGGCAGCGGCGTCTATGACATCGCGGGCCTCGAGAATCCGCGCTGGGAGCGCGTGACGAGCCCGTGGGGCGAAGCGTCCGACGCGCTGCTGTTCGGAACCTTCAAGGGCGTCGATCTCGTGTTCCTGCCGCGGCACGGGCGCGGGCACATCCAGTCGCCGACCTCGATCAATTATCGCGCCAATATCGATGCCTTGAAGCGCGCCGGAGTCACCGACGTGATCTCGGTCTCGGCTTGCGGCTCGTTCAAGGAGGAGCTGGCGCCCGGCACCTTCGTGGTCGTCGACCAGTTCATCGACCGCACGCATTCGCGCGAGAAGAGCTTCTACGGGCCCGGCTTCGTGGCCCACGTGTCGATGGCGCATCCGACCTGTCCGAAGCTGTCCAAGGCGCTGGCCGAAGCCGCGAAGGAGATCGGCGTGACGCACGCCGTCGGCGGCACGTATCTGGCGATGGAAGGCCCGCAATTCTCCTCGCTGGCCGAGAGCAATCTCTACCGCTCGTGGGGCTGCAGCGTCATCGGCATGACCGCGATGCCCGAGGCCAAGCTGGCGCGCGAGGCGGAGCTTCCTTACGCGCTGGTCGCGATGGTCACCGATTACGATTGCTGGCATCCCGACCACGACCACGTCACCGTCGACACGGTGATCAAGGTCTTGACCGGCAATGCCGAGAACGCGCGCAGGCTGGTGATGGCGGTCGCGCCGCGCCTCGGCCCCGAGCGCGCGCCGTCGCCGGGCATCGACGACGTCCTCGACACCGCCTTCATCACCGCGCCCGAGAAGCGCGACCCCGCGCTGTTCGCCAAGCTCGATGCGGTGGCAGGGCGGGTGCTAAAGCGCGCGTAGCGCCGCGGTCAGTGCGTCTTCGTCTTCCACCAAGCTCAGCCCCGCGCGCGGTGCGATCCCGCAGGCGCGCGTCGCGATGACGGGGATGCCGCTCGCCAGCGCCGCGAGCAGCTTGCGCGGTTTGTCTTCGAGAAGCGCGGGCTGCACGAAGGCCGCGACGCCTTGGGCGATGTCGCGAGAGGTGCGCACGCCGGTCCAGAAATCGGCGCCTTCGAGATCGCTGCCCAGAAGCACGATTTCCAGGTCGAGCGCGCGGGCCGCGTTGCGCAGCTCGTAAGCGCCCTTGCGCGCGATGGTGGGGCCGGGGAAGGCGATGCGGCGCGACCCTGGCGCATGCTTGAAACGCTGCTGCGGCACGGCCCAATCGAGCAGCACGGCGCGGTCGCCGAACAGCGCGGCGATCCCGGCATGCGGCGTGACGATGCGCTCGGCCGCGGCGAGCGCTTCGGCTTCGGCCGCGGCGTCGGCGCGGAAGTCCGCGAGGCTGCCGCGTTCGGGATGGCGCCGCGCGGCGTCGTCGAGGCGCGCCTGGATCTCCGTCATCGGCAGCCGCTGCATCAGCACCGAGAATCTGCGTCCGCCGAGATGACCGTCGCGCCACAGCGCGGGCAGCAGAGTCTGCGCGACGGTCAGCGCCGTGACATCGGCATCGAGCATCGCGGCGTAGCGGCGCGCGAGGCGTTCGGCGGTGGCCAGCTCCAGCGCGCGGCGCTTGGGACCTTGGGGCGTACGGCGCATTTGGAATGCGCGCCACAGCGTCGTCAGCGGTGCGGTCTTCGCGCGTGCGAATTTCCGCGTGCTCCAGCCATAGCGCTGCATCGGCGCGCAGAGCAGGTCGCCCGAGACGAACCCATCGAGCTCCGGCCACAGCTCGTCGACCAGGACGGCGTGCTTGCCGTCGCTCGCGGCGACGCCGTGGCGGAAGCACGCGGTCTCGTCGCAGGTCTCGCAGCTTTGCGCTTGCGGACGGAGATCCGGCTGCGGCGCGAAAGCGTGTTCGCTTTGCGATTCGCGGCCAAGCAGCTCGACGATCAGCTCGTCCGCGGTCAGCCGCACGCTGAGCAGCAGCGGCACGGCGCTCTTGAAGCGCAGGTCGACATAGTTCCACGCCACGGTGGCGTCGCGACCGCTGGCGCCGGGCACCTTGCGCGAATGGGCATGGCGCTCGACGATCGCGAGCCCGGCCTTGAGCGCCACGTCGTAGAGCGCGTTGGAGAGCTGGCACAGTCCTCCGCCCGTGGCCGGCACGATGCAGCCTTCCTTCAGCATGCGTCCGCGCGCGAAGCCGCGCAGCCGGCTTGCGCGGCCGAGCTGCTTCCAGAAGCTGAACACCGCGCCCGGCGCGAGCAGGGTGCCGTCGAGATGCCGCGCCGCGACGCGCAAATTCTGCACCTTGCCGCGCTGGAGCGCGCGCTCTTTCGGCCGCGCCTCGCTCCACAGCGGCGCCTGCGCGCGGGCCACGACGGCGGGGAAGTCGCGCGCGTCGGCGCGGGGCAGCCGCTTCGGGCCCGACACGGCGTCGCGGACGAGGCGCCGCAACCGGAACGCGCTCGCCTTCAGCTCGAAGACAAGGGCGTCGCCGCGCGACGGAAGGTCCTGGCTGTGCGCGAGAGTCATCGACGAGCCCGATCGTGCCCAGGCGCCAGATTCGCCGCGGATTTTGGCGAATGCTGGGCGGCTGCGGGGCGAAGGGCCCGTGGCCGGGCTTGACCCGGCCATCCAGGAGAAAGAAAAGACGCCCGCGCGAGCCCATGGGTGGCCGGGTCGCGCGTCGCTACGCTCCGCTGCCCGGCCATGACGAGGTTTTATCGAATGGACTTCAAGACCGTCATCCGCACGATCCCGGACTATCCCAAGCCCGGCATCCTGTTCCGCGACGTGACCACCTTGCTCGCCAACCCGCGCGCCTTCCGCCGCGCCGTGGACGAGATGGTTCAGCCTTATGCCGGCCTGCGCGTCGACAAGGTCGCGGGCATCGAGGCGCGCGGCTTCATCCTGGGGGGAGCGGTCGCGCATCAGCTCTCGGTCGGCTTCGTGCCGATACGCAAGAAGGGCAAGCTGCCGCACACCGTGATCGGCGAGGACTACGACCTCGAATACGGCAAGGACCGCGTCGAGATCCATGTCGATGCGGTGAGCAAGGGCGAGCGCGTGCTGGTCGTCGACGACCTCATCGCCACGGGCGGCACCTGCTTCGCCGCGATCAAGCTTCTGGAGCGCGCGGGCGCCACGGTGGCCGGCTGCTCCTTCGTCATCGACCTGCCGGATCTCGGCGGCGCCGACAAGATCCGCGCGCTGGGCAAGGACGTGCACGCGCTGGTCGCGTTCGAGGGGCACTGAGTTGAAGATCCACGGCAAGCCCTATCGCACCATCTGGCCGGTTGGGGACGACAAGGCCGGCATCATCGACCAGACCAGGCTGCCGCATGCTTTCGAGACGCTGGAGCTCAAGACGGCGGACGAGGCGGCGCATGCGATCCGCGCGATGATCGTGCGCGGCGCGCCGCTGATCGGGGCCACCGCCGCCTATGGCATCGCGCTGGCGATGCGCGAGGATGCTTCCGACGAGGCGCTCGAGCGCGCGCACGACATGCTCGCCGAGACCCGGCCGACCGCGATCAATCTGCGCTGGGCCTTGAAGCGGATGTGCGACCGGCTGCGCAACCATCCGCGCGAGCAGCGTGCCGCGCTGGCGTGGAAGGAAGCCGCCGCCATCGCCGACGAGGACGTCGAGGTCTGCCGCGCCATCGGCGAGCACGGCCTCGCGATCCTGCGCGACGCGGCGGAGAAGAAGAACGGCGAGACCCTGAACGTGCTCACCCATTGCAACGCGGGCTGGCTCGCCTGCGTCGATTGGGGCACGGCGCTGGCGCCCATCTACATGGCGCATGACGCGGGAATCCCGATCCATGTCTGGGTGGACGAGACGCGGCCGCGCAACCAGGGCGCCTCGCTCACGGCCTTCGAGCTCGGCAGCCACGGCGTCGCCCACACCATCATCGCCGACAATGCCGGCGGCCACTACATGCAGGCGGGCCAGGTCGATCTCTGCATCGTCGGCACCGACCGCGTCACCGCGAACGGCGACGTCGCCAACAAGATCGGGACCTATCTGAAGGCGCTCGCGGCGAAAGACAACGGCGTGCCGTTCCATGTCGCGCTGCCCGGCTCGACCATCGACTGGACCTTGTCGTCCGGCCGCGACATCCCGATCGAAGAGCGCTCCGCCGACGAGCTTTTGAAGATGACCGGCCGCCTGCCCGGCGGCGGGCTCGCGACGGTGGAGATCGCGGCACCGGGTAGCGGCGCCGCCAATCCCGGCTTCGACGTCACGCCGGCGCGCCTGGTCACCGGCTTCATCACCGAGCGCGGCACCTGCGCCGCAAGCGCGGAAGGCCTCGCCTCCCTTTTCCCAGAACGGAAGTAACGCCCATGAAATCCCGCTGGTCCGATGCCGAAGCCGCCGCGTTCGTCGCGCGCTATGCCGCGCAAGGCGTGAGCGAAGACCTGGCGCTGCGCACCTATACGACGCGGCTGCTCGGCTCCGATCCCAAGCTGGTGCTGCATGGCGGCGGCAACACCTCGGTCAAGACGACCGCGAAGGACATGCTGGGCGAAGACGTCGACGTGCTCTGCGTCAAGGGCAGCGGCTGGGACATGGGCAATATCGAGCCGCAGGGCCTGCCCGCGGTGCGGCTGCACGAGCTGCGCCGGTTGCGCCGGCTGAACACGCTCAGCGACGAGGACATGGTCAATTTCCAGCGGATCAACCTGTTGGATTCCACCGCGCCGAACCCGTCGGTCGAGACGTTGCTGCACGCCTTCCTGCCGCACAAATTCATCGACCACACCCATTCGACCGCGGTGCTGGCGCTGACCGACCAGACCGACGGCGAGAAGACCGCGCGCGCGATCTATGGCAAGCGCGTCGCTTACGTTCCGTATTTCATCCCGGGCTTCACGCTCGCCAAGGCGGTCGCCGACGTGTTCGACGCCAATCCGGACGTCGAGGGCCTGGTCCTGCCGCGCCACGGCATCTTCACGTTCGCGCAGGACGCGCGCACCGCCTACGAGAAGATGATCGAATTCGTCACCCTCGCGGAAGAGCGGCTGCGTAAGGACCGCAAGCCCTTCAAGCCCGGCGTGCTGCCCGCCCATGTCGCAAGCGTGGCCGAGATCGCGCCGATCCTGCGTGGTGCCGTGGCGCTCGAGCGCAACGACATGGCGGGCACGGTCAAGCGCCAGATCCTCTGCTTCCGCGCGTCGCCGGCGATCCTCGACTATGTCAACGGCGCGGAGCTCGCGCGCTATTCCCAGCAGGGCGTGGTGACGCCCGACCACACCATCCGCACAAAGAACTGGCCGCTGGTCGTGCCGGCACCCGACGCGCACAAGCTCGACGATTGGAAGCGCGCGGTCGCCGACGCGGTCGCGGCGTTCGTCGCGCATTACCATGCCTATTTCGCGCGCAACAACGAGCGCGCGAGGCCTGCGAAGAAAGAGCTCGACCCGCTGCCGCGCGTGATCCTGGTGCCGGGCGTGGGGCTGTTCGGGCTCGGCGCCACGGCCAAGGACGCCGCCATCGCCGCCGACATCGCCGAGAACACGGTCGAGGTGATCACCGACGCCGAGGCCATCGGCGAATATCGCTGCATCTCCGAAGCCGACATGTTCGACGTCGAATACTGGTCGCTGGAGCAGGCCAAGCTCGGCAAGTCGAACGAGAAATCGCTGTCGCGCCAGGTCTGCGTGATCACGGGCGGCGGCTCGGGCATCGGGGCGGCGACGGCGAAAGCGATGGCCGCCGAAGGCGCGGAGATCGCGATCCTCGACCGCGACCACGACATGGCGGTGAAGGCGGCCAAGGCCGTGCACAAGCACGCGCTCGCGATCCAATGCGACGTCACCGACCGGGAAAGCGTGCGCGCCGCCTTCGACAAGGTGGTCGAAGCGTTCGGCGGCGTCGATATCGTGGTCTCGAATGCGGGCGCGGCGTGGCAGGGCAATATCGGCTCGGTCGAGGACGAGGTGCTGCGCAAAAGCTTCGAATTGAACTTCTTCGCGCATCAGAGCGTGGCGCAGAACGCCGTGCGCATCATGCGCGCGCAGGGCACCTATGGCTGCCTGTTGTTCAACACGTCGAAGCAGGCGGTGAATCCGGGCAAGGATTTCGGGCCCTATGGGCTTCCCAAGGCCGCGACCCTGTTCCTGGTGCGCCAATACGCCCTCGACCACGGCAAGGACGGCATCCGCGCCAATGCGGTGAACGCCGACCGCGTGCGCTCGGGGCTCTTGACCGACGACATGGTCGCGGCGCGCTCCAAGGCGCGCGGCGTCAGCGAGGCGCAGTACATGAGCGGCAATCTGCTCGGCCGCGAGGTCTATGCGAGCGAGGTCGCCGAAGCCTTCGTCTATCTCGCCCATGCCGAGAAGACGACCGCCGCCGTCATCACCGTCGACGGCGGCAACATCGAGGCGGCGCTGCGTTAGGACGTCTTTGAGTTCGTGCGCTCGTCCTGATTCAAGAGCGCCGCGATGATGTCCTGCACGACGACCGCGACCGGGATCAGACTTTTGAAATCCCCGTTCTCCAACAGGGCGACGTATTCGCCGTCGTTTCTCAGCGCGCTTTGCGCCTTCGCCGTGTCGTCGTCGCTGAGTTCGATGAAGTTGCGCTTGAGCCTGTCGCGCAGCAGAGGCGTCAGCTCTTCGTAGCCGAGCCACAGATCCGTGGCGAGGAGGTTCTGCTCCCATGCCTGCATGCTTTGCGCAAGCGTCGTCATGAAGCGGGCGGGCGCGGAGAGGCGCGATTCGCCGCGCGGCTCTGGATTGGGCAACGCGCTGTTCGCCGGCGCCGTTTGCAGCAGCGTGGATATCGCGCCCAGATATGCGCTGGTGAAGTCGAAATTGCGCAGATTTCTCGCGCTCATGATCGCGGTGGCTACGACAGCGGCGGACGCATAGCCCACATAGCGGCTTGCAACACCGTTTCTCGCGGCCAGGAAGACGATATGCTGGTTCAGATCGAACTGCAGCGACGTTGCGGCGATGGCGAAAAGCCGCGTCGCATACCATGCCTGACCCGCTTCGAGGTCGACCACCACGACCGACACCTTGTCGGCCACATCGGCAACGGCTTCGAGTTGCTGTCGTCCGCTGTCGTAGAGTGAAACCGTGGGGTCGGCGAGATTGGTCCGTATCGTGAGCGGCATTGCCTGCGCGACGGAGGGAAATGCGATCTTCACGCCGCCCAGGTCGAACGAACCGCCCGTGCGCTGGAGAAAGAGCAACAGCCGAAGCACGAAAGGAATGGTGGATAGACCGAACGCCAGAAAGACGGGCAGCTGCCAGTCCGGGCCGGTGGGATAGCCAACTGTCCAGTTCAGCAGCCGATAGGTGATCAGTACGAACGCGAAAATAGCTATGGCGGCGACGAAATCCCAGTTGGATATTTCCAGCGCGGTGCGCTTCGCGTTGGCCATTTGGCTCTCACCCCCCGTTCGCCCGGAACAGCTCGAGCGTCCGCTCCTTGGCGAGCTTGGCCGCGGCCTCGTCGTAGTCCGGGCGCATGTCGCAATTGAAGCCGTGGCCGACGCCCGGATAGACGAACACCTGGACGTCGGGATGGGCGGCTTTGATCTTCTCGACGTCGCTCATCGGGATGCCGTGGTCGGTCTCGCCGAAATGCAGCATGGTCCGGCATTTCGGGTTCCGGTCGTTCATCAGCGCGATCTGGCCGCCGTAATAGCCCGACGCCGCGGCGAGGTTGGGGCTCGCGCACGCCGCCGCCCAGGTCACCGTGCCGCCATAGCAATAGCCGGTGATGAAGACCTTGCCTTTGCCCGCGAGCGCATCGATGCAGGTCAGCGCGTCCGCGATCGAGAGCGCGAACGGGTGCTCGCCGCGCGCTATTCTGATCGCTTTCTGGATCTCGTCGGGGCTGTAGCCGGTCTCGAAGCCCGGCGCCTCGCGGTCGTAGAGCGCGGGCGAGAGCACCTCGTAGCCGTCATGCGCGAAGCCTTCGCAGACGTCGCGGATATGCGCGTTGACGCCGAAGATCTCCTGGATCACCACCAGCCCGCCGCGCCGTTCCCCGATGGGCTCGACGTGATAGACGCCGATCCCGGCGCCGTCGCTCATCGTCATCTTCGTCATCGTGCCGCGCGCCATGGCCGTCTCTCCGTTACTCCGGTCTTCTCTGTACCAGCCCTTTGCCGGTGAAGACAAAGACCAATTCGCCCGCATCGTCGCGCGCCTCGTTGCGCGTGAGCACGATGGCGACGTCGCGGCGCGACTTGAGCGCGGCCTTGCCCACGACCTCAGAGGAATAGCTGAGCCGCATGCCCGGCCGCACGGGCTTCAGCCAGCGCATGTCCTCATAGCCGGGCGAGACGCCGGCGCGCAGCAACGGCGAGGCGTTGCCGGGCTTCTGCCGGTCGGCGACGGAGAGCTTCATCCATACCGCCGCAGTGTGCCAGCCGCTCGCGATGATGCCGCCGAAGATCGAGCGCCTCGCGGCGTCGGCGTCGACGTGGAACGGCTGCGGATCGTATTTCTTCGCGAACGCGACGATCTCCTCTTCGGTGAATGTATAGGTGCCGAGCTCGCGGCGCGTTCCGATCTCGACGTCTTCCCAATAGATCATGGGCGCTTGCCGATGATGGGCGTCATCAGGATCAGCGCCACCTGCTCGCGCTCGTTGAACACCTTGCAGGCGAAGGTCACGTATCCGAACGGTTTGCCTGCCGAGGGCCGCGCCGCTATCACCTCGGCTTCGGCGCGCAGCGTGTCTCCCGGACGCACCGGCTTCATCCAGCGGCCTTCGGGCGAGCCGATGCCGCCCTGCGCGGCCGCGAGCGGCACCACGGTGTCGGCGAACATCCGCATCGTCATCGCGCAAGTGTGCCAGCCGGAAGCGGCCAGTCCGCCGAGCAGCGATGTCTTCGCGGCCTCCTCGTCGAGATGATGCGGCTGCGGATCGAACTCGCCGGCGAATTCGACGATCTCTTCTTTGGTCACAGGATAGGGGCCGCAATCGAAGATGCGCCCGACCGTGAAGTCCTCGAAGTGGAGCAAACCGGTCATCCCAGGCTGATCAGTATGCGGATCCGCGGCTTCTCGAAGCTGAGCGTGATGGAGCCGCCGTCCGGCTTCGGCCCCTCGAGATTGTAGATGATGCTGGTCTCAAGATCGGTGGTCCCGCTGATGTGCCAGCCCTCTTTCTTCAACTCGGCAGTGAGGAACGTCATGAGCTTGTCCTTGGACATATCGCTGGTGAAGCTCACCAGGATCGTGCCATCGCTCTCCTCGATCAGCGGCACGTGCGCGCCGGGCGGGATGAGATGGCGCTGGGGCGAATTGGGATCGCCCGACAATTCGTCCATCGGATCTTGCGGCGCGGGGCCGGCGAAGGCAGGCGCAGCGAGAGCGAGCGCGAGGACCAGGGCGAGGCGTTTCATGTGGCGAACCGGAAATGCATCACGTCGCCGTCCTGCACGACATAGTCCTTGCCTTCGAGGCGGAACTTGCCGGCCTCGCGCGCGCCCGCCTCGCCGTTGTTCGCGACATAGTCGTCATAGGCGATGGTCTCGGCGCGGATGAAGCCCTTCTCGAAATCGGTGTGGATGACGCCAGCGCCCTGCGGCGCGCGCGCGCCCTTGGCGACGGTCCAGGCGCGCGCTTCCTTCGGGCCCGCGGTGAAGAAGGTGATGAGGCCGAGGAGGGCATAGCCGGCGCGGATCAGCCGGTTCAGCCCCGGCTCCTCGAGGCCGAGGCTGCCCAGAAACTCCGCGCGCTCGTCGGCGGCGAGCTGGGCGACCTCTTCCTCGATGCGCGCCGAGATCACCACGCAGCCGGCGCCCTGGCGCTTGGCCATCTCTTCCACCGCGTTCGAATATTTGTTGCCCGTGGCGGCGGCGCCTTCCTCGACGTTGCAGACATAGAGCACGGGCTTGGCCGTCATCAGCCCGAGCTGCGAATAGGGCCCGCGCTCTTCGTTGCCGAGGTCCGCGAGGCGCGCGGGCTTGCCGTCGCGCAGCAGCCCGAGCGCCTTGCTCATCAGCGCGAACAATTCCTTGGCTTCCTTCTCGCCGGACTTGGCCTTCTTCTCGACCGGCGTCGCGCGGCGCTCGAGGCTGTCGAGATCGGCGAGCATCAGCTCGGTCTCGACCGTCTCGGCGTCGCCCACCGGATCGATGCGGCCCTCGACATGGGTGATGTCGTCGTCCTCGAAACAACGCAGCACATGCACCACCGCGTCGACCTCGCGGATATTGGCGAGAAACTGGTTGCCCAGGCCTTCGCCCTTCGACGCGCCGCGCACGAGCCCCGCGATGTCGACGAAGGTGATGCGCGTGGGGATGATCTCGGCCGATTTCGCGATGACCGCCAGCTTGTCGAGACGCGGATCGGGCACCGCCACGTCGCCGACATTGGGCTCGATGGTGCAGAAGGGATAGTTCGCCGCCTGCGCCGCCGCGGTCTGGGTGAGCGCATTGAACAGCGTCGACTTGCCGACATTGGGCAGCCCCACGATGCCGCACTTGAATCCCATCGCTCAGTCTTTCTTCGGTTTGGTCAGAAGCGCGACCTTGTTCATGAACGCGACGTCGTCGTCCTTGGCGAGCAAGGGCGCGGCCTCGGCGATGGCGCTCAAGAGCGGCACCAGCCACTCCTCGTCGGTCTTGGAGAAGTTCCCGAGCACATGGCCGTGCACGCGATGCTTCTCGCCGGGATGGCCGATGCCGATGCGCACGCGGCGATAGTCGGGCCCCAGCGTCGCGGTGATCGAGCGCGCGCCGTTGTTGCCCGCGTCGCCGCCGCCGGTCTTCACTTTCAGCTTGGCGGCCGCGAGGTCGATCTCGTCATGCATGACGACGAGCGCGGAAAGCGGCAGTTTGAAGAAGCGCATCGCCGGCCCGATCGCCTGGCCGCTCTCGTTCATATAGGTCATGGGCTTGAGCAGGAACGTCTTGCGCCCGCCAAGGCTGCCTTCGCTCCACTGGCCTTGAAAGCGCGCGCGCCACGGGCCGAAGCGGTAGCTCTCGTGGATCGTGTCCACGGCCATGAAGCCCGCATTGTGGCGGTTGCGCGCGTATTCGGCGCCCGGGTTGCCGAGGCCGGCGATGAGAAGCGGCGTGGTTCGAGGCTCGCTCACGCTCGCACCTCGCCATGACGCAACGCGAATGGGCACATCGGCGTCATCCTGAGGAGCGTCGCGGTCCGTAGCAACAGCGTACGGACGCGCCTCGAAGGATTACTTCTTCTCCGGCGCCTTGGCCGCAGCGGCCGGGGCAGCGCCCGCGGCGGCACCTTCGGCAGGGGCGACGCCTTCCTCGGCGACGGGGGCCGAAGCGGCGGCGGCAGCGGCAGCCGCGGCGGCCTTCTGCTCTTCGATCACGCTGGTCGGCGCCACGATCGAGGCGACGGTGAAGTTCTCCTCGCGGATCGTGGTCTTGGCGCCTTCCGGCAGCTTGAAGTCGTTGAAGTGCAGCGTGCCGTGGATGTCCAGGCCCGACAGATCGCCTTCCAGCGCGTCGGGGATGTGGTCGGCGTCGAGCAGCATCTCGATCTCGTGGCGGACGATGTTGAGCACGCCGCCGCGCTTCAGGCCGGGCGACGCCTCATGGCCCTTGAAGCGGACCGGGATCGCCAGCTTGATCTTGGCGCCGGGGGCCAGCCGCATGAAATCGACATGGACGGGGCGGTCGGTGACCGGGTCGAGCTGGACCTGGCGCGGGATCACGCGCTGCTTCTTGCCGGCGACGTCCAGCATGAACAGGCGGGTCAGGAAGCCGCCCTGGTCGACATGCAGGCCCAGGGTGTGGGAATCGACCGACACGTTCTCGGGCGCCTCGGGGCCGCCATAGACGACGGCCGGGATCCGGCCCGTCTTGCGGGTCTGGTAGGAGGGGCCCTTGCCGGTTCCGGGACGCGGGTCGGCGCTCAAATCCTGCATCTGACGCATAGTGGAAATCCCTGGTTTCCGGCCTTTTCGTCGATCAAGCAGGTCCGGAAAGCGGGGCTTTTAGCGGAAGGGCCGGGCGAGCGCAACCGCCCGTTTGGGACTCACGCCGGGTGGGAGCTGCGGCCTTCCATCAGGGCGTCCAGGATCTCCTCCGAGCCCAGCGCCAGCTCGATCTCCAGCGCCATGGTGTGCCAGCCCGTCGCGACCTGGAGATAGGTCGCCTTGAGGTCGGGCGACCGGGTCGTCTCGGCCAGCCGGAACGCCTGGACCGCGCAGTCGCGATAGTGCTGCGCGCGGTCTTCCATCGGCAGGGAGTCTATCGAGTGGCCCATGGGATTCGTTCTCCGTCATGTATCGAACGAATCTCGCCGGATAGTGGTTCCCGGGGAAAAGGGTTAGCGAATCCTTACCCTACCCGTGCGCGTGGTGGCCGGCCTCCAGCATGTCCTCGACATAGGCTTTGCGCACCAGGACCGAAAGCGCCACCGCCATCGGCGTCGCCAGCACCGCGCCCCAGGCGCCGAAGATGATGCCGAACGCCACGATGGCGAGCAGGTTGAGCACGGGCGACAGCGACACCGCCCAGCGCTGCAGCAGGGGCTGGGTGACGTTGCCCTCGATGGTGAGCGCGACGGCGTAGACGATGGCGGCATAGAAGGCCAGCGTCGGGCTGACGCTCAGCGCCAGCAGCAGGCCCGGGATCAGCGCGATGGTGGGGCCGATATAGGGCACGAACACCGACACGCCGGTCAGAACGCCCAGCGCGAACGGCAGCGGCACGCCGACCAGCCACAGCCCCGTGCCGGTGACGACGCCGACGAACAGCATGTCGATCGCCATGCCCAGGCACCAGCGCTGCAGCGCCTCCGACATCGCGTGCATGATATGGTTGACGCGCAGGCGCCGGTGCGGCGGGAACAGGCGCACCACGCCGCGCACATAGGTGTTCGGGTCGGCGGCGAGATAGATGCCGGTGAGCAGCACCAAGAGCGCCTCGCCCATCGCGCCGAGCACGCCGCCGGCGAGCGGGATGGCCTGCAGCAGGGTCTCGCCCGAGGGCGCGTTGGTGTTGCCGATCAGCGCCAGGAACCAGCGGCCTTCGGTGTATTGCTGCAGCCATTTGCGGCTGGAGACGACGGCGCCGGGGATCTCGTTGAGCAGCGCGGTGAACTGGTCGACGGCGAGCGCGCCGAACACGGTAAAGAAGGCGATGAAGAAGCCGATCAGGCCGAGCGTCACGATGAGCAGCGCGATGTGGTCGGGGACGCGCAGCGCGCGCTGCACCGGCTCGGCCATGGTGCGCAGGATGACCGCGACCACGACGCCGCCGAAGCCGAGCACGAGGACGGGCGCGATCTCCCACAGCGCCAGCAGCACCGCGACGATCAAGGCGCCCGCGAACACCTTGCGGGCGAAGTCGAAGATCGAGCCGTCGGACGGAGGCGGATGCGGCTGTTCCATGCCCGTGGTTGTGCCCGAACCGGCCGATTCGCGCCAGCGGGGATGGAGCTTATTTGCGCGGCGCGGGCTTCTTCTTCTTTTTGGGCGGCGGGGCCGCGCTGAATTCCCACGCCTCGCGCAGCAGCACCTTCAGCTCCGCCGCCGACACGCGCTCGGGCTGCACGATGACGTTGACGGTCTTGCCCCACATATATTTGACGAACGCGGCCGGATCCGCCTCGAGCAGGAACTCCTTGCGCTCGACGGGCAGATTGAGCCACAGCCCGTCCGGCCGGATCACCGCGTAGATGCGCTTCGGCGTGCGGAAGGCCGGCCGCGCGAAATGATCGACCTCGCGCGTGCCCTCCAGCGCGAGCGCGATCTTGCGGATGTCGGCGGCGGTGGGCATGGGGCGGGCTCGCAAGCGGGACCTGGTTGTTTTATAATCCCGCAGAGCCGTCGGCCATCAGGAATTGCGACATGGAGTTCACCCGCATCAGCACCGATCCGGCCCAGATGGGCGGCGTGCCGTGCATTCGCGGCCTGCGCATTCCCGTCGCCACCGTCGTCGGAATGGTGGCTGATGGGATGGGCGAGGAGGACATCCTTGCCGCCTATCCCGATCTGGAGCGCGACGACATCCGCGAAGCGCTGCGCTTCGCGGCAAGTGCGGTTCGCGAGCGCGAGCTGCCGCTCGTGAAGATTTGAGGTTCCTGGTCGACAACGCGGTGTCGCCGACGGTTGCCGAGCGGCTGCGCGACAGCAGACACGACGCGGTGCATCTGCGCGATATCGGCCTGCGCTCCGCGCCCGACGAGATCGTGTTCGATCGTGCGCTGGCTGAAGACCGGATCTTGATCTCGGCAGATACCGATTTCGGAACGCTCCTGGCGCGCCGGCCCCAAACCAAGCCGTCGGTGATCCTGTTCCGGCGCGAGGTCAGCCGAAATCCGACGGTACAAGCGGCCATGCTGCTCGCGAACCTGGAAACGATCCGCGACGCGCTGCTGTCGGGAAGCATCGTCGTCTTCGAAGATACGCGCATCCGTATCCGGGCACTTCCGCTGCGCTAGTTTTCGTCCATGTCGCGCGGGCAGGGAGGCCGCGCCGTTGCGGGCGTGGGGATCGCGCGCATCTATGGCGCATGACCGCGACCACGCCGACGACCGCCGGCCCGCGTGGGATTGCGCCCGCGCTTGCAGCCTTCCTCGTGCTCGGGTGTCTGCTCTCCTGGTATCCCTGGGTGCTGCATCCGGTGGGACGTCCCGGCAATGGCGGGCCCAATCCGCTCGGGCTGCTGGTCGGGGCGCTGATCGCGGCCGCGGTCGACGGCGGGTGGCGCGGGCCGGTGGGCGCGTTGCGCAGCATGGTGCGGCTTCGTGCGCCGGCGCGCGTGCGGCTCGTGGCGCTGATCAACACTGTCGGCGCGGGCTATGTGCTCAAGATGGTCGCGCCGCCGACCTCGCGCGCTTCTGGCCGATCTATGGCGGCGTGTGGCCCGTCATCGGCCTCGCTGCGGCCGCATTGACGCGCGGCAGGCTGGGCTTGCGCGACGCCTAGTCGAACAGGCTCGACACGCTCTCTTCGTTGTTGATGCGGCGCATGGCTTCGCCGATCAGGGGCGCGATGGAGATGCGGCGGATGTTGACGCATTTCGCGACTTCGTCGGTGGCGGCGATCGAGTCCGTGATCACCAGCGACTTCAGCTTCGAGCCCTTGATGCGCGCGACCGCGCCGCCCGAGAGCACGCCGTGGGTGGCATAGGCGCAGACGTCCTTGGCGCCTTCGCGCAGCAGCGCGTCGGCGGCGTTGCAGATCGTGCCGCCCGAATCGACGATGTCGTCGATCAGGATGCAGGAGCGCCCCTCGACGTCGCCGATGATGTTCATCACCTCGCTCTCGCCGGCGCGCTCGCGGCGCTTGTCGACGATGGCGAGGTCGGCGCCCAGGCGCTTCGCGAGCGCGCGCGCGCGCACCACGCCGCCGACATCGGGCGAGACGACCATCAGATTGTCCTGGCCGAGATAGTCCTTGATGTCCTTCACCATCACCGGCATGGCGTAGAGATTGTCGGTGGGGATGTCGAAGAAGCCCTGGATCTGTCCGGCGTGGAGATCGACGGTCAGCACGCGATGTGCGCCGGCCTCGGTGATCAGGTTCGCGACCAGCTTGGCCGAGATCGGCGTGCGCGGCCCCACTTTGCGGTCCTGGCGGGCATAGCCGAAATAGGGGATCACCGCGGTGATGCGGCGCGCCGAGGCGCGGCGCAGCGCGTCGATGACGATGAGCAGCTCCATCAGATTGTCGTTGGCGGGATAGCTCGTCGACTGGATGACGAAGATGTCCTCGCCGCGGACGTTCTCCTGGATCTCGACGAACACTTCCATGTCGGCGAAGCGCCGCACCACCGCCTTGACCAGCGGCAGCTTCAGGTACTGGCCCATGGCGTCGGCCAGCGCGCGATTGGAGTTGCCCGCCAGCAGCTTCATGCCCCGCGCTCCGTTGGTGTCGCTCATGGTCGCGCGGGCTCCGGCTGTGACGGTTCGATGACGCGGCTTTTAGCAAGGGCGGGGCAGGCGGTAAACCGGCTTTGTCCGCTCAAGGCCCAAGCCAGCGAAAGGCGTTGTGGATGAAGGCGCCGCCGCCTTCCTCGACCACGCCGCCATGCGCCACGACCACGCGCGCCGCGTCCCAAGCCTCGATTCGCGCAAGCGCGGCGCGCGCTTTGCGGCGATTCACGAAGCTCCAGCGCCATTCGCGCGGCGCGCCCGGATGGGGTGCGACGATCCCGTCGAGCCGCGCGAGCACGCCCTTCCAGCCCCTGAACCATCCTTGCGGAAAGTTCTCGATCAGGTCGGCGAAGATCGCCGTGCGGCTCGCGCGATGGAAGAACACGACTTCCTGCATGGCGAAGCTGCCCGCCATCAGCACCTGGTCGATCTCGGCGGCCCAGGCCGGTTCCGATGCATCGCCAAGCTCGGCATCGAAGGCGAGGTCGCGCCGCCTGCGCGCGAGACCCGGCGCGGCATAAAGGCGCGCGTCCGGATAGCGCCGCTTCCACTCGCCCAGATAGAGATGATGCAGCAGGTTGGGCGCGACGAGATGCGCGACCTCGCCAGGCGCGTCGATGCCGCGCGCATGATCGAGCGCGATCGGCGACCACACGAACAGCTCGCCGTTCGCGAGACGGATCGCGACCATGCGCGTGGGGTAAGGAAAGCCATAGAACGACACCACGGGCCCCTCGGCGATCCAGATGTCGGGACCGAACGGGATCACAGCACGATGGCCGAGATCTGGCGGCCGTAATCCTTCTCGCCGCGATGCGTGGCGCGGCGATAGGAGAAGAACTCGTCCTCGCGCGCATAGGTGCAGGTCGACAGCCGCGCGACCGTGGCGATGCCGGCGGATGCGAGCCGGTCGGCAACATAGGCTTCGAGGTCGAACTGGCGGCCGTCGAAATAGCGCGCGTCGAATCGCGCGCGGAATTCGGGGCCGGTTTCGTAGTTCGCTTGAGAGATGCAAGGCCCGATGGCGGCCGCGATGCGCGAACGTTTTGCGCCGAGGCCTTCCATCGCGGCGATCGCCGCATCGGTGACGCCGCCGAGCGCGCCTTTCCAGCCGGCATGCGCGGCGCCGATCACGCCCGCTTCGCTGTCGGCGAACAGGACCGGCACGCAATCGGCGGTGAGAATGCCCAGCATGACGCCGCAAAGGGCCGTGACCATCGCGTCGCCGTCCGGCCGGGCGGCGAAATCCCACCCGGCATCCACCGTATGGACGGTGGCGCTGTGGATTTGGGCGAGAGAAACCAGTCTGGCGCCGGGCGCCAGCGCTTTGACGCAGCGGGCGCGGTTTTCGGCCACCGCGGCGGGATCGTCGCGGCTGCCCGGCCCGCAATTGAGGCTGGCGTAAACACCTTGCGACACCCCGCCCGCCCGCCCGAAGAAGCCATGCGCCAGTCCGGAGCGGCGCGAAAGATTGGCGGCGGTGTGAAACGGCATGCCGGTTCTCGTCTCTCAGAAACCCGGTGGCCGGGCGGCAGAGGGTGGCATCAGCGCCAGCCCTTGAAACAGGGTCCCCATCTCATCCGGCGCGGTCAAGCGCCGGAGTGCGGCCTGCACGGTTTCGGCTTCAGCGGGATTGGCATCGGCAAGCCGCCGGGCGCGCGCGCCGATTCCCAATGCCTCCAGT
>DASZQV010000025.1:0-62097 GCA_035549495.1 Rhizomicrobium sp. | reverse complement strand
TCTCGGCGACGCGGACGAGCTTCCGCCGCTGAAAACCGAAGTGCTGATCGATTCCACGCGCACGATCATCGCCCGCAACAACTCGCCCGACATCTCCTTTTCGCAGTCGATCAATCCCTATCGCGGCTGCGAGCATGGCTGCATCTATTGTTTCGCGCGCCCGACCCACGCCTATCTCGGCCTGTCGCCGGGGGTGGATTTCGAATCCCGCCTGTTCGCCAAGCCCAATGCCGCCGAATTGCTGGCCAAGGAGCTGAGCGCCCCCGGTTATGTGCCGCAGGTGATCGCCATGGGCACCAACACCGATCCCTATCAGCCGCTGGAAAAGAAAATGCGCATCACCCGCTCCATCCTGGAGGTGCTGCGCGATTTTCGTCATCCCGTCGCCATCGTCACCAAATCGCCGCTGATCCTGCGCGACCTGGACATATTGTCCGAGATGGCGGCAATGGGCCTGGCCAAGGCGGCGCTGTCGATCACCACGCTGGACCGCCGGCTGGCAAGGACGATGGAGCCGCGCGCCGGCACCCCGGGCCGGCGGCTGCAGGCGATCGAGGGACTGGCGGCGGCGGGCATACCGGCAGGCGTGATGTTCGCGCCGGCCATTCCGGCGCTCAACGATCATGAGATGGAAGCCGTGCTGAAGGCCGCGGCAGGCGCCGGCGCGCGCTCGGCCGGCTATGTCCTGCTGCGCCTGCCGCTCGAGATCAAGGACCTGTTCCGCGAATGGCTGGAGACGAACGTCCCCGACCGCGCCAAGCATGTGATGTCGCTGGTGCGCCAGATGCGGGGCGGCAAGGACTATGACAGCCAATGGGGCACGCGCATGCGCGGCACCGGTCCCTACGCCGAGATGATGGCCAGGCGCTTCCACATGGCGGTGAAACGGCTCGGCTTCAACCAGGGCGGCCGCCCGCTCGACGCCTCGCAGTTCAAGCGCCCGCCGCGGCCGGGCGAGCAGCTGTCGCTGTCGCTCGATATTTGATATGCCTCGCCCATGGCGGGAAGGACGCTGCCGCAGGCGATGCGGCCGAGCGGAAAGACGGGGCGCATCTTCGGCTGGCTGATGGCGCGGCTGAACCGCGGCGCCTATTACTGGACCGTCGACCAGCTCCGGACCGCCAAGCCCAAGAGCCTGCTCGAGATCGGCTTCGGCACCGGGCATCTGCTCAAGCTGGCGCTGCAATCCTTGACGCTCGAGCGCGCCGCGGGCGTCGACCCGTCCGCGCTGATGGTCGAGGCGGCACGGAAGCGGTTGAGAAGGGCCAAGGTCCCGCTCGATATCCGGGAGGGCGACGACACCACCCTCCCCGACGGGCGGTTCGACGCCGTCCTAGCGCTGCATTCCTTCCAGTTCTGGAGCGACCCGGATGCCGCGCTCGGGCGCATCCGCGCGCGCCTCGCCCCCGGCGGGCGCTTGGTCCTGGTCCTGCGCACCCACAAGGGCAAAGCACCGAAATGGCTGCCCAACCCGATCAGCCGTTCGGGCAACGAGATCGCGGGCGCCTGCGCGGCGCTGGAGCGGGCGGGCTTTTCGGTGACCGCGATGCAGGGCATCTCCAAGGGCAGCCAGGGGATCGTCGCGATCCCGCGCTGAATTTTTCGCGCCCCCCGCATCCAAACCCCTCCCCCGCCGCATCCACCTGGCGAATGGAGGACGCCGACATGCCCGACGCACAGGGTTTCGATATGATGATTGCGCTATGGGGCATGGCCGTGCTCGCTTTCTCGGCCGTGCGGCATATCTGTTTCGGGGCGGTCGATCTGCCGATGGAAAGGAAATGACGATGCATGACAGCACGCTGATCTTCTGGGGCGCGATCGTGCTGATCGTGGTGGTGGGAAACTTCTTCTCCTATCGGGCGCAGACCAGCCGGCACCGCATGATCGAGACCCTGGCCGAGAAAGGCCAGCCGATCCCGCCGGAATATGTCGGCGGCCGCGGCGACTACTACCGCTATCGCAGCCCCATCCAGTCCGGCATCTTCCTGATGTGCATCGGCATCGCGCTGGCGGTGTTCTTCTGGGCGATGACCGGCGGCGGCGCACCCTTCGACGACCACGGCCACATGCCGAGCTGGCTTCCGGTGATCGGCGTGTTCCCGTTCATGGTCGGGCTCGCCCGCTTCCTCGGCGGATTGTTCGACAGGCCGCGCGACAAGTGAGGCGCCATGCGGTTCGGCGATGAGCGCGGAGTTCGCCAGGCTGGTGCGCGAGCACCAGAGCCAGGTGCGCGCGTTCCTGCGCCGGCTGACGCGCGGCGACGCAGCGCTGGCGGACGATCTGGCGCAGGAGACCTTCCTCGAGGCGCATCGCAAGCTCGCGCAATATCGGGGCGAGGGTTCGTTCGCGTCGTGGCTCTGCGGCATCGCCTGGTCGCGGTTCCTGATGGAGCGCCGCAAGCGCAAGGAGGAACCGCTGGCGGAAATCGACGAGCGCGCCGGCGCCGATCCGCGGGACGCGAGCGATGCGCGGCTCGACCTGGAGCGCGCCATGGCGCGGCTGTCGGCAGAGGAGCGCGCGGCGCTGACGCTGTGCTATGCGCTCGGTCATTCTCACGGCGAGGCGGCCGCGATATTGTCGCTTCCGCTCGGCACGGTGAAGTCGCATGTGCTGCGCGGGCGCGAGAAGCTGAAGGCGATGCTGGAGCATGACTGACGACGATCTCGACCGTTTGCTTTCGGCGCCGCTCGACACTGTCGCGGACAACGGCTTCTCGTCCCAGGTCGTCGCGCGCGCCGAGAAGGGGGAATGGTGGCGCGAGCGGATCGCCCTCTTCGCCCCCGTTGCCGCCGCCGCAGCCATCGCGCCGTTCCTGCCCTTGCGCGAGCTGACCGAGGCGGCGCTTCGTATTTCGCCGCTGCTCGCCAATTCGAGCGCGATCGCGGCGGCCGCGGCGGCCCTCGCGTTGACGCTGACGCTCGAGCGGCGCTTCAATGAGTCCGCGCTGTGAAGATCGTCTATCGCGACATCCCCGGCAAAGGCCGCGGCGTGATCGCCACGGCGCCCATCGCCAAAGACGAGCTCGTCGAGCGCTCGCCGGTACTGCCGATCTCGATGGAGACGTCGGAAGCTCAAGGCCTCTCGGACTACGCCTTCGCCTGGGGCGAGGACGTGCCGGGTTTCGCGCCCGGACAGGAATGCGCCATCGGGCTTGGGTATCTGGGCCTCTACAACCATTCCAAGCCGTCGAATGTGCGCCTGGTGCGCCACTACGCCGACAACGAAATGAGCATCGAGGCCCTGCGCGACATCGAAGCTGGGGAAGAACTCACCATCGACTACGACATCCCGTTGTGGTTCGCGTCCGCTTGATGTGATGCTGCGGCCGCCATGCCGCATTACCGCTACGAGTCGCAATACCTCAAGACCGCGCCGGGTCCTGTCGCCGGCGTGGACGAGGCCGGCCGCGGGCCGCTGGCTGGACCGGTCGTCGCGGCAGCGGTGATCCTGGAGCGCCGCCGCATCCCCAAGGGGTTGAACGACTCCAAGCAGCTCACGGCCGAGGCGCGCGCGGCGCTGTTCCCGCAGATCATGGCGATGGCCGTCGCGGTCGGCGTGGGCGAGGCCAGCGTCGACGAGATCGACCTCGTCAACATCCGCCAGGCGACGCATCTCGCCATGGCGCGCGCGGTGCGGGCGCTGACGGTGGCCGCGACCTTCGCGCTGGTCGATGGCAACGACGCGCCGGCGCTGCCCTGCCCGTGCGACACGCTGATCGACGGCGACGCGCGCTCGGTGTCGATCGCGGCGGCCTCGATCATCGCCAAGGTCACGCGCGACCGGATGATGGACGCGCTCCACGACGAGCACCCGCATTACGGCTGGATCACCAACAAGGGTTACGGCACGTCCGAGCACCTCTCGGCGCTCGGGCGCCACGGCCCGACGCGGCACCATCGCCGCTCTTTCGCACCCGTCCACAACATCTTGTATGGTGTGAATCCTGGGGACTCAAACGATAACGCTTTGACTCTGCAAGACTCTTGACCTGTGAGTCGCGACGAATCAGTGTCACCCGCCTGTGGACAAAAACGGGCGGCACATGGAGCTCAACAGGATCATCGAAGGCGACTGCATCCAGGCGATGCGCGACCTTCCGGAAAGCTCGGTCGACCTCGTCTTCGCCGATCCGCCCTACAACCTTCAGCTCAAGAACGAATTGCGCCGGCCGAACAATTCCAAGGTCGCCGCCGTCGACGATTCCTGGGACCGGTTCGCGAGCTTTGGCGAATACGACCGCTTCACGCGCGAATGGCTGACCGCGGCCCGGCGCGTATTGAAGGACAGCGGCGCGATCTGGGTGATCGGCTCGTACCACAACATCTTTCGCGTCGGCGCGACGCTTCAGGACCTGGGCTTCTGGATCCTGAACGACGTCGTGTGGCGCAAGACCAACCCGATGCCGAATTTTCGCGGCCGGCGCTTCACCAACGCGCATGAGACGATGATCTGGGCGGCGAAGAGCGAGAAGACCGCCTACACCTTCAACTACGAAGCCATGAAGGCGATGAACGACGACCTCCAGATGCGCTCGGACTGGACATTGCCCATTTGTTCGGGCGTGGAACGCCTGAAGGACGAAGACGGCGGCAAGGCGCATTCGACGCAGAAGCCCGAGAGCCTGCTGCACCGCGTGATCGTGTCGTCGACCAAGCCCGGCGACGTCGTGCTCGATCCCTTCTTCGGCTCCGGCACCACCGGCGCGGTCGCGAAGCGGCTGGGCCGCCGCTTCATCGGCATCGAGCGCGACGCGGAATACGTGAAGGTCGCGCGCACGCGCATCGCCGCCGTCGCGGCCGCCGACAGCGACGCCATAGAGGTCACCAAGTCCAAGCGCGCCGAGCCGCGCATCCCCTTCGGCTGGGTGGTCGAGCGCGGGCTCTTGCCGCCGGGCACGGTGCTGCACGGCCATCAGAAGCATCACACCGCGAAGGTCCGCGCCGACGGGACGTTGATCTCGGACCGCGCCACCGGCTCGATCCACCAGGTCGGCGCGCATGTGCAGGGCCTCGACGCCTGCAACGGCTGGACGTTCTGGCAGTACGAGCACGAGGGCAAGCTGATCCCGATCGACTATCTGCGCCAGCGCCTGCGCGCCGATCTGGTGTGAGGATGAAGCGGCTCGCGCTGATCGTCATGCTGCCGCTGCTTTCGGGCTGCGCGGTGATGGAATGGTTCGACGAGCCGATCCTGCCCGACGACGTCGTCAAGACCGAGGAGGACGCAATCGGGCTTGCGCGAGCGCATTGCAGCCCCGGCCCCAGCGATACGAGCAATTGGGGCGCGAGTCGCGACGGCGACATCTGGAGCGTGTGGTGGAGCCACCGCCAGAGCTCGGCTTCGGCCGAGATCAGGAAGAGCGACGGCGAGTTCCTGGACTGCGACGTGCATCTGGTGCCGAACTGACGATCTTCCGCATCACCGTCGGCAGCGCGGCATTGTCGAGATCGCTGACCCATTGCCCGGCATATTTCGGCCGCCTTGCGACCTCGGTTTCGTAGACCTCGATCTCGAGCTCGAAATGGGTGAAGCCGTGGCGCACGACGCCGGGACGCTTCTTCCACGGCGCTTCGAACGGCGCTTGCGCGAGCGCCGCGTCGCGCGGCGGGAAATTGTCGGTCCAGGGCCCGAGCGGCGGCTGCAGCATGCCGCCGAGCAAGCCGCTCTCGGGACGCTTCTCCAGCAGCACCGCGCCCGTCTTGTCGCGCGCGACGTATGCCGCGCCGCGCTTCAGGGGCCTGACCGGCTTCTCGCCTTTCGCGGGGAGCATCTCCTGGATGCCCAGCTTGCGCGCCTCGCAGTCGTCGAACAGCGGACAGCTCATGCAGGCGGGACGCTTCGGCGTGCAGATCGCGGAGCCCAGATCCATCATCGCCTGCGCGAAATCGCCGGCGCGTCTCTCGGGCACCAGCGATTGCCCGAAGCCGCGGATGCGCGTCTTCACTTTCGCGAGCGGCTCGGTCACCGCGAACAGCCTCGCCACGACGCGCTCGGCATTGGCATCCATCGCGGCGTAAGGCAGGTCGAACGCGATTGCCGCGATCGCGCCCGCGGTGTAGTCGCCGATGCCCGGCAGCGCGCGCAGGCCTTCGTGCGTGGTCGGGAAGCCGCGCCCCGCGACCGCCCGCGCCGTCTTGTGCAGGTTCCGCGCGCGCGCGTAGTAGCCGAGCCCCGCCCAGGCCGCGAGCACGTCGTCAAGCGGGGCTGCGGCGAGGTCGTCCACGGTCGGCCAGCGCTCCAGGAACCTGCGGTAATAGCCCGCGACCGCCTGCACCGTGGTCTGCTGGAGCATGATCTCGCTCAGCCACACGCGATAGGGCTCCTGCCGCGTCCCCTTGGGCGCACGCCAGGGCAGCACGCGCGCATGGCGGTCGTACCAGGCGAGAAGCTTTTGCGCTGGGCTCGAGCGGGGCATAGTCCGACCATGGCGCAAACGCCCAAAGCGAAACAACCCGAGCAGCCGCCTCCCCCCACGCGGCGCGGGCGCGCGGCCGCCGTCGCCGCCGACGCGCAGGCGCTGGCGCGGGCCGCGCTCGACCGCGCGGGCTTCAGCGATCCGACCCTGGTGCTGCGCTGGGAGGAGATCGCGGGCGCCGAGACCGCCCGCCTCGCCCGCCCTTTGCGGCTGAAGGACGGGCCGTCCGGCGGCGTGCTCACCCTGATGGCCGAGCCGGGCGCGGCGGTCTTCCTCCAGCACGAGACCCGCCCCCTGTGCGAGCGGATCAATGCCTATCTGGGCCGCCCGGCGGTGGCGCGGCTGCGATTCGTTCAGGGTACCCTCAGCCAGCCCGCCAAACGCCCCCTCCGCCCCGGTCCCAAGCCGCCGGTGCCTGCGGCCGATCCGGCCCGGAAATACGAGGGCCCCGAAGGGGTTCGCGAGGCCCTGCTCCGCCTCGCCCAGGCCCGCCGCTCCAATCTTAACAACCGGCAGGATTGAAGGATTCCAAAGCCTCTGCCACAAGCAGAGCGCGCCTTGTCGAGGAGTGGACGAAAGTGACCCGCAATCAGCTCATCATCACCGCCGTGGCGGTCGTCATCATCATCCTGGCGGCTGTCGGCTATTACGTCTTCCTGCCGGGCAACACGTCCACGGCCGACGCCATCCCCGTCAGCGGCAGCGGCGCCCAGGGCTACACCCTCACCGCCGATGACCACACCATGGGCTCGCCCAAGGCGCCGATCGTGTTCATCGAATACGCCGCGCCGACCTGCCCGCATTGCGCGCATTTCAACGAGACCGTCGTCCCCTACCTCAAGTCCAACTACATCGACTCGGGCAAGGTCTATTACGTGTTCCGCGTGTTCCCGCTCCATTCCTCCGACGGCGCGGCCGAGGCGATGGCGCGCTGCCTGCCCAAGGACCAGTACTTCCAGTTCATCGACATGCTGTTCCGGAGCCAGAAGGAATGGGACTGGGAATATGGTGTTAGCGATGTGCATGGCGCCCTTGTCAAAATGGGCCGACTCGCGGGACTGAGTCCCGAGAAGGTGGACAGCTGCATCGCCGACCAGGCGACGCAAGCGAGCATCAACAAGGTCGCGACCGATGGGCAGACTCGTTACAGCATCCAGGGCACGCCGACCTTCGTCATCAACGGCGTCGTGCGTGAGATCGACAGTGTGGGCACGCCTGCGGATCTGGACACGACCCTCAAGGCTCTCCTCGCCAAGAAGTGAGGCGGCCAACAGGCGCAAGGCGGCGCGCGAGCATTGAAGTTCAACCGGCTTAGACTTTCCGGCTTCAAGTCCTTCGTCGAACCGACGGAATTGTTCATCGAGCCGGGGCTGACGGCGATCGTCGGCCCCAATGGCTGCGGCAAGTCGAACCTGTTCGACGCGCTGCGCTGGGTGATGGGCGAGACGCGTCCGACCTCGGTGCGCGGCAGCGAGATGGACGACGTCATCTTCGCCGGCAGCGCGGGGCGTCCCTCGCGCAACGTCGCCGAGGTGACCCTGCTGATCGACAATTCCGACCGCAGCGCCAACCCGCCCTACAACGAATACGAGCAGATCGAGGTCACGCGCAAGATCGAGCGCGAGGCCGGCTCGGTCTATCGCATCAACGGCCGCGACGTGCGCCAGCGCGACGTGCAGATATTCTTCGCCGACGCGTCGTCGGGCGCGGCCTCGACCGCGTTCGTGCGCCAGGGCCAGATCGGCATGCTGGTCAGCGCCAAGCCGCTCAACCGCCGCGCCATCCTGGAAGAAGCCGCCGGCATCGCGGGCCTGCATCAGCGCCGCCACGAGGCCGAGCTGCGCCTCAAAGCGGCCGAGACGAACATGGGCCGCCTCGAGGACATCATCCGCGAGGTCGAGGGCCAGCTCGCCAGCCTGAAGCGCCAGGCGCGCCAGGCCGCGCGCTATCGCAACCTCTCGGGTCATATCCGCAAAGCGGAAGCCTTGGCGCATCATCTGCGCTGGACCGCGGCCGAGCTGCGCGCCCGCGCCGCCGAGGAAGCGCTGGCCGCCGCCGCCGCAACCGTGAGCGAATGCTCCGAGCGCGCCTCGCATGCGGGGGCGGCACAGGCCGAAGCCGCAAGCCATCTGCCGCCTTTGCGTCAGACCGAGGCGGAGAAATCGGCCGCGCTGCACCGCCTCGTCGTCGAGCGCGACCAGCTCGAAGCCGAGGAAGCGCGCGCGCGCGAACAGGCCGAGAGCCTGCGCCTGCGCATCGTGCAGACCGAGCAGGACAATGAGCGCGAGCGCGCGCACGACAACGACGCCGCGCATGCCATCGAGACCCTTGCCGGCGAAGCGTCGGAATTGGACGCCGCGCAGGCCCGCGCCGACGAAGAACTCGTCGAGGCCGATGCGCGCGCCATTGCGCTCAACGACGCGCTGGGCGAAGCCGAACGCCTGCTCGAGCGGCTGACTGCCGAGCTCGCGGAATGGAACGCCGCGCGCTCCAGCCACGAACGCGCGCGCGAAGTCGCGTCCGCGCTGGCCGAGACCAGCGGGCATCAGCTTGCCCAAGCCGAGCTGCGGCTCGAAGAAGCGATGGCCGGCGTCGCCGACATCCCCGACGTCCAGCTCGCGCAGAGCGTCACCGAAGAAGCGCGCAGCCTTGCCGAGATGGCGCGGCTCGCCCTCACCGATGCGCGCCAGATGCTCGAAGATGCCGAGCGCGCCGAGGCCGCCGCGCGCGGACCGCTCGAGGTGGCCGAGCGCAACGTGCAGATGCTGTCGGCGGAAGCGAAGGCGCTCGCCGATCTCCTGCAGCCCGAGGGCCAGGGGTTGTGGCCGCCGATGGTCGACGCGGTCGCGGTGCAGCCCGGCTACGAAGCCGCGCTCGCAGCCGCCTTGGGCGACGACCTCCAGGCGCCGCTCGACGAAGCGGCGCCGCATCACTGGCGCGATCTCGGCGCGTTCGATTCCGCGCTGCCGCTGCCCACCGGCGCGATCCCGCTCAAGGAATTCGTTTCGGCGCCCGCCGCGCTCGACCGCCGCCTGACCATGACCGGCGTCGTGTTCCCGGACCAGGGGGCAGCGCTGCAGTCGCAACTCCAGCCCGGCCAGCGCCTCGTCTCGGCGCGAGGGGATCTGTGGCGCTGGGACGGCTATGCGGCATCCGCCGATGCGCCGTCGCCGGCCGCGGCGCGGCTCACGCAGCGCAACCGCCTTGCAGCCCTCGAAGCCGATATCGCTGCGGCCAAGGAATTGCGCGCCGAAGCGTTCACGGCCTACACCACCGCCAAGGATGCCGCCGACAGCGCGCGCATCGCCGCGCAGGAAGCCGAGCGCGAAGAACGCCGCAACGAGCGCAGCCTGATCGAAGCGCAGGACGACGCGGCGCGCGCCGCGCGCGCCGCCGCCGAGCGCGCCTCCAAGCTCGCGAGCCTCGAAGCCGAGATCCGCCGCCTCACCGCCTCGCGCGATGCGGCGCGCGAAGCCGAGGGCCAAGCCGGCGCCAAGCTCGACGAATTGGGCGACGGCCAGGCATTGGCTCAATCGGCTTCCGAAGCGCGCCAGCAGACCGCCGACGCCCGCGTGGCCAGCAGCGAAGCGCGCGCCGCGCTCGAAGGCCTGAAGCGCGACCGCGAGGCGCGTTCGCGCCGCCTCGCCTCCATCGCCGACGAAAGCGCGCGCTGGCAGACGCGGCGCAGCGCGGCCGCGGCGCAGATGGAAGAGCTCGGCCGCCGCCGCGACGAGTTGACCGTGGCGCTGACCGCCGCCGAAGCGATCCCCGCCGCCATCGCCGAGAAACGCGGCGCGCTGCTTGACGCCATCGGGCTTGCGGACGCGGCGCGTGCAGAGGCCGCCGATGCCCGCGCCGAGGCCGAGACGCGCCTCGCCGAAGCCGACAAGCTCGCCAAGGCTGCCGAAGCCGCGCTGTCGGCGGCGCGCGAGGAGCGGGCCCGCGCCGAAGCGGTGCTCGAATCCGAAGCCGGCCGCATGAGCGAGCTGCGCGAGCGCATCCGCGACGAGCTCGACGCGGCGCCGTCGGAGCTCGCCGAGCGCGCCGAGCTCAAGGACGACGAAGAGCTTCCGCCGCTCGACCAGGCCGAGAAGCGCGTCGAGAAGTTGAAGCAGGAACGCGAGCAGCTCGGCGGCGTGAACCTGCGCGCGGAAGAGGAAGCGGCCGAGCACGAGCAGCGCCTGGCCACGCTCACCGCCGACCGCGACGACCTCGTCGGCGCCATCGACCGGCTGCGCCGCGGCATCGCCGCGCTGAACCGCGAAGGCCGCGAGCGCTTGCTCGAGAGCTTCGAGAAGGTGAACAGGAATTTCCAGGAGCTGTTCACCAAGCTGTTCGAGGGCGGCGAAGCCAAGCTCACCTTCACCGAATCCGAAGACCCGCTCGAGGCCGGCCTCGAGATCTATGCCCGCCCGCCGGGCAAGCGGCTGCAGACCCTGTCGCTCCTTTCCGGCGGCGAGCAGGCCCTGACCGCGATGGCGCTGATCTTCGCGGTGTTCCTCGCGAACCCCGCGCCGGTCTGCGTGCTGGACGAAGTGGACGCGCCGCTCGACGACGCCAATGTCGAGCGCTTCTGCAACATGCTCGACCAGATGGTCGATCTCGCCGATACGCGGTTCCTGGTCATCACCCACCACGCGCTCACCATGTCGCGCATGCATCGCCTGTTCGGCGTCACCATGGCCGAGCGCGGCGTGAGCCAGCTCGTCTCGGTCACTCTGGCCGAAGCGGAGCGGGTGGCGGCGGAGTAGCGCGCGTAGTCGGATACGACTATGCTGATGATATGAGCGATCTGCTGTCCCGGATCACAGTCAATCCCGCGCAATGCCATGGACGCCCCTGCATCCGCGGCATGCGCATGCGTGTTGTCGATATCCTTGAAATGCTGGCGGCCGGGACATCTTCGGAAGAAATCCTTCAGGATTTCCCGGACCTTGAACCCGACGACATCCGTGCTTGCCTGGCCTATGCCGCGGACTTGGCCGGACATCCGGTGGTGATCGCGGCCGAATAGCCGACATGTGGATGAATTGGGGATAACCCCGTTCGTGCGGTTCGCCTGCGAATCACGCTGATCTATAATTCCGAGAGGTGATTCGCGCAGACGCCGCACGACGGAGTTTGAGATTGCGCTTTCTGGTCGATGCTCAATTGCCGCCGGCGCTCGCAGCCTGGTTGCGGGACGCTGGTCATGAGGCCGTCGCGCTGCGGGAAATCGGGCTTCGCGACGCGACGGACGAGCAGATTTGCGCGTTTGCCGTCGCCAACGACTACATCATCGTCACCAAAGACGAAGACTACGCTGCGCTGGTCCGGAAAGTGCCCGGGCGTCGGATTCTGTGGGTCCGGACAGGCAATATCGTCAACCGCGTGCTCCTGGCCGCGTTCGACGCCAAATGGTCGGAAATTGCAGAGCATCTCGAATCTGAAAATCCGGTCGTTGTGCTGCGATAGGGACGCAGTTCAAGAGCATTTCGCCGCGCTTGTGATTTTCATAGCTTTACCAATGCCTTAGACCGCATTCTGCTTCCTTGACACAATATTGCGCCGCCCCTATGGTCCGCGCGCCTTCGACGGGGGCCTGGGGGCCTTGAGAGTGTCCCATGTCCGCTCAAAAGCCTGAGGATCTGCGCAAGCTGGGCGAACGCCTGGACGCAGCCGAGCGCAAGTACGCGGACCGTGGCGCGAAGCCGCCCCAGACCTCGCTCGGCATCGCGTTCCGTTTCTCGACGGAGATGGTCGCGGGCGTCGCGGTCGGGGGCGCGTTGGGGTACGGGATCGACTGGCTTGCCGGCACGCGGCCCGTTTTCCTGATCGTGTTTTTCGTGCTGGGGGCGGCCGCCGGGATCCTGAACGTGATCCGCGCCGCCAGGGAATTGAACGCCGAGATGGCGAAGCGAGACGGAGACTGACGCCTTGGCGATGAACCCGATGGAGCAGTTCGCGATCAGGCCGCTCGTGCCGCTGCATATCGGCGGCTACGACGTCTCGTTCACGAACCAGTCGCTGTGGATGGTGATCGTGATCGGCGCGATCACGCTGTTCATGGCGCTCGCCGTCTCCAAGCGCAGCCTGGTTCCGTCGCGCATGCAGTCGATGGCCGAGATCTCCTACGAGTTCGTTGCCAACATGATCGGCACCGCCGCGGGCGAGGACGGGCTGCGCTTCTTCCCGTTCGTCTTCACCCTCTTCATGTTCGTGCTGTTCTCGAACTTCTTAGGGCTATTGCCCGGCTCGTTCACGGTGACGAGCCAGATCGCGGTCACCTTCTCGCTCGCCGCCTTCGTGATCGCCATGGTGATCGTGGTCGGCTTCGCGCGCCACGGCATCGGCTTCCTCAAGCTGTTCGTGCCGCACGCGCCGATCTATCTGCTGATCCTGCTGGTGCCGATCGAGTTTATCTCGTTCATGACGCGCCCGATCAGCCTGTCTGTGCGTCTCTTCGCCAACATGCTGGCCGGCCACACGCTCTTGAAGGTGTTCGCGAGCTTCGTGATCTCGCTAGGCGGCGCGAGCCTGATCTGGCTCAAGCCCCTGGCGATCGCGCCCTTCTTCCTGATCGTCGCGATCACCGCGCTGGAGCTGCTCGTCGCGTTCCTGCAAGCCTATGTGTTCGCGATCCTGACCTGCATCTACATCAACGAAGGCCTGCATCTCCACGACCATCACTAGAAGAGGATTAGACCAATGGAACTTCCCGCAGCTCAAATGATCGGCGCAGGCCTCGCCTGCATCGCGCTCGGCGGCGCCGGCATCGGCATCGGCAACGTGTTCGGCAGCTACCTTCAGGGCGCGCTGCGCAACCCGGGCGCCGCGGCCAGCCAGACCACCAACCTGCTCCTCGGCTTCGCGCTGTGCGAGGCGACCGGCCTGTTCGGCCTGGTCATCGCGCTGATCATCCTCTACGCGAAGTAAAAGATGCAGGCCGAGACCACGACGACCGGCACCGAAGCGCCCTCGGGCGCCGGCTTTCCGCCGTTCAAAGCGGAATCGTTCCCGAGCCAGATCTTCTGGCTCGTGCTCACGATGACGGTGCTGTTCGTCGTGCTTTGGCGCTATGCCGGGCCGCGCATCAAACAGACGCTCAGCGAGCGCCGCGGCCTGATCGCCAAGGAGCTCGAGACCGCGCAGGAGAACCGGCGCAAAGCCGAAGCCGCGACCGTCGCCTACGAGACGCCGCTGTTCGAAGCGCGCGAGCGGGCGCGGCAGATCAACAACCAGTACCGCGAGCAGGCGGCGGCCGACGTGAAGAAGGCCGAAGCCGAGGCTGACGCAAGCGCCGAGAAGGCGACCGCCGAGGCCGAAGCGCGGCTCGCGCGCATCCGCGCCGAGGCGAAGTCGCATATCGCCGGCGCCGCCAAGGACGCCGTGGTCGAGATCGTGTCGCGGCTGACCGGCGAGCGCATCTCCGACGCCGATGCGGCGGCCGCGGTCCAGGAGGCTTCCCCGTGATCATGGAGCTGCTGAACGAGCCCGATTTCTGGGAAGGCCTCGGCCTCGCCATCGTGATCTTCCTGATCTGGCGCGCCAACGTGCATCGCACCATCGGCAAGATGCTCGACGACCGCGCGGTCGCGATCCAGAACGAGCTCACCCAGGCCAAGCAGATGCGCGAAGAGGCCGAAGCGGTGCTCGTGCGCTACACCGAGCGCGCCGGTCGCGCCCAGGCGGAGGCCGACACCATCCTCGCCCAGGCGAAGGAAGAGGCCGAGCGCTTCGCCAAGGAATCCGAGGCGCAGCTCAAGGCCCTCGTCGAGCGCCGCGCCCGCCAGGCGCAGGACCGCATCGCCCGCGCCGAGGCGCAGGCCATGGCCGAGATCCGCGCCATGGCGGCCGACGCCGCCGTCGCGGCTTCCGCCAAGCTCATCGCTGCCCGCCTCGACGACACCAAGGCCGGCGCGCTGATCGACGCCAGCATCAAGGACCTCGGCGCGAAGCTGAATTAGGCCCGGCGCGATGCGGCCGCTTCGCTACTCCATCAACGTCACATTGGACGGATGCTGCGATCATCGCGCGATGATCGCAGACGAGGACTTGCATCGCAACGCGATCGACAACATCGCGTGGGCCGATGCCCTTATCTTCGGCCGCGTGATCTACGGGATGATGGAAGAGGCCTGGCGGCCGGTGGCGCGTTCGGGAGTGCGGCCGGAGTGGATGCCCGAATGGATGGTGCCGTTCGCCCGCACCATCGACGCGGCGAAGAAATACGTCGTGTCGGACACCCTGGACGCGGTGGATTGGAACGCCGAGCTCATCCGCGGCGGCGATCTGGAGAAGACCGTCCGGAAACTGAAGCAGCAGCCCGGCAACGGGTTGCTCGTGGGCGGCGTGCGGCTTCCGCTGGCCTTGGCCGAGCTCGGCCTGATCGACGAATACGAGCTTGTGGTGCATCCCAGGCTTGTGGGCCACGGGCCGACCTTGTTCGCGGGCTTGTCCAAGCCTATCGACTTGAAGCTCAAGAGCCGGCTGGAGCTCGGCTCGGGGGCCGTGGCGATGCGCTACGAAGTCAAAACTTAGCGTCCGCCCTTCAGATACTTGTCGAACCACGCCACCATGCGCTCGATGGCGTCGATCTGGTTCTCGCGCTTGGAGAAGCCGTGGCCTTCGCCGGGATAGAAATGCGCGTCGACGGTGCGGCCCTCGGCCTTCAGCATCGCGACCACCGTCTCGGCCTGCTCCTTGGGCACGCGAATGTCGTTCTCGCCCTGCAGCACCAAGAGCGGCGCGGTCGCCTGTTTGATGTAGGTGAGCGGGCTCGCCGCGTCATAGGTCGCCTTGTCCTTGACCGGATCGCCGAGCAGGCCGACCTCATAGGCGCGCAAGGGCGGCGCCTCGTGCTCGTACATCGCGAACCAGTCGATGATGCCGTATTGCTCGACCGCGGCCGCCCACAGCTGCGGCGTCTTGCCGACCGCCATCAACGTCATGTAGCCGCCATAGGACCCGCCGGTGATGCCGATGCGGCTCTTGTCGACATAGCCGGTCGCGGAGAGGAACTTCGCGCCATAGACCTCGTCGACGAGGTCGCCGCCGCCGAGGTCCATCTTGTTCGCTTCCATGAAGGCGCGGCCATAGCCGGTCGAGCCGCGCGGGTTCGGCGCGATCACGACATAGCCGCGCGAGGCGAGCGCCTGGACGGTGCGGCTGAAATAATCCGTGGTCTGCGCGGTCGGTCCGCCATGGGCATAGACCACGCCCGGCGCTTGACCGTCGTGCTTCAGGTTGAACGGCACCCAGAGCAGCGCGCTGATCACCGTGCCGTCCTCGCTCTTGTAGTGGACGACCTGCGCCGCGGGCAGGTTCCTCGGCGACACGCCGGCCAGGCCCAAAGTGGTCAGCTGCGCAGCACGCCCGCTCGCGAGATCGACGGTCCAATAGTCGAACGGCGTGTTGCTCGCCTGATGCGAAACGAGCAGCCGCTTGCCGTCGGGCGAGAACGCCGAGCCGTTGCCGCTCTCTTCCTCGTTGATGCCGGGCGGCAGGTCGACGCGCGATACCTTGCCGTCGACGGCCAGGAACAGATCGGTGCGGCCGTCGACATTGCTCGTGAACAACAGGCTGCGCCCATCGGGCGAAAAGCTTCCCGTCTGCTGTTCCCAGGCGTCAGGCCTGACGAGCGAGGCCTTGCGCGAGGCCGTGTCGAACAGCGCCGCCTGCCGCGCGCCGTCCGCGGTTTCGCTGGTGATCGCGAGCGTCTTGCCGTCTGCGCTGACGGCGCTCGCGACGTTGTAGGCGCCGGTGCTCAGCTGCTCGGCTTTGCCCGAGGCGATATCGATGCGCCAGATCGAGCCGTCGGTCTGGGCGATGTTGACGCGATTGGCGACGAGCGTGCGGCCGTCCGCGGTGATGCCCGCAACACCCCAGAAGAACCCCGGCGTCGCTTCATGCGTCAGCTGCGTGACCTTGCGGGTGGCGAGGTCCATCAGCGCGATGTCGGTCGAGGCGCCCGTCGCGAGCCGCCGCACATAGACGACATGCGCGCCGTCGGGGAGGAAATGCGCGCCCTGCTCCGACACGTCCCTGCTCGCGGTCAGGTTCACCACGGGCCCGCCGGCCAGCGGCACCTGATAGAGATCGTAGATCTCGCCGCCGCCGCTGTCGGAATCGAAGATCGCCGACTTGCCGTCCGGCGCCATCGCGATGCCGGACTGGCGGTCGTCGGATTGGGTGAGCTGCAGCGGGAAGCCGCCGTCCGCCGACATCTTCCACAGATTGAAGCGGCCGGTCAGGTTGGTCGAGAACACGATCGTCCGGCCGTCGGGCGTCCAGGCGGCATCGTTGCCGCCGCGCAGGCTGAACAGATCGGCGGCGGCGACCGGCTGCGCATCCGCGTTCGCCGTCGAGACGATCGCGCGCGGATCGGTGATCGCGCGCGGCGGCGGGCCTTTCAGAACCGCGGTGGCGGCAACGGCCGGCGTGGCGAGGATCGCGGCGAGAAGAAACGGCTTGGAAACACGCATCATTGCACCTTGAGGTCCGACACCGGCATGCCGAAGCGTCGCTCGCAGGCATGCACCTCGTCAACGAGATCCTGCGGCGTCATGCTCTTGGACTGAAGCCGCGTGGCGATGCTCTGCCCTTCGCCGAGCAGGCGCTCCTTGATGCGCTCGGGCGGCATGTCGCCGAAGGTCGGCACGACCTTGGCGAGGCCGCCATTGTAGCGTTCGGCCATCGCGGCTTGCGCCGGCGAGCCCGCGGGCGACATCTGCGCCGCGACGCCGAAGCGCACGGTGCATTCGAAGTCGGTGAGATTGGCCAGATGCGCTTCCTTCTGCTCGCGCTCGCGGTCCATGTCGGCCTTGGCGATGTCCATCAGCGTCTTGGTGTCCGGCACGGCGCCCAGCGCGGGCGTGTAGCTGTAGAGGACGTCGCAGGCATGCGCGTCGGCGAACCAGCCGCGCTGGTGGGAGAAGATCTTGTCGGGCTGCAGCATCGCGTCGAGGCGCAGGCCAGGGCCTTCGAGGATCATGTTCTCGACCACCTTGACCGAGCTCAAGGATTGGCCGGTGACGGAATTGAAAACATCGAACTTGTCCGGGAAGCGCTTGGCGAGATCGTTGGCCCGGGCGTCGAAATCGATCGTGTGGAAGTTGGCGACATAATTGCCGAGCCCGTACCAGTCGCGGCCGCTGCGATGCTCCTGCGAGGCCTGGTAGTCGAGGCCTTGGGCCTTGTGCTTGAAATGGTCGAGCACCTCATAGGCCTGGGTGCACTGGGTCACGCTCGGCGGATCCGCTTGAGCCGCGGTCGCCCAGCACAATGCCGCTATCGCCGCCAGATATCGCATGCTCCGCCCCCGGATGAACGTCGCGCAATGTTTATCCGGACTGCGAAAAGGGTCAACGGGCTGGCGGCTGGCGCTGAACCGTGAGCGTGGTGACCGGCCAGCCCAACCGCGTCTCGCAAGCGTTCACGTCGGCGAAGACCTTCTCGATGGTGAGCGCGCCGCTCTCGACCCGGCCGAGGACGGAATCCATGTCCTGTCGGTGGCGCGCCTTGGTGTCCAGGGCTTTGTCGTCGGTCCAGTCGTCCGGATATTTGCCGTTCAGATCCATGGAATGGTGCGCCATCGCCTTCCACTCCGGCGATCCCGAATTCAGATAGCGCGCCGCGGCCGCGAACTGCGCGTTGCACTGCCGGTCTTCGGCAGTCTCGGCCTGCGCAGCCGTCACGACGAAGGCGAAAGCGATCGCCAGAACCGCGCGCATGGCTCAGCTCTCCGGCATCACGGTGCGGATGTGCAGTTCTTTCAGCTGGCGCGGCGTGACCTCGCTCGGCGCGTTCATCATCAGATCCTGCGCCTGCTGGTTCATCGGGAACATGGTGACCTCGCGCAAATTCTCCTCGCCCGCGATCAGCATGACGATGCGGTCGATGCCCGGCGCGGTGCCGCCGTGCGGCGGCGCGCCATAGCGGAACGCGTTCAGCATGCCCGCGAACTTGGTCTCGGTCTCCTCGCGCGCATAGCCCGCGATCTCGAACGCCTTGAGCATCACGTCCGGATCGTGGTTGCGGATCGCGCCCGAGGACAGCTCGATGCCGTTGCAGACGATGTCGTACTGATAGGCCTTGAGCCCCAGGATCGTGTCCTTGTCGGCCTTGTCGAGGCTAAGGAACTTCTCGCGGTCGAATTGCGGCATCGAGAACGGGTTGTGCGAGAAATCGATGCGCTTCTCGTCCTCGTTCCATTCGTACATCGGGAAATCGACGATCCAGCAGAAGCGGAACAGATTGTCGTCGATCAGGTTCAGGTCCCGGGCGACGCGCGTGCGCGCGAAGCCCGCGAGCTGCGCGGCGCGGTCCTTCTTGGCGTCGGCGGAAAAGAACACCGCGTCGCCGACCTTCAGCCCCGCCTTTTCGATCAGCGCCTCGAGCGCCGCCTGCGGCAGGAACTTCGCGATCGGGCCCTTCGCGCCGTCCGCGTCCATCACGATGTAGCCGAGACCGGCCGCGCCCATCTCGCTCTTGGCCCAGCCGTCTATTCTGTCGAAGAACGAGCGGGGCTGCGAGGCCGAGCCGGGCGCGGGGATCGCGCGCACGGTCTTGCCCTTGAACGCCTTGAAGGCGACGTCGTCGCGCGCGAACACATCGGTCACGTCGGCGATGACGATCGGGTTGCGCAAATCCGGCTTGTCGTTGCCGTATTTGAGCATCGAATCTTCATAGGTGATGTGCGGGAAGCTCGCCGGCCCACAGTCGCGGCCGTTGGCGAACTCGCTGAACGTGCCGTGCAGCACCGGCTCGACCGCCGCGAAGACGTCGTCCTGCGTCACGAAGCTCATCTCGAGATCGAGCTGGTAGAACTCGCCCGGCGAGCGGTCGGCGCGTGCATCCTCGTCGCGGAAGCAGGGCGCGATCTGGAAATAGCGGTCGAAACCCGCGACCATGATCAGCTGCTTGAACTGCTGCGGCGCCTGGGGCAGCGCGTAGAACCGGCCGGGATGCAGCCGGCTCGGCACCAGGAAGTCGCGCGCGCCCTCGGGCGACGACGCGGTCAGGATCGGGGTCTGGAACTCGGTGAAGCCCTGCTCGATCATCCGTCTACGGATCGACGAAATGACCTTCGAGCGCAGGGTGATGTTCTTGTGCAGCCGCTCGCGGCGCAGATCGAGGAAGCGGTATTTCAGGCGCGTGTCCTCGGGGTAGTCGAGATCGCCGAACACCGGCAGCGGCAGCTCCTGCGCCCTGCTCTGCACCGACACGCTCTCGATGCGCAGCTCGACCTCGCCGGTCGCAAGCTCGGCGTTGTAAGTCTCCTCGCGGCGCGCCACGACCTTGCCGCTGAAGGTCGCGACCCATTCCGAGCGCAGCTCGTCCACGCCGGCGAAGGCGGCCGCGTCCGGCTCGATCACGCATTGGGTGATGCCGTAATGGTCGCGCAGGTCGATGAACAACAGCCCGCCCAGGTCGCGGCGGCGATTGACCCAGCCCGAGAGCCGGACCGACTGGCCGACGTGCTCCTTGCGCAGTTCGCCGCAGGTGTGGGTGCGATAGGCGTGCATGAGCTGGAAACCTGGAGAAACCGGGGCGGTTGTGGCGAACCGGCCCCCCTTCGTCAAGGGCGGGGCGGGCGGGTATCCTGGCCCGGAATCAGGAGCTTCCCGCCCATGCGCCGCCTCGTTGTCATGCTCGCCCTTGGCCTCGCCCTCACCCTCGCCCTGAGCCCGACCCAGGCCGCGGAAAAGCCCCACAACGTGCTGGTCTTCGTGGCCGACGGGCTGCGCTATGTCAGCGTCACGCCCCGGTCGGCGCCGACCCTGTGGCGGGTCAAGAGCCAGGGCGTCGACTTCACCAACAGCCACTCGATCTATCCCACGCTCACCACCGTGAACGCCTCGGCGATCGCGACCGGTCATTATATCGGCGACACGGGAAATTTCGCGAACCGGATATGGTCGGGCCAGGGCCTCCTCGAATTCGAGGACGATGCCCAGCTCGGCCACGCCAACGACCTGTTCGGCGGCAACTACCTGAACGAGACCTCGCTGCTCGCCGCGGCGCACGCGGCGGGCTATGCAACCGCAGTGATGGGCAAGGTCGGACCCACGGCGATTCAGAACGTGACCGCGCGCGACGGCACCGGCGGCATCGTGATCGACGACGCTTACGGCATCACCGTCGCGCCGGACGTGCTCGATGCGATCAAGGCCGCCGGCATCGCCACGCCGGCGCCGAAGCCGAACGTCCCCAACACCGAGCAGCAGCAATACATGCTCCAGGTCGCGACCAAGGTCGTGCTGCCGAGGCTCGCGGGCAGCGGAAAGCCGTTCGCGATGCTGTTCTGGTCGCGCGACCCCGACCTGTCGCAGCATCTCGAGAAGGACGGCAGCATCAACGGCAAGACAAGCCAGGCCGGCATCAGGGATGCGGACGAGACTTTGGCCGCCCTGCTCGCCTGGCTGAAAGCGAACAAGCTCGACAAGACGACCGACGTGTTCGTGACCGCCGATCACGGCTTCTCGACCATCGCCGAGCATCGTGCGCCGGGGTTTCTGGACGCGGACCTCAAGTCCTTCCCGGAAGCCAAGGTCATCGGCAATGGCGGCTCGGACCTGATCTATCTGAGCGACACCAGGAACGCCGCCGCGATCGTCGATGCGTTGACGAAGCTCGACTATGTCAGCGGCATCTTCGCCGACGACGACCTGGGCGACATCCCCGGCAGCCTGCCGATGAGCGCGATCAACTGGCGCGGCACGGCCAAGACGCCCCGGCCTTCCATCGTGGTCAGCTTCGCCTCGCATCTGGTACCCGGCTGCAAGCCGGACCTGATGTGCGCCGCCGAGATCGCCGACACCTCGCTGGTCGCGGGCCAGGGCATGCATGGCACCTTCAGCCGCGCCGACACCCGCAACTTCATGGCCGCCATCGGCCCGGACTTCAAAGCCCGCTTTTCGGACAAGGCGCCCATCAGCAACGCCGACATCGCGCCGACCCTGGCGAAGCTCCTTGGACTGACGATCCAGCCCAAGGGCGGGCTGAAAGGCCGGGTGATCGACGAGGCGCTTCCGGGCGGCAAGCCGGTCGCCTTCAGCCGTTCCCGCCAGGTCTCCGCGCCGGCCGCCAACGGGCTCAAGACCGTGCTCGACGTCCAGAAGGTCGGCGAGACGCGCTATTTCGACGCGGCTGGGTTCCCAGGCCGCACGGTCGGGCTGTCAGGCCACTGATTTCACTCGCGAAAACGGCCACGAATCCGCTATGACGGTCCGATGCGGATCGTGGAAACCACGGCGGATTTGCAGGCGCTGACGGCCGAGCTTGCGGGTGCGCCTTATCTCGCGCTCGACACCGAGTTCATGCGCGACCAGACCTATTGGCCGAAGCTCTGTCTCATCCAGGTGGCGGCGCCCGGGCACGCGGCGATCATCGACCCTCTCGCGCCCGGGATGGAGCTGGCGGCGTTCTACGAGCTGCTCAAGCGGCCCGACATCGTCAAGGTGCTGCACGCCGCGCGGCAGGACATCGAGATCTTCGCCCAGCAGGGCGGCGTCATCCCCGAGCCCCTGTTCGACACCCAGATCGCGGCGATGGTCTGCGGCTTCGGCGACGCGGCGTCGTACGAGACGCTGGCGCGCAAGCTCGCCAAGGCCGAGATCGACAAATCGGCGCGCTACAGCGACTGGAGCCATCGCCCGCTGAACAAGCGCCAGCTCGAATATGCGATGGCCGACGTCACGCATCTGTGCACCATCTACGAGGCGATGACGCGCATGCTGGCCAAGAGCGGCCGCGCCAGCTGGGTCGAGGAAGAGATCGAGGCGCTGCGCGATCCCTCGCTCTATCGCCTCGATCCCAAGGAAGCGTGGAAGCGGCTGAAGCCGCGCACCACCAACAAGCGGTTCCTGGGCATGCTCGCCACGCTCGCCGAATGGCGCGAGCGCGAGGCGCAGACGCGCGACATGCCGCGCGGGCGCGTGCTCAAGGACGAAGCGCTGACCGAGATCGCGGCGCATCCGCCCGAAGGTCCCGAAGGCCTGGAGCGCATCCGCGCGGTGCCCAAGGGCTTCGCGGCGTCGCGCATGGGCAAAGGACTGCTCGAGGCCATCGAGCAGGGCCGCCACGCGCATGCGCCGGAGGGCATCGAGCCGCGACCGCAGCAGCGCCGGCGCGAGCCCAACCCGGCCGCGGTCGACCTCCTGCGCACCTTGCTGCGCCTCAAGGCCGAGGAGATCGGCGTGGCGCCGCGCCTGATCGCCAATGCCGAGGACATCGAAAGGCTCGCCGCCCAGGACGACGACGGCGTCGCCGCGCTCCATGGCTGGCGCGCCGCGGTCTTCGGCCACGACGCGATCGCGCTGCGCAACGGCAGCCTCGCCATCGCGCTCGAAAAGGGCGAAGCGGTGGTCGTCGAGCTGGAGGACGAGTGATGGCGCTGACCGGCGGATGCTATTGCGGCAAGGTGCGCTATGCAGCGAGCGGCGACGCGGCGCTGAAGGCGCAGTGCCATTGCCGCGAATGCCAATACATCACCGGCGGCGGACCCAACTTCTTCATGCTGATGCCGCCCGATGGGTTCGCCTATAGCCAGGGCGCGCCCAAGCAATTCACGCGCAGCGATATCCCCGATCCGGTGACGCGGGAATTCTGCGCCGATTGCGGCACGCATCTCGTCACGCGCCGGCCGGGTCTTCCCTTCGTGATCCTGAAGGTCGGAACGCTCGACGACCCCGGCGTCTTCGGCGGGCCGCGCATGGCGATCTTCACCGTCGACAGCCAGGCCTTCCATCACGTCCAGGACGGCATCCCGGCCTTCGAGCGCCTGCCGCCGCAAGCCTAGCCGCGCACCGCTTCCTCGATCTTCGCGATATCGATCTTCCGCATCGTCATCATCGCCTGCATCGCGCGCTTCGCCTTGTCGGGATCGGGGCCGGCCATGAGCTCGATCAGCCGGTTCGGCACCACCTGCCACGACAAGCCGTAGCGGTCCTTGAGCCAGCCGCACATGCTTTCGGCGCCGCCGCCGGCAATCAGGCCGTTCCAATAATGGTCGACCTCTTCCTGGCCGTCGCAATAGATCTGGAACGAGATCGCCTCGCTGAACTTGAATTGCGGGCCGGCGTTCAGCGCCGTGAAGGGCTGGCCGTTCAGCTCGAAGGCGACGGTCAGCACCGAGCCCTTCGGGCGCGGACCGGCGTCGCCGTAACAGGACGTGTCGGTGATCCGCGAGTTCTCGAACACCGAGCAATAGAACTTGGCGGCGGACTCGGCCTCGGTGTCGAACCACAAGCAGGGCGTGATCTTCTTGTCGCTCATGTCGCGTCCTCATATTCGTCGCGGCGCTTCACCCAATTGGTGAGGTTGCCTCCTATTGCGGTCGCGGCGGGCGATGGCGTCCGAAAACGGCCAGACTGCTCGAGCCCCGCGCGCTAGCGTTCTTCCGCAACATCGAGGATCGCATTCATGGCCACCCTCTTCAAGGAATTCACGCTCGGCGCCGGCGCGGACGCGGTGTGGGACGCGCTCGCCGATTTCGGCGCGCTGCATGCGCGGCTCGTGCCCGGCTTCGTGACGGAAACCAAGCTCGACAGCGACACGCGCATCGTCACCTTCTCCAACGGATCGGTCGCGCGGGAACAGCTGGTGACGCGCGACGCCGGGCGCCGCCGCCTCGTCTACGGGATCGAAAGCGAGCGGCTGGAGCACCACAGCGCGTCGGCGCAGGTCGTCGAGGCGAGCGACGGCACGTGCCGGTTCCTGTGGATCACCGACGTGCTTCCCGACGCCATCGCGCCCTATATCGACGGCCAGATGGACCTCGGCATGGAGGCGATGAAGAAGCAGTTCGGCGGCTAAAGCTTCCGCTCGCCTTGGGCTGTGTGGAAGATGGCGAGGATCACGATCGTGTCCTCCGGCTGGCCGAGCACCTTGTAGATCACGACATAAGGGTCGTCGACGATGCCGAACGCGCGCGTGCCGCGCGGACAGACCGGGCGCCCAATATGAGGATGTCTCGTCAATCGCAAGCAGGCGGCATGAATGCTTTGGCCTGCGCGGTCGGCCCCGCGCATTGCGCGGACGGACCGAATTTCCGCCACAGCATCGCCATTCGTTCCGGAGACGCTATTTTACCTTCGCGAACTTCACGCTCCGCGAGCTCGACCTCCGCGATCCGTTCGTCGGTCGGGAGCGCATGCACGCCCGGCGGCTAGCCCGGCTCCACGTCGCCGGTGGCCAGGTCCTCGACCTCTTCGCCCTCGACATACGGGTCCTCGTCGGGGCCGAGGGCATCGCTCGGGTTGGGGACGTCGAAGCCCGACGGCGGGAGCGCCTCGAGAAAGCCCGAGGCTTTGAGCTCGTCGACGCCCGGCAGGTGGCTCACGCTCTCCAGGCCGAACTGGACCAGGAACGCCTCCGTGGTGCCGTAGGTCACCGGACGGCCGGGCGTGCGCTTGCGGCCGCGGATCTTGACCCAGCCGATCTCCATCAGCGCGTCGATGGTGCCCTTCGACAGGGCGACGCCGCGGATGTCCTCGATCTCGGCGCGGGTGACGGGCTGGTGATAGGCGACGATGGCGAGCGTCTCGAGCGCCGCGCGCGACAGGCGCTTCTGCTCGGGCTTCTCCTTGCGCAGCAGGAAGGCGAGGTCCGGCGCTGTGCGGAACTGCCATTTATCCGCGACGCACAAAAGGTTTACGCCCCGCTTCTCATATTGCGCCTGAAGCTCGTTCAGGAGCGCCGACACGTCCGCGCCCTCGGGCAGCGATGTTGCCAGCGCCTTCTCTTCCAAAGGCTCCTCGGCCGCGAACAGAAGCGCCTCGGTCATGCGCAGATGCTCGGCGTTGATCTCCGCCGGCACGTTGTCCCCGCTGGTCTTCTCGGTGCTCATTTCGTCTTCAATTCTCTCGATCAGGCGGGCGACTTGTCTCATGCGATGGCCTCTTGGGCGGGTATGCTGCGGTCCTTCACGAAGATCTCGTCGAAGGGTTTGAGCTGCCTTATCTCGACCCGGCCGTCACGGGCCAGTTCTAGGCAGGCGAGCAAGGTGCTCGCAAGCGCCGAGCGGCGCCTTGTGCCGGCCGACCAGTCGAGCGGGAGCAGCCGCGCCAGCGAAGACCATTCGGGCAGCTTGCCCAGCATGCGCTCCAGCCGCTCGCGCGCGTCCTCGATCAGGAGGACCTGGATCTCTTTGGGCTTGTACGCATTGCCGCCCATCTTGCGCACACGCTCATGGGCGTAGGCGGTCAGCAGGTCGTAGAGCGTATCGGTGTGGGTGCGCAGCTTCACGACCCTCACCGGCTCGGGCATGCCGCGCGAGAAGACGTCGCGGCCGAGCCTGTCGCGGCCCATCAGCCGCGTCGAGGCCTGGCGCATGGCTTCCAGCCGCTGCAGGCGCCAGCGCAGCCGCGCGGCCATCTCGTCGGCCGTCGGCTCGCCATCGGCGCTGGGCGGCTGCGGCAGCACCATCTTGGACTTGAGGAAGGCGAGCCACGCCGCCATCACGAGATAGTCCGCCGAGAGCTCGAGGTTCTTGCCCCGCGCCGATTCGATGAACATCAGATACTGGTCGGCGAGCTTGAGGATCGAGATCTTGGCGATGTCGACCTTCTGGCTGCGCGCAAGGTTGAGCAGGAGGTCGAGCGGCCCCTCGAAGCCGTCGACGGCGACGACCAGCGCCTCCTCGGCGGTGTGATCGGAAGCGGGCCCGAAGGCGTCGAAGGCGTCGCCGATTTCGCTCATGCGGCGGCTCCCAGCAGCTCGCTCAAGCGCGCGCTCGCCGCCGACGCGTCGAACGCGGTGGGGCTGCGCAGATGCGACAGCGCGGCCTGCGCCCGCTTGAGCGCGGCCCCGTCCAGCGGCTTGGCTTCTTCGGCCACGTCCCGCATTTCCTCCATCTTCCCGTTGCAGTGAAGCACGACATCGCAGCCCGCGAACAGGGCCGCCTTGGCACGCGCGGAAATGGGCCCGGAAAGCGCGCTCATCGAGACGTCGTCGCTCATCAAAAGCCCGTCGAAGCCCATCTCGCCGCGAATCACGTCGCGAATCACTTTCGGCGAGGTCGTGGCCGGACGCTGCGGATCGATCGCCTCGTAGACGACATGCGCGGTCATCGCCATCGGGCATTGGTTGAGGCTGCGGAAGGTGACGAAGTCGGTCGCGCTCAGTTCCTCAGGGCCCGTGGCAACGCGCGGCAGAGCGAGATGACTGTCGGCATTGGCTCGGCCATGGCCGGGGATGTGCTTCATCACCGGCAGCACGCCGCCGTCGATCAGGCCCTCGATCGCGGCGCGGCCGAGATCGATGATCGTCGAGGGATCGCGCGCATAGGCGCGGTCGCCGATGATCGCGTCGGCACCCTCGACCGGCACGTCGAGCAGCGGCAGGCAATCGACGTTGATGCCGAGCGCGCAGAGGTCGTACGCGATCAGGCGCGCGTTCAGATAGACCGCCTCGCGCGCCGCGTCGGGAGACGCATCGTGGATCGCGCCGAAGCGCGCGGCCGGCGGACGCGCCTGCCAATGCGGCGGCTTCAGGCGCGCGACGCGGCCTCCTTCCTGGTCGATCAGCACGGGCGCCCGGGCATCGTCGACGGTCTCGCGCAGATCGCTCACCAGCGCGCGCAACTGGTCTGGCGAAGCGATGTTCCGTGCAAAGACAATGAAGCCCCATGGCCGCACCTTGCGGAAGAAGGCGCGCTCGTCGGCGGACAGCTCCGTCCCCGCGCAGCCATAGATCGCACGCGAACGCATCTCAAAGACCTATTTCGCGGGGAAGCACGCGCCGCCTTCCGCCGTCAGCTTGCCGCACAACGCGGCGGCGGCGTCCTTGCTCGCGAACGAGCCGACGCGCAGCCGGAACCACGCGCCCTTGGCGCCGAGATCGACCTGCTTCACGCTCTTGGAATAGCCCGACAGGGTCGCGGCATGCTTGGCGCGATAGGTGTTCCAGGCGGCATCCGCCTCGGCCTCGGATTTGTAGGCGCCGATCTGCAGCACCCAGGCGCCGGCCGCTGCGGGAGGCGCTGCGGTTTCGGCCGCAGGTGCAGGCGCTGGCGGGGATGCCGAGGGCGTCTTGAGGCCGAGCTGCGCCGGCGGTGCGGTCGCTTCGGCCGGCGGCGCGGTCGGACGGATCTGCGGCGTCGCCTTGGGCGCGGGCGGCGGCTCGGCCTCGGCGGTCTGCTGCGGATGCGGCGTCGCGACGGCGGTTTCGGGCGACGTCACTTCGGGCTGCGGCGGAGGCGGGGCCGGCGCGCGGTCGGCCTCTTCGTCGGCGGGCGCGGGCTGCTGATAGATCTTGAGGCCCTTGTAGGGCGAGCCCTGCGTGCTCTGGTCGGCGGCGACCTTGGCCGGCCCCGGCTGCGCGGCGATGATCTTGGGCGCGTCGGAACGGCCGCGCGCCACGCCTTGCGTATAGGCGAGCCACACCACGCCGCCGAACGCCGCCAGCACGAACAGCGCAATGACGATCAAGAGCGGCAGGCGCGAGCCTTCGCTGTCGTCGTCGTCCTCGGCGGCGTCGAAGACGTGCACGTCGTCGTTTGGCGGCTCATAGGTGCCGCGGACATTGGGCATGGGCCCTTCTCCGATCAGATCGGCCGAATCTACTTCGACGAAATCTAGCACCGCGCGGCGTCCAAATCATGGCGCGGCGAGACCGCTTTCCCTGTGGAAAACCCGCTGATATTCGGCGAGCGCGAAGCTGTCGGTCATGCCTGCGATATAGTCGCGCACCACGCCGCCGGTCGTGGCATCGCCGGCCGCGCCGCAGGCTTGCGCCCAATCCTGCGGCATGAGGCTCGGCCGGGCCGCGAAGGCCGCGAACAGCTCGGTCACGACCTCCTTGGCGCGGTTGATCGGGGTCATCACGCGGGGATGGCGGTACATCCGCGCGAACAGGAACGCCTTCAGCCGCTTCACCTCGCTTTCCATGGCGGGCGAGAACCCTGCGAGCGCGCGGCCACAATGGCGCAGCGCCTCGGCAGAGCCCGGCGCGGCCTCGGCCGTGCGGCGGCGCGTCTCGGCGAGGAGATCGTCGACCAGCGCGCTCATCAGTGTACGGACGAGCTCGCCGATGAAGCGGCCGAGCTCGAGCCCGCCATGGCGCTCGCGCACCGCTCTGGTGTGAGCGCCCGCCAGCGGCGCCGCCGCGAGGTCGTCGACGCCGAACAATCCCGCCCGCAACCCGTCGTCGATGTCGTGGTTCACATAGGCGATGTCGTCGGCCAGCGCCGCGACCTGCGCCTCCAGGCTCGGCCAGCTTTCGAGTTCCAGATTCCAGCGCCGGTCGAAGCTCGCGATCGGACCCGGCAATGGCGGCCGAAGCGGGCCGTTGTGCTTGACCAGGCCCTCGAGCGTTTCCCAGGTCAAATTGAGCCCATCGAAACCGGCATAGCGATGCTCGAGCCGGGTCACAAGCCTGAGCGCGTGCGCGTTGTGATCGAAGCCGCCGATGCCGGCGGTCGCGGCGTTCAGCGCGTCCTCGCCGGCATGGCCGAACGGGGTGTGGCCGAGATCGTGCGCCAGGGCGACGGCTTCGGCCAGGTCCTCGTCCAGCGCCAGCACGCGGGCAAGCGAGCGCGCGATCTGGGCGACCTCGAGCGAATGGGTCAGGCGCGTGCGGTAGTGGTCGCCCTCGTGCTGCACGAAGACCTGGGTCTTGTGCTTGAGGCGGCGGAAGGCGGTGGCGTGGATGATGCGGTCGCGGTCGCGCTGGTAGCAGGTCCGCGTCGCGCTCTCGCGCTCGGGGTGGAAGCGGCCGCGGCTTTCGGCCTGGCGCACGGCGAAGGGTGCCAGGGTTTTCGGGGGCTCGTAGAGCGGGCCGACGAGGCGGCCGGGCGGTTGGTCAAAATCTTGCCGCATGGCGGTAACCATATAGTGCGCAGACCGGGAGGGAACCATGCTCAAATATATAGGGCTTGCGGCCGTGCTCCTCGTGGTGCTGGCCGGCGCCGCCTATACCAAGCCGAACCGCGACGCCCTGCACGAAGCGGCGACCGCCTATGCCGACGACCAGAGCCTGGTGGGCTCGGTGGCGACGCGGGTGACGGGCCTGTTTGGCAACGACACCTTCGATGACTACATATTCTTCACCCGCTACCGGGTGTATGTCGGCAAGGACCCCGAGATCGATTGCTTCGGGGCCTTCGGGAAGACCTCCTGCAGCAAGCCGAAGCCTGAGGAACACGCCGCGTCATGACCGAAGCCGCATTGCCCGTCACCGTCTCCGCCCGCGCCGCCAAGCGCATCGCGCAGATCCTGAAGAACGAAGCGCAGCCATCGATGCTGCGCATCGCGGTGACCGGCGGCGGCTGCTCCGGCTTCCAGTACAATTTCGCCATCGACGACGCGCCGACCGACGACGACCTGGTGATCGAGCGCGATGGCGCCACGGTGCTGATCGATTCCGTCTCGCTCGACTTCCTCAAGGGCGCCGAGATCGACTTCGTCGACGACCTGATCGGCCAGTCGTTCAAGGTCAACAACCCGAACGCCACGGCGTCCTGCGGCTGCGGGACGAGCTTCTCGGTCTAGAGAGGACACACCCGGGCGGTCGGGCAATAGAGGGACGAGCCGATCCCGGACGTCAGCACGATCAGCCCTTTCGCGTTGATCCCCCAGGCCTGCGAATAAAGCGTTCCCGGCAGATGCAGCGGCGTGTAGGTCGCCGTGCCCATGTCGTATTTGAACGCATGCGGCCTTCCGCGCGTATCGAACCAGTCGCCCGCGATCACGCCGTCGTCGTTGATGCCGTTGAGGTCCGTGCCGCCATAGTTGCGGGGGTCGGGATAGTCGAGCTCGGTGGAAACGCCGCCGGACAGGATGAAGCCGTGATGCACGAAGCCGTGGCCCTCGCTCGTCGTCGGGAAATAGCCGACCACGACACCCGACGCGTTGATCGCGCGCGGCACCGGCGTCGGGCTCTGCGAGATGGTCAGCGCGCCGGTATAGTGTCCCTTGCTGCCGTAATAGGATTGGAGATCGGTGTCCGAGGTCTGGAAGCCATAGCCGACGAAGACGCCCGAATTGCTGATGCCCCGCGTCTGGCCGTCCAACATGAACTCATGGTCCTTGGTGACCAGGACCGTCTTGCCGTCCGGCCACCGCTCGAAAGCGACGTTCAGCCCGCTCTCGTCCGGGTCGCCCGCATTGCCGACGATCGTCCCCGCGCTGTTGATCCCGAACGGCAGGGTGCGGTCGGCGCCGACGTCGAAGGTCTCGTAAGGACCGCCGACGGGACCGACGAAGCCGTGAGAGATGGCGCCGGTGTAATAATAGCCCGTGATCCGGTTCTTGTTGTTGAGGCCTACGACGGCGGTGTTCGTGCCGCCCGGCACATCGGCGATCGGGACATAGACTGCGGCCGACGCCGCCGACGCCGCGATTGTAGCGAGAAGAACGAGGCAGACTGTGCGCATAGCGGCACTCCCGTCGACGGCGCGGGAGGCTTGCAACTTATCCGTGACAAATCAATGGGGATCGCAAGGTCGCGGAACGGCGCCGGCCTATCGCCTCAGGCCGCCGGATATGCCACAAACGCCCGCCAAACCGGAGCGAAACAGATGCGTATCACGAGCCTTGCCGTGCTTGCCTCGGCCCTTCTCACGACCTCGGTCCTTGCGGACGCCAACAGCGACTATCTCGCCGCCAATGCGAAGAAGCCCGGCGTCATGGTGTCGTCGAGCGGGTTGCAGCACAAGGCGATCAGCCGCACCGGCAACAGCGCGCAGAAGCCCGGCCGCACCGATTGCGTCACCGTGAACTACAAGGGCACTTTCATCGACGGCCGCCCCTTCGACGCCTCGCAGCCCGGCTCCCCGATCTCGTTCCCCGTCAACCGCGTGATCCCCGGCTGGACCGAGGCGCTGCAGATGATGCATGTCGGCGAGACCTGGGAGCTGACGATCCCCGCGAACCTCGCCTATGGCGCCAACGGCACGCCCGACGGCACGATCCCGCCCAACACGCCGCTGGTCTTCAGCGTCGAGCTGCTCAAGGTGTCGCCGCACTGCTAATGCGCACGCGCCTCGACCAGGCGTGATTTCAACGAAAGCAATTCGGCGAGGAGCTGCTCGAGCTTGAGGCGCTCCTCGCCCGCCGCGTCGGGCACTATGGCGAGTTCGGGCTCGATTTCCGGCTCGGGCTCCGCATGCGCGCGCTCGACGATGGCGAGCGCGGCGCGGGCATAGCGCGGCTGGTCCTCGGTCTCCGGCGCGGGTGGCGGCGGCTGCGGCACGACGCGGTCGGCGAAGGCCAGGCGGCCCATCTCGACGACATGGCGCTGGCCTTTGTCGCGCAGCACTTTCTGCGCGCCCTTGATCGTGAAGCCTTCGCGATAGAGCAAGGTGCGGATGCCGCGCAGCAGATCGACATCCTCGGGCCGGTAGTAGCGCCGTCCGCCGGCGCGCTTCACCGGGCGCACTTGCGAGAAGCGGCTCTCCCAGAAGCGCAGCACGTGCTGCGGAATGTCGAGCTCGATGGCGACCTCGCTGATGGTGCGGAACGCTTCGGGCGATTTCTCGCGCGTACCGATAGCGCCTTGGGCGCTGGCGAGCATCGCCATCAGTCGTCACCCCCGTTTGCCGGAGGCGTCTGTCCGTTGATCACCGCCTTGAGCACATGGCTCGGGCGGAACACGAGGACGCGGCGCGGCGCGATGGGCACCTCGTCGCCGGTCTTGGGATTGCGCCCCATGCGCTGCGATTTCTGCCGCACCGCGAACGTGCCGAAGGAAGAGAGCTTCACCGTCTCGCCGCGGGACAGCGCCGCGCAGAGCTCTTCGAGGATGTCCTCGACCATCTGCGCGGATTCGTTGCGCGACAGACCCACGGCCTGGAACACGGCCTCGGTCAGATCCGCGCGGGTGAGCGTGTTTGCGGACATGTTGACGGGCGACTCCCTTATCCGCCTCGAAGGTAGGCGCCCCCGAATTTGCCGTCAACGTCAAAGGGATAGAGGGCGAAGCGGAAGTGCCGTTCTACCGGTCTACTACCACCGCACGAGCCCGGCGCCCCAGGTGAACCCGCCCCCCATGGCCTCGAGCAGGACCAGGTCGCCCTTCTTGATGCGTCCGTCCTCGACCGCGGTCGCGACCGCCAGGGGCACCGAGGCGGCCGAGGTGTTGCCGTGGACCGCGACCGTCGAGACCACCTTGGCCGGGTCGATGCCCAGCTTGCGCGCCGTGCCGTCCAGGATGCGCTGGTTGGCCTGGTGCGGCACGAACCAGTCGATATCGGCGACGGTCAGGCCCGCCTCGAAGGCCGATGCCTCGATGGCCGCGCAGATATTGGTGACGGCGTGGCGGAACACCTCTTTCCCCTGCATGCGCAGATGACCGGTGGTGCGCGTCGAGCTGGGCCCGCCATCGACATAGAGGAGATCGTGCAGCCGCCCGTCCGAGAACAGCTTGGTGTTGAGCACGCCGCGGTCGGCATTGGTGCCCTCGCCCTGGGCGGCCGTCAGCACGAAGGCGCCGGCGCCGTCGCCGAACAGGACGCAGGTGGTTCGGTCGGTCCAGTCGAGCAGCCGCGACATGGTCTCGGCGCCGATCACGAGAATGGTCTCGGCCTGCCCGGCCTTGATGAAATTGTCCGCGACCGAGAGCCCGTAGATGAAGCCCGAGCACACCGCCTGGACGTCGAACGCCGCGCCGTGATGCATGCCCAGCCGCGCCTGCACGGTCGTGGCGGTGGCCGGAAACGTCTCGTCGGGCGTGGTCGTGGCGACCACGATCATGTCGAGCTCGCCGGCGTCGATGGCAGCATCCTTCAAGGCCGCCCGCGCGGCTTCGACCGCGAGCATCGAGGTCGTCTCGCCGTCGCGCACGATGCGGCGCTCGCGGATGCCGGTGCGCTCGCGGATCCAATCGTCGCTGGTGTCGAGGCCGCGCTTGGCGATGTCGTCGTTGGTGACGACGTTGTCCGGCAGATACGCGCCGATGCCGATGATCTCCGAGCGGATCACGAAGCGGCCGCCTCGGGGATCGGAGCCGGCTGGACATGCGCGCGATCCGCGACGATGCGCGTGATCACGCCGGAACGCGCCATGTCGATGGCCATGTCGAGGGCGCTGGCGAAGCCCATCGCGTCGGTGCCGCCATGGCTCTTCACCACGATGCCGTTGAGGCCGAGGAAGATGCCGCCGTTCGCGGCGCGCGGATCGAGCTTGCGGCGCAGCGCCTTCAGCGCGCCGGACGCGAACAGCGCGCCGATACGGCCGAACAGCGAGCGCATCAGCGCCGAGCGCAGGAAATGGCCGACGAGCTTGGCGGTGCCTTCCGCGGTCTTGAGCGCGATGTTGCCGGTGAAGCCGTCGGTCACCACGACGTCGACCGTGCCTTCGGCGATGTCGTCGCCCTCGACGAAGCCGTGGAACTCGATCGGCAGCGACGCGTCGCGCAGGATCGCCGCCGCCGACTTGACCGCGTCGTGGCCCTTCACGTCCTCGGAGCCGACATTGAGCAGGCCCACGCTCGGACGGTCCAGCCCTAAGATCGCGCGCGCGAAGGCCTCGCCCATCACCGCAAAATCGACGAGCTGGTCGGCATCGGACGAGATGTTGGCGCCGACGTCGAGCACGACGCTCTGCCCGCGCTTCGTCGGCCACAGGGCGGCGATGGCGGGGCGCGAGATGCCCTGCAGCACGCCGAGCTGGAACATCGACATCGCCATCAACGCGCCGGTGTTGCCGGCGGAGATCGCGACCTCGGCTTCCTTGGCTTTCACGGTCTCGATGGCGTGCCACATCGAGGTGTTGCGGCCGCGGCGCAAGGCCAGGCTCGGCTTGTCCTCCATGCGCACCTGGTCGGGGGCATGGCGGACCTCGACCCGCTCGAACAGCTTGGCGCGCTTGGTCAGCAGCGGCTTCAGCGCCGCCTCGTCGCCATGGAGAAGGAAATGCGCCGCCGGATGGCGCAGCACCGCGCGGCCTACGGCGGCCACGACCATGCCCGGGCCGGCATCGCCGCCCATCGCATCGATCGAAACTGTCAGCTCGCGCGCCAAATCGCTGCCTCGTATCGGCGGACGATTATGTCACAACGATCAAGCTTTGGCCTTGACCACTTCGCGGTCTTTGTAGTGGCCGCAGGCGCCGCAGACATGGTGCGGGCGCTTCTGCTCGCCGCAATTCGGGCACTCGGCATAGGCGGCCGGCGCCAGGCGGTGGTGGGACCGGCGCATGTTCCGCTTCGACGGCGAGGTTTTTCGTTTGGGGACCGCCATGGCGGAAACTCCTGATGTGCCCCGGCAAAAGAGGTTCGGGCGCTGGCCGGCGCCAAATGCCTTCCGTCGGGGCGGGCAAAAACGAGGCGCGGAGTGAACAGGAAATGCCTCCCGGATTCAAGCAACAAAATACCAGGGATTTCGGGCCTTGGGCGGGCCGGCCGGGCGAATCCGAGGTTCGGCCGGCGCCGGGCGTCGGGACCAGCATCCCGGGGGGGTGTCGCGAAAATCCGGAAAACAATTTTGTTGCCGAATGGGACCATCGCCACGCGACTGGCGCAGCATACCACCATTCCGGGAGCGTTCGATAAGTTCAGTCTCTTTTTAAGGCCTTCAAGGCCGCGAAGGGGTGGATGGGCTCGTCCGAATCGGCGGGCGGCGCGAATTCGACGCCCGGGGCGCGGGGGTACGGGTCGATGGCGAGCGCCAGCTCCTCGAGGACCGGCACGGCCAGGTCGTAGCGCAGGCTCGCGATCTCCTCACGGCCGTCCTCGTCCACCGGCGCCACCTCGAGGTCGAGAGAAGGCTTGGCCTGGGTCAGGAACAGGTCGCGGTGGAAGCTGCGTTCGATATGGCTCCTCACCGGATCGAGGGTGACGACGCAGCTCTGCACGATGTCGGCCGCGAGCGTCGCGTCGAAGGCGTAGCGCGTCGGCGTGACTTTCTTGAGATCGATGGTCGCGGTGAAGCGCTCGACCGCGTCGACATCGGCCCATTGCGCGATCCGCGCGCGGTCTTCGTCCGAGGGCGCGAGGGTCACCACGTCGCCGGCCTGGCCGAGGCGTCCGAGCTCGTAGAGGTGCGAAATCGGGAAATCGCTCATGGCAGCGGGCCGAAATCCAGCTGCGCGGCAACGTCCTGCCCGGCCAGACGTTCGCGCGCCGCCAGCGCATAGCGCGCGATCGCCGTGGCGTTCGGGTTCTCGGCGCCGCGATAGAGGTTGCGCACGACCGCGGCCGTCATCGCCGCCTCATCCTCGCAGGCATGATAGGCGGCAAGCCGGCCGTAGAACGCATCGGCGAAGGCCTTGAGCTTGCGGCCCATGCCCATGTCGCCGGTGCCGAGGTCGCGCATCCCCTCCTCGAAGCCGACGAAGATCGTGTCGGTCAGCGCCTGTGACAGATCGTTAATGCCGGGCTCGCGCAGCCGGTCGAGCACCAGCCAGGCGTGCAGCGCGAGCAGGTCGAAGCGGCCGTCGATGGTGTCGGCGACGCCCAGCCGGGCATAGAAAGCGGGCTCGCGGGCGCGGGCCACGATGGCGCCATAGAGGCGCGCCGCGTCCTCTTTCCGGGCCCTGAGCTTGCGAAAGCTGTTCAGCATGAGGACAATCCGTTGGGACCCGAGGCTTGCAACCGGCCCCGGGCGAGGCTAGCACATCCCACTGTCGAGCTGGTGTTTGGGAATTCGGCCATGAGAGCGTCTGTTCTTTGTCTTGCCGCCTGCGCGCTTCTGATGGGCTGCACGCCCGTCGTCAGCCAGCGCGGCTATCTCCAGGACCTCGACAACGAGGCGGGCATCGATCCCGACACCGACACCAAGACCACGATCCAGCAGCGGCTGGGCTATCCGTCGACCGAAGCGACCTTCGGCGCGGACGCCTGGTACTATATCTCCAGCGTCGAAAAGCAAATCGCCTTTTTCCACCCCACCGTCCAGTCGCGCGCGATCCTGGCGATCTATTTCGACAAGACGGGCAAGGTCACCGACATCAAGCACTACACCCTCGCCGACGGACACGTCGTCGCCTTCGAGGAGCGCGAGACGCCCACGCGCGGCAAGGAGCTGACCTTCCTGCAGAACCTCTTCAACGCGACGCCGGGCGTGCCCATCGGCGCCAACGGCAATAGCGGGCCGGGCGAGCAGAACCCGGGCAATGGCGGACCCACTCTTCCGCACTAGGCTTTTCGCAAGCCCCGCAGAAACGAAAAGGCGCGCCGGTTTCCCGACGCGCCTTTTTCTTTTGAGACGACGATCAGTGGAACGCGTGCGCGAGCGTTGCGAGCAGCAACAGCGCGACGATGTTCGTGATCTTGATCATCGGGTTGACGGCCGGACCCGCGGTGTCCTTGTACGGATCGCCGACGGTGTCGCCGGTCACCGCGGCCTTGTGGGCGTCCGAGCCCTTGCCGCCGTAATGGCCGTCCTCGATGTACTTCTTGGCGTTGTCCCACGCGCCGCCGCCCGAGGTCATCGAGATGGCGACGAACAGGCCGGTCACGATCACGCCCAAGAGCATCGCGCCCAGCGCGTTGAAGGCCTGGGTCTTGTCCGCCACGTAATAGACGATGACGAACAGGGCAACCGGCGACAGCACCGGCAGCATCGAGGGCACGATCATCTCGCGGATCGCGGCCTTGGTCAGCATGTCGACGGCGCGGCCGTAGTCCGGCTTCTGCGTGCCCTGCATGATGCCCGGCATCTCCTTGAACTGGCGCCGCACCTCTTCCACCACGGAGAAGGCCGCGCGGCCCACCGCCGTCATCGCCATCCCGCCGAACAGGTAAGGCAGCAATCCGCCGATGAAAAGACCGACCACGACCCACGGATTGGCGAGGGAGAAGTCGATCTTGGTGATGTCGAGGCCCTGGAAATAGGGATAGAGCGCCGAGTTCGCGGTGAAGTACTTGAGATCCTCCGTGTACGCCGCGAACAGCACCAGCGCGCCCAAGCCCGCCGAGCCGATGGCATAGCCCTTGGTGACCGCCTTGGTGGTGTTGCCGACCGCGTCGAGCGCGTCGGTGGTCTTGCGCACGTCGCCCTCGAGGCCCGACATCTCGGCGATGCCGCCGGCGTTGTCGGTGACCGGACCGAAGGCGTCGAGCGCCACGATCATGCCGGCCAGCGAGAGCATGGTGGAGACCGCGATGGCGATGCCGAACAGGCCCGCCAGCAGATAGGTCGCCACGATGCCCACGCAGATCACGATCGCCGGCATCGCCGTCGATTCCATCGAGACCGCGAGGCCCTGGATGACGTTGGTGCCGTGGCCGGTGATCGACGACTTCGCGACCGACTGGACGGGGCGGAAGTTGGTGCCGGTGTAGTACTCGGTGATCCAGATGATGAAGCCGGTGACGACGAGGCCGACCAGGCCGCACTCGAACAGGCTGAGGCCCGTGAACTCCACGCCGCTGCTGGTCGTGATCGTGGCGTGGATGCCGCCGGGGATGATCCACTCGGTCAGCGGCCACAGCCCGATCAGGGACAGCACGCCGGTCGCGATCACGCCCTTGTAGAGCGCGCCCATGATGTTGTTCGACTTGCCCAGCGACACGAAGAAGGTGCCGATGATCGAGGTCAGGATGCACATGCCAGAGATCGCGAGCGGATAGAGCATCAGCGCCGATTTCAGCGAGCCGACGAAATAGATCGAGGCAAGCACCATGGTGGCGACCGTCGTGACCGCGAAGGTCTCGAACAGGTCGGCCGCCATGCCGGCGCAGTCGCCGACATTGTCGCCCACGTTGTCGGCGATGGTCGCCGGGTTGCGCGGGTCGTCCTCGGGGATGCCGGCTTCGACCTTGCCGACCATGTCGCCGCCGACGTCGGCGCCCTTGGTGAAGATGCCGCCGCCGAGACGGGCGAAGATCGAGATCAGCGACGCGCCGAAGCCGAGCGCCACCAGCGAGTCGACGATGGTGCGGCTCTGCGCCGGGTCGTTGGCGTTGAGATGCAGCACTTGGGTCAGGATCGCGTAATAGCCCGCGACGCCGATGAGGCCGAGGCCCACCACCAGCATGCCGGTCACCGCGCCCGAGCGGAACGCGACCGAGAGGCCCTGCGCCAGTCCGGCGCGCGAGGCTTCCGCGGTGCGCACATTGGCGCGCACCGACACGTTCATGCCGACATAGCCGGCGAGGCCCGACAGGATCGCGCCGATGGCGTAGCCGACGGCCTCCTGCCAGCCCAGGAAGAAGAAGGCGAGCGCGAAGATCACCACGCCGACGATGGCGATGGTCGTGTACTGACGGTTCAGATAGGCGGCGGCGCCTTCCTGAATCGCAGCCGCGATCTCCTGCATGCGCGCATTGCCCGCGCTCATCGCGAGCACCGAGCGCACGGTGAAGATGCCATAGAGCAGCGCGAGAACGCCCGCTCCCAATACCAGATAAAGCTCCAAGCCCATGGCTCTGCTCCCTCTAACAGCGGATTTTCAGACCCCGGACGGCGTTCGCCGTCACGTCTATTCTGGGGCCCCATGGCCGGCCGGAATGGACCTACCGCTTCAAGGGCGCGGGACATATGCCAAAAGCGGGAACGGGAGGCAATAAGACAGTTGGCCGCTTGAAAGCCGGGCGCTGCTTCCCACTATCATCGTCTAACCCGGGTACGGGCTTGCGGCAAGCCCCCCGGCCCGCCCTATGAGCACGGCCCTCGATACATCCTTTGAGAGGGACCGATGCAGCGATTCTACCACGGCACAAAGGCCGACCTGAAAGCGGGCGACCTGATCGGCGCCGGCCACAGCTCCAACTACGGCGCGCGGAAGACCGCCTCGTGGGTCTATCTCACCGGCGCGCTGGAGGCGGCGATCTGGGGCGCGGAGCTCGCCGCCGGCGACGGACGCGAGCGGATCTACATCGTGGAGCCGACGGGCGCGATCTTCGACGACCCCAACCTCACCGACAAGAAGTTCCCCGGCAACCCGACTCAGTCCTATCGCTCGCGCGAGCCGCTCAGGATCACGGGCGAGGTCGCGACCTGGCAGGGCCACACGCCGGAGCGGCTGAAGGAGACGCGCGACTTCCTCGAGCGCCTCAAAGCGCAAGGCATCGAGGCGATCGACTGATCATTTGCCGTAGAGCGTGTAGTCCACTTCCCAATTCCCGACCCGGCCGGACTCGAACGGGACATACAGCGACGTCTCAACGGTGTGGTCGCCCTGGGTCATCTCGGCGTGCTGCCGCGCGCTCTGGAAGCCGCGCGACGCCACGAAATGCTTCTGGCAGACCGGCTTGGCGTCGACGCCGTCGACGGTCGTGCAGACGTCCATGCCCAACCCGGACGTGTTGCGCAGCGAGATGTTGGTGCCGATGGACAGGATACAGCCGTTCGGGTCGGGGCAGCTGATGGTCATCGCCGGCGCGAGCGTGTTGAACCCCTGCACCAGATCGATTCCGCGGCCGCTCTTCGGCGTGAAGCTGACGAACGACGTCGCGGTCACCGGATCGGCCAGCGCCGTGCCGGCCGAAAGGCCCACCGCCAGCACGAACGCCGCGGCCGCAAAGTTTCTGCGCATGACGATCACCTCCCTGTTGCGGCGCGACGTTGCGACGCGCGCGACAGGGCAAGCTTAACAGCAAGCCCGAGCGCGTTGTAGTCGTAGGGCTTGCGGATGATCGGGAACTCGCCGCCGACGCGTTCCGCGGCGCTCGAGTAGCCCGTGGCGAGGAGCACCGGCAAGGACGCGTAGCGCTCGCGGATCGCGCGCGCAAGCGCGAGCCCGTCCATGTCGCCCGGCATGACGATGTCGCTCAGCACCAGCAGGATGTCGTCGCGCCCGCGCAAGATCTCGCATGCCGCGGCGGGGCGGTCGGCGCGCACGACGTGATAGCCGAGCTGCTCGAGCAGCAGCCTGCTCACCTCGCCCACTTCCGGATTGTCCTCGACGAGCAGGATCGCGCCTTTGCCTCGGAGCGCCTCGCCCACGGGCTGCGGCGCCACGACCGGCTGCGCCGCGCCATGCGCGCGCGGCAGATAGAGCGTGACCGTGGTGCCCTGCCCCTCCTGGCTCGTCACGTGCACATCGCCTTCGGACTGGCGCGCGAAGCCGTAGACCTGGCTGAGGCCCAGCCCGGTGCCTTTGCCGACCTCCTTGGTGGTGAAGAACGGCTCGAACACCTTGGCCAGCGTCTCGGGCGCGATGCCGACGCCCGTGTCGGTCAGCGACAGCGCCACGAACTCGCCCGTGAGCGGCACCGCGCCGTTCGCATCGAGCACGACGTTGCGCGCGCGGACGCTCAAGCTGCCGCCGCCGGGCATCGCATCGCGCGCGTTGACGGCGATGTTGACGAGCGCGAGCTCGAGCTCGCCCGGATCGGTCTCGACCGGCCAGGTGCCCGGCTCGACCTCGATCTCGAGCTTCACCGCGCCGCCGACCGACGAGGTGAGCAGATCGCGGAACGCCTTCAGCCGCTCGTCGAGATCGATGCTGATGCGATGCAAGGTCTGGCGCCGCGCGAAGGTGAGCAGCTGGCGCGTCAGGCTGGCGCCGCTCGCGGCCGCCTGCTCGATGGCATCGAGCGCGCGGATATCCTTCGGCTCCTTGGCGCGCAGGCGCATCAGCTGCACCTGGCCGCTCACGATCATCAGCAGGTTGTTGAAATCGTGCGCGACGCCGCCGGTGAGATGGCCGATGGCCTCCATCTTCTGCGCCTGGAAGAGCTGTCTCTGCGTGCGGTCGAGCTGGAGCTGCGCCTCGCGCCGCTCCGTCATGTCGCGCGTGATCTTGGCGAAGCCGATGAGGCGGCCCTTTTCGTCGCGCACCGCATCGATGACCGCGAGCGCCCAGAACCGGCTTCCGTCCTTGCGCAGGCGCCAGCCTTCGCTCTCGTAGCGGCCCTGCTCGCCGGCGACTTTCAGCGCGCGCTGCGGCACGCCGCGCGCAAGGTCCTCTTCGGTGAAGAATTGCGCGTAGTTGTGGCCGACGATCTCCTCCGCGTCATAGCCTTTGATGCGCGCGGCGCCCGCGTTCCAGCTCGCGACCGTGCCGTCGGGACCCAGCATGTAGATCGCGTAGTCGGTGACGCTCTGCACCAGGAGGCGGAAATTGCGCTCGCTGTCGCGCAGCTGCGAGAGCGCGTGCTCGGTCTCGGCTTCGCGATGCTCGGCGTCCCCGCGCAGCGCCGCCTCGACCTTCTTGCGGCGCTCGATCTCGATCTCGGCGGCGCGATAGAGCCGCGCGTTGTCGATGGCGATTGCGGCATGCGCGGCGATGCCGAGCGCAAGCTTCTCGTGCTCGGCGCTGAAGCGGGCAGGCTCGGGATGGCCGAAGAACAGCCCGCCGACCACTTCGCCCGTGCGCGACACCACCGGCACCGCGAGATAGGAGCACACCGGCAGATGTCCCTTGGGCATGCCGAAATGGGGATCGTTCCGGGCGTAGCTCGGGTCGTTGCGGATGTCGTCGGAGCGCACCACGCCTTCGCCGTTGAAGGTCGGCGCGAACACCGCGGTGTTGCGCGGCATCGGGAAGCCCGCGAACGCTTCCTTCGAGACGCCCGAGAGGGTGTGGAGCATGTAGCTCTCGCCGGCGTCGTTCAGCACGTTGTAGAAGAACGAGCCGAAGGCGGCGCCGGTCAGCTCGGTCGCGGCGTCGGTCACGATCTGCACGGCGCGCTCGAGGTTCAGCTCGGAGGCGATCTCCTTGCCGACCCTGAGCAATATCTCCAAACGCCTGGATTCTTCCCCAGTCCCGCCCTCGGAAGACATCTAAACCTTGTGTTCCTGGTTACAGCCCGTCGTAACGGAGGAAAACGCCCGGATGCGCGATTGGTTCCCCGCGCCCGCCACGGGCTAATCTAACATGGATTCGACAACCGGAAGGACGACCCCATGCGCATGCTCGAGATCATCATAGGCCTGATCCTGGCCCTGGCGCTGTTCATAGGGCTGAAGGTGATCGGCATCGTGCTCAAGATCGCCCTGATCGCCGCCGTCATCGGGTTCGTGATCGGCGTCGTCGGCGCGCGGATGTTCAGCGCGCGCGGGGGATGAGGGCGACCGCCGCCCATGCCACCGTCCGCGACCGGCAGCGGGAGGGCGCCGGCCTGCTGCAGTGACCCAGCCGCTCATTCGCGGATCTCGAGCTTCAGGATATCGCCTTTGTAGGAGGTGATGCGGACATATTCGCCAGCATGGATCGGATCGCCACGCGCGTTCGTGACATGGAATCCTGGAGAAGCGGAATCGTCGGAATAGGCGAAATCTCGGCCGCCGACTTTGACGTGCTCGAGCTTCGACCTGCCGCTCGGTATGGGCCGGAAGTCCACGACCGGACCTTCGACGATCTCGGCGCGCCTTTATGCAAGGCGGAACGCGCGCTCAGATAGCCCCAGACGCTGGTGGCGGCAGTAACCACGCTGATCAGGACGCCGATCGCGAGGATCACGCCATCCGTCACGCGGCGGCTTTCCGGCCCCGTCGCGACGATACAGCCGAACGCCCGGACCAAAAGACCGCCCAGGACAGGCGACCAACGCGTGAAGCCCGCCTGGTCGAGGTCGAAGACCGTGACCCAGTGCATCGCCGCTCAGACAAGCCGCGACTGATGCACCGCCGCCGCGATGAAGCTCGCGAACAGCGGGTGCGGGTCGAAGGGGCGCGACTTGAGCTCGGGGTGGAACTGCACGCCGATGAACCACGGGTGGTCGGGGATCTCCATGATCTCGGGCAGCTTGCCGTCGGGCGACCAGCCGGACACGACCAGCCCGTGCTCGGCGAGCGATTTGGTATAGCGCGTGTTGACCTCGAAGCGGTGGCGATGGCGCTCGCTGATCTCGGTCGCGCCGCCATAGGCTTCCGAGACGCGGCTGCCGTGCTCGAGCCGCGCGGTATAGGCGCCGAGCCGCATCGTGCCGCCGAGGTCGCTGTCGGCGTCGCGCTGTTCGACCTCGTTGCCCTTGGTCCATTCGGTCATGAGATGGATGACGGCATGGTCGGGCTTGCCGTTCTCCATCGTGCCCGCCCCTTCGAGGCCCGCGAGATCGCGCGCCGCCTCGATCACCGCCATGTGCAGCCCGTAGCAGATGCCGAAGAACGGCACCTTGCGCTCGCGCGCGAACTTGACCGCGGCGATCTTGCCCTCGACCCCGCGCTCGCCGAAGCCGCCGGGCACGAGGATGCCGTCGACGCCCTCGAGATGCGCGGCCGCGTCGGCGCGCTCGAAGATCTCGCTGTCGATCCAGTCCATATGGACGCGGACATTGTTGGCGAAGCCGCCATGGGTGAGCGCTTCGCTCAGCGACTTGTACGAATCCTTCACCTGCATGTACTTGCCGACGACGGCGATATGCACCTCGCCCTGCGGGTTGCGCACATGGTCGACGACGCCGTTCCAGCGCGTCAGATCCGGCGGCGGCGCGTCGGCGATGCCGAACACCTTCAGCACCTGGGTATCGAAGCCCTGATTGTGATAGGCGATCGGCGCCTCGTAGATCGTCGACAAATCGAGCGCCGGGATGACGCGCTCGGGATAGACGTTGCAGAACAGCGCGATCTTGCGGCGCTCGTCCTCGGGGATCGGCTTCTCGGCGCGGCATAGCAGAATGTCGGGCGCGATGCCGATGGCGCGCAGCTCCTTGACCGAATGCTGCGTCGGCTTGGTCTTGAGCTCGCCCGCGGCGCCGATATAGGGCACGAGCGTCAGGTGCACGAAGCAGCTCTGCTCCGGCCCGAGTTCGTTGCCGAGCTGGCGGATCGCCTCGAAGAACGGCAGGCCCTCGATATCGCCGACCGTGCCGCCGATCTCCACCAGCAGGAAGTCGAGATCGTCGATGTCGGCGAGCACGAACTCCTTGATCATGTCGGTGACGTGCGGGATCACCTGAACCGTGCGGCCGAGATAGAGGCCCTTGCGCTCCTTCTCGATCACCTGGCTGTAGATGCGCCCCGAGGTGACGTTGTCGCGCTTCGACGCCGAGACGCCGGTGAAGCGCTCGTAATGGCCGAGATCGAGATCGGTCTCGGCCCCGTCGTCGGTGACGTAGACCTCGCCGTGCTGAAACGGCGACATGGTCCCCGGATCGACGTTGAGATAAGGGTCGAGCTTGCGCAGGCGGACCTTGTAGCCGCGAGCCTGCAGAAGTGCCCCGAGAGATGCGGAGGCGAGACCTTTTCCCAAGGAGGAGACCACGCCGCCGGTGATGAAGATCAACCGCGCCATGGGAGGCCACCTTGTCCGAAACGCTATGCGCACTCAAGCCCTAAATCGCGCGCGCGAAATGCTTGAAAGACAACGGTTTCGCGCCGGCGTTCCATGCGGCTTCGCGCGGGAAACGGCGAATCAGGCCGGCAGCGCTTCCGGCGACCAAGCGACCACGCCGGTGGGCGCCATGCTCTCCGCGGCCAGCGCCCCCCAATGGGCATCGGGAAATGCGTAATCCTCGGTGAACCACGGCATGGTCTTGCGCTGGAACACCGTGTCGCGCAGGAAATCGATCACGGCGCGCACCGACCATTTCTTCGCGACCTCGCGCTGGAAGCTCATATAGACCGGCGCCGGCAGATGCAGTCCGACGTCGAGCGGCACGAAATTGTCGTCGAAGGCCGTGACATAGGTCGGCAAGAGCGCGATGCCCACGCCCTGGCGCACGGCTTCGGCGAGCGGCGCGCTCTGGTTGGTGAGCAAGGGCGCGTTCTGCAGCGGCGCGCCTTTCAGCCAATGCGACCACGGTCCCTTGTCGATGCGATAGGCGGTCATCTCGAGCATGCGGTGATCGGCGAGGTCCTCGACCGTCTTCGGCGCCTTGTGGCGCGCGAGATAGGCGCGGCTGGCGAACGGGATGAAGTGAAGCGTGGCGACGCGGATCGAGACCGGATCGACCTCGACCGGCTCGTAATAGTGGAGCTGAATGTCGAAGGACTCGTTCTTGCCCGCGGTCGAGTCCTGCGCCACGAACATCTTGAGCTCGATATTGGGATGCTGCTCGTAGAAGCGGCCGAGGAAGCGCGGCATCCAATAGGTGGCCAGGCCGTCACCCATCACCACCCGGCAATCGCCTTCGATGCGGCCCTGGAGCGCGGTCGCGCTGCGCGAGGCGCGGTTGAGCGAATAGCCCGCGGCCGAGACGTCGTTGAGGATGCGCCGTCCGTGATGGGTGAGCCGGGGACCCGTGCGGTCGCGGTCGAACAGGCGGATGCCCAGCCGCTTCTCGAGCCGCGACAGGCGGCGGCTGGCAGTGGGCTGGCTCAAGCCCAGACGGATGGCTGCGCGGTTGACGCTGCCGGTCTGAACCACGGCAAGGAATATACGAAAATCGTCCCAGGCCAGACCCTTTGGCAGGTCTTCTTCCGAAGAATCCGCATAACGCAATTCATTCTCTTCGGTATGTGGCCCGCGATGCATGGTGCGACCCTCCCTCTACGCGAGCGTAACATTTACACGCCTTAAGCGTGTATAGCAAACGCGTTCGCCTGTTGATGGGGGCCGACAGTGAACGAAAATGCGCATGAAAACAAACCTCTAAGCTCGCCCCTGCCGTCCAGAGAGGTTACCGCGAAACATGCCGATGGCGACATGATCGTGGTGAGAATGACACAATCCGAGGAAGTGGAGGCGCTGCATACCCTCACCGTTCGGGAAATCGGCCCGTCGGTCGCCACGCTCGACACCATGCGCGGAGTGTATAAGCACAACCCCGAGTCGCTGTGGACGATCCTGCGCCGCCCGGCCTCGGGCGCGTCGGACCTGCTGGCGGGCTATTTCGGCTTCCTGCATCTCAACGAGGCGGGCCTGGCCGCGCTGGAGGCGCGCACCCTGAACGGCCGCGAGCCGGACCTGGCGCTGATCGCCCGCGCGGGCGAGCGCCCGGCGGCGATCTATGTCTGGGCCGGGATCGCGCGGAAGGTGCGCGTGCTGGCGGAGATGCTCGTCGCCCAGGGCCTCGGCGCCGAGCGCTATGGCGGCCTGCCGATCTATGCGACCGCCGGCACCCTGGGCGGTCTCAAATGGCTGAACCATTTGGGCGAGGCCGATCGCGGGCCGGAAGAGAACGCGCTGGGCAAGGTGTTCCGCGTCGATACCGCCCGCGCCGTCGCCCAGCGAAATACGTCCGCCGCGTGAAAGGCTGTGCCATGTCCAAGACCTGTAGACTGCTTCCCGAACAGGACGATCTGTTGTCCGACACCCGTGTGTGGCTCGGCGCCATCCGCAACCGGCTGGTCAATTTCGGGCTCACCGACGCGCTGGAGCGGTTGGAGAGGCTGGACGATGCCATCCTCCAGGCGATCATAGACCGGGTGAAGCCGGAAACGCCTCTGACGCTTCACTGACCCGAATTAGCGAGGCTTGGGCACCGCCGGCACGGCCGGACCGTTGTCCTTGGTCGGCTGGTTGACGGTGGTCGAGGGCGCCGTGTCCAGGATCGAGCGCTCGTCGCGGCCGCGCAGCGCGACCACGTTCAAGGCCAGGCAGACGACGAAGAACATGATCGCCAGGATGCTCGTGGTCCGCGTCAGCGTGTCCGCGGCGCCGCGCGGCGAGAACAGCCCGCCCAGGCCCGAGCCGCCGCCTCCCATGCCCAGCGCGCCGCCTTCCGAGCGCTGCAGCAGGATGACCACGATCAGGGCGGCCGAGACGAACACTTCGACGAGGATCAACAGGGTCTGCATTCACGAGCTCCGCATTCGGGCGCGGGGTTTAGAGGAAATCGGGCGGGATTGGAAGCGCGGGCCGCGACGGGGCCCTACGATGCCATCTTCTGAGCGTTGCGGGCGCGGATGATCGCGACCGTGGCGTCGATCTCGGCCAGTTGCTCCTGGGCCGAGATGTCCGGGCGGAAGACATGGTTCAGATTGAGCGCCGCGTGCCCCAGAAGATGCATCGAGGCGTTGCGGTCGACGCCGAGCTCGAGGCCTTCCACGGCCGCCAGGATGGACTCGCACCAGCTCGCGGCCGCCTCGAATTCCGTGTCGCGCGAGCGCTTGGCGATGGAGCGGGTGAGCCCTGCGATCTTCGCCAGCGGCTCGTCGATGCTGCCGCGGCCGGGCAAGAGGTCCTGCATCAGCCGCCACTGGACGCAAAGCTGGAACGCGTCGCGGCGCAGCTTCTCGGCATTGAGCACGTCCTTGGCCGCGCGCAGTTCGTGATCCAGGCGCTGCGCCATCGCCTCGGGCGTGAGCCGGTCCTTGGCCTTCATCTTGAGCGAGTTGGGCGGCTCGAAGAGCTCGGCGTTGGACGGCCGCGCCTGGTCGCGGCGGCGGTCGGGGCCGACATAGTCGGTGGTGACGACGAAGCCCTTGCGGCGCTGGATGTGGGTCTCGATGCGGCTGCCGAGCAGCGCGGTCGAGAACGGACGCAGCAGCAGGTCGTCGGCGCCGGAATTGACCACGCGCGCGATCAGCTCGGCGTTCTTCTCCCACGCCGTGGCGATGACGACGATGAACGGGTTGTAGCCCTCGCCGCCCTGGCGCAGCGACTGGATCATCGCGCAGAGCTCGGAATCGTTGCCCTGCACTTCGCACATGGCGAGGTCCGGCGGCCTGCGGCGGATGAAGTCGGAGAACGCGGCCAGGCTGGCGACGCTCTCGATGTTGCGGAAGCCCAAAGTGTAGAGCACCGCGCGCGTCGCCATGCGATTGGCGGAGACGGGGTCGTACACCAGCGCTTCGGCGGTATCGTAGGTGAGCCTTGTCATCCCGGCGCGCAAAGGGGTTTCTGGCGGATTAGGAAATGCCATGCCGGGCGTTAAGGAACGGTGCCGGGAACTGGTTAAGAACGCGCTGCCGCGCCGGCGGCGATCCCCAGGAAGTCCTGCGCCTTCAGGCTCGCGCCGCCCACCAGCGCGCCGTCGACATTGGCGAGCGCCAGGATCTCCTTCGCATTGCCGGGCTTGACCGAGCCGCCATAGAGCAGCCGGAAATCGGGGCCCGAGAGCGTCCTGATATGCGCATGCATCTCAGCGATCTCGTCATTGGTCGGCGTGCGTCCCGTGCCGATGGCCCAGACCGGCTCGTAGGCGATAGCCGCGTTCGCGCCACTGGCCCCTTTGGGCACGCTGCCGGCGATCTGGCGCGCCACGACGTCGAGCGCATGCCCCGCCTGGCGCTCGGCTTCCGTCTCGCCGACGCAGACGATCGCGGTGAGGCCCGCGCGCCATGCGGCTTCAGCCTTGGCCGCAACCTGCGCGTCGGTCTCGGCGTGACGCTGGCGGCGCTCGGAATGGCCGACGATCGCCGCGACCGCGCCGGCGTCTTTCAGCATTTCGGCGCTGATATCGCCGGTGAAGGCGCCGGAGATCTGCGCGTGGCAATCCTGCCCGCCGATCGGCACGCCGCGCCGGGCCGCGCGCGCGATCAGGGTCGCCGGCGGACAGATGAGGATGTCGCAACCCGCGACCTTGGCCGCGCCGATGGCGTCGATCTCGGCCAGAGCGGCATCGCCCAGCCCGTTCATCTTCCAATTGCCCGCTATCAGTTGACGCATCAGCGAAGGATCTCCACAAGCAGCACCCAGGCATTGATCATCGTCGCGATCAGCGAAGCGATGATTCCGGGCACCATCCAGGCGATAGCGTTCGGCGCGCCGTTCCACAACAGCGCCCCCGCCGCGACGATGGGCAGCGCCGACAATTGGGTCAGGACGAAGCGCACCGCGAGCGCCCGGCCCGGCAGCTCGGTCCGCGCCCGCAAGGTGCGGAACTGGATGATCAGCGGCACCAGCCACATCGCGAGCCCGGTCGCGACCAGCTCGCTGGCGAGCTGGCCCGCGCCCTGCCCCGGCACCAGCATGTAGCTCGACGTCACCAGCACGCCGGTCGGCGCGACCAGGGTCTCGGCCGCCCGGCCGGGCAGCCACGGATATGTGATGATCCGGGCCAGGTTGATCGAGATCGCCACGATCACGAAGCCTGCCAGGGCCGCGGCCGCGCCCACCTCCGCGACGAAGAAGTCATGCCATTCGGTCACGGAAACCATGCCTTGCCCCGGTTGAGGCCCCTCCCTATCATCCGCCGCCTTTCGCCGCCACACGACCCGAGGACTTCATGCTTCAGCAAATGCGGACCTTCGCCAAGTCGTGGGTCGCTTCCGTCTTTCTTCTCCTCGTGGTGGGCAGCTTCACCCTGTGGGGCGTCGCCGACGTGTTCCGCGGCGGCACCGACACCGACGTGGTCTCGATGAGCTCGACCTCGATCTCCTACGACCAGTTCAACCGCGACTACCGCAACGTGCTCAAGAACGAGAGCATGCGCGCCGGCCGCGACATCTCGTCCGACGAGGCCCGCAAGGCCGGCATGCCCGACCTCGTGCTCCAGCAGATGATCAACCGCACCGCGCTCGACAAGCTCGCCGCCGACATGGGCCTGATGGTCGGCGACGACGACGTGGCGGCGCGCGCGCGCCAGATCGACGCCTTCAAGGGCCCGCTCGGCACCTTCGACAAGCGCACCTTCGACAACATCCTGCAGCAGCGCGGCTACACCGAGGCCGAGTTCGTCTCTTCGATGCGCGCCGACATGACCCGCTCGCAGCTCCTGTCGCCGGTCCAGAGCGGCTTCGAGGTTCCGCCGGGCTATGCGCATGCCCTGTTCGACTATTTCACCGAGATGCGCGCCGTCGATTACGTCGTGCTGACGGCGCAGATGCTCGGCGCTCCCCCGGCGCCGACCGACCAGCAGCTCGGCGACTACATCAAGGCGCATGCGGCGCGCTTCTCGACACCCGAATACCGTTCGGTGAGCGTCGCCGCGCTGACCGTCGACGACGCGTCGGCCGGCATGGGCGCAACGGACAAAGAGCTGCACAACGAATACGAAACCCACAAGGGCACTTATATCGTTCCCGAGCGCCGCGACGTGCAGCAGGTCACCTTCGCCGACGAAGCCAGCGCCAAGGCGGCCGCCGACAAGATCAAGAGCGGCACGAGCTTCGAGATGGCGGCGGCCCAGGCCGGCAAGACCATCGACGACCGCAACGCCGTGTCGCAGGAGGATTTGGGGCCCACGCTGGGCGCCGCCGTCTTCGCCCTGCCCCAGGACGGCGTCAGCGCGCCGCTCAAGAACTTCGCGAGCTGGGTCTTGATGCGGGTCAAGAAGATCACGCCCGGCAAGTCTGTCACCTTCGACCAGGCCAAGGACGAGCTGACCAAGTCGATCGTCCAGCAGAAGGCGATGGCGCGGCTGGGCGACGTGAGCAATCTCTATCAGGACTCGGTCAGCCAGGGCGACGACATCGCCACCGCCGCCAAGAAGGCCGGGATGAAGCTGTTCCACGTCGCCGCCATCGACGCGCAGGGCTTCGCGCCCGACGGCAGCAAGCCGGCGCAGATGCCCGTCGATCCCGAGCTGCTGCAGCACATCTTCGCGGCCGAGGCCGGCGAGCCCGGCGACCCCTTCAACACCACCCAGGGCACGAAGGTCTATGGCATCGCGGTGCAGGGCGTGACGCCGCCGCATCTGAAGTCGCTCGACGCGGCCCGCGCCGACGCCACGCGGGTGTGGACCACCGAGCAGAACTTCAATCGCCTGCGCGCGCGCGCGGCCGAGCTCGCGGCGCAGGCACGCAGGGACGGCAACCTCGACGGCATCGCCAAGACCATCGGCTCGCCGGTGCTGAATGGCGGCGCCATGCCGCGCTCCACCACCTCGCCGATCTTCTCGGCGCCGCTGACGATGAAGATCTTCGCCGCGCCCGGCGGCTCGGTCGTCTTCGGCGCGGGCGGGGTGCAGGGCGGCTTCATCGTCGCGCGCGTCTCCGGCATCACCCATCCGCCGATGCCGCCGACCGATCCGCGCTACCGCGCCGGGCTGCAGCAGATCTCGCAGCAGGTCGGCGAGGACATCACCGACGGGCTCGCCAAGGCGCAGCGCGCGAAGATGAACGTGAAGGTCAACCAGAAGCTCCTAAACCAGGCGGTCGGCGGCGAGAGCGGCTCGTGAGCGACCGATGGCGATTCTGCCCGAGTTCGGCGCCTTCACTTCAGGCTACGAAGGCGGACACGGCCAAGCCGTCTACACGCGGCTGATCGCCGATCTGGAGACGCCGGTCTCGGCGTTCCTGAAGCTCGGCGAGGGCCGCAACTACGCGTTCCTGCTCGAAAGCGTCCAGGGCGGCGAGACGCGCGGGCGCTATTCGATCATCGGGCTGAAGCCCGACCTCATCTGGCGCTGCCGGGACGGCAAGGCCGAGATCAACACCCGCGCGCGCTCGGCGCCGGATGCCTTCGTCGCGGAAGACGACCCGCCGCTTTCTTCGCTGCGCAAGCTCGTGAATGCGACGCGGATGGAATTGCCGCACGGCTTGCCGCCGATGGCGGTGGGGCTGTTCGGCTATCTCGGCTACGACATGATCCGGCTGATCGAGAAGCTGGGGCCGCCGCCGCCCGATCCGCTCGACCTGCCCGACGCGGTGCTGGTGAGACCCACCATCCTCGCGATCTTCGACACCATCCGCGACGAGATCATCATCGTCACGCCGGTGTGGCCCGAGGACGGCCTCGACGCGCGCGCCGCCTACGCCCGCGCCTCCGAGCGGCTGATGGATGCGGTGGCCGATCTCGAGCGCCCCGCGCCCGCCTCCCCGCGGCCGCCGGACGATCTGCCGGCCGTCGTCGAGACGCAGTCCAACACGACGCATGACGAATATCTCGCCATCGTCGAGCGCGCGAAGGAATACATCCGCGCCGGCGACGTGTTCCAGGTCGTGCCCAGCCAGCGCTTCCGCCGGCCCTTCGCGCTGCCGCCCTTCGCGCTCTATCGCGCGCTGAGGCGACTGAACCCCTCGCCGTTCCTCTATCACCTCGCGTTCGGCGGCTTCACCATCGTGGGCTCGAGCCCGGAAATTCTCGTTCGTCTGCGCGACGGCAAGGTCACGATCCGTCCCATCGCCGGCACGCGGGTGCGCGGCAAGACTCCGGAAGAGGACAAGGCGCTGGCCGAAGAGCTCCAGAGCGATCCCAAGGAGCGCGCCGAGCATCTGATGCTGGTCGATCTCGGCCGCAACGATGTCGGGCGCGTGGCCAAGACGGGCGACGTGCGCGTCACCGACAGCTTCTTCATCGAGCGCTACAGCCATGTGATGCATCTGGTCTCCAACGTCGAAGGCCATATCCGCGACGGGCTCGACGCGATCGATGCGCTCGCCGCGGGCCTTCCCGCAGGCACGCTCACCGGCGCCCCAAAGATCCGCGCCATGCAGCTGATCGACGAGTTCGAGAAGGAGAAGCGCGGCGCGGTCTATGCCGGCGCGGTCGGATACTTCGCCGCCGACGGCTCGATGGACACTTGCATCGTGCTGCGCACCGCGCTGGTCAAGGACGGCACGATGTACGTCCAGGCGGGCGGCGGCGTCGTCGCCGACAGCGTGCCCGAGGCGGAATACCAAGAGACCGTCAACAAGGCCAAGGCGCTGATGTCGGCCGCCGACGAAGCCGTGCGCTACGCCTCGACGGCGCGCAAGGGCCAGTGAGTGTCGCTGCGTTGTAGTTGAACTACGACTATAGTACCGTCTCGGTTGCAAAAACGGGGGCGAACCAATGGCACTTTTTCTCGGCACGGGCAGCAGCGAGACAATCAACGGCACCAACGGCGCCGACATCATCTACGGCTTCGGCGGCAACGACACGCTGAACGGCGGCGGCGGCGCCGACATCCTTTATGGCGGAACCGGAGACGACATCCTCACCGGCGGCGGCGGCAACGACCACTTCGTCTATGACGCGCGGCAATTCGGCAACGACACGATCACGGACTTCGCGGCCGGCGACAAGATCGATTTGCGCGCGCTCGGCGTGTCGAGCCTCGGCGACCTCGCGCCGTTCATGAGCCAGGTCGGATCGAGCGTGAAGATCTCGCTGTTCTACAACGGCTCCAACGAGAGCATCACGGTGTCGAACGCGAGCCTGGCCTCGCTCGGCGCCTCGTCGTTCCAGTTCAACACCGCGGCCGATCGTCTGGTGACCTTCGGCACGCTGAGCAACGACGTGCTGTTCGGCGGCAAGGGCGCGGATTCGCTCTATGGCAGCGGCGGCAACGACTATCTCCTGGGCGGCGCCGGCAACGACACGCTGAACGGCGGCAGCAGCAACGACACGCTGACCGGCGACGGTGGCCACGACACCTTCGTCTACGACGCGCGCCAGTTCGGCGCCGACACGATCACCGACCTCGCCACCGGCGACAAGATCGACCTGCGCGCGCTCGGCGTCTCGACGCTCGCCGACCTCCAGCCCTTCATGAGCCAGGCAGGCGCCAACGTGCTGATCTCGCTGTTCTACAACGGCTCGAGCGAGACGATCACGCTGCTCAACACGTCGCTCGGCTCGCTCGGCACGGGCTCGTTCCTGTTCAACACCTCCGCGACGCCGCTGATCCAGTCGGGCACGCTGAGCAACGACGTGCTGTTCGGCGGCAAGGGCGCCGACACGCTCTACGGCAGCGGCGGCAACGACACGCTGGTGGGCGGCGCCGGCAACGACACGCTCTATGGCGGCAGCAGCAACGACACGCTGCGCGGCGGCGGCGGCAACGACGTCTTCGCCTATGACGGGCGTGAGTTCGGCAGCGACACGATCGCCGATTTCGCCGCCGGCGACCGCATCGACCTGCACGCGCTGAACGTGTCTTCGCTCTCCGAGCTCACGCCGTTCATGAGCCAGAACGGCGCGAACGTGACGATCTCGCTGTTCTACGACGGCTCGAGCGAGACGATCGCGCTGCTCAACACGTCGCTCGGCTCGCTGACCGCCTCGTCGTTCGTCTTCAACGATTCCGCGGATTCGCTCGTCGTCACCGGCACGCTCAGCAACGACGTGCTGTTCGGCGGCAAGTCCGCGGACGACATTTTCGGCTTCGGCGGCAACGACAAGCTGCTCGGCGGCGACGGCGACGACACGCTCAACGGCGGAACGAGCGACGATACGCTGACCGGCGGCGGCGGCCACGACACCTTCGTCTACGATGCCCGCCAGTTCGACGACGACACGATCACCGACTTCGCCGCCGGCGACAAGATCGACCTGCGCGGGCTCGGCGTCGCGAGCTTCTCGGACCTGCAGCCTTTCCTGTCGCAGGTCGGCGGCAGCGCCGTGATCCAGACATTCTACAACGGCTCCAGCGAGAGCATCACGCTCACGGGCGTTCCCTTGGCCTCGCTCGGCGCGTCGTCCTTCGTCTTCGACGTCAATTCCGACCCGCAGGTGGTCCAGGGCACCGGCAGCGTCGACACGCTGTTCGGCAGCCAGGGCGACGACTACATCATCGGCTCCTTCGGCCAGGACTCGCTGACCGGCGGCGGCGGCGCGGACACCTATGTGTTCTTCAACGTCTCGGAATCGGCGAGCACGAGCTTCGACACGATCTACGGCTTCGACTTCGCGAGCGCCGATCTGTTCGACCTGCCGGTGGGCGTCACCGGCATCAACATGACGGTCGCATCCGGCACGCTGTCGCTCAATTCCTTCAACAGCGATCTCGCGACGGCGATCGGCGCGGCCCAGCTCGGCGCCAACCACGCCGTGCTGTTCACGCCGACCGCCGGCACCTTGGCCGGCGAGACGTTCCTGATCGTCGACGCCAACGGCACCGCCGGCTACCAGTCCGGCCAGGACATGGTGTTCCACATGGAGAGCAGCGCCAATATCGGCAACATCGACACGCACGACTTCATCTGACGAGCGGCTGCTTGCGCCGCATCGCCTCGCGCAGGGTGACGAGCGCGAAGCCGTCGCGATGGGCGATCCAATAAGCCACCGCATCGAGCGTGATCTGGTGCGGATGGCCGATGGCGATGGCCGTGCCCTGCGCGCGCGCCTTGGCCTCGAGCGCATGCAACGACGCGTCGACGGCGTCGATGGTCGCGACATTGTCGAGGAACACGTCGCGGCCGGCGCTGGAGACGCCATAGGCCCGCGCCATCGGCACGATCTGCGTGTCCGGCGTGGTGCGCGAGTCGAAGAAGAACACTTTGCGCTCGGCGAGCCTCGCCATCACCGGCGCGAGCGCGTCCGCGTCGGCGGTGAAGCGGCTGCCCTCGTGGTTGTTGATGCCGACGAAGCCCGGCACGCGCGCCAGCGCCCAATCGAGGCGGCGCAGGATCTCGGCGCGCGGCAAGGCGGTGGTGAGCGCCATCGGTCCCGGATCGGCCTCGCCCAAAGCCTGCATCGGCACATGAACGAGCACCTCGTGGCCGCCGCGGCCGGCCTCGCGCGCCAAGGCCGGCGTCCAGCGCGGGTAAGGAAGGAACGCGAGCGCGACCTGGCTCGGCAGCGCCATGGCCTGCCTGGTATGGGCGACGTCCTCGCCGAGGTCGTCGATGACGATGGCGATGGCGGGATGCGCGTCCGGCGAAAGCCGCGTCAAGGGTTCAGGGGCCTCCGGCTCGAGCACGCTGCCGCGCATCGCGATGTCCGCCTGCGGGCCGTCCGCAGGCACGCCGCTCGCCAGGCGGTCGACGCCGAGCACCAGCGCGCCGGCCAGCACCAGCCACAACGCGGCTTCCACCATATACGAGGTCTTCGAACGTCGAATCGGCCGCTTCCGGGGCATGGCGATCTACTGCGCCTCGCCGCGCCGGTGTCAATCGCCGCTACTTGACCTTGGCGATCTTGCCTTCCGCGATCACGCGCCACGGCTTTGCGCCAAGCGCAGCCTCGGTCCGGTAGGCGAGGAGAACCGGCGACAGGCGCTCCTCGGTGTAGCGGACCTTGACGCCGGGGGCCGGGGTCAGGAGGAACGTCAGCTTGTTCTTGGCGAGGGTCCCGCCTTGATCGTGTTCGGCCTCGCCGAGATCGGTGACGGAATACTCCGTATAGGTCTTCGTCTTGCGGTCGTAGGAGAGGATGTTCAGGAACGCGCGCTTGCCGGTCGGGCCCATCTCCGCGCCGCGGCAGACGACCTGGAACCCACCGGTGAACCAGCTGCAGGTCATCTCGCTGGACAGCTTGCCGGCGGGGCCGAGCGGCCCGGCCTTCGCTTCGCCGTGTCCCTTCCACGTGCCGACATAGTAGCCCAGCGCCTGGACCTCCGGTCCCGGCTTTGCCGTCTGCCCGAGCGCGATCGTGGGCATCAGCAGGAGCAAGGCGGCGCCAAAGAGTGTTTTCATCGAATGATCCTCCGCAAGCCGCATCAGCCTACACAAAGGATGCTATTTCTCGGCTATTCTCAGGCCTCGCGCCCGGCAAGCTCCAGTGGGATACCGTTCTTATTCCTACGACGCGGCGCCAAGGCGAGGATCATCAGCTTTCGCAAGGCGAACGGGAAAGAGGTCAAGCGTTATGGCAAGTAAGCACCGCATTCGCGTCTCGCCGGACGACGATATCCCCGAAACGACAAAGGCCGATTTTGCTGCTGCCACCACTCTCAAAGCCGCAATGCCCGATGTCGTCGAAGCGATGAACCGAGGCCGAGGCCGGCCGAAATCCGATAGCCCGAAAGAACGGGTATCTCCGAGGCTGGACCCGAAGATCGTGGCTGCTTACAAAGCGACCGGCGCGGGCCGGCAATCGCGCATCAACGAGATACTGGCGCGCACTTTCCCGGCGGAAGCCGAAGCGTCGGTCGTCGAAAGCGGCGTGAAGCATGCTTCTCCTGATCGATAACTACGACAGCTTCACGTACAACCTGTTCCACTATCTGGGGCAGCTGGGCGCCGATGTCGTCGTCAAGCGCAACGACGAGCTGAGCGCGGCGGACGCGCTCGGCATGGGCGCGGACGCGATCGTGCTCTCGCCCGGGCCGTGCACGCCGCACGAGGCCGGCATCTGCATGGACGTGATCCGGAAGGCCGATGGCCGCGTGCCGATCCTGGGCGTCTGCCTCGGCCACCAAGCGATCGGCGAGGTCTATGGGGCCAGGGTCGTGCGCGCGCCGGAGCCGATGCACGGCAAGGTCAGCCGCATCCACCACACCGGTAAGGGTGTGTTCCGTGGCCTGAACAACGACTTCCAGGCGACGCGCTACCACTCGCTGGCCCTCTTGCCGGAGAGCGTGCCCGACGCGCTCGAAGTCACCGCGACCAGCGCCGACGGCGTGATCCAGGGCGCGATGCACAAGAGCCATCCCGTGCACGGCGTGCAGTTCCATCCCGAAAGCATCGCGTCGGAGAACGGCCACGCACTGCTGTCGAATTTCCTGGCGCTGGCGAAGGAATTCGCGCGCGAGCCCGCATGAGCCCTTTCGCCGAGGTCATCGCCGGCCGCACGCTGGACGAAGCGCAGGCGGCCGATGCGTTCGACGCGATCTTCGCCGGCCGGGTGGACGAAGACACGCTCGCGGATTTCTTGCGCGCGATGTCCGAGCGCAAGCCGACCGTGCCCGAGATCACCGGCGCCGCGAAATCGATGCGCGCCAATATGCGCTCCATCGAGGCGCCACCGGACGCGATCGATCTCTGCGGCACCGGCGGCGACGGCCTGGGCACGCTGAACATCTCGACCGCGGTGTCGTTCGTCGTGGCGGCCGCGGGCGTGCCGGTCGCCAAGCACGGCAATCGCAGCGCCACCTCGCGCGCCGGCGCCGCCGACGTGCTCGAAGCGCTGGGCGTGAAGATCGATCTTGGTCCCGACGCGGCGCAGCGCTGCCTCGATACGGCCGGATCGTGCTTCCTCTATGCCCGCAATTTCCATCCCGCGATGCGCCACGTGGCGGCGGTGCGCTCACGGCTCGGCATGCGCACGATCTTCAATCTGCTTGGGCCGCTGTCGAACCCCGCGCGGGTGAAGCGCCAGCTGGTCGGCGTCTATGCGCGCGAATGGCTGGAGCCGGTGGCGCGGGTGCTCTCGGCGCTCGGCACCGAGCGCGCCTGGGTCGTGCATGGCGGCGATGGGCTCGACGAGGTCACCACGACCTGCGAGACCCATGTCGCGGACCTCGTGGGCGGCGAGGCTTTGCTCTTCGTCCTGACGCCCCCGCGCCTGGCCGCGCTCGCCGATCTCAAGGGCGGCGACGCCGCGCACAATGCGGGAGCGATCCGCCGCCTGCTCGACGGCGAGACGGGACCGTTCCGTGATATCGTCGTGCTCAATGCCGGCGCAGCGCTGGTGATCGCGGGCAAGGCGCGCGACATCGGCGACGGCGTCGCGCTTGCCGAAGCTGCGATCGCCTCGGGCCGGGCGCGGCGCGCGTTGGAGCGATTGATAGACGTGTCGAACGCATGAGCATCCTGGACGACATCGCCGCCTATAAGCGCAAAGAGGTCGCGGCCGCGAAAGCGCGCCTCTCCGACGACGCGCTCGACGCGCAGGCGTGGAAGCAATCGCCGCCACGCGGGTTCCGCGCCGCGCTGCTGCGTGCGCAGGCCGCGGATCGCTACGGCCTGATCGCGGAGATCAAGAAGGCGAGCCCGTCCAAGGGCCTCATCCGCGCCGATTTCGATCCGCCTTCGCTGGCGCGCGCTTACGAGGCGGGCGGCGCGGCGTGCCTGTCGGTGCTGACCGATGCGCCGTCGTTCCAGGGGGCGCCCGAATTCCTGGCCCGGGCGCGCGCGGCGACCGCCCTGCCCTGCCTGCGCAAGGATTTCCTGCTCGATCCGTATCAGGTTACCGAGGCGCGCGTCTGGGGCGCCGATTGCATCCTGCTCATCATGGCGATGCTCGACGACGAGATGGCGAAGGAGCTGTTCTCGCTGGCGCGCGACTACCACGCGATGGACGTGCTGGTGGAGGTGCACAACGAGGCCGAGCTCGAGCGCGCGATCGCGCTGGAGGCCGACATGATCGGCATCAACAACCGCGACCTCAACACCTTCGTCACCGACACGGCGATCACGATGCGCCTGGCGCCGAAAATCCCGAACGAGACCCTCGTCGTCGCCGAGAGCGGCCTTGCCACGCCCGACGACCTCGCGCGGCTGGCGGAGATCGGCGTCACCACCTTCCTGATCGGCGAGAGCCTGATGCGCCAGGGCGACGTGACGGCCGCGACGCGGGCGCTGACCGGCGCTAAGCTCCATTCATGAGCAAGCTCAGCCATCTCGGTCCCGACGGCGCCGCGCGCATGGTCGACGTGTCGGACAAGGCGGTCACGGCGCGCGAAGCCGCCGCCGAAGCCGCGGTCGTTCTTTCTGCCGAAGCGTACCGAGCCGCAAAGGCCGGCAACGCGCCCAAGGGCGACGTGCTCGGGCCCGCGCGCATCGCGGGGATCCTGGCGGCGAAGAAGACATCGGAGCTGATCCCGCTCTGCCATCCATTGCCGTTGAGCAAAATCGACATCGACTTCGCATGGCAGGACGAGCGCCGCGCGATCCGCATCACCGCGCTCGTCAAGACCAACGCGCAGACCGGCGTCGAGATGGAAGCGCTGACCGCCGTGTCGGTCGCGGCGCTGACTCTCTACGACATGGTCAAGGCGCTCGGCAAGGACACCGTGATCGAGACCGTCCGTCTACTGACGAAATCGGGCGGCAAGAGCGGGTCTTACAAGGCATGATCCCCGTCGCGGACGCCGTCACGCGCGTGCTGGCGGCGCTGACGCCGATGACGAGCGAGACCGTTGCCGTCGGCGATGCTGCCGGCCGCGTCTTGGCCGAAGACGTCCGTGCGCGGATGACCCAGCCGCCCGCGCCGATGTCGTCGATGGACGGCTATGCGGTGCGTTCGGCCGATGTCCCCGGCACCTTGCGCGTCGTCGGCGAGGCGCCGGCGGGGCGGCCTTACGACAGCGCACTCCGGCAAGGCGAGACGGTGCGCATCTTCACCGGTGGCGTGGTGCCCGAAGGAGCCGACGGCATCGTCATCCAGGAGGATGCCGAGCGCGACGGCGACACGGTCCTGCTGAAAGTGGCGGCCAAACCGGGAAAGCATATCCGCCCCAAGGGTATGGATTTCGAGACCGGCCAGGTTTTGGCGGCCGCCGGTCGGCGCCTCACGGCGCGCGACGTCTCGCTGGTCGCGGCGGGCGATGTTGCGGATCTGCGCGTGCGCCGCAAGCCGGTGATCGCCATCGCCGCGACCGGCGACGAGCTGCACAGGCCGGGCGAGCCGCGGCCGCCCGGCGGCATCGTCGCATCGTCCGGGTACGGATTACATGCAATGGTCGAAGCCTGGGGCGGCACGGTGCGCGATCTCGGCATCCTGCCCGACACCATCGACGCCATCGAGCGCATCGCCGATAGCGCCAAGGGCGCCGACCTCGTGGTGACGCTTGGCGGCGCCTCGGTCGGCGACCACGACCTCATCCAGCGCGCGCTCGGGCCGAAAGGCTTCGCGCTCGATTTCTGGAAGATCGCGATGCGGCCGGGCAAGCCGCTGATCTTCGGCCGCCTCGGCGCGACGCCGCTGCTCGGCCTGCCCGGCAATCCGGTCTCGACCTACGTCTGCGCGCTGCTGTTCGTGAGGCCCGCAATCGCGGCGCTGCTCGGCGCCGAGACGGCGACGCCTTTGCTGTCGGCGCGACTGGCCAAGCCGATGGCGGCGAACGACACGCGCCAGGACTATGTCCGCGCGCGGCTCGCCTGGCGCGACGGCGAGCCTTGGGTCGAGGCGTTCGCAGTGCAGGACTCCTCGATGCTGAGCGCGCTGGCCCGGGCCGACGCGCTGATCGTCCGCGCGCCGCACGCACCGGCTGCATCCGCGGGCGAGCGCGTCGAGGCGATTGTTCTCTGATCCCAGATTTTGTGCGTTGACGGGTCCGAAGAACTAAAGTAGAACGATTCTCCATGTTTCGGATTTGTTCGCCAAGGCGATAACAGGAGACGTGGTCCATGCTGACCCGCAAGCAATATGAGCTGTTGATGTTCATCCACGAGCGGGTGCGCGAGACCGGCGTCCCGCCCTCCTTCGACGAGATGAAGGATGCTCTCGACCTCAAATCCAAATCCGGCATCCACCGGCTGATCACGGCCCTGGAAGAGCGCGGATTCCTGCGCCGCATGGAGAAGCGCGCCCGTGCGCTGGAGATCGTCAAGCTCCCCGACAACGTGGCTGAGACCTTGCGGCCCGCGACCACGCGCAGCCAGGTGCAGCGCATGAGCCCGGCCGCCGGCCGCCGCCCCGACGGCCGCCCCGGCCTCGACGCGCGCGTGGCCGGAAGCCCGCGCCGGGCGATGAGCGACAGCGAGGGCGCGGTGAACGTGCCCCTCGTCGGCCGCATCGCGGCCGGCACGCCGATCGAGGCGCTGCAGAACAAGCTCTCCGACATCCCGGTGCCCGGCGGCATGATCGGCCGCGGCGACCATTACGCGCTCGAGGTCACCGGCGACTCCATGATCAATGCCGGCATCCTCGACGGCGACACGGTGATCATCCAGGAATCCGACACCGCCAACACCGGCGAGATCGTCGTGGCGCTGGTCGACGAGGCCGAGGCGACGTTGAAGCGCCTGCGCCGCCGCGGCGATTCCATCGCGCTGGAAGCCGCCAACCCCGCCTATGAGACACGGCTCTATGGCTCGGACCGGGTGAAGGTGCAGGGCAGGCTGGTGGGCCTTATTCGGCGGTATTGATCGCCGCCACCCATGGCCGTGACCCGCGCCATTCGCGCACGCTCTGGGCGCGCGGCGGCGAGGACAGCGTTATCTCCCAGCCCTGCCCGGCATTCGCTGCCTCGCGGTCAATCACCAGCGCGGGGCCCTTGCAATTCCTCACCGTCACCGCGCTGACGACCAATTGCGCCCTCTGACAGTCATCCGCCAGCGCCTCCGCCCGCATGGAAGCGGCAATCGTCACGCCCTTGCGCGTCACCACGCAGCCCAGCGCGTCGCAGCGCAGGCCCTCCATCCCGACAGCTTGCGCGATGTCGCGGCTGTCGCCGTCGCGCCGCAGCCAGGCGCGGGCGATGAACTTGTCCGCAGGCGGGCGCAGGAAATGCAGCCGCCCGTCTGCACCGCGCACCGCCACGGTCTCGCCATCCGGCGCCACCAGCATGTCCGG
>DASZQV010000024.1:0-125647 GCA_035549495.1 Rhizomicrobium sp. | reverse complement strand
GCAACACCACCGATCCGTACAACACGATCGGGATCTCGACGCTGACCTACGACCAGCGCGAGGCGCTGGCGACGGCCGACATCCAGGATGGCGCGCCGAGGTTCGTGACCTACGCCTCGAGCCTGAACGGCGAGATCATGATGCGCGACACGGCGGTGTACTCCGGCAACGCGCCGCATGCGCGGTATTACTACTTCAACGGCGTCCAGATGGGCGACGTGTCGGACGACGGCACGAGCAATGTCGACTATGCGAGCGCCCACCTCCAGCCCGATCTTTCTCCAACACGACCGAGGTGTTGGGCTCGACGACCACGCATGCGGGCTTCGGCTATGCGTATCTGCGCGCCGCTCAGCTCAGCCGGTACTCAAGGCGCTGGATCTGGAGCACGGGGCGGTCGGTCTCTTCGGGGATGCCGGAATAGATCGTGAGGTCGAGCAGGATGCGACTGCCGGTCTGCGACACGGTGTTGGCGGCGAGCCAGGTGTCGACCACCGCTTGCACCGACGCCGTCTCGCCGGCGAAGAACTGCGGGAAGAAGGCGATCGGCAGGTTGCTGATGATCGGCTCGCCGCCGCCGATGCCCGGCGCGAGCTCGTAGCCGTATTGCAGCGCGAGCCGCATGACGCGCGAAATCGCCGGATCGCCGGCCAGGATCGACGCGAGCGCGGCAGCCAGCGCGGCTCCGACGCCGGTGCCGAGCGCGGTGATGTCGACCAGCGCCGGCTGCTGCACGAAAGGACCGAGCGGTGTGCTGAAGCCGGTGAGCGGCGTGGTGAACACGAAGGCCTCGGCCGTGCGTCCCGACGATACGAGGTTCGCATTGCGCGAGATCTCGATCGCCGAGATCGCCGTCTGCTGCAGGATGAGGTTCAGATCGGCGAAGCTCCAGCGATAGACCACGGCCTCGAAGGCCGGGATGAGGCGATCGGGCTCGTCGACCGAGGGCTGGAAGGCATAGACGCGCGAGCGCTCGCCGGCATCCTGCACTTGCGGCGTGACGCTGCGATCCGCCCACACCGCCGTCAACTCGGGGAACGACACGACGTTCGCGGGCGAGCCGTCGGCCAGCGTCAAGATCACCGTGTCGAGCACCGGCGGCTCGAAGGAGGTCTGTGCGGTGAGCGTCATCTGGAAGGTCACCGGCACCGGCGGGAACGGCGTTTCGTCGTCGCGTGCCGCCAGCCGCCGCGGCGCGGGCGCCCAGCGCGCTGCCCATGTGCTCGCGATATTGGCGGCCATCTGCGCGAACGCGCCGGCCGCCGCGCGCTGCGCCGCCGCATCGCCACCCGCTTTGAGCAGCGACGCGAGCGACGGGCTCAGCTGCGGATAGACGCCGACGAATTGCGCCAGCGCCTCGAACAGCGGCAGCACCTGGGTGACGTCGTCGCCCGCGAAGGACGACGGCTGATAGCCGACGGTCGCGTTCAGCGTCGCGGTGAGCGACACCACGTCCTGCTCGGCCATGTCGTAGCGATAGCTGGTCGCGTAGCTCCAGCGCTTGATGGCGTCGAGGTCGGCGGTTCCGGGATGGCTGGGCGCGCCGCCCTGGCCGAGCAAGGTCGGTGCATTGGGATAGGAGCGCAGCGGGACGGGGATCTCCTGAATGCCCGGCGTCAGCGAGACGCCGGACGGCGCGCCGTTCTGACGGTTGATGGGCAGGATCATCGACAGCCATTCGGACGCTTCATAGCCGCCGGCGCCGGGCACGGGCCGGATATCGTACTCGACCTCGTTGATCTCGTAGTCGAGGTCGAGGAAGACCTTCTTGTGCTGCTCTTCGCTGGCGACGTTGAACAGGATGTTCGCGGCCCCCGTCGCCGTCGACAGATCGATCTTGCCCGTGCTCAGCGTGTGCTCGGGGATGATCTCCAGGCTCTTCGCCGCGAAGCCGCCGGCGACGACCGGCGCGTTGCGATTGGCCTGGGCAAGGGCTTCGGGCGTCGGCGGATCCTCGCCCGCGAACATCGAAGCCGCCGACAGCAGCGTCGTCGTCGCGGGCGCCGTGATGGTGATCGTGACGCCGGGCTTGCCGGGATAAGCGAGCACGGCATTGCTCGCGAAGATGCCGGCGATGTTCGCGTTGGCGCGCGCGACCTGTCCGACAGAGACGTCGAAATACTGCGCCAGCGCCGCGAAGCTGCTCGCGGCGCCGGTGGCGTGCGTAAGCCCCAGAAGATTGAGCTCGATATTCAGCCCGAACAGCACGGCATTGTCCGCCGCGGGCAGCGCCGCGACGAACGCCTCGATCGAAGGCTGGCCCAACGCCGCGGTCATGATCGCGATCGTGCTGTCGGGCACGATCTTGTAGGACGCCTGGCCGATGGTGACGGTGAGATCCTGGTTTAGGATCTTCGGCATCTGCGCGAGCACTTCGGCGAGATAGACGTTCCACACGCCGAACCGCGCCGCCAGAGTGTCGAGGCCGCGCGTCGCGCTGTCGGTGACCGGGCGCCGGGTGAGCGGCTTGCCGACCAGCCGCGCCTGGCCGTGGCTTGTCGTGCCCGTGACCGCGGTGGGAAACTGCACGATCGCGGTGGTCTGATAGTTCCCGCTCAACGTGATCTTGAGCCGGTCCATCAGCTTCTCGGCCGCCGAAGCGCGTCCCGCGTCGGGCGCGCCGTCGAGGATCGGCGCGAGGCCGGCGCCGATGGCGTCCACCAGCCTCTGCTTCGCAGCCGCGATCTGCGCATAGACGCCGCCCTGCGGATCGTGGTCGAGCGCATAGAGCGCCGCCGCATAGGCGGGCGACAGGATCAGGTCCATCGCCGACAGGAAGCTCTGCGCCCAGCTTTCGATGTCGATGTTCTGGAAGCTGTGCGCCGTCGCGTTTGCGGTCCAGCCGCCGTCGATGAAATCCTTGAACATCACGTTGTTGCGCGTGATCAGCTTGCGCCACAACGGCTTCAATCCATAGAAATCGACGCCGGCCGCGGTCAGCGCGACCTTCGAGAAGCCTTGCGCGCCGAACACGACGACCCACAGATCGCGCGGGCTGTCTTCGTCGAAGCCCGAGCCGGCATCGCCGCCGCGCCGCCCGGTGCAGAGCTTGGTGCCGGGCAGCGCCGCCTCGAACTGCTTGGCCTGGTCGACCAAAGTCAGCGTCTGCTGGCTTTCGCTCTGTGCCAGCGGCGGGATATCGCAGCTCGCCGCGCGCACGCTGGCCGCCGCCGCGTCGCGGAAGTTCGGATTGAGCATGGTCTCGTCGCTGCGCACCAGCGACAGCGCGACGGCGATCTTGAAGATCGAATCCGGATAGCCGACCGTCGCCGGATCGAGCGGCAGATCGGTCACCGCGGCGCGCACCGGCAGCAGCAGCATGAGTCCCGCCGGCACCTGCAAGGTCGTCGCGTTCGCGGCCGCCAGCGGTCCGACCGGCGCGTCGATGCCATAGGTGCGGGCGAACGCGGACGACAGCGCGTTCAGCGTGTCCGTCGCGGTGACGGTGAGGCTCAGGCCCTGATAGGTGACGTCGCCCGACGCGGTCGTGAAGCGCAGCTGCCCGGGATTGGCCAGCGCAAGCTCCGCCGGCGCGACGTTGTAGAGGTCGGCGAGCGCCTGCAGGCTCATCGCTGCCGCGGTCGCGGTCGACGTCGCGGTGTACAGCGCGCCGGGGCGCAGCGATGCGGGCTGGGCGTCGATCAGCGCCACGAGTTCGGACATCGTGCTGGCGACGCCCGCGGCGTTCGCCTTGACGAGCAGCGAGGCGAAGGAATCCGCGTTCGCCGCTTGAACCTGCTTGCCGTTGGCGGAGAAGGTCGGCGAGCCCGTGAAGCGCTCGGTGAGCGCCTGGTTCAGGGTCGCGAAGGTGTCGGCGCTCAAGGCGAAATTCTGGCCCAGCGTCGCCAGCGTCTGGCCCGACTTTATATATAGGGGCTGCGCGATGGACGACGGCAGCACCGTCATGCCCGGCACGGTCAGGCGCGCCGTGCTCTTCAGCGCCGTGGCGCCGTTCGCGCTCAACAGCTGCTCGCCGCTCAGCCCTCGCACCGCCGCGAAATCGGCGAGCGGCGTCGCCGGCGCGGTCTCGGTCGTCGCGGCGATCAGCGCCGGCAGGCCGGATGGGAAGATGTCGACCAGCGCGGTGTTGGCGCCCGCCAGCGCCGCGATGCTGTATTCGGCGTGGCGCGCCGCCAGCGTGGTCAAGGTATCGGCTTTGCCGGCGACGGCGTCGGTCACCGACAGCGTCTGGTCGTCGGCGAAGAACGGCGCGACGTCGGCATTGGCGGCGGCGAGGTCGGAGGCGGTGACGGTCCAGCTCGACGGCGCGGTGTTCGGCTCCGCGCCGAGCAGCGTCTGCGTGAATCGCGCCGCGAACGCGTCGAGCGTCTCGCCGTCCTGCGCCTTCAGCACGACTTCTTCGAACGCCAGCACCAGGTCGGGCGCCAGGACGTTCGCGACGCCGGCATTCGCCGCGCCGAGCCCGGCGGCGCTGCACAGATTGTCCTTGGCCAGCGTGTTGAGCGACGGCTTGGCCGTGCCGCTGTCGATCGAATAGGCCGGCGCCGCGAGGACCTTGCGCTCGGTGAGCGGCAACGTCGCGTTCTGCGTCAGATACGCCGTGGCGCTGGCGAGCGTGGGGTTCGCGGCGGCGACCGTTGCGGCGCTTTCGCCCGGCGCGGTGGTATGGAACTCGGGCACCGTCATCGCAGCGTCGAACAGCGTCGACAGCGGAACCGCGCCGTTCACTGCCGCGAGCTGGCCTTGCGTCACGCGATAGAGATCGGCGACGGCGCCGAGCGTCGGGGCGGTCGCGATATCGGCGGTCGCCTCTCTGAGGTTCGCGGTGGCGGTCAGGAACAGATACGCGGCCGCTGCGAAGTCGGCGATCGGCGGCTTGTCGATGGTGCGATAGGTCTGGCCGTTGTCGGGCGCGACCGGCAGCGACGTCCGAAGCTGGACCGCAAGGTCGGGGCGCATGACCTGGTAATAGATCTGCGCATAGCGCTTGGCGGTGTTGGCGGTGCGCGTCTGCGTTTCGGCGAGCACGTCGCCGATGCCGGGCAGGGCGCTCAGCATCTGCAGGCTGAGCGCGATGGAGAGCTGCGCCGTCGTTCCGGGCAGCAGCTGATAGGACGGCGCGGCGCCGGTCCATTGCCCGAGCCCGATCACCGGGTCGGTGTAGCCCACCGGGAACGCGATGTTCTGATAGGACGCGTCGGGCAGCGTCTGGTTGCCGAACACGTCGCGATATTGGAAGTTCAGCTTGGCGAGCGTGTTGCTGCCGATGCCGGCGTAAGGATCGTCGGCCGGCGGCGGCAGCCCTTGCGTCGCCGGCGCCGTGAGATGCTTGGCCTGTCCGCTGATGCGCAGGCCCTGGTGATAGAGCCAGTACGGCGCGTCCTCGGGGTCCTCCGCCTCGAGCGGCTCGCTCAAGCCCATGGGCAAGGTCTTGGTCGCCGATTCCGCCGGCCCGACCGGCAACGCCTGATAGCTCTGCGCGAAATCGGCGGTATCGGCGACGCCATAGGCGAGCAGGCTGAACAACTCGCTGGCGATCTGCGCGTTCGACGGCGTCGCGAGATCGGGATTGTCGAGCGCCATCGCGAACGCGATCACGCCGGGATCGACGGTCGCGACCTTGGTGGTGTCGGCGTCCTGCGCGAGCTGCATGAGAAGCTGCCAGTCGCTCGGCAGAACGTTGCCCTCGGTGATCGCGCAATTGTTGAAGGCATAGAGCGCGCGCGACGGCGATGTGCCGGTCGTCTGGTCGGGCAGCAGCGCCATCAGCCAGACTTGGCCGCCGCCGCCGTCCCTGCCGAAGATCGCGGCCGGCAGGTCCGAACCGTCCGTACCCTGATAGTTCAGCGTGAAGCCGCCGCTGTTGGTGATGCTCGCCGCCCACAGCAGGCCGGCGAAGCTCGCCGCGTCGCTTATCGGCGCGGCATAGATCTCGGTGAGCTCTTCGTCTCCGGCCGCGCGCGCGAGATCGTCCGGCGCGCCGCTGCGCGTCTCGGTCGTGAGATTGGCCTTGAGGATGTAGGTCGCGGTCCTGTCGAGCGGCACCGACACCAGCCCGTCGGGCCGCGTGGTGTCGGCGCGCGGCCGGTGCAGCAGATAGAAGCGCACCGCGGCGAGATCGCTCCCGCTCATCGTCTTCAGGTGCTCGTAGAGCGCCAGCAGCCGGTCGCGATCCTGCTGGTCCGCGCCGCCGATGCCGTAGCTGTGCGGCAGGACCTGCGCCGGATCGTCGTCGCGCGCGATCTGCTTGGTGTTGAACGCGACCAGCGTCGCCCAGCCATAGGACGCGACCTCCTGCGTCTCGGCTGCGCTGCTGAGATCGGTGGCCGCGACCTGCAGCAGCTCGTACGCCGCGCTGGGGCCTTCGTTCGCCGCGATGGTCTTCAGCAGCGAGTTGGGGAACATCCAGATGCCCGGACCGCCGCTGATCGGCGTGACCGAGCCCGCGCTGGTCGGCACCGCGATGGGCTCGCCGGCCTGCCAGGTCAGATATTCCTGCACGCCATAGCGCTGCGGCACCAGGCGGAACAGCGGCAGCGGCGCCAGCGCGGCCTCCACGCTCGGCGTGAAGGTGAGCGTGGGATAGCCCGCGATCATCTCGGCCTGCGTGATCGCGATGTCGAGCTCGGCGACGGTGTCGAGCCGCACGATGCGGCCCGCCTGCAGCCGCTCGGGATGGCTCGCCGCCGCCGGGTTGCGCAAATCGAAATCGGCGCTGCGGGTGCGCAACGCCGTCAGCGTCGCGTCGTCCGCCACCACTTCGCTGGTTTCGAAGCTGATCCAGCTCGCATCGTCCGGATCGGTCAGCGTCACGGCGATCGGATAGGTCGCGCCGTCGCCATAGTCGGCCGGATCGGGGCCTGCGAATTGCTGCAGGGTCAGGTCGAAGATCGATTGCAGCGGCGCAGTCAGAGGATCGGGCGCGGTCGGCGACGGCAGCTGCACGCCATGCAGCAGAAAGCGCGAGATCTGTCCGCTGATCTGGTTGGCCAGGCCCTGGTCCTCGATCAACGCGGCGGTGAGCTGATCGACGCCCGCGCGGGGCAGGTCCTTCAACACGACGCGTGCCGGATCGGTGGCGAAAAGCCCCGCGATGTCCTTCGCCGCGTCGCCGAGCGCGTCGTAGCCGAGGTCGTAGGTCTGAGCCAGACTCGCAAATGTGTCGCCGGCCGCGGTGACGATGGTGAACGCCGGCACGATCAGGATCGCCTGCGGCGTCAGCGCCGTGCTGTTGCCGGCGACGAGACCGATGGCCGTGTCCAGCGTCTGCAGCAACCCGCCCGCCAGATCGTTCAGGGTCACGCGCGGCGGCAGCGCGAGCGTGAAGGCCGGGATCGCGACCGCCGTGCCCGCGGGGATCGGATCGGGCAGGTCCGGGTTGGCGGCCGTGATCGCCGCTTCGTAAGCCGTGAGACCGGCGGGCGGCGTCGCGACGTTGAGCAGCGACAGCGCGTCGGCGATCGACGCCAGCCGGTCGCCGCTGTAGCTCGTATACGTCGCCGTCGTCGCGGTGCTGCCATAGAGCGCCGGCACGGTGAGCGCCGTATCGGTGGCGACAATGCCGCCGAGGTCCGTCGTCGGATTGAGATCGGCGACGGCCTGCGCGAACCATTGCGCGATTTCCGGCGTCAGCGTCGCCGCTGCGCTTGCATCGCCCAGCTCGGCGCGCCGCGCCAGATAAAGCGCCGCGACCGACGCCAGCGTGTCGCCGGCACGCGACGTGTAGCTGATCTGCGCCACGGCCACATTCGCGTCGGGGCGCAGCAGGTCTTTCTGGTCGGCGGCTTCCGTCGTCACCATCGCCGCGGCCGACGCGAAGCCGTAAGAGGTCGCGATGTCGGTCAGGCTGCGGTCGCCGCGGATCTGGTGCGGCGCGGCGGGAACGGCGATCTGCTTGACCGCGGTCAACGGGTGATCGCGGTTGAGGTCGGCGATAACGCCGGGCGTAAGCTCGACCGCGACCGTGACGCTCTCGCCGGCCTCGGCCCGGCCGCGCGACGCGAACGCCGGATTGAGCGCCGCAAGTCGCTCGACCTTGCCGCCGAACAGCGCGGCGATGTGCTCGGGGCTCTGGCCGCGCTTGGCCCTCACCTGCACCAACTCCGGCGCGAAGGCGTCGCAGATGCCCTGCAGCGAGGTCGTGGCGGTGAGGGGATAGTCGAAGCTCTCGAGCAGCGAGATGCAGCCGTCGACCGCAGCCTGCGCCGTCATCAAGCAGCATTCGCGGAAGATGTATTGCGCGAAGCTCTCGGCGACACTGTCGTCGGCGAGGCCGGCATTGTCCGCGCCGGTCGGCGACAGCTGATAGAAGATCGCGTTGAGCGCTTCCTTATAGGCCTTGGTCAGCGTGTATTGGGGCTGGTCGAAGCGCACTGCCGTGGCGCCGTTGGCGCTGTAGCTGAGCAGCGGCAGCATCGGGAAGGCGGCGGCGGGAACCGCGTCGGGATTCTCGCCCGCGGGCTTGCCGGCGATGGCGATGGTGAAATTCGCCTTCAGGAACGCGATCAGATTGTCGTAGGCGAAGCCGTTGTCGGCCGTCGCCGGCGCGCGCAGATCGGCGGAGAGCGCGTCGAGCGCGACCGCGCTCACCTCGCCATTCTGCTCCACCGTCGAAAGCGACCAGCGCAGCAAGGCCTCGATGAAGAGATTGAACGGCGCGTCGGCGACCGCTTCGGCCTGCAGGCTGTGCGCGACCGTCGGGTGGGCGAGCGCGGGATTGCCGAGGGCTTGCGGATCGCGGCTGGTCTCCGCCGTCATGGTCAGCACCAGCCGGTAGCTTCCCGGCGTTCCCTGGGCGCCGATGCCGGGATCGGCGACCGTGAAGGCCGGCGCGCAGAGCAGGCGCAGGACGGGAATCTCTCCGCCGAACACGTTCACCGGAGCCCAGCCGGCCGGATCGTCCTCGGCGCGGGCGAAGAATTGCGACGGCAGCGCGCCGCGCAGGATCTGCTCGCCGCTTATCAGTCCGTACACGGAGCTGCTGGCGCCGCTCGCGGCATAGCGCAGGAGGCGGCTGGTGCGCACCAGCCGCTTGTAAGGCGAGCGCGCGCGGTGGAACGGCCACCCATCGCTGCCGGGCGCCGCCAGCAGGTCCAGCCGCTGCGACCGGTCGCTGACGACATGCCAGGGCGTCGCCGAGGCGTGGCCGATGGTGAAGGAAAGGTCGAGCGTGGTGGCGAAGCTGAAGCTGACGCGGATGAACAGGATCTTGATGCTGGCGCGGACGTCGATGTGCAGCTCGAGCTGAATGTAGATCGGCTGGTAGCATTCCAGCACCAGCGTGACGCGCGCGCTGGCTTCGGCGCTGACGTCGACGCGGATGACGACGAAATCGACCTTGCCGAACAGCCGCCCGACGATCGCCGCGGTGCCTTCGATGCGAAAATAGAACGCGCTCTTCGCCGAGCGCTCGGTCGGCGCGAAATCGGCGAACACGCCTTCGAGGATCGCCTCCAGCGTCAGGGTCAGGCCCGCCGCCAGCGGCCCTTCCTCGACGGTCTTGCCGACGCCGACCGACAGGCCCAGCCCGAACTCGATCACCGGATTGAAAACGCCGTTGTCGATCTTGGGCACCTTGGTCGATGTCGCGCCGGTCAGCGACGCGAAATAGAAGCCGCCCCAGCCCACGAACGGGAACACCTGCAGGCCGAACGACGCGGAGAAGTCGCGGTTCTGGGGGAAGCCCAGATCGACCATGAAATTGCCGTTGGTGTAGATGTCGACGTGCAGCCGGCCGAGCGTGATCGAGACCTCGCCGAACTCGAGATGGCGGAACAGGTCCGGGATCATGAGATCGGCCTTGTAGACGCCGATGTCTTCGGTCACTTTCTTGTAGAGCAGCTCGAAGCGCAGCCCGGCGAGCGGTCCCGCCTTCTCGCCCATCAGCCGGATCAATCCGCCGTAGATGTAGGGATCGTTGAACACCAGCGCGAGCTGCAGCATGCCCATGGCGGTGAAGTCGGCGCCGAAGAGCCAATGGCTGTTTGCGTCGAAATTGAGCGCGTTGGCGCCAGGCTGCAGCAGCGGATTGACGTCCGGGTCTTCGGGCGGCCGCATCGCCGCGCGCAGGCCTTCGATCGCCTGCTCCACCGTGTCGATGGCGGCATAGCTTTTGAGCGAGACGTGCTGGCCGAGCCCCAGATAGCGCAGCACGAAGAGATCGCTGTTGCCGGGCACCGCGGGCGGCGGATCGTCGACGAGGTCCCATTCCAGCGGCGGCGCGCCGTCGCCGTATTTGACGCCGAGAAAGCGGCCCTCGATGGCGATCTTGACCGAGCCTTTGCCCTGCTTGCGGTAATAGGTGAGCCCGATCGATTTGAGCTGGAGGAACAGGAAGTCCGCGTTCACCTCGTAAGCGACGGTGACGGTCTTGGCCTTGAGATCCACGGTGAGCGCGAAGCGCGACAGGTCGATGCCGTTGAGCACGCTCCACGGCGCGTCGAGCGTGAAGTCGCTGTCCGGCCGCGCCAGATTGACCATCCAGGTGATGATGTCGCCCAAGGTCGCGCCGGAGAGGTTGAACTTCAGCAGCGCCGTCGTCTGGCCCTTGTCGTCCTTGCCGCTGGACAGCGCCGCGGTCAGCGTGAGCTGCTTGTAGCTCGCCCGGAAGATCAGCACCTGGCTGTCGGGCGCGAACTGATAGATCACCGCGAGCTTGAAGTTGTTGATTGCGAGGCTGCCGCCGAGCTCGCCGGCGGTCACCATCTCGGTGTCGTCGTCCGCGTTCGGCGAGCGCAGCACGAGCTCGGATGGCTCGTCCTTCGGCCGCCGCTCGAGCTGGGCATAGGCCAGGATCTCCACCGACCAGTCGCCGAGCAGGCTGATCGTCCAGCGCGAGGCGGCGGCGCCCTCGAAGTAGAAGCTGCTCGGCCCGTCGCTCGGCATCGTCATCGCCGTGTAGAGCTGGACGATGTCGAGGATGCTGACGTCCTCGCCGACCGAGAAGCCCAGCAGCCGCGCCACCAGCGTGCCGAGCGGTATGGCGTGGTCGGCCGCGATGCCGCCTTCGACGTTCCACACCGTCACGGTTCCGGTCTTCGTGCCAGCCGCCTTGACGAAGAACTGGAACGCCAGCCGCTCGTCGTCGCCGACGTCGTCGCCCAACGCGGCGAGCGCAAACTGCGCCTCGAAGCGGCCCGATTGCGACAGGGGGCTGTAGCGGAAGGCGCCGACGATTTCGGTCAGTTCGATGGTGACGAAGCCGAGATCGACGGAGAGCACGTCGAGAATCCCGCCGGAGACGCTGTAGGTCTGCTCGCGCGGCTGGATGTCCACCTCGAGCGCGTAGAGCGTGGGGTTCGCTATGCCGGGCAGCTCCAGCACCTTGCCGAACAGCGCGCGCGAGACGTTGGCATAGGTGATCACGGTGCCTTGCCGGATCTGGCCGAGGATCTGCAGGCTGGGGAACGAGACCGAGACGTCGAATATGCCGTCGAAGACGTGCAGCTCGGCGGCGGCGGTGGCCACGGCGCCCGAGAGACTCTCCATCGGGTCCGGCAGCGTGAAGCGCAGCGTGATCGCTTCGAGCGTGAAGACTTTGGGCACGACTTCCCAATGGACCGTCAGCTTCACGCCTGCGGTGACCAGTGCGAGCTGATTCAAGGCGGGCGCCACGATGAAGCTCAGCTCGGTGAGCTCGAGGCCGGTGCCGATGGGCACCTCGTTCGGCACCAGCGAAGAATAGGTCTCGCCGGAAAGAGGGACGATCTGCTGCAGCTCGTTCAGCGTGGTGAGCGGGATGGGCTTGGACAGCTCGAAGCTGTAGAGGTTCGCCGTTCCGGCGTTCAGCTTCATTTGCAGCAGGACGTCGATGCCCTTTTCGCCGGTGATCCGCGCCTGGAGCTGGCCGAAGAAGTAAGGCATCGCGTAGAACGACGATTGGTCGGATCCGGCGATCGGCAGATAGGTCGATTGCGCCAGCAGCGAAAGCCCGAGATTGAACGGGCCCAGCGCCACCGGCTCCAGCAGGGCGCCGATCAGATACATCGTCGGCCGGTACAGAGTCGCGCCGGTGTAGTCCTTCCCCGCCGACATGATCACGGGACCGGAGACGGGGAACGTGTCGCGGTCGGGGACGAACCACAGCAGACCTTCGGTGAGCGGATTGGTCGCCAATCCCGACATCGTGCCCGTGATCGACATGCCCTTGTAGGCTGGCGGCAACAGGATGCTCGACGGCGCCGGCGGCGGCGCTTCGCCCGCGGAGGCAAAACCGATCGTCGCCGCGCCGACGGGGAACAGCCGGATCGGGCTTCCTGCCATGTAGGGGAAGCTTGCATCCAGCGTGTAGCCGCTGGGCATCGTCACGGTCGCGGTCAATTGCGCGATCGCGTCCTGCACGAAGAAGTCGAGCGTGGCCGGCAGCGCGGGGCCGGTCTTGTCGGCGATGTAGGGAAAATCCGCGCGCGCGATCGTGCCCGAGACGACGTAGCGCGTGCCCTGGTAGCCCTGCGTCGACACGGTCGCGACGATCGAAAGAAGTTGCGTCGAGGTGAGAAGCTCCAGGATCGCCGGCGAGCCCAGATAATGCGTCTGATCCAGCGTGAGCACGCCGGCGGATATCAGGCCGTCGACGGCCGCCTGGAGGTCCTGCCACCTCATGTCGTCACGCTGACGACCAGCGGCAGGTGGTCGCTGAGGAAGGTGTTGGTGAACTCGGCGGCGCGCCTGGGCACGGTGAAATGCTCGGCGCCGAGCTGCGCCATGAGTTGCGGATAGTCGAGGATGTTCGAGTAGACCATGTCTCCGTTCGGATGGACGGGATTGCCTGCCAGATCCGCCGCGAAGCCGGCGACGGCGCCGGCGATGAAGCCGTGGAAGGCCGTGTTGGCGAGCTGCGCCACGGGGCTGTGGTTTGTTTCGAGCTGCTCCGGCACGTCGTAGACCTGATAATCCGCCTGCTCCGGCGCCGTGGTCAGGTTGCGCGTGAAGATGTTGTCGACGGCGAGCGAGCGATAGAGCGCATTGGTGTCGGGCGCCGGCGGCACGGGAAGAATCGGTATGAGGTCGAAGCGTCCAAAGCCGCCGGGACGCGACTTTTGCAGGCGGACGATCGATTTGGACAATGCCTCGTTGGCTGTTCCGGTGCGCGCGGGAACGAATTGCGCGCAGCCGGCGCCCGCCGTGTGAGTCGGGCCCAGCGCCGTCGTGAAGCTGTCGTAGACATAAGCGTAGTCGTGCTGGGTGCTGACGTTGAAGTCGCCGCCGGCGACCGTCCAAGCCGCGTTGAACCATTGGTTGTTCATGGCTTGCGCCTGGTACATCTGCCGGCTCAGGGAGCAGCGGTTGGTGGTTCCGAAGGCGCCACCGCTCTCGCTGCTGGGCGCATGACAGACCACGATCGACATCATGCGGTTCGTGACCGGGCCGGGCGCGTTCACCTGTATGGTGCAATAGGCCGGGCGGCGCACGGCATACCAGTTGCCCGCGGTTCCGGCGCGCTGGGCGAAGTCCAGAAGCGTCCAGCTTGTCGCGCCGACGGGCGCGGATGCCGTCAGAAGCCAGTGGCCGAGCTGTGCGTTGCCGACCTGGACCCAGCCGTCGATCTCGCGACCGTCGAACACCAGGTTTATGGCGTGGTTGGCTTGCCTGTGAAGGCCGTTGAGCGCGGTGTTGACGCCGCCCGACGGACCCGTGGCGCGCTGCATCATGGTGAAGCCGGTGGCTGCGTTGTTCCACAGGATCACATAGCCTTCGCGATGGCCGGTCTCGGTGTAGCCGAGCTGCTCGAAGCGCGTCGGCCGCACGCGGCCGGCTTCGCGATGGTCCACGACCAGCTTCAACCGCTTCGAAGGCCGGTCAGCAAGATCGTCTTCGGCAAAACGGGTTTCCAACGTGCCGCGGATCGAGCCTGGAATCCAATCGTAGCGCCAATTGTGCACCAGTCCCGCGGTGGCGAAGGCCGCGTCCAGCGCCGTGCGCAACGGCCCCAGATAGTTGACGAAATTCTCGCGCGACTCCATCAGGCAGATGATGTCGACCTGGCACAGCGCGGCGAAGCCGGCCATGAAATCGCAGATCGGCTGGAAATTGGCGCCGCGACGCAGAGGCTGATCGGTGCCGAGATCCTGCACGTTCCAGTACATGATCTTGATCGTGGGCATCGCTCACTCGGCTCTCGAATAGGCGGCGTACCAGCCGAGCGCGCTGTTGGAGGCGCGCGCGGCGGGATCGCCGAACAGATAGAGGTCGACATTGCCGGGCGGAAAGCTGAGCAGCAGGATGCGCAGCACGATCTGGCGCAGCTTGAGCATGTAGGCGCGGCCGCCCGCGTCGTCGCTCGCGGTGAACTCGACCTTGCCGAAAGCGAGCTTGAGCAGGCCCTCGATCGGGATCTCGGGCTTGGCGCTGTTGGAGCCAGGCAGCTTCAGCCCGATATAGACGTTGTAGCCGTCGCCGCCGTTGCCCCAGGCCGCGATCACGCCGGCGCCGAGCTTCTGGTTGCCGGCGAGCGAGCCGAGCGAGCCGAGATCGAGATTGAACGCGAGCCCGTACCAGGGCGGGTTGGGGCGCCCCGGCTGCAGCGGCGTCGAGCATTCGATATAGCCGAGGCTGCCCGGCGTCACCGCCTTCGGCGTGCCCGCCTCGATGGCGAGCTGCGGCACCGCGACGAGGCCGTTCAGCGTCAGCGGGAAATGGCGGAACAGGCTCATCGGCCGCGCAATGCTCTGCGCCATGTTGAAGCTCAGCGCGCCGGCGTCGAAAGCGAACACAGCCTCCTGGGGCGCATCCTCGGCGAAGCTCATCGACACGATCATGTTGCCGAACGACAGATAGCCGTCGGCCGTCTGCTCGCCGGTCTCCTTGTCGAGGACCGGGCCGAAGGAGAACGCGTCGAAATAGTCGAGCTCGAAGAAGCGCAGGCGGCCGGCGAACTCGAAGCGCGAGCCGATCACGGTCTTGCCGCCGACGGTCTGCGGGTCGAGGCTCACATAGTGGCAGCTCAGCGTCTCGACCTCGTCGAGCACGTTGCTGTTGGCGGCGAAGCGGTTCGAGCCCGATTGCGCGTAGTCGTAATAGCCCGAGCCGTCCTCGGTCGTCTGATAGGTGCCGGCGAGCACCACGTTGTTGCCGCGCTCCGACGGCGAGAGCAGCACCGGCACCGAGAACAGCTTGTTGACCTGGAGCTGGATCTCGCTCGCGAAATTGACGATCGCCGAGTTGCGGAACTGGACTTGCAGGACGGTGACCTTGAAGGCGTAGTCGACCTTCCTGTCGACATACTGGTCGGACGGGTCCTGGTAGTCGATCAGCGCGGTCAGGCTGCTCGGCTGCGTCGCGATCTCGCCGTCGCTCACCTCGATAGGCGTCGTGCAGATCGCGAAGTGGTGCGCCTTGAACTTGGCGAAGTCGATGCCGGCGGCGAGTCCCTGCAGCTGCTTGGGCAGGCTGGTCGGCGGCACCGCGGCGTTGAAGAACAGCGTTCCGGTCCAGGCGGGATTGTCGATGATGTCGTCGAGGAACGCCTTGTAGGGCGAGACGCGCTCCGGCGGCGTCGCGGCGACGGCCGCGCGCGCGTCGGCGATGATCTGGCGCAGCTGCGCCTGGGTGTCCTGCAAGGTGCGGTCCTTGCGCGCCGCCGCCTCGGGCCAGGTCCACGCGCCCGGATCGCCGACCAGGTCGTCGATGCTGCGGTTGACGAATTTGAGCAGCATCACCGTGTCGTCGCGCCAAGTGCCCGGTGCCAGCTTGAACGTCCATTTCTCGATGCACAGATCGCCGTCGACCGTCGCGTCCGCGAACGCGTCGGCGTAGTCCGACGGCGTCACGCCTTCGAGATCGATCGCCTCGACCTGCGCGAACAGGTCGGCGAAGCTCGAGAAGGTTTGCGGCGCGCCGCCGCCGATGCGCTCCGCCGCTTCCGCGACGAGACGCGCCAGATCGTCGTCGCCGCTCAGCACCGCGCGGCGCAGCAGGACCACCACTGCGTCCTGGTTCAGGCTGTAGGTCGTGTCCGCGTCCGCGTCGATGGCCTCCCGGTCGGCGATCACCGCGAACAGCCTGTTGGTCTGGATCGCCGCCTTGAACCCGCCGGAGACGTTCTGGAAGCCGAAGGTGCGCGCGACCTTGTCGGGGCTGTCCGCCGCCGGAGAATTCCCGAAGATCACCGCCTTCCACACCGACAGCGTGGAATCGAGCGTGACGAAGATTCCGTTCGGCGTGGTGACGAGCTTGTCGTTGTCGTCCTCATCGTCCCCCGCGGCCGCCGGCGCCGCGATCGTGAGCGCTGCGATGACGTTGCGCCGCGACGGGCTCAGCGCGCTGCGCTCCAGCTGCTCGAAGAGATCGCTGCTCGGTCCGTCGATCGCGGTGTAGGGCGCCATCGGAAACGGCGTCGGCGTCGCCGGCAGCGTTCCCGCCGGCACCGGCTGGAATCCCAGCGCGTCGTCTGCGCCGATCGGTGTCGGCGGCGTGCCATAGAGCAGCGCTTCGTTCGGCTGCGCGAAATAGACCGGCGCCGCGGCGGCGTTGACCGCATAGACCCACGCGGTCGTCGCCGTGGCCGTGAGGCTCTCGACGATGTAGTCGCGCTCGATGCCGAGCCCCGTCGGCAGCACCAGGTTCGGCGCATAGGCGTTGCCCGGCGCGAAATGCAGCAGACTGCCGCTCGCCTTCAGCAGCAGGCTCTCGGCGCCCGAGGTGCCGCACATCAGGCTGAAGGTGTCGCCCGCCGCCACTGCCGGCGCGATGCCGTAGGCGCCGGCCGGACACATATAGTAGGGGTCGGCGGCGTTGGGCGTCGCGTGGGTCAACGACGCCGCGAACACCAGCCGTGCCGGCAGCAAGGGCGCCGTGGGCGAAACCGACGGCAGCGCGTTCAGGGCCTGGCCCGTGGTCGAGACGAACATGCAGGGCAGGGTGGGCGGTGTGCCGGCGAACTGCAGATAGGTGCGCGACGGCGTCAGCGGCCCCAGCGGATCGAACACGCCGTTGAAGGCGACCGTCGTCGAAGGCTGCGCGAACACTTTGTAGCGGAAGGTGTGGACCTCGCCGTCGCGCGGCGTATCGTAGTTGGGTGCGAAGTAGCGCAGCTCGAGCGCCAGCGCCTCGAAGTCGCTCGGACCCTGGCCCGGCCTGGTCATGCTCAGAGCGAAGCCGAAGCAGCCGACCGCGGCGCCGCCGAGCGCCAGGCTGACCGGCGGCGCCACCGTCTGGCTTCGCCCGCCATAGCCGAACAGCGCGACCGGCGTGCGCCCGGCGAAGGAGAACGCCGTCGCGCTCACCGTGAGCTGCGCCTGGTTGGCGATCTGCAGCGTGTAGCCGCCATTGTAGGAGATCACGAACGGCGCGCTCAGCACCGCGATGCCGGTGCTGGAATTGGTCGCGCCGGCGCGCAACGGCAGCAGCTGCCAGTCCTGCGGCGCTGGCGCGCCGTTCGTCGCGATCCACAGAAAGCGCAGGTTCTGCGTTCCGACGCCCGGCAGCAGCGCCTGCAATTGCGCATCGAACAGCGCTTGGTCGGCGACCGGCCGGTCGATGAGGACATAGAGCCCGCTCAGCGCGAAGCTCTGCTGCGGCGTGAGGCTCAGGTTGGGATTTGCGGCCGCGGGCTGGAACAGCCAGGTGAAGTCCGGCGCGTTCGCAGCCTCGCCGGTCGTGCTGAGTACGAAGAACGGATCGGTCGTCGCCTGCTTGACGAAGGCCGGATCGCTCATGGCCTGCCGTCGCCCGGACTGCCGATCTTGACCGCGTCGCCCTGGACCAGCGGCAGGTCGAGCACGGTGGTCTGGTTCGAGAACGCGCCGAATTGCTGATAGGTCACCATCACCGGGCGGCGGTTGGCGACCACGATGCCGGTGCTGTTGACCTCGGTCGTGGGCAGGTTGGGCGTGACCGGCCGGGCCAGCGAGACGCCCGACAGCCACACTTGGGCGAGATCGGGCGGCAGCCCTTCGCCCGCGAGCAGGGTGCCGAGCGTGGTGCCGAGCGCGACGAAGCGGCTGGCGCCGTTGACGCTCACCGCGATCAGCGGCGTCGGCACGGCGCGGCCGCGGAAATAGGCGATCGAATAATCGGCCGACGGCGCAGTCGGCAGCGAGCCGAAGCTGATGAAGTACTGCGTGACCGTGTCGAGCGCGCTCCAATCCGTCGCCGCGACGAGCGCGACGGCGGTGTTGTAGTCGGTGCTGCCCTGGCTCTGCGATGCGGGAAAGCTCTGCGGATAGAACAGCCGCAGATAGGGCCGGCGATAGGCGGCGGTCTGCAGGTCGATGTCGCCGCCGGCCCCACCCTGCTGCGGCGACTGGAAGCCGATCGCCTGCAACGATCCCAGGAACGGATCGATCGCGGTGAAGCGCGTGCCGCCGCTGCCCGCCATGTCGGCGATCTCGTAGACCGCGTTGCCGCCGGTGACGTAGCCGTTGGTCGGCGCGCTGCCGCTGACGTATTGATAGGACTCGTAGCGGATCTCGAGCCGCATGCCGGCCTGCAGGTCGACGAAGCGCATCTGCGGGTCGAAGCTGTAGCGATAGCCGAGGCTCTCCGCGAAGCTCAGCGGCAGGCCCGAGGCGAGCGTCTGCTGCACGATGCGCGGCGCCTGCACGCTCGCGCCCGTGGTGCCGGCGATCGCGTTCAGGAAGCTCGCGAACTGCGCCGCGATGGTCTGGCGAGTCGCGGCATCGGCAAAGCTCCACAATCCGCTGCTGGCGGGAACCGTCACGGTGTAGGCGTAAGGCGGCGTCACCGGCGTGATCGGCTGCAGGGTGAAGGGCCCTTGCCCGATCGCCGTCGTCTGATGGGTCGCGAACAGCTCCGGCAGATAGAAGACGAGCTGCGCCGCGGCGGGCGCGACGCTGAGCGAAGGATAGACCGCCGGCATCACCGCATTGGGAAGATCGCCGACATAGAAGGCCGGATTGGCGGTGCGTATGTTGACGACGGCGCTGCTCGGCCCTTGCGACAGGCCGGATGTCGCCATCACCGACAACGAGATTGCGGGGTTGCCGGTGTAGGAGGCGAGGTCGAACGGATAGGTCAGGCTCGTGCCGGTGCTCGCGATCACGATGGGCGTGTTGCCGGCGACCGTGAGCGTCGCGGTGTAGCCGGTCGCGTTGGGATCCCGTACCGGATCCCAGCGCGCCACGATCGCGCGTCCGTCGTAATAGGCGCCGAGATTGGCCGGCGCCTCGCGCAGCACCGGCAGCGGCATGCCGGTCGGGCCGTAGATGGGCCCCGGATTGGAGACGCGCACCGCGATCAGGGTATTGGCCGGCGGCAGAGTGCCGATGTCGACGGTTATCGACTGTCCGGTCGTGTGCGCCAGTCCGGTCACGTAACCGTCGTTGATCGCATCGATCTCGAAGCCATAGATGTCGGCGCCGGGCGTGTCCGGCAGGTTCCACGCGACCGTGACGCTGGTGCCGGAATAGCTCATGGCGTTGATTTCGCAGCCCGCCATGAACAGATCGACCGGCGCCATGGCCGGTCCGCTGACGATGCCCGCGATCTGCTGCGCGGAAAGCTGGTAGCGCGTGCCGGGCGTCGCGTCGACCGCCAGCGTCGTGCCCAAACCCTTCATCATCGCTTGCAGGAGGAGCACGGAGTCGGCCGTCAGCGTCAGAAGATAGGTGCCGTCCGCGTCGCTCTGATCCAACCCCACGGCCAGCATGCTGCCGTCATAGCTCGTGCTCGCCAGGACGGGCGGGTTGACGATGGCGGTCAGCATCTCGGTTTGCGGTCCGGTGCCGCCGTTCAGCACCGCCTGTGCCGCGACCTGGTATGTCGTGCCGTCGGTGAGGACGAATATCACGGTGTTGTTGTTGCTTGCGGCGACCGGCGTTCCGGCGACGCCGTCGATATAGAGGATGCCCTGCAAGGTCGCGCCGGAGGTCGTCACCGGCGACGGATCGAGCGTCATCGTCACGCTTGTCTGGTCGCTCGTCAGCCTCACGATGCGCGGCACGGCGGTGACGAATGCGCTCGCGCTGCTCCGCGGTCCGACCGAGGTCCCGGCGATGGCAGCGACCGCGAGGCTATAGGCCGCCTGCGGCTCCGCGGCGCTGAACGGCACGGCGAGCGAGGCGCCGGTCGCGGTGTCGACGGTCGCCACCGTCTCGCCGTTGCGCATCACCGTCGCGCGATAGCCGCCGATCGTCGCGCCGCCGACATTGGGCGCGGTGACGCCGAGCGTGAGGGTGCCGCCGTCGAAAGAGACCGTGCCCAGCGTCGGCGCCAGCAGGGCGAGGGGCAATCCCGGGCTCGGCGGACCGAGCGCGCCGCCGAGAGTCGGCGTGACCACGAGCTGATAGCTCTGTCCCGACGCCGCGGCGGTGATCGGCACGAGCGCTTCGGGGATCGGGGAGTAGATGCTGCCGATGACGGTACTCGTCGAGGTTTGGATGACCTCGACGCGGTAACCGTCGACCGGTCCCGGCATCGGAACCCAGCGCGCCAGGACGTCGGTTGCCGACGCTTCGGCGGCGAGCGCGGACGGCGCGTTGCGCAGGACATACAGCGCCTGGCTCTCCGGTCCGGTGACGCTGCCCGCGACCGCCGCCAAGGTGACCGTCACGGGCCATAGCGCGTTGTTCGGCAGGCCGCTCACCGTCGAGAGGTCGACGGACAAGGGCGAGGTCGTCGACGCGATCGCGGCGCTTCCGACCCGCAGGTCGCCCTGCCGGAACCGGGCGAGATAGCCGGTGATGGTCGTGCCGGTCGGCACGGACGGCGCGGTCATCGTCATGCTCAGCGTCGTGCCGCTGACGGAGGTCCCCGAAAGCGCCGGCCGATGCACGATCAGCGCCGTTGCCGGATCGGCGCGGAACTGTCCCACGCCGCAATCGACCGCGATGGTGATCGAGACCGAATCCAGCCCGAGCGCGCCCGCTTCGGCCAGCGACACGCTGCCGGTGAGGCTCTGCGTCGGCTCCGAGACATGGACGAGGCGCGCAGGCGTGGTCGCGTAGACGAGGTAGCGATAGCCGGTCGCGGCCGCTTGGGCGTTCGCATTGCCCGGCGCCCATGTCCATTGGCCGACGATCTCGCCGTCGTCGTTCCCGATGGAGGCCAAGGCGGGCGCCGCGAAGCTGACGTTCACCGCCGCGCTGGCGGGACTGCTCCCCGACGCTCCCGCGCAGGCGACGCTGAACGTCACCGGCTTGGTCGTGTCCACTGCGCTCTTGGCCACCGAGAACGTCGTGCTCGTCCCCGTGAGCGCGGGCGAGGCGTAGACCTGCGTGCTGCCCTGCGCCAGCGTGACGGCCGAGGTCGCGATCGCGCCGTTCGGCGTTTCGGGCAGGCTCCAGACGACGTCGACGGCGAACTTGGTGCTGTCGGAAGGATCGGTGACGACGAGCGCCGAGACGATCCGAGGCGCGATGCTCAGCACCTGCGCCGCCGGGCCGAGCGGACCGGTGACCGTCGTGCCGTTCGACACGATCTGGGCATAGGCGCGGATCGAATAGCCGGACTTGCCGAGAACCGCGGTGGTGAAGGCCGCGACCGGCGTGGTCCCGGTGGCGAGCACCGGTCCTTCCACCTTCTGTCCGCCGAGATAGAGATTGGCGTAATAGCTCGTGCCCGCCGCGAGCCCCGACGGCGGCGCGATCTGCGCGGACGCGCTGGTGCCGACGGTCACGCTCGCGACGGCGGGCGCGGCGGCGATGATCGTCACGCCAGCCGCGATCGGCCCCGTCATCTCGACCGGCGCAGCGCTGTAGGACGGACCGACATTCGCCTTGCCCAGCCCTTGCAGCGCGGCGGTATAGGTCGACGCAGGATCGAGCGCCACCTCGACGGCGCCGTTCGCCGGACCGGCGCTTGCGCTTGCGAACGACGCGTCGTTCGCCAGCACGTGCAGCCTGTAGCTCGAGATGTTGCTGTTGCCCGGCGTCGTCCAGGTTCCCGAGACGCGCGCGCCGTCATAGCTCAGCGTCGTCAACGCCGCGGTCTGCGTGATCATCGGAACGCCGGTACCCATGAGGCCCTGCGAGATGCCGTCGAGCGCGCTCGCATAGAGCAGGAACGAGTCCGTGGGCGTGATCGTGTCGTAAGGCGGAAACGCGACGGTCGAGCCGTTTCCGAAGCCGCTGCCGACCATCGGCTGCCCGACCAGCGTCATGTCCTGCATCTGGAACGCCACGCCCGGCGCGGCCTGCTGAGCCGTCGGAAGCTCCACCGTGGCGGTGACGTTGGTGCCGTCATAGGCGACGGCGCGCACGGTCGGCGGCGTCACCATCACCGGGACCAGCGAGCTCGACGGACCGTTCTGATATTGCAGGCTGACGGCATAGGCGGTGTAGAGCGACAGCGGTCCCGGCAACATGAAGGTGGCCGTGACGCCGGTGGCGTTCTGGAACGCCGTGCCGACGCCGTTCTCGTACAGCGTCGCGACGATCTGGCCGGGCGGCGGCGTGACCGGCTGCGCGGTCACGGCAATGCTGTATTTGCCGTTGCCGAACGTGTAGCTGACGCCCGTGATCGTCGGCACCGGGGTGACTGGCATGACCGTCTCCGTCGCGTGCGAGGCCGAGGCTCAGGCGGTGTGGATCTTGGCGGCGACGTCCTGCAGGTGGCTCTCGTAGTCGGCGAGGAACAGCGGATCGATCGCGCGACGCACGGTGTCGGGATGGGTCTTGCGCTGGCGCCGGATCGTGCTCTGCATCTGCTGATCGCCCACCAGGATGCCGTTGGCGAACATGGTCGTCGGCGGCGGCCCGAGCAGCGACAGGTTGAACAGCGCGCCGCGATAGAGGCCCCGGCTCGCGCTCTCGACCTTGGCGGTGCCGCCGAGCACGACGATCGAATCGCCGGGATGAAGCTCTTCCGCCATGACCTGCTTGCCGTCGGCGAGGATCACGATGTGCCCCTGGCTCAAGGTCAGCTCCTTGCCGTCCGACAGCTTGAGATAGATCGCCGGTCCGTAATGCGGCCCCGCGAAGGTCGCGTCGATCTCGCGCTCGCCGCCCTTGTTGTCGACGCGCACGCGCTCGCCGCCCTTCAGCTCCTCGATTCTGGGCGTCGAGCCGTCGGCCATCGTGATCAGCGTCCCTTCCGCCAGGCAGTGCCAGACGAACTGGATCGGGCGGATGTATTTCGTGCCGTCGATCGGGTCCATGTCGGGATTGTCGACGCTCATGATCGTGGCCGAGGCCGGCAGCGGCTGGCCGACCAGGTTCACGATCATGTTGCAGGTGAAATAGGTGACGACCTCGGAATTCCAGGTCGTCACGCCGAACACGATGGGATCCGTGGTCGACTGCACGCCCGTGGCCGGCAGGTTGAAGTCCAGCTGCTTGTTGTTGTTGCCGTCGATGGTGAATTTCGAATAGACGTGCGTCAGGTCCACCGGATTGGCGTAGCCGCCGCCTTGCTTGGCCAGCGTGACGAACAGGTTGATGGTCGATCCCGGAACCAGCGTCTGGATCGGCGCCGAGAACGTGACGTTGCCGACCAGCGGCACTGCGAGGTTGGGATAATTGAACTGGTCTTGCCAGAACCAATAGTCGACATTGCTGGTCGTGCCGTTGCCGCGTCCCAGGCCGATCACGATATAGGGCGGCGGGTTGGGGCTTTGCCATTTCGTGGGCTGGGTGACAGTGGGATCGCCGATCACCAGGCTGGCGAGGTTGTAGCTGACGACGCCCGACTCGATCGGCCCGCCCGGGGTGAGCTGCATCATGTAGAGAACGGCGCCCGTCATCTGCGGCGCGGGCGTCGTGGAGGTGGAGTCCAGGGTCTGAACGGGAACGAACTCGCCCATGTTGTATTGCGAGTTGGAGCCGCTGGCGAGCACTGCGCCCGTCGCGGTGTTGGTTATCTGGCAGACCACGTTGGTCATCGAGGTGCCGCCGATCTGGGTGTGGAAGCCGGTGCCCGAGACCCTGCCGCCCGAGGGCAGGCTGGGCGGGATGACGCCGAGATTGGTGATCTGCGGTCCCGACATGAACGCGTCTTGCCCGCCGTCGTCCGCGGTCGCGGCCAACGCCTTCGGGGCGCCGCGGCTGACGTGATGGTCGCGCGATTGCGCGAGCGCCTTGTGCAGGCCGGGATAGCGCTCCGGCGTCTGGCCCGCCGCGATCAGCGCATCGCGCGCGTATTCGTATTGCCGGACGTCGGAGAAATCGAAAACGTGATGCTTGCGGCCGCCGCCGGTCAGCTTCTGCACGTGCAGGATATTGGCCCGCTGGTTGTCGCTCGTCTGGATCGCCATGATTTTTTGCCCCACCCTTCGGCGAGACAGTAAACCCGATCCATCTCTCCTTTAAAGGGAATATTTGATGAAATCTTACTTATGCAAGTATAACGGGATAGCTTCGCTCGCTTGACGCGGGGTGGCGCTACTGTACGTTGAAGCAGGCCCGCGGGGAATTTCATGCATGGCTGTCGCTTCCACCGCTGCGGATGCCGGCCCCTTCGACGCGTTCCCGCTCTACAACGAGCGCGAGGACAAAGCGCTCGTCGAACGCGTGCTCAAGGCAGCCGAGACGGCGGGCTTGCGCGTCTACTACCAAGTTGGCGAGTCGTTCGCCGACGTCGAGACCAGGTACCTCGAAGAGGCGACCTATGTGATCGTCGTCATCGGCAAGGCAGGCTGGGGCTTCAGACAGGTCGCGCTACTCGGCATGGCGGTGACCCTGCGCAAGAGGATCGTTCCGGTCGTCGTCGATGATCCCCCCGAAGAAGTCTTTAAAGGCGCCGACGGCTTCCTGCGCGCGCATCCATACATCGAAATGCGTGGAAATTCGGAAGAAGCAGCCCAGTCCCTGCGTGCGGCTTTAAGACGCGAGATGCGATCCGCGCCGCCGCCGCGTCCCACGGAGCGCAGCGATTTTCGCGTCATCATCAACACGCTCGTCGACGGCAGCGACGCCGAGCGCGCGGCGACGATACGGGACCTGAACAGGATCGACGAGCCGAGCCGGATGCCGCTCGCCGAGCAGCTTCGCTCCGAGATCCGGGTGTACTCGCCGGAGGCCGAAAGAGGTTTTGCCGAAGCGCCGCGCGACCCCGCGCTTCTGCCCGCCATCCGGTCCTGGCTGCTCCGGGCGTTGATCCAGCTGGGGACAGGCGAGGAGGAGAACCAAGCTCTCGTCCTGCGCCATCTCGACCCCAACTACGAGCCCAATCGCAACGTCCGCTTCTGGACGCTCGCCGGAATAATCGAAACCGGCTCGCACCTTCTCTACAAGGCGCTTGCGCAGGCCCCCGGCGACCCGGCGCTGGAAGTCTCCGAAATGGCGCTCGCGGCGTTCAACCTCAGCGACGAATTGATCGCGCGCTTTCGCATAGAGCTCTATTCGCCAGACTTCCAGACCGCCTGGCACGTGCTCAGGCTTCTGCGCGTCGTGCCCATTCCGGAGCTCGCGCCCGACGTCATCGCGCAGTTCGGGCGCCGCCCGAATGCGAAGGACCGCGATGCGAGCCTCACCTATGACGCGCTCTTCGCTCTGGCGAACCCGAAGATGGCGCAGGCGGCCGTCGGTCCGGTCATGGACGGCATCGGTCTCGAAAATCTGATGCGCTTCGTGATCGACGAAGCGCGCTATTCGAACGAGATCGCCGTGCGGCAGTTCTCCTACATGCTGACGATGTTCGACCGCGAGCAGGTGTCCGCGCGGCTGGACGATTTTTCGACGATGCCTGCGAACCTCGGCGTCGTCGCGCGCATCCGCAGCTTCATGTCCGAAATCGGCCGCAGCGGCGAGCCGCAGGGCATCGTCATCTCGGGTGCGTCGCCCGACACGATCGATATCGCGAACGACGACATGGACATCGAGCGCGACGTCCAGACGCTGGCGGCGACCATCGCGTCGAAAGGGCTCTCGCCGCCGCTCGCCATCGGGCTGTTCGGGCCGTGGGGCTCGGGCAAGAGCTTCTTCATGAAATCGCTTCAGGCCGCGGTCGACCGCTTCGCCGGAAGCGGGCGCGACGCCTATTGCGAGAAGGTGGTGCCGATCTGGTTCAACGCCTGGCACTATCACGACGCCAATCTCTGGGCGAGCCTGGTCAGCCACATCTTCGAGGAGCTGTCGCTCCACGTCTCGCCGCAATCCCCGGAAGCCGACAGCCTGGCCAAGCTCCGCAAGGATCTCGCCAGCACGCAGACGGACCTCAAGGCCGCGCAGGCCGAGAAGGAGCGCGCGACGCAGACGGTCGAGGACGTCGGAAAGCAGCTCGAAGCGGCGCGGATCGAGCGCGAGGCAAAAGAGACCCAGCTGCGCGACCTCAAGGCCTCCGACTTCGCGCAGCTGTGGCAAGGCGACGCCAACAAGGCCGTGCACGACGATATGACGAAAGCGCTCGCCGATGTCGGCGCGCCGGAAGCGCTGCAGAGCGTCGAGGATCTGAACGAATCCATCCGCGAGAGCCTGTCCGCCGGCGGCCGCTTCATCGCGCTGCTCACCCAGCTCGCGGACAAGAAGAACCGTACCGCGGCGATATTGTGCATCGCGGCGCTCCTCGTGCTGCCGGCCGCAACGGCGGCGCTGACCTATCTCGTGAACCAGAACTATGCGCAGCTGTCGGCGATCCTGGCCGAGATCGCCACGCTGGCCGCCGCCGGCGCGACGATGCTGCGCAAGGCGATTGACGGGGCGAAAAGCGGATTCAAGAGGCTCTCCGAGGCGAAAGCGGTGGTCGACAAGCTGCTCGCCGAGAAACGCAAGACGCCCAGCGCCGCGGAAAAGAAGCTCGAGGACGAGATCGCGCAGGCGCGCGCGCAGGAGATGGCCGCGACCGCGCGGTTCACCGCCGCCAGCACGCTCGCCGCGCAGCTCGAGGAGCGCATCGCCGAGATCGAGAACAGCCGGACCTTGAGCTATTTCCTGTCGGACCGCACCCGCTCCGACGACTACCGGCGCCACCTCGGGCTGATCTCGCTCATCCGCAAGGATTTCGACACGCTGGTCAAGCGGCTCAAATCCGCGCCCGCGCCCGGCCACCAGAAAGTCGACCGCATCATCCTCTACATCGACGATCTCGACCGGTGCCCGTCGAAGATGGTGGTCGACGTCCTCCAGGCGGTGCATCTTCTGCTCGCCTACGAGCTCTTCGTCGTCGTGGTCAGCGTCGATCTGCGCTGGCTGCTGCGCTCGCTCGAGGCGCGCTACAGCCATCTGCGGCGCAGCGCCGACGGCGACGCGGCGGCGACCGCGCCGCAGGATTATCTCGAGAAGATTTTCCAGATCCCCTATGCGGTCAGGCGCATGCGCGAGAACGGCTTCTCGCGGCTGATGGAGCGGATGCTCGGCGTGGGGCCCGCGTCCAAGCCCGAGCCCGTTGCCGATGTTTCACCGAAGTCCGTGACACAACCGCCACCGGTCCGTCCCGACACCGATGCGGGTCCTCTGCTCCCGGTGACGAACACGGCGATGCTGCAAGCAGGCACCTCGTCCGCGGCCGAGAAGCCGGCCGCGCCGCGTCCAAGGTCGGAGCCCGCGGAAGAAGCGCTCGTCATCAAGAGCTTCGAGCTCGGCTTCGCCAAGCAATTGCATCCGTTCATCTCGACTCCCAGAGGCGCCAAGCGTTTCGCCAATCTCTACCGGCTGCTCAAGGCGTCGGTCGACAAGGCGTCGCTGCCGGCGTTCGAAGGCAGCGCGCAGATCCCCGGCGAATTCCAATTGGCCATGACGCTGCTCGCCGTGCTGGTGGGCCGGTCCGAAGAAGCGGCCGAGCTTTTTCCCCGCTTCCGCGACGCGGCGGTGGAGAAGGACGCCGCCCCTTGGACGCGCGCCGGGGACGGCGAAACCGAGGACGCGAAGCGCGTGCGCGAGGAGCTGAGCGCCATCGCGTCGGCGCCGTCGTTTCCACGCAACGCCGAAGCGCTCGAGAGCTGGATCGAGCGCGTCTCGCGCTATTCGTTCAACGCCGCCTTGAAGGCGGCGGATCAGCCCGGCGCCTGATCCAGCAAATGCTGGAACTCCTGCGCCGAGGTCAGCGCGAAGAAATGGTTGCAGTTGTTGGCCATCTTCGCGCCGAGCGACAGCAGCGGGCGCACCACTTCGGGCTCGTTGCGCTTCAGATGGATCTCGGCCAGCAGCAACAGACTGGTGATCTTGCGGATGCGCAGATCGTTGACCGTCGCGATCTGCAGGCATCGCGTCGCCAGCGATCCCGCCAGGCGCACCTCGCCTTGCTTGAACAGCAGCCGGGCGCGGATGATGTCGACCTCGCAGAGCAGCCGCGGCATGCCGACCAGCCGGGCATAGCGCTCGACGTTGTCGAGGACGTTGTGGATCTGCGCGCTGTCGGCGCTCGCGGATTCGTCCATCTGGCAGCGCGCCATGGAGAGCAGCGCCATGTGGCGGATGTCCTCGTGGCCGCCTTCCTGCGCCAGGTGGATGGCGTTGTGCAGCATCCGCTTGGCTTCGGCATGGCGCCGCTCGCCGAGGTTCTTGGCGAGCAGATCGCCGTAATGGCGCGAGAAGATGCTCGCCGCGCGGGCGCGCCGGAGCTTGATCAAGCCCTCGATCGCCTCCTTGTATTCCGCGACCGCGGAATCGACCTCGCCGGCGAGATGGTCGATCAGCCCGAGATAGCCCTTCGCGAGCAGGGGCGGGACCGGATGCTCGTCGACCATGCAGGCGATGCGCTGGAGGTACTCGCGCGCCGACGCGCCGTGGCCGCGCTCGATATCGGACACGGCCTTGTTGAGCAGGATGCGCACATGCAACGCACCTAGCTCGCCGGGCTCGACCTTCTTGGCTGCGAGCAGCGCAGCGTCGAAGAGCGCGTGCGCGTCGGCGAGGCGCCCCTGCACCAGCGACAGCACCGCGCACTCGTTGTAGAGCCAGACGATCTCCTCGGCGAAGAACGGCGCGTATTTCTGATGGTCCTTCTCGCCCAGGTCCAGCGCCGCGGTGACCATCCACCGCACGGTGCGGCGATACTCCTCGAAATAGCCTTCATGACCGGGCGTGCCTTCGACGCCCTGCGGCTCGTGGTCGAAGCGCGCCAGCACGGCGACCGAATAGATCGAGCGCATGATGCCGAACGCCGCGCGAAGCAGGCGCTTGCGCCGGCTCGGCTTCTCCGCGCGATGAAGCTCGGCGCGGGCGCCGCGCTCGCTGCGGCCATGGCCCGAGCTCGCCCCCATGTCCGGATAGCCCGCCAGCGCCGCGATGGTCGCCGCGATCTGGTTGTGCGCGTCGCGATTGAGCTTGGGCAGCTCGTCGGGCTGCGACGCATAGAGCGACAGCGTGAACTGCTCTGTGTCGGTGAATTCCGCGTCGGGCGCGCCGAGCTTCTGGAACACGTCGCGCTGGATCAGCCCGTGGACGCCGTAGCGCGGCAGCGGCTTTTCCTCGCCGGAGGACTCTTCCTTTTCCGGAAGGATCTCGAAGATCAGGCATCGGTTTATGCCCAGCTCGAGCCCGGCCTTGACGCATGACAGATATTCGTTGTCGTGCTCGTCCTCCCGGCAGGTCGAGCCTTTGAGCTCGTCGCAGGCCTGGCGCACGCGCGGGCACCAAGCGAGCACGTCCGCCTCGACGGCCTGGCCGATGATGGAAAGATGCCAGAGGATCTCCATGAAGAGGCGGTGCATCTCGGGCTTCGCCTTCAGCGTCTTGACGAACGCCGTGCCGTCCCAGCCCAGACGCACCGCGAGCGGCATGTTCTCTCCGCGCTCGTGATGGCGATGCAGGATGCCCAGATATTGCTGCACGACGACGTCGGATTTGCGCCGCGCATGGACGCCGCGAAGGCTGAGCACCACGCGCTCGAGGAAGCGGTTCACCGAATAGGTCGCGGCATCGACCGTCGTGAGCGGAAGGGGCGGCCTTCTCTCGCCTTCCGCGGGGGACGGCGTGGTCAATGACGTGGTCGTCTCGTAGGCGCCGGCGAACACCAGCGTCAGCAGGAAGCGTCCGCCGCCGGTCGCCAGATGCAGGTCGCGCATGTGGTGATCGAATTTGTGAACGGCGTCGACGAACTCCGCGCGGTGCTTTCTCAGCGCGCCCTTCGGCAATCCGAGCTCGCGACCGGCTTTTCTGAGCCTCTGGAGGAAGAAGTGGTAAGCGCGCTGCGCCACCGCGCGGCGCCGCGCGCCGTCGGTCTTGGCGGCGTCGTAGTCCATGATCAGGCGGTTGCGCAGCTCCTTGAAGGCGGTTTCCAACTCGCTCTTCTCCTCGCCGATCAGCTCCACTTCCAGCATCAGCGACAGCGCGACCGTGATCGCCGGGATCAGGATCTTGGGCGAGATGTCGTCGCCGGGCTTCACCATGTCGAGCGTTTCCTGCATCACGCGGCGGAATTCGACGGCGCTCTCCTCGAAGACGTGCGGATAGGTGATCGAGCGGTTCCGCAAGGTCCGGATCTGCTCGGCGATCAGGCCCTTCGCAAGCAGGTGATGGCGCGCCAGGAGCACGCCGACGCGCGGGAAATAGGACGCGGCGATGATCGCGCCGCGGGCCTCGTGGAGAATGTGCATGGCCACTGCCGGACGGCGGGCCGCCTCGTCGGTCGGCGGGCTCTTGATGCTCGCCATCTTCAGAACCCGCCACGCTCCCGGAACCTCGGTCCCTTCGAGCCTCTGCCACGCGACCTCGTTGACGTCGCCGATGACGCGGTCGGTGCGGATGTCGGTCGGCGTCATGCCCAGCGCCTTCCATTGGCGCTGGTTGGCGGCGACGCCCTTGGCGTCCAGCCCTACGCGCTCGAGAGGGATGATCTTCCAGCTCGACGGGCTGTGCTCTTCGCGGAAGGCGCGGGGGATGAACTCGTCTTGTGAAACCAGGATCACGTCGACCGGCGCCGACTGCACCTCGTCGGAGAAGATCAGGTCGAAAAGCCTTTTGATCTGGCCGTTCTTCGCGCGTCCTTCCTTGTCGAACAGGATGCCGACCGAGTTGAAGACGACCAGAAAGCGCGTCTGGCTGCTGGCGTCGTCGAGGTCGTGCCACGCCGTCAGCATCGCGCGCAGCCGCTCCACGCGGTCGTAGCGCAGGCTCTCGAAGCGCGCTCTTGCGGCGTTCTTGCGGTTCTGGCCCTCGTCGTCGGGGAGCCACTGCAGCAGAAGCTCGGCCAGGTCGTCGAAGGCCGACATGACTTCCTGGGCGAAGCTGAGATTGTAGAACGCGACGCAGGCCCAGCGCGATGCCTTGGCGTCGCGGTCCTCCGGCGAAAGCGCCGTCAGGAACTCGGTCAGGCGGTCGCCGAGCTCCTTCCCGTTTTGGCTTCTGCCCGCGAGCGCGCTGAAGAAGTGCCCCTTGCCGAGGCCGCGCCGGCCCGAAAGCAGAAGGATGCGCCTGCCGGCCGCGCCGCGGAACGCTTTCACGTTTTCGGTTTCGGAATCGTTGAGCGCTCCGAGGAGGCCGAAAAAGGTCTGCGACGGCGCGCCGGCATAGAAGCGGTTGAAGGGATATCTGCCCTCCGGGGTTTGCGCGAGCGTGATCGCGTTGCGGCAGACATAGGCTGCGTCTTGTGTGAGCAGGCCGGGATCGGCGGAGCCGCCGCCGGCCGGGGCGGCCCTGGCGACGATGGAACTGGTCAGGCGGCCGTCGGACGCCGGCCGTGGATGCGGGATCGAGTACCAGCGCGTCTTCCAATCGTCCCAATCCCAGCGCGCGCGGATCAGCCGGGCGCAGGTGAACACGGCCAGGATCGCGTCTCCCGCGCCCTGCAGCGCGACGCGGTGCGCGCGCGCCTCGCGGAATATCTCGCCCGCGAGGACGGGGTTGTCGATCGAAAGGCTGCCGACCAGCCCGAGCCATTTGATGGCGGCGTTGAAGATCTCGACCTCCGCATCGAGATCGAGCGCGCGCTCGCGGTCGACGATGATGCCTTCGATGGCGGTCGGCGCGCAGATCCCGCCGACCTTGTGGAATTTGTCGCGCAGCGCGCGAGCCTCGTCCTTGCGCAGTCGCGCGACGACGTCGGCCGGCAGCTCCGGCCCTTCCACCAGCGCTTTGCGGATCGCCTCATTGCTCGCCTTGGTGGGGCGCGCGGTGCCGCTCAGCAGCTCGCTCAGCCGATTTGCGCCGGCGACCTTGGGGTCGAGCTTCTTGTCGAGCTCGCAGACCTTGTCGAGCTCGGCCTCGATCAAGCGCTTGAGGTTCCACACCCAGGGCAGCCATTCCGACCGGCATTCGTCGAGCTTCCACGCCGGGTCGTTGCGGTCGGCCTTGCAGACGTTGGCGACGCCGAAATGGATGGTGTACACGCCATAGCGCCCGAGATGGGCGATCTTCTCTTCGGTCCTCTTCGCGCGCTCCTCCATCGCCGGCAGGAACGCGACCGCGACCCGGTCGCCGACGCGCGACGGGTTGCTCATGAACTGGCGCAGAGGGCGCAGGATGTCGTCCTCGCCCATGTTGGAGCCGACGAAGATCATCGGATTTGCGCCGAAGGTCAGGCTGATGGCGTCGTCGACCAGGGCGCGGCTCTCGTCGTTGCGAAGATAGCGCCGCTGATAGTCGCTCTCGGTGACGATGATCTCGGCTTTGTCGTCCTTCACCTCCGCGCGTCCGTGGAGATGCACGACCATCCCGCTGCGCCCCCGGTCGCGGGCCGCGAACGCGATCAGGTTGCCGGCGCTGAGATTGTCGAAGACGAGATGCTGCACGGTCGATGTGAGCAGGGTCGAGGATTCGTCCGCGGACGGATCGGCCGACCGGCGATAGCCCTGGTCGTCGAACAGGCGCTCGATCTCGTGGTCGTAGTTCGTGGTCAGGTATCGCGAGATCTCCAGGCGCTCCTGAAGCTGGAGCAGGGGATCGCGATATTGGCGCACCAGCTCGCTGCGCGAGTTCTCCGCGATCTCCGGACGACGATCCTCGCGCCTGATCCTGTCCTTGTTCTTGGCGACGTGCTTGAGGACTTCCTCGTTGATCTTGTTCCACCACGCGTTGTTGTGGCGCAGCGGCGCGTCCCCGCTCTGCGGCAGCAGCCGCAGCAGAACGCCCATGACATAGCGCTCGGTCGGCAGCAGGTTCGTGCAGTCCCCGTCCGCCGGCGCGACATTGCAGGGCGGCCGGTCGACGAAGCTCTCGATCGCGTTGATGAGGTCGCTGCATCGCGGGTTGCGCGGGACGATCCCGAGCAGGATCTTGGCATGCCGGCGCTGATAGAACAGTCGCAGCGCCGTCGTGTCCTGGACGTCCTGATGCACGTGCCGGGACCTCTCATCGAGCTTGTCGGCGATGAAATCGCGCTCGTCTCCCGGACATTTCGTGCCGTCGAGATCGGGGTCCCGCAGCGCGTCGATGAGGATCTGGCGGGCGTGCCCGCGCTCGTCGATCGTGAGCTCCATCGCGTGCTGGCGCATCTGCTGGGTCTGGTGCTCTCGCGTCCAGCCGATGTTGAACAGCGCGTTGTCCAGCTGCTCGCAGAGCTGGAAGATCATCGGGAAGCGCTCGGAGCGCACGTCCTTCAGCTTCAGCGAGTCCAGCACCGCCTTCAGCCGCCGGATATGGCCGTAGGCGGGATCGTCCTTCAGGATCTGCTCTTCGGTCGCCGCCGGGTTGCCGATCTTCTTGCGCACGTCGTCGAGGAAGTCGTCCAGGTGCTTGCGCACCCGGTGCTCTTCGGTCTCCACCAGCTCGCGCCAGCTTATGCGGCCATACGACATGGCGACGCCGGCGCCGACGAACGCGACGACGCGGCCCACATTGAGCGCGCGGGAGAGAATCTGGCAGGCATGGCTCTCGATCAGATCCGGATCGAGCGTCTCGAGAAGATAGGCCTCGGCATAAGGCCAGTCGCGATAGGGATCGCGGCGGTCGGTCTTGTCATCGCCGTCCACACCGCCACGATCAACCATGTCAAATCGCTCGAATATGCGATCGACGCAGACGGATCGGCGTTCGCCGGTCCGCGTCGTTCCCCTGCCGCCGGCAAACAATCGATACTTTCGTCTTGGTTGAAAAGCGCCTTTTGCTCTCTTTACGATATTGCGGACCGATTCCGCATTGCGGTGGTGCACACCGGCAACAGCGACATACTTAGCGACAAATATCAATCGTGGGATGCAGCGCGAATATAAGGGCGCCGGCGGGGAAACGATCCGCCGCCGGCGCCGATCGGTGAAACGTCAATGCGGCAGCAGAGGCTGCTTCAGTCCGAGGTCGAGCGAGCCCATGCCGGTGGTGAAGTCGTAATAGGGCAGCGAGCTGTAGAGCCCGTTGGCGCCCGTGAGCACGTCGTTGAAGCCATCGACTTTCGTCGCCGGCGGCACCGTGGGCGCCGTGCCGAACGCGGGATAGCCCGCATAGAGCCTGGGCCCCGCATAGCCGAGCGTGTTGCTGTACGAGCTCTGCAGACGCGCCCAGGCGCCGGCGGCGAGCGGCGACGACAGGCTGGTGCCGCCGATATACTCGATCTCGCCATTCACATAGACGATCGCGCCGGTGTTGGGATCGGCATCCATCGAGATGTCGGGGATGGCGCGGAACGTCGCCGGCACGCCCGGATTGTTCGTCGGCACGACCGGCGACTGCCAGGCGGGCGAATACTCGAACTGGCTGATGCCGCCGCCGCCCGCATACCAGGCGACTTCGCTGTTGTAGCCGCCGGCCTTGTTGGTCACGAGCGTCGTGCCGCCGACGCCGATCACATAGGCCGAGGTCGCGGGATAGCCGACGAAGGGCGCGCCGACCGGAACGCCGTTGGGCGTGCCGACGGGGCAGAACGATCCCGTGTCGCCGGTCGAGGAGAACATGGTTTGGCCCTGCGCCGCCGCCTGTAGGAACGACTGGTCGGCGGCGACCATCATGCCGTCGAGGAAGGGAAAGAACTCGCAGATGCCGAACGAGGCGTTGCCGACCTGCGCCAGGTTGTCCGTCGCCCAATGATTGAACTCGATCGCCACGTCCTGATCGGTCAGCGACGTCGTCGCGTAGATGTAGAGCTTCTTCACGTTGCCGGCCATGCCGGTCGTGTACTGCGTGTCGAGATCCCATTCGCCGACGCCGGCGGTGTCGGTGCTCGGAAGCCCGACCTGGATCACCTGCACGGCCACCTGGGGCAGACCCATCGCCGCCTCGAAGGTGCGCAGATCGGGGATCACGCTCGACACGTCGCCCTGGGCCATGATGGCGATCGAGGTCTTGGTGCCTTTGCTCACCTTCTGCGCGTTGTAGGCCTTCCAATAGGTCTGCGGATTATAGGTGAAGCGCAGGCATTGGGGCTTGGCGATGTCGCATTCGGTGATCGGCGTCGTCGCGGTCGCGTTGTTGAGGCCGAGCACCGAAAGCACGATGCCGCCGAGCGCCTGCGGCACCTGCGCCGGGGTGGTGTTGACGAAGATCTCCTTGCCCTTCTGCTTGAAGCTCGAAAGGCTGGTGTTGAAGGCCGACTGCACCTGCGCCACCGTGCCGGTCGCGCTGACATAGAGCCGGTTGTGCTCGACGGCGATGTCGGTGAAGCCCGCCCCGGCGAGATAGCGCTTCACCGCGTTCACCGACGCCTGGCTCGGCGCATAGGTGGCGTTGAAATCGGCCGGCGTGAGGTAGTGATTGAAATCGGCCGAGCCGGGCGTGGCCTGGCTGAGCACCAGCGCCTGCAGGGCCTGCGCGTTCTGCATCTGCAGGGCGAGGCTGACGCGCATCGTCTTGGCGGTGTCGAGCGGCCCCAGCAATTGCGCTTTGACGAGCGGAATCGCGAGCGTGTGGGTGTTCACCCAAGCCGTCGAAGCGTCGGAAGAATGCGTGGACGCGAGGCACAGGGAAGCCGTCGCGGCGCCTGCCAGCAGGCGCCACTTGGAAGATATCGCCATGGTGTTTGAAACCCTCTCAAAGTCTCGCAGACAACGATGTCAGTTGCAGATGGTTCCCGAGGGGCAGGAGATTTTTAAATATGCTGCGCCGCACCACGCGCCTGGGCTCAGCCCGGCACGAACCGCATCAAGGCGCTGTGGGGGAGGGTCGTTATATCCTGCTCGACGATTCGGTAGCCCGTCGCTTCGACCAGCGCGGCCATGCGCGTCGGATCGTTCTCGGCGAAGCCCGGATTGTCGCGCGCCTGCTGCTTGGTCTTGTCGGGATATTGGAAGACGAGCTGCGCGTCGGGCTTCACCACCGCTTTGAGGTTGCGCAGATACGCCTCGACGATGTCGAGATCGAGATGCACGAAAGTCCCGAACGTGAAGACGAAGTCGACCGAGCGCGGGGGCACGCCGGGGAAGTCCGTGCCGGTGTTGAGGACTTCCACGATGTTGGGTTGGGGGAAGTTCTTGCGCAGCTCGGTCAGCAGCTCGGCGTGGTAGTCGACGGCGTAGAGCGCCTTGAACGGCAGCATGTAGCGCGTCCAGCGCCCGCCGCCGGGGCCGATCTCGAGCGCGACTTTGTCGGCCTGCACGTAAGGCAGGAGCCAATGGTCGCGCACCTTGCGCAGCGCCGGCGCCGTGTCGGGGTTGCCCCAATGCAGGCCATAGAGGCCGTCGCGCTCGGGCTGGCCGATCTTGCGGGCGCCGAGCAGCATCTGGACATGCATCTTGGTATCGAGGCCCGGCACGTGCTTTCCGTCTCCCTTTGGGCCAGCTCGCGGCAGCTCTGCTGGAACCCGGTATCGATTGATGATAGTGGGTCCTGGTCATGAGCAGCAACATCCAGCCTGCCGCGCCGCGGCTTCGCGCCTTCATGCCGGCGCGCGAGATCGCGCGCAATTTCTCCGGCGGGCCGGTGCTGGTGGTGTCGAGCGCGCTCGCCGAAGGCGCCGATTTCGGGCGCGACACGCTCTTCGTCGGCGTGACGGGCGCTCAGGTGCGCTTCTTCCGCGACGCGTCCGAGGATTTCGTCGAGATCGCCGAGCTGCCGGCCGACCTGCTGGCCGTGGTCGTGCGCGAGGACGAGGCGGCTCCGCTCCGCGCGTTGTGGGAAGGCTATGGCCTTGGCCCTCCGTCCATGATCGTCGTCGCCGGCGCCGCGCAGGCGGTGGGCGCGATGGTCGCGCGCGCGCAGGCCGAGATCGCAAGCGTGTCGCGGCGCTGCGCCGAGCTGCAGAGCGCGCTGGTGGCGACGCGCGCCGAGTTCGAAGAGACGCGCTCGGCGATGCAAGGCGTGATGCGCACGCTCAGCCATCGCTATGCCACCAAGATGAATCTCGTCGCGGTCGCGCCACCCTCGCGCGACAAGATCGCGACGCTGGCGCCGCTTCAGGCGATGACCGGCGCCTATCCGGTGAGCACGGAAGCCGTCACCTGCATTGCGCTTCATGTCGCGTCGCTCAAGGCTGCCGCGCGCGCCGTGCTCGGCGTCAAGCTCCTGGGCGTGGAGAGCGGTCGCGTGCTCGGCGCGTGGCAGCGTCCGGGCGAAGCATTGTTCGCCGGCTGGAACGTGTTCGACTTCCCGACGCCGGTCGCGGCGGTGCGCGAGACGCTCGCCATCGAGGTCGCGCTGCAGGGCGCGGAGGGGAGCGCGGTCGCGCTCTCTCTCAGCGACGCGGCCGAGCCGCGCTTCGCGGCCCGTATATGGACGGCCGATCCCGGCGGACGCTTTCCGCATGCGGAGCATTGGGTGTGGAGCGCGCCCGGCGCGGTGCGTCCGGCCGCGGGAACGGTGGCGCTGGTCGGCGCCGACACGCTGTCGCGGATCGTCGCGCGCGGCCGCATCGAGATCGTGCGCGACGGCAAGGCCGCGAGCTATCTGCTGCGCGGCGGCTCGTCGCTGCTGCAGCTCAAGGGACTTTCGATCCACAGCGCGGAAGCGGTCCTGGTCGAGCTGCGGAACGGCTTCGGCGAGCTGCGCGGCACCCGCTTCGAGCTTGCGGTGCAATCGGGCGAGCATTGCTTCGCCGGCGGCTGGCAGTCCTTCGCGGCCGGCGAAACCGCGCTCAAGCTCGGCCTGTCGCTGCCCGCAAGCCTGCCGGACGCAGTCGACTTATATATACGCGTCGAGGACGGCGAGCGGGCGCCGGGCGCGCTGGCCGGCTTTGCCGTGCAGCAGGTCGAGATCGTGGCCGGCGAGCGCTCGACGCTCGAAGCCGCGGCCGCGCCGCGCATCCTTGCGGAAGCTTGGCCGCCGGCGGATGCCGATCCGTCCGAGCCCTGTTTCGCCGCCGTCAAAGCCACGAACTACAGCGAGACCGAGAAGTTCGCCTGGTTCGACGTGGCGCTAGAAGGGCTGCAATTCGACGGCCGCGTCGAGCGGCGCCTGAAGTTCAAGATCTCGATGGCGCAGACGCGCCTCTCGCTCGAGTTCCGTCGCGGACCGGCCTGGCCCGCGATCTTCGCCGAGTGGCCCGGGCGCGAGCAGGACCGCTTCGGCGACGTGTTCCGCATCGCCGACGCCGGCGAGCGGCTCGCGATCGCGGGCGAGCTGACGGCGGCCGCGGATCACGATCTGTCGGCGGCGCTTTGCCGCCTGATGCCGATCATCGTCACGGCGGGCATCCAGAGCTTTCCTGCGGCGCAGGGGCGCTCGACCGCCTGGCTCGACGCGGCGCGCGCGTTCGCAGCCGCCGCGGACGGCGTCTTCGACGGGCTCGCCGCGTGAGCGTCGTCGCGCTGCGCCGGGAGCCGGACGAGGTCGCGGTCGCGATCGTCATCCCGGCCTACAAGCAGCCGGGCCTGCTTCCCGAGGCGCTGCAATCCGTGCTCGATCAGCGCGCGGAGTTCGCCATCGGCGCGGTGGTGGTCGATGACGGCTGCCCGTTCGAAGAGACGCGCGCGGCGGCGCTGACCGTGGCGCGGCAATATCCTTCGCGCATCTGCTATTTCCGAACCTCGAACGGCGGGCTGTCGGCCGCGCGCAACGCCGGCGTTGCGTTCGCGCTTCGCACCTGGCCGAGCGCGCGCGCGCTCTACATGCTCGATTCCGACAATCGCTTGCGTCCAGATTTCCTGGCGCGCGCGGTTGCGCTGCTGGACGAGAGCCCGGCGCATGTCGGATGGATCTATCCCGATTTCGACATGTTCGGCGTGCCGATCAACCACTCGACGCGCGGGCCGTATTCGCTGCTCATGCATCTGATGGAGAATACGTGCGAGGCGGGGAGCCTGATCCGCCGCAGCGTGTTCGAGGCAGGCCTGCGCTTCGACGAGACCATGCGCACGGGGCAGGAGGATTGGGACTTCTGGCTGGCCGCCGCCGCCCAAGGCTTTCGCGGGCGCCATCTGCCGCGCTCGGGCTTCCAATATCGCAAGCGCATCGACAGCATGCTCTCCGACGGCGACGCCCAGCGCGCCACGACCATCGCCGCGATGCGCAGGCGGCACCGGGCGCTGACCCATCCGCGCGCCGCGATCGCGCTGGCGCAGGACGAGATGCCGGACTTCGCGCTCTATCTGGACGACGGCTTCGTGCGCCAGATCGCCGATCCCGTCGCGCCCGACGAGAGCCGCGTCGTCCCTCAGGCCGCGGCGCGGCGCGCTTTCGTCGAGGCGCTGGAACGGCCGGCCGCCGCGTTCTTCCCGCCGGTGCTGTGCTTCGCCGACGGCGAGGCGCTGACGGCGCTGACCGTCAACAAGCTCGTGCGCAACGTGTTCTGGCGCGCGCAGATCCTGCTGCGCGACTGCCAGATCGTCACGGTGCGGATCGCGAAGGGCGAGCCGGCGCAGCTTGGTTTGCGCTCCGACACGGAGACGAACCTCGAGGAGGCCGCCCTCGTCTTCGTGCGCTCGAGCGCGGTCGCGGCATGGCTGCGCGGCGCCGACCGGAGCCGCAATCCCCCCGGTCACCTCAAAAGCCTGCATGCGACCTTGCCGGCGGACGCCGCGTTCGACGGCGTCGCGCACGCGCCGGCGGAGCGCTTCGAGGCGGAGATCGCGCGGCTGACGGAGACGTTCGCCGCGCGCGGAAAGCTCGGCGCGGACTGGCGGCACGACAACCGCATGCCGCGCAGCGCCGAAGCCGCGCTCGACGCGCTGATCGGCTGCCGCACGATCTATCCGCATCGCAAGAAAGAGGGGGTGCGCGATTTCGGCGTGATCCTGCCGCGCTGCGAGTTCGGCGGCATCGAGCGCGGCAAGGGCAACTACGCTTCGGTGCTGCGCAAGCGCGGCTGGCGGCCGCATCTCTTCGTCACCAAGCCGACGACCGCTTACCTGAGCCCGCTCGCCTTCGAGGCGTTCGAGAGCGTGAACTTCGTCTCCATCGAGGAGGCCGAGAAGATCCATCCCGGCCAGCATTATTTCGGCATGTGGACGAGCGATTTCGCCAAGCGCCCCGAGGCCGGCGATCTGATCGGGCTGCTCGGCGGCATGGACGCGATCATCAACAACCATTCCTTCGCCGCCCACGCGGTGGCGTCGCGGCTGCGCAGGTTCGGCGTCAACATGACGGTCGGCGTGCACATGACCGAGCGCACGCCGGCCGGCAACCCGCTCGGCACGCCGCATTCGATCCTGGGCTACGAGCACGGCTACGACCGCATCATCGTGATCTCGGACATGCTGCGCGAATGGTGCATCGGTCAGGGCGTGCCGGAGCAGAAGCTCCATCTCGTGCGCAACGCGCCGAGCTATCCGAGCGGCAAAGGCGCGACCTCGCGCTCGCTCCTCGCCAAGAAGCGCCGTGGCGGTCCGCTGAACGTGCTGTTCCTCGGCCGCCTCGACCGCCAGAAGGGTCTCGACCGCATGGCCGAGATCATCCGCCGCACCCGGGGCGAGGAGGTCGTCTGGCGCCTCGTCGGCAAGGCGGTGATCGAGGATACCGGCGTCGAGCTCGCCGATGCCGGCATCGCCATCGAGCCGCCGGTGCACACCGCCGACGAGCTCGACGCGCTCTATGAATGGGCCGACGTGATGATCCTGACCTCGCGCTTCGAAGGCGTGCCGCTCAGCATCCTCGAAGCGCAGCGCGCCGGATGCATCGCGCTCTCGACCGACGTCGGTGCGGTGCGCGAGGTGATCGCGCACGATGTCGACGGGCTGATCGTGCCGGTCGATACCGACGAGGAGACCATCGTGCGCACCTTCGCCGAGCATCTGGAGCGCCTGAAAGGCGACCGCCGGCTGGCGCGCGCGATCGGCCTGCGCGCGGCGCGGCGCGGACGGCTGAGGCGCTGGGACCGCCACATCGAGAGTTGGGTCGCGAGCCTCGAAGCGGAATGCGCGGCGACCGAAAGCGCGCGGCCCAAAGCGCTGCGCCTGCGCGAGGCCTGATGCCGAACAAGGACAACATCCGCTCTCCGATCACGCTGTTCGGCAATGGCCGCTCGGGCACGTCGGTGCTCTATCGCGCGTTCTCGCGGCATCCCGACGTCGAGACCGCCGGCGAATCCGCGAACCTGATCTTCACGACCTGGCGCGCGCTCGAGCAGATCTCGGGCATCACGCCCTACGGCAAGATCGAGAAGAGGGATTACGGCGTCGACGCCGCCGGGCTCGTGCGCCACGCGTTCCTCGCCGTGTTCCCGTCGGAGAAGAAGCAGTGGATGCACAAGCCCATCGGCCTGCCGCGCATCCATCGCGATTTCCCGGACGTCGAGCCCGACAGCGACGTGTTCGTGGAGTGGTACTGGACCGTGTTCCGGCGCTGCTTTCCGCAGTCGCGCAACCTCGCGATCCTGCGCAACCCGCTCGACGTGGTGATCAGCGGCAAGCGCTATCTGGGCGTCGAGGACGCGCTGATGTGGCGCTCGCTCAAATTCCTCTACCGCTCGCTCGCGCAGGGCAGGAACCATATCCGCATCGTCGTGCGCTACGCCGAGATGATCGCCGACCCGGTCGCGACGTTGAAGCGGATCTGCGAGGCCGTGGAGCTGGACTACGATCCGCGCATGCCGCGCGCCTTCGACCAGCTCCACGTGCCGGTGCGCGGCACCATGTTCGGCAGCGAGGAAGATCTGGCCGAGAAGCGCCGCGCAGGCTTCAGCCACGCCGACGAGCGGGCCGCGCTCGTGCTCGACGACGACGCCTTGCGCACCATCGAGCGCTATCGCGAGACCTTGGCGCTGTTCGGGCTCCCCGACGACGAGGCTGCGCCATGATCACCGCGCGCCAGGCCTTCGAGATGAACTACAACATCCATATCTCGGAGGAGTTCGGCTTCATCTTCTTCAACAATCCCAAGGCCGGCTGTTCCACGACCAAAGCGACGCTCAACCTCGCCTGCGCCAAGCGGCTCGGCGTCGATCTCGAATATGGCGAGATGCACGACATCCATGCCCGCGAGCGCAACATCCTCAAGACGCCCAAGCAGATCGGGGCCAAGCGCTTCGAAGCGATGGTCGCGGACCCGAAGATCGTGCGCTTCTGCGTGCTGCGCGAGCCGGTCAGCCGCACGGCGTCCGCCTATGCGAGCAAGTTCCGCGGGAACTCGCCGCAGCAGCAGCGGCTGAACGCGTTCCTGAACAAGCCGGAAGGCTACCGCTGGCCGGACATCAACGAGTTCGTCGCGGCGCTGGCTTCTAATGTCGAGGTGCGCGATTTCGATCCGCATTGGCGGCTGCAATACCGTCAGGTCTGCGCCGCGGACGTCGACCTCACCTTGATCGGCTTCCAGGAGGAGCTCGATGTCTCGCTGCGCAAATTCGCGCGTCTGGTGTTCGGCGACGCGGAGATCGACATCTTCGACGTGCGTTCGCATTTCAAGCACAACGTCTCCAAGAGCCGGGTGCTGATGCAGTCGCTGACGCCCGCCTCGCTCGCGCTGCTCAAGCGCACCTATGCCGAGGATTTCGAGTTCTACGCCCGCGAATGGGCGCGCGCGCATCCCGACGCCTAGAACCCCGGCATCGCGAACAGGTCGCGCAGCGCCAGCGCGCCATATTCGGCGTTCATGTGCTGATAGTCCTTCCAGCCGTCCGGCCGCGGCACTTCGTCGAACTCGCGCGGCGCGTCCTTGGCATAGACCGCCAAGGTCCGGATCGGATCGCGCAGGGTCCGGGCCGGCTGCTCGAGCACCTGCGCGTCGATCTCGCTGCACAAGGTCGCGCAGGCCGCCGCGAAATAGCCGGCGATCCGCGCCGCGTCGCCCGTCTGCTCGAGGCGCGGGTAGAGCTTCAGGTCGTTGGCGTCGCTGATCCGCGGGCCGGGCACGATGGTGATCGGCCGCGCCGTGATCGCGCGGACCTTGCGCGCCACCTGCATGTTGATCGTGTCGCGCAGGCAGCCGGTCATGGCGCGCAGGTAGCACTCGCTCGACAAGGGCGTGCGGTTGTCGGCCAGCTGGTCTTCGCTGCGAAACGACATCAGCCTGTTCATGGCGTAGAAGATCGAATAGTCCATGCCGCAGAGGATGTAGTGGTCGTAGTCCGGCGCGATCACGGGCTCGCTCACCAGCCGCCGCATCAGGCGGGTGAGCTCCTCGCTCTGCGGCACCAGCCTTCCGTCCTCGACGGCGAGATCGACCCAGCGCACGCGATGGGCGGCATAGAAGGCGATCTTGATCTTCGGGAAATCCTGCGCGACCGTCTCCCAGCCGAGCCGCATCGCCGCGGTATGCGAATCCCCGATGAAACAGACGCGCGTCACGTTGCGAACATGTCCAGCAGCTCTTCGTCGCACGCCGCGTCCTCGGCGGAACGCTCCGCGGGCGCTTCGGTCGGCGGCGGCGGCGCGGCGCTTTCGCCGTCGGGATCGTAAGCGGCGATGAACGCGTCCATGGCGGCGGCGGCGCCGGCATCGGAGATGGTGCGCAGATTGGGCTTGAAATAGAGGTTCGCCGCGAGCGGGCTGGTCGCGATCTCGAAGGAGGGGAAATAGTCGACGTCGTCGTGCTCGCTCTCGATCTGGCCGGCCGCCGCGCGCAACGCGGCTTTGGAATATCCGGCGGCGACCAGCACATGCTTGCCGCTCGCCGTCGCCACCGGCCGCTGCGGCGACACGGTGAGCAGAAGCTTCATGGCAGGGTTGTGCGTCTTGGCGAGCGCGAGAAAGGCGGACAGGTCGTCGTAGATCTCCTGCGTCGTGAAGTTCTTGAATCTGTGCCGCGCGCGCCGATATTCGCCGCAGGCCACGCCCGGTGCGGTCGGGTAGGCGGTTTCGGTGCGGGCATGCGTCCAGGCTTCCGTCAGGCCGAGCGTGAACACGAAGATCTCGGCCCCGACGATCATCTCGCGCACCTTGCGCAGGTGGAAGCGGCGCTGCTCGCGCACCGCGCGCTCGCTCGCCAGCCCCTCGGGCTCCACGGTCGGGCGTAGCGCGTCGTAGAAGCGGCCGTCCTTCTCCCAGACCGGGTCGCCCGGCTTGAACCGGTCGAAGGCTTCTTCGGCGAGCTGGCGGAGCTGCCGCGCGGTGTAGATGTTGCCGTAGCGCGCCGAATAGAGGCCGAAGCCGTAGCGCTTCTCTTCTTCCGGCGTGAGTCCCGGTGGCGGCGGCTCGAGGTCGAGCACCTGGAAGCCGCGCGCGCGCAAATGCCGCGAGAGCTGCTGCGCGAAGCAGCTGCCGGCCATCGCGATCTTCGACGTCCGCCGGATCGGAAATTTCGGACGGTGGATGTTGCCGAGGTTCTCCACCGTGCGGCCCGAAACCGCGCTGCGCCAGAACGCGTCCGGCGGAAGCTTCTCGTAGGGGTTGTTTGTCATGGCGCGGCGAGTATGGCATTCCGCGAAGACGCCCGATAGGTTCCTCGCCATGAGCATGGACGGGACGAAGGAAGCGCGCCGGCGCTATGACAGGATCGCCGAAAAGCTTCGGGGCGGCCAGCGCCATCCCACGCTCGGCTTCCATCCCGATCGCGGCGACGAGGATTGGTGGCAGGCCGGCCGCGACCGCTTCCAGAAGATGATCAAGACCTTCGCCATCGCGCCTTCGGACCGGGTGATCGACTATGGCTGCGGGTCGCTCCGGCTCGGCGGCCATTTCATGCGCCATCTCGAGCCCGGCCATTATTTCGGCCTCGACGTCACGGCCGACCTGATCGCGATGGGATGCGAGCTGATCGGCGCCGAAACCGTCGCCGAGCGCGCCCCGCATCTGGCCGTGATCGACGAAAGCGCGCTGGCCGAGGCCGAGACGTTCGGCGCGTCGTTCCTGTTTTCCGAGGCCGTCGACTACCACGTGGTGCCGGACGAGCTCGACTTCTATTACGCAACGCTCCTGCGGCTGACGCGGGCGCCGGGCAGCACGCTGCTGCTCAGCGTGCGGATGGCCGATACCGACCACGAATACATCCAGGGATGCTGGGCCCGTCCGCTGGAGCATTTCATCCGCGTGCTCGCGCCGCTCGTCTATGTCAAATCGCACTTCGTGCAGGTCGGCGCGCATGGCGGCAAGCATGCCGGCATCGCCAGCGCCACGCTCCAGTTCAGGCGAACGGCACCGACACGGTGAGCCAATAGCGGATGGCGGTCTTCTGCTTCACCAGCGCCGGCAGGAACCGCCAATGGGCCTCTATATAAGCGACGATTTCGCTGTCGGCCGCGCCGTCGCCGCTGGATCGGACCACTTGGGCGTCGGCGACCGACCCGTCCTCGGCGACAAGGATGCCGAGCAGCGGCGGCGCCAGCTTCGAGGCATCGCGATGCTCCGGCGGCGTGTTGGGATGGCGCGGATCGGGGCGCGGCGCCAGCACGTCCGCGGGTGAGATCGCGGCGACGGCTGCCGGACCGGCCTCGTTCTCGATGACGATCTCCGGCGGCGGCACGACAGCGGCGAGCGCGACCGGCGGCGGCTCCGCGGGCCGCGGCTGGGGCGCCGCGCGGACGAGAACCATGTGAAGCTCGCCGCTCTGCGCGCGCGGCAGGCGCGGCGCGATGCTCGCCGCGATCCCCCAGACGACAAGCGCATGCAGCGCCAGCACGAGGGCGGCGATATGCAAATTCCTATGACGACTAAAAACGACAATGGTTGACACCGCCCTAGTATAGTGCTCATTCTAAGGTTGTCTACTGGCAGTGTACAATTTTCGCGGGGGAGCATGTCGAAGGGGTGGGCACTCGCCGTTTTGCTGCTGGCCGCGACGCCGGCCCAGGCGGACGCGCCGGCGATGACGGTGCCCGGGCGGCTCGACGTCAACGCCAGCGGCGCCGCGACCTATGCGATCCCCATTCTCGTGCCGCCCGGCACGGCGGGCCTCGCGCCGGCCTTGACGCTCAACTATTCCAGCCAGTCGGGCAACGGCATGCTGGGCTTCGGCTGGTCGCTGGGCGGGCTGCCGAGCATCGCGCGCTGCCCGCAGACCTATGCGCAGGACGGCGCGCATGGCGGCGTCGCCTACAACGCCGACGACCGGTTCTGCCTCGACGGCCAGCGGCTGCTGCTCGTCAATGGCCCGGCGCACAACTACGGCGACGAGGGGAGCGAATATCGCACCGAGATCGAATCCTTCGCCAAGGTGATCGCGCACAACGTTTCGGGCGTCGTCGGCCCCGGCTGGTTCGAGGTGCACACCAAATCGGGGCAGGTGCTCGAGCTGGGCAACTCGCTGGATTCGCGCATCCTCGCGCAGGGCAAGACCGCCGTGCGCGTCTGGGCGGCGAACAAGATCGGCGACACGGCGGGGAATTATCTGAGCGTCGTCTATGCCGCCGACCAAGGGCAATATTATCCCGACCATATCTTCTATACGGGCAACGCCAATGCCCATACCGCGCCGTACAACGCCGTCTATTTCCGCTACGAGCCGCGCGGCGATCCGTCGACGCTCTATCATGCCGGCTCGCTGGTGGTGACGGCGAAGCTGCTGCAGGAGATCGACACCTACACCAACACCACGGGCGCGGGCGCGCCGGCGAGCGCGTACAAGCTCGACTACCAGCTCGGCAACGCGCCGTATTCGCAGCTCAAGACCGTCACGCGCTGCGACGGCGCCGGCAATTGCCTCGCGCCGACGACCTTCACCTGGCAGACGGCCAGCACGTGGCCGACGCGGATCGTCATCGACGCCACCGTCACGCTTCCGCGCCAGCTTGCGTCCGGGACCTACTACGCCGCGGCGGACTTCAACGGCGACGGCATCGTCGACGGCGTGGGCCTGGGCGATCCCGCGCATCTATGCTCGCCGGTCCTGTACAACAGCCCGCTGTTTCTCGGCACCCCGGACCAGGGACCGGTCCCCGCGGACATGACGGAGATCTATTCGGACGGCACGTCGGCGACGGCCTGCCTGGTGTCGGGAAACCCCACATCGTCCAACGGCATCCTGGGCGACATCGACGGCGACGGCTTCACCGACATGTACAACACGCTTGCGCTGTTCAGGAACAACGGCGACGGGACCTTCAGCCAGATCGGACATTTCGGCTTCGGCAGCGCGTCGCAATACGATCAGCCGCAGGACTACAATGCCGACGGGCGGCCCGCGGACGGCTATGGATTCAACGCGACCAGCCACATCCTCTCCTTCGGCTATTCCAAAGGCGACGGGACGTACGGGTCGAGCCAGTACACGATCGGCGGCGATTCCACGACGATCGCGCGGGCGGCGGGCGACGCGGACGGCGACGGCTGTCCCGACATCATCGTGCAGAACGCGGTGAACGAGGTGTTCTCGTCCTGCAATCCGTCGCACCCCCTGCCCATCGCCGATTTCGGGCCGACCGGTCCCGCGAGCCACGGGTCGCAAGGCGTGTGGGGCGACTTCAACGGCGACGGCAACGCGGATTATCTCTTCGTGCCATGCTCCAGTGGCGGCGGCGGCCATGCGACGTTGAACATCTCGACAGGCACCGCTTTCCTCACGTCGACCCCGGCAGGAATGCAGTGCGGCCCCTACGGCACCAACCAGTTCTTCGTCGGCGACTATGACGGCGACGGCAAATCCGACGTGATCATGGTCGACCGCAACGGGATGTATGTCTACACCTGGAACGGCAGCGGCCTTGTCCAGGTAATCTCGCAGGCGATCCACCTGCCGCAGCCGGATTGCAGCGGGTTTTGCGGCAACGGCTATGACGGCGCGCTCGGCGTCACCGACGTCGACAGCGACGGCTGCTCGGACCTGCTGGTCAGCCAGGGCGGCCCGTCGTGGTACTACAAATTCGGCTGCCATCCGCCGCTGCTGATGACCGGGATCGACAACGGCATCGGCGCCGCCACGACGATCGCCTATCGGCGGCTGAACGCGAACGCGCCGTTCTACGTCAAGTGCCCCGACAATCCGGCGCGCTATGCCTGCGGCGACGCCTATCCGACCCAGGCGGTCGACGGGCCGATCTATGCCGTGAGCGAGGTCGACACCGGCAACGGCATCGGCGGAACCTTCTCCACGAACTACGCCTATGCCGGGGCCAAGAACGACCTCCTGGGCCGCGGCTTCCTGGGCTTCCAGACGGTCGTCGCGACCGACGGCCAGACGCATGTGGTGCAGACGACGCGCTACAACACGCTGTTCCCGCTGACGGGCACCGTGCTGGAGCAGACCCGTACGCTGAACGGCGTCGTGCTGAGCGACACGATCCATTCCTATGCGGCCGTGCCCGCCGTGCCGGTCATGGGGACGCCGACCTTCGTCTACGAATCGGCGAGCACCGTCACAGGACACGAGATCGACGGCACGGCGCTGCCCTCGACGACGGCGGTCAACTCCAACCCGGACGCCTACGGCAATATCCAGAACATCGGCGTCACGGTCTCCGACGGCTCGTCCAAGACGACGCAGAACCTCTATTCGAACGATCCGTCGCGCTGGCTGCTCGGGCGGCTTGTGAGCACGACGGTGACGAGCAGGGTGGGAGCGTCGCAGATCGTGCGCAGCTCGTCCTTCGCTTACGATCTCGTGTCCGGCGTGTTGAACCAGGAAGTGATCGAGCCGAACGCGATGGCCTGCAATGGCAGCGGCGCGTCGTGCCGGCTGCAGACAGACTATACGCTCGACGCCTTCGGCCATCGCCAGAAGGCGACGGTGAGCGGGTCCGGTATCGCGACACGGGCCTCGCGCGTCGATTACGACGCGAACGGATCGCTCCAGCGTGTCGCGACCAACGCGCTCGGCCAGGCGGAGAGCTTCGACTACAGCGGCGCCAACGGCCTCGCTTTCGGCGTGCCGACCGGGCACACCGACATCGACGGCATCGTCACGCTGTGGAGCTATGACGGCTTCGGCCGCCGCACGCACGAGACGCGGCAGGGGCTGGACGGCACGCAGTCCGCGCTCGCCTATCTCTATTGCAGCGGCGTGAACCAGGGCACCGCTTCGTGCCCCGCGGGCGCAGCGTTCGTGATGCAGGTCACGCCGCTGGCCGCCGACGGCGCGACCCAGAACGGGCCGATGACGAAGGCCTATTTCGATGCCTTGTCGCGCCCGATCGCGACCGACGTGCAGGGCTTCGACGGACCGGGGCACGTCGCCTGCGGCACGCCGTGCTGGATCCGCACGGCCACGCACTACGACGATGCCGGTCGCATCGCCGCGACCAGCCGGCCTTACTTCGTCACCGGCGGCATGCCGCAATGGACGGTGAACGACTACGGCCCGGCGCCCGATCCTTATGGCCGTCCCGCTGCCGTCACCGCGCCGGACGGAAGCGTGACGCGGTTTGCGTACACCGGTCTGGGCAACCAAGGCGGCAAGGTGAGCGTGACCAATGCGCTGTCGCAGACGACGGCGACGGCGAGGAACGCGCAGGGGCTGGTCGCGTCGGTGACGAACGCGCTGGGGAAGACGACGACGTACGTCTACGACGCCTATGGCGACGTTCTGACGGTGACCGACCCCGTGGGCAACCGCATCGTCAACACCTACGACCTGCGCGGCAACAAGCTGTCGTCGTCGGACCCGGACATGGGGCTGTGGCGCTACAGCTACGACGTGCTGGGCGAGCTGTTGAGCCAGACCGACGCCAAGGGGCAGGCGACCTCGCTGAGCTACGATCTGTTGGGCCGGGTGCTCGGCCGGGTCGAGCCGGATCTGACGAGCAGCTGGAGCTACGATCCCGCGAACGGCATCGGCGCGCTCGGCCAGGCGGTGGGATCGGCGGCGGGCTACGGCCGCACGCTGAGCTATGACGTGCATGGCCGGCCAGTGCTGGTGAGCATCGTCGTAAACGGCGCAAGCTACCCCTATCGCCTGACCTACAACGCCGACGGAAGGCTGGACACGCTGCGCTATCCGTCGGGGCTGGTGGTGCGCTACGCCTACACGCCGCTCGGCTATCTCTATCAGCTCAAGGACGATGCGACCGGGGCGGTGCTGTGGACGGCCAACGCGCGCGACGCGGAGCTGCATCTTGCGGATGAGGTGTCGGGGAACGGGGTGCGCACGATCCGCGCCTACGATCCGGCGACAGGATTGGTGCAGCAGATCCGCGCCGGCAGCAATGGCCAGGATAATGGCCGGGTGGCGCACACCGACACCGACTTCGACGCGGTGGGCAATTTGTCGAGCCGCTACGACGCGTTCGGGCCGTATACGGAGTACTTCTGCTATGACGGCCTGAACCGGCTGACCGCGACGGCCCTGGGCGGCGCGGGCTGCACGGCGCCGGGCGGGGCCGGGACGGTCACGACCGTCGGCTATGACGACATCGGCAACATCGTCTCGCGATCCGACCTGGGCGCCTACAGCTATCCGGCGCCCGGTAGTGCGCGGCCGCATGCGGTCGGCGCCATCGCGGGCACGGTCAACGGCATCGTCGGCCCGCACTACAAATACGATCCCAACGGCAATCTGGTGTGCGTCTATACGGGCGGCAGCTGCATCGGCAGCGGCATCGTGCGCGAGAGCGCGGCCTGGTGGTCGTTCAACATGGCCAAGACCGTGAGCGAAGGGACGAGCCGGATCGACCTCGTCTATGGCCCGGAGCACGACCGCATCGTCCAGACCGCGACCGACGGCTCCACGAGCACGACGACCACCTATCTCAACGATGCCGTCAGCGGCGCGATGAGCGAGACGGTGGTCACGGCGGGCGCCGTCACCTGGAACGACTATCTGAGCGTCGACGGCCGGCTGGTGGCGGAGCGCTCCTGTGCCGGCGCGGCATCCTGTAGCGCCACCTGGTCGTACTTCGTCACCGACCATCTGGGCTCGGTCGCCGTGGTCACCGACCAGAGCAGTGCCGTGACCGCCAACGGACGCCTGTCCTTCGATCCCTGGGGCCGCCAGCGCAATCCCAACGGCAGCGCAGATCCGACCTGCGCCTTGCCTGGGGCGTCACCCACGACACACACCTTCACAGGGCAGGAGGCCATCGCCTCTCTCTGCCTCGTCAACCTCAACGCCCGCCTCTACGACCCCACCATCGGACGCTTCCTCTCCCCCGACAGCATCGTCCCCGATCCCACCGACGCCCAGAGCTACAACCGGTACTCATACGTCGACAACCGGCCGCTGTCGTTTACGGATCCGACGGGGCATGATCCATCCTGGTTCGACGCCAATCCGCCCGGCAACGATCATTGGACGGGAAACGGAGGTCAGTACACGGACGAAGGCTCCAACCCCGGCATGTCGGTAGTCGGTGGGTTTAGCATCATCGAAACGACTTATGGCGACGACAGAGGACCAACCTTCAAGATCACTTACAACTCCGATGGGGACGCCCGTCTGGGGCCGGATAGGACGGCCGGAGAAGTCTCGACCGGCACGGCCAAAGCCACCAATGACAGCGACTCGTCGCGGTCGAACTCCGATCCGAAGAGCACCGGCCAAACAGGTGCTTCCGACTACGTTCAGACCACAGCGATAACGTCGGAAATCGATCCGGCGACGGGCGGCATCGTGACAACCGCCTCCGACAGTGGCCATCGATCGCTGGCCGGAGTGCAGGTCGCACAGGTTCAAATAATTCCGGAAGCAATTGAGCTGTGTGCAGAGAATCCCGCTTGCGCACGGGCCGCGGCGGCATTAGGTGGCGCAACTGTGGCGGCTATCCTAAATGCCATGCATGGCATCAAGACAAAAGTAAAATCAAGGAACGATGACCCTGTTCCGTTGTATCGTGCTGTTTCGGCTGCGGAATTGGCGGATATTCAAACCACCGGTCAATACCGGCCTGCACCCGGTCAAATGGAGGGAAAACTTTTTGCATTAACGATGGATCAGGCTGAATACTATCTCCACAATCCGCGCATGAACGCCGCCGCGATCGTTACATCATCCGTATCCAGGGAAACGTTTGACATGCTTCAGCACGAAACGATGGATCGAATGCCCGCTGTGTTTGCCCCTTCCTATGCGCTTTCGGCTGTAAATGCTGACGCGAATACGTTTGGAGGTATCAAACAGGTGCAATGAGCGAATTCCGTTTCACTGCGAAATTGCATCTCTTGGCGACGGAGCAAGGCGGGAGGCGGTCAGCGTTTTATGTTGGTTATAGACCGCAATTCTATATTGATACCCCAAGCAATAGCACGAGCTGCTTCATTGATGTTATTGAAGGCAGGGAAAGTTTGTCACCTGGTGAGAGTGGCAATATCGAAGCAAGGCTTCTACGCCCTGAGTTTTTTGCCGATCAGCTTGTGCCCGGAGCACGTTTTGAGATCCGAGAAGGCGCAAGGCCTGTTGGTTGGGGAATCATAGAGGAAGTTAAATAGATGTTGGCTTACGCCAAGCGTGATCGACGCTCTGATGTATTGCAGTCGGAATAAATTCATCATCGCCGTACAATACGGGCAGCTGTCGCGCTCTTCTCGCCATCGCCGGCGAGCCCCTACCTCTAGCCGATCATTTGCCTACACGGGCCTTGGCGATGCTGGGAGCCGGACGAGCGTCACCAACGCGCTGTCGCAGACGACGGCGACGGTGAGGAACGCGCAAGGGCTGGTGGCGTCCGTGACCAACGCGCTGGGGAAGACGACCTCGTATGCCTACGACGCCTATGGCGACGTGCTGACGGTGACGGACCCTGTCGGCAACCGGATCGTCAACACCTACGACCTGCGCGGCAACAAGCTGTCGTCGTCGGATCCGGACCTCGGGCTCTGGACCTACAGCTACGACGCGCTGGGGGAGGCGGTCGCGCAGGTCGATCCCAACGAGCGCGCCCCTACCTCCGGCCGCTCTTTATGCCGACGTCTCTTCGCTGCCGAAGGCCTTGCCGGGCGGCGCGAGCGCGACGATCGCGGAGCCGATGGCGGCGGCGAGCGCGGAGCCGATGAGCACGGCGATCTTGGCGATGGCGGCGTCGGCGCCGTTGTCGGGGAAGGCCTGGTCGGCGAGGAGGAGCGAGACCGTGTCGCCGATGCCGCAGAGGCAGATCGCGCCGATGAAGGTGCTCAAGCCCACGCCCTTGGGCGCGCGCGCGATGCCGCTCCTGACCGCGGCGAAGGAGAAGAGGCCGATGCCCAGCGGCTTGCCGGCGACGAGCCCGAGCACGACGCCGGCCGTGATCGCGGCCGCGCCCGGCGCCGCAAGGTCGGCGTTCAGGCTCACGCCCGCGGCCGAGAACGCGAACAGCGGCAGCGCGAGATAGGTGCTCCACGGCGCGACCGCGCGCTCGATGCGGTCCGCGGGCGAGAGCAGCCGCTCGCTCGCGGCCGAGAGGTTGCGTCCCGCCCAGTCGAGCACGGTGTCGTTGTCGGCATCGCTCGCGCTGCGCTCGGCCTGCGCGATCTCGAGCGCGGCGAGCGCGTTCGCGGCCTGCGCCAGCAGCGGTCCGGCGTCGGGGGCGGGGCGCGTCGGCAGGAAGCCCGCGAGCACGATGCCCGCCAGCGCGCCATGCACCCCCGCCGCGTGCAGGCAGAACCACACGGCGCACGCGATCAGCACATAGGGCCAGCCGGCATAGATGCGGCCGCGGTTCAGCCCGACCATCGCGAGCATCCCCGCCGCGGCGCCGAGAAGCCACATCGCCTCGAAATTGCGCGGATAGAAGATCGCGAGCGTCAACACCGAGATGATGTCGTCCATCACCGCGAACGCCGCGACGAACACGCGCAGCTGCGCCGGCACGCGGTCGCCGAGCAGCGCCAGGATGCCGAGCACGAAGGCGATGTCGGTCGCGGTCGGGATCGACCAGCCGGGCACGCTCTCGCCGCGATTGAACAGAAGATAGATCAACGCCGGCACGACGCCGCCGCCGACCGCCGCGACCGCCGGCAGCAGCGCGGCCTTGGGGTCGGAGAGCGCGCCCGCGGTCATCTCGCGGCGGATCTCCAGGCCGACCAGCAGGAAGAAGATCGCCAGCAACCCTTCCGAAAACCAGTCGCCGACGGTCAGCGACAGCGGCGTGTCGGGCGGGCCGATGCCGAAGCTCGAAGCGATGAAAGTGCGATAGAAGCCCGCGAGCGGCGTGTTCGCGCAGATCAAGGCCAGCGCCGCCGCGACCAGCAGCACCAGGCCGCCGGACGCCGGCAGGTTGGCGAAGGCGCGCGCCGAGCGGCGGATGCGCTCCGACACCGGCTGCTCGAACGCCTCGGCCAGCGAATAGAAATCCCACGCGCCGTCATAGCGCACGCCGTCGACGAAGATCGTCGGCGTGCCGCTGACGCCCTGCATGCGCGCCTCGGCGAGGTCGGCGTCGACTTGCGCGAGCGTCTCGGGATCGTCGAGGTCGCGCCGAAGCTGCTCCATGTCGAGGCCGATCTCGCGCGCCATCTGAAGGATGTGCTCTTCGCTGAAGGGCGGCTCTTCCGCGAACAGCCGGTCGTGCATCTCCCAGAAGCGGCCCTGGCGCGCGGCGGCTTCGGCCACGCGCGCGGCGAAGGTGGCGCCGGGATGGATGCGCTCGATGGGGAAGTGGCGGAAGGTATAGGCGATGCGCTCGCCGAACGCCTGGCGCAGGCGCTTCAGCACCGTGCGGAAGCGCCGGCAATAGGGGCAGAGGAAATCGGTGTAGGAGACGACCGTGATGACGCGCTCGGCCGTTTCGCCGCCGCGCACGGGAGGATGCCGCTCTATGCTCACGCTGTGCCGCCCGGGTCCACGAAGCGAATAAGAGCGGAACGACCTTAAGCGCGCAATGCCGCCTCGACGCCGGCGATCAGCGCGCGGTCGTCCGTCTTCCAGGGATGGAAGCCCGGCTTGAAATAGGCGAGCCAGGCGGGCGCCACGCGCCGCATCAGCCCGGGCTTGCGCCAGAGATAGCGCAGCATCGCGCGGCGGCTGCGCCCGGTGTCGATGCCGTCCTGGCGGAAGAACTCGCGCACGCCGAACCACACGAATTGCAGGAACATCATGGTGGTGAGGACCATCGACGTGCAGCGCATCGACCAGCGCCGGAGCCGCGAGAAGCGCGCGGCCGCCATCAGGAAGGTGTCGAACGCCACCGATTTGTGCTCGATCTCCTCGATGGCATGCCATTGCCACATCAATTTCAGCTCGTCCGGCGCGCCGTCGAGGTCGCCGCCCGTCAGCACCGCATGGGCGAGGATGGCGGTGAAATGCTCCAGCGCGATGGTGGCGCAAAGCTGGTCGATCCGCGGCAGCTTGCGCCCGAAATCGAAGCGCTTCTTCAGATAGGCGTCGAGCTCTGCGAACTCATAGCCATGCTCGGCGATCGCGCGGTTGAACACCATGTGCTCGCGGCTGTGCACGGCCTCCTGCGCCGTGAACGCCGCGATCTGGTCGCGCAGCCGTCCCGTGGCCTTGTCGCGATAGGGCCTGACCGCGTCCATGAAGAAGCGCTCGCCCTGCGGAAACGAGGCCGACAGCGCGTTGAAGAAAGCCGTGGCGATCGGATCGCCGTTCAGCCACCATCGGGGATGCGCCGGCGCGTGCCGGAACGCGATGTCGCGCGGGCGAATGAACAAATCGGCCGGGGTTTGCGTTTCGACCGGCAAAGCACGATCCTATCCTTTGTCGAACCGGATGCTACCCAGTAACTGACAATGATGTCAACAAAGCGGCTGCCGAAACGCAAACCCCGAACTGCGCCGCGCCGGCGACGCTCGTCCGGCGAGGCCCGCGGCGAGGCGCTCGCCGTCGCGCGCAAGCTCCTGATCACGAAAGGGCCCGACGCGGTCACGCTCAAAGCCGTCGCCGACGAGCTCGGCGTCTCGCACACCAACATCCTGCATCACTTCGGCACTGCGAGCGAGCTCCAGTCCGAGCTGATGAGCGCGATGGTGCACGACCTGGCCATCGCGCTGATGGGCGCGGTCGCGCAGCTGCGCTCGGACACCGCGGCGCCGCGCGCGCTGATCGACATCGTCTTCGACGCCTTCGACAAGGGCGGCGCGGGCCGGTTGGCTGCGTGGATCGCGCTTTCGGGTAACATGCGCCAGTTCGAGCCGGTGCGCGCCGCGATGGTCGAGCTGGTGCGCGCGCTGGACGAGCGATTCGCAAATGAGAAGGGCGACCCGCATCTGGGCGTCACTTCGGCGGTGCTGCTGGTGGCGCTGATGGCGTTCGGCGATTCGGTGATCGGCGAGCCGTTGCGGGAGATGGTCGACCGCGAGCGCAGCGCCGCGCGCAAAGTCTGCGCCTTCCTGCTGCCGAAGTTCTTCTTCTAGCTGTTCTTTTCCGTCCGCGTTCCCGCATCGTCCGCAACGATGCTGCGCCGCAGCGCACGAAAATATTTTCGTAACCAAGGGAACTTTCCGGAACTATTGACATCGATGTGCGTTGGACCGCGTGAGGAACCCGCGGGGGAACCTCGCCATTCGTGCGAGGCCGCGGGACCGTCGGGGGCGCGCATCCACTCCCCCGGTCCAGGAAAGGGGAGTTCGAATGCGGAAAAGTTTGCGCTGGCACGAATTGGTCGGCGGTGTGGCTGCGGCGGCGCTGCTTGGCGGCGTGGCCCCGGCTCAGGCCCAAGCCCAGACCAAAGGCGGGATCGAGACCGTCGTCGTGACGGCGCAGAAGCGCAAGGAAGACATCCAGAAGGTGCCGATCGCGATCTCGGCCTTCTCCCAGAAGCAGCTCAAAACCGAGCAGGTCGCGGGCGGGCCCGACCTCATCAAGGAGGTCCCGAACCTCACCTTCTCCAAGACCAACTTCACCGGTTACAACATCCAGATCCGCGGCATCGGCACCCAGGCGATCTCGGTGACCACCGATCCCGCCGTCGCCATCGCCTTCAACGACGTTCCCTTCATCCGCAATCATTTCTTCGAGCAGGAATTCTTCGACGTCGACCATGTCGAGGTGCTGCGCGGGCCGCAGGGCACGCTCTATGGCCGCAACGCGCCGGCGGGCGTGGTCAACATCGTCTCGGCCAAGCCGACCGACGAGTTTGCGGCCAACGGCTCGGTCGATATCGGCAATTACAACGAGCGCCGCCTCGAAGGCATGGTGAACATCCCCATCGTCGGCGAGAAGCTGGCGCTGCGCGTCGCCGGCGAATGGACCACCCGCGACGGCTATGCCTTCAACGAGAAGACCGGCCACGCCATCGACGGCCGCGATCTGTGGTCGGGCCGCGCGACGTTGCATTTCGAGCCGTTCGAGGCGCTCAAGGCCGACATCGTCTGGGAGCATTTCCAGGAGGACGACAACCGCGCACGCTCGACCAAGCAGCTCTGCCAGAAGGATCCCGGCCCGTCGGTCGTGGACGGCCCCGCCGGCCCGCAGATCCCCAACGCGAGCAATTTCGGCTCGGCCTGGCTGACGCAAGGCTGCCTGCCGGGCTCGCTCTACGGCTCCGACGCGTTCCAGACGCCGAACGGCAGCGGCATTCCCTTCGTCGACGCGCTCGAGCTGTTCACGCCATACGTGAAGGCGGGCACCGATCCTTACGCGGGCCTTACGCAAAGCCACGATCTGCGCGTCGTCGATTCCCTGCTCGACCCGCGCTACAAGGCCAAGAGCGACACGGTCGAGCTCAATGTCGATTACGCGATCGGCAACGCGCTGACGCTGTCCTCGCAGACCGGCTACAACAAGGACTTCCTCTACTCGACCGAGGACTACAACCGCTTCAACACCGCGCCGATCTTCATCGATCCGGGCCACCGCACCTTGGTCGGCCGCGACGGCCAGTATTGCGATCCGCAGCTCGGCTGCTCGAACACCATGGTCGGGCAGGACGTGTCGCAGGAGAACTCCGAGCAGTTCTATCAGGAGGTCCGGCTGATCTCGAGCTATGAGGGGCCGCTCAATTTCGTCGTCGGCGGCAACTACCTGCACTACACGACGAACGAGGACTATTTCGTCTTCTTCAACGCGCTCAGCCTGTTCACCGAATACGTGAACTCGATCAACGGCGGCGACAAGAATCCGAAGGACGCCGACCACATCGCTTTCGATCCGGCGCTTGCCAACAGCTGCGGCCCGATCCCGGCCGATCCCGCCAATCTGCAGAACACGCTGTTGGGACTGGGCTGCGCCTATGTCGATCCGAACGGCCTCGCGAACATCGACGGGCAGGGGCACAACTACTTCCTCAGCCGCAACCCGGCGCGGATCAATTCCTGGGCGCTGTTCGGCGAGCTCTATTATCAGATCGCGCCGGACGTGAAGCTGACGGGCGGCCTGCGCTACACCGACGACACCAAGGTGTTCACGGAATATCCGAGCTGGGCGGGCTTGGCATTCAAGGGGATTCCCTCCGCGGGCGAGCTGACGCAGAGCTGGCAGGAGCTGACCGGCCGCGCCGTCGTCACCTGGACGCCGACGCTCGACTTCACCGACCAATCGCTGTTCTACGCGTCCTATTCGCGCGGCTACAAGGCGGGCGGCGCCAACCCGCCCGGCGTCGTGCCGATCTTCAGCGGCGGCGTCCAGTACAGCTCGCCCGCGACGCACCCGCTGACCTTCCGGCCGGAATTCGTCAACGCCTACGAGGTCGGTTCCAAGAACACGATCCTGGACGGCGACATGACGCTGAACGGCGCGGCGTTCTTCTACGACTACAGCAACTATCAGATCTCGCAGATCGTCGACCGCACCTCGGTCAATCTCAATTTCGACGCAACGGTGAAAGGCCTCGAGATCGAATCCACCTGGGAGGCCGCGCCCGGCCTCGTGTTCAACCTGTCGGCCGGCTATCAGGACAGCACCATCGCGGGCGGCGCGCAGGCCATCGACCTGATGGACCGCACCGCCGGCCATTCCGACTGGATGGTGGTCAGGCCGTTCATCACCGCGACCTCGAACTGCGTGCTGCCGACCTATGTCGTGAACGAGCTGCTCGCGCACGATCTCCTGACCATCGCCTGCACCCAGGCCTATTCACAGGGTCTCGATCCCGTCACCGGCAAGGCCTATGTGCCGAATCCCGATCCGGCGAACCTGCCGGGCTATGCCGGCTTCGATCCCGCCACGGCGCCGAACGGCGGCGAAGGCTTCTCGAAGAATCTGAGCGGCAACCAGCTGCCGAACACGCCGCACGTGACCCTGTCGGCCGGCGCGCAATACACCCATTCGATCGGCAAGGACTGGTCGGCGACGTTGCGCGGCGACGTCTATTACCAGTCGGGCTCGTATGCGCGGGTGTTCAACGACCGGCCTTACGACAGGATCAAGGACTACACCAACGTCAACCTGTCGCTGACCTTCGCGAGCGCCGACGGCCTCGACGTGATGGCCTATGTGAAGAACATGTTCAACACCACCGCGATCACCGGGGCGTTCCTGAACAGCGACGACACGGCGCTGACCACCAACGTCTTCGTGACCGATCCGAGGCTCTATGGGCTTCGGATCACCAAGGCTCTGTAGCTCCCCCAGCCCCCAACCGAAGGATGAAGCATCATGAAAGCAGTCCTCACCATCGCCGCCACCGCAGCGCTCGTTTCGTTCGGCCTCTCGGCGCCGGCCGCGGCCTATCACCTGACGCCCGAGAACTCGACCTTCACCGGCACTGGCAACACCTCGGCGACCAAGAACGGCGTCACGCTGCCCTGCAAGGCGAAGTTCACCGGCGCCGTCGACAGCAAGGGCGTGGGCTCGGTGACCAGCGGCACCTTCAGCGGCCAGGTCGGCTGCAGCAGCGTGGGCCTCTCCAATCTGCCATGGACGGCCAAGGCCAAGAGCGCCACGAAGGTCAGCATCCTCAACGTGACCTTCACCTCGCCGATCGGCAATTGCGGACCGGGCACGCTTCCGGTCAAGGTCAGCGGCACCGGCGTGATCAGCTTCAAGAACGTCGCGCTGCCCGGCGGCTGCACCGTCACCGGCAAGATCAAGACGAAGCCTGCGCTCGCGATCGTGCCGTAAAGAGGCCGTTCGGATCGTAATGCGCGCGAACCTGTGCGAGCCGCGCCAGGTTCGCGTCGCTCATGAAGCGCGCGGGACGCCGCGTCAGGTTCTCGTCGGCGAGCTGGATGCCGCGGCTGTAAGGCTCGAGCGCCTTCATCGCGTCGGTCGCCCAGCCGGCGTGCCTCGCCACGTCCTCCTCGCGGCGCAGCCCGCCGTAAAGCGCGAGATAGGTGCGTCCCTCGACCGAGAACGCCATGTCCTTGCGCGCGGCGACAGGATTCCAGTTCAGCCATAGCGCGTGGCTCGGCGCCGGCGGCTGGGTGTCGGCGATCTTCCGCAGCGCGGGCAAGAGCGGCGCGATGCCGCCTTCGATCCACATATTGTCGGAATACCAATGCGTGTCCGGCAGGAACAGCGAGCGCTCGCCGGTCTTCATCATCGTGGCCAGCGAGATCGGAAACAGCGGCGCGGTGAAGCTGGCCTTCGCGCGCAACGGGCTGTCGGCGAGGAAGCGAACCGCGTCGCGCGCCGCGCGCCAGCTGCCGGCGATGACGGGCGCCAGCACCTCGATGCCCGGCGCGCCGATGACGAGCGCCTTCCTGTTCAGCACCATCTGGAACTCGACCGAGGGCGACACATTGGGCCCGGCGCGGTCGGCCCAGGCGAACACCTCTTCCAGATGCGTCATGCGGAAGATCTGCATCTTGAGGCCTGTGAATCGCGGCCGCGGATGCAGGCGCAGATGAAAGCGCACGATGGCCGCGAAGAAGAACGGGCCCGCGCCGCGCGCCGCCCAGAACAGATCGGCGTTCTCGCTCTCGCTTGCATGCACCAAGGAGCCGTCGGCAAGCACGGCGTCGAAGCCGATGACGTTCTCGCAACCCAGCCCCATCACGCGGCTGTTCCAGCCGAAGCCGCCTTGCAGCAGGAAGCCGCCCAGTCCGACCGTGTAGGCATGTGCCACGGGGAAGAACAGGCGCTTGCGCCGGAGCGCGTCGTCGAGCCGGCCGGACAGGCAGCCCGGCCCGACGCTGGCGACCATGGCGTCGGCGTCGAGGACGATGTCGTTCAGCCGCGACAGGTCGATCAACAGCCCGCCGTCGCGGATGTGGTTCTGCGTCCAGCTATGGCCGCCCGAGCAGATCGCGACGCGCAGGCCTTCGTCGCGCGCGCGCCTCACCGCGGCGACGACGTCGTCGACGGTGTTCGCCTGCACCAGCACGGCAGGGCGCACGCCGGGATCGCGCGCGTTGAAGCTGGTGGCGAGCACCGTGACATCGAAGCCCGGCTCGCCGCGCACCCAGGTTCTTCCTTTGGTGGAGGAGTGTTTCATCGTGTCCCTTCGAATTCGGCATGAAGCGCGGGCAGGAAGCCGGCGAGATGGTTCATCTCCTGCGCGCAATGGACGAGAAGATCGCTCGCGGCCAGTGGCGCGAGCCGCGACGCGAGAGCGCCTATCCAGCGCGGGCGGATGTTGCCGCCGCCGATCCAGAAGCGCGAGCGCATCTCGGCGCCAGCGTCGATGGGGCGGACGTGATGGACCAGCCAGCCCGTCTCCAGCCTTGCGCCGGTCAGCGATCCGCGTGCGCAGATCGCGACTTCGCCGCGCCGGGCCAGCAGCGCTTCGTCGAAGCCGAGCGCCGACGGCGGCACGAAGCGGATCGACAGGCGCAGCTTATCGGCCCCCACATATTCCACGACGTCCGAAACGCGGCCGACATAGCGGCCGAGACTGCCTTGGCCGTCCGCCCAGGCCGCATGCACATGCGCGCGCGGATGCCAGAGCTTGTAGCGCTCGGCTTCGCTGCCGTGCCAGGCGAACCACCAATCCCACATCGCGGGCGTCACGCCGGGCATCTTCGTGAGCACGGCGATGCGCGCCGAGCCGTCGGGCGCGCGGGTGAAGCCGGTCTCTACCGCGAGATGACCGTCGCGCTGCAGCTCCGGGGCGCGCTCGACGGGCGGCAGCAATTCATGCGCGACGGGGCCGGTCAGCAGCGCCTCGCGCACGTGGTCCGGCAGCGGCGCCATGGCGTCGTTGAAATGGCGGCCATAGGGGCTCGCCGGGTCGGAGATGCCGAGGTCCATGGAATTGGGAGTTATCCCAATTTGGGAGTGTTGTCAATTTTCTTGGCGTACGGCAGGATGCCGCCATGGTCGAAAGAACCGGCAAGAGCGCGCGGACCCAGGCTCGGCTGATCGACGCGGCGGTCGCGATCTTCGCCCGCGACGGCTTCGAGGCGGCGTCGGTCAACGAGATCGCGCGCGAGGCCGGCGTCGTAAACGGCACGTTCTACGTCTATTTCCGCGATAAGGACGACATCGCCGCCGCCGTCGCCCTGCGCATCGCGGAAGACCTCACGCGCCGCCTCGACGAGGCGATGACGGGCATCGACGACGCGGCGGAGCGCATCGCCACCGCCACGCGGCGCTTCATCGAACTCGCGGCCGCGCGGCCGGAATGGGGGAGGGCGCTGTTCCGGGCCGTGTGGCTGTTCCCCGACCTGCGCGGCGGCGTCGTCGCGCGGCTGCGCGCCGACCTCATGCGCGGCCGCCGCCAAGGCGCGTTCACGATCGCGATCGACGACGTGCTCGTCGACATGTTCGCGTCGATGATGGCGGCGGCCTTGTTCGCGCGCCTGCAGGGCAAGGCGCGGGTCGGCTCCAAGGTCGCCGAGCTTCAGCTGCGCATGTTGGGCGTGTCCGCGCCGCGCGCGCGGAGGATCGCGCGCCTGCGGCTCGCGCCGCTTCCTATGGAAGCAGATCGCCCAGCGCCGCCTTGAGCGGCTCGAGCCAGGGCTCGTAGTTGCGCCAATGCTCGACGCCGTCGGCATTGACCGGACGGCGGACCTGCTCGGAGCTGATGGTGCGCACCTCGCGTCCCGTCTCGTGGAATGCAAGGCAAGCGGGCTCGAAGGCGAGGCCGCAATAGGCGAGCAGCCTGCGGATCTCGGCTTCCGGATTTGCGACGAGATCTTCGTGGCGCAGGCGATGGATGCGGCCCGGAGCGACCGCGTCGAAATGCGCCATCAGCGCGACATAGGCCCTGTAGTACCGCCCCAGCTCCTCGAGGTCGTAGCTGAAATTGTTGCCGGCGAAATAGAGCTGGCGCCAGTTCGAGACGCAGCAGCCGAGCGCATGGCGCCGGACGTCGACGATCTTCGCATTGGGCAGCATCAGCAGGATGAGTCCCACATGCTCGAAATTGGCCGGCATCTTGTCGGTGAAGCGCGGCCGTCCCGTGCGCCGGTGACGGCGCGTGCGCGCGAGATACTCCGCGCCCAGCGCGCGCCAGTCCCGGCAGCGCCTTTCCGCCGCGATGTCCTGGAGATCGGGCAGCTCATTCGCGCCTTCGACCTGCGAATGGCTGGCGAGGATTTGCTCGGCCAGGGTGGAGCCCGAGCGCGGCATGCCGACGATGAAGATCGGATCCGGCGCGGGGTCGCCCAAGCCCTCGCGCTCGGCCAGGAAGCGCGCATCGAGCGTGCGCGCGAGGGTGCGGAAGCGCTCGGCGACCAGCCGCGCATCGAACTGCACGGTGCTGCGCTTCAGGGCATTGCCGGCGCGGAAATGCGCGAAGGCGTCCGCGAAGCGCCGCTCGCCTTCCAAGGCCGTCGCATAAGCGAATTCGAGATGGCAGCGGTCGGCATCGCCGAGATCGCCGCGCGCGAGCTGCGCTTCCATCGCGTGCTTTTCGCCGGCGGTGAAGCCTGCCGCTTTCAGATTGGCGATGCACCAATAGCCTTCGGCCCCGCCGGGTTCGGGCGCGATGCTGCGGCGATAGGCTTTCGCGGCGTCGCCGCTGCGGCCGGCGCCACGCAGAGCATGGCCATAGCCGCGCCAGGCGGCGGACGCTTGCGGAAACTCGGCGAGCAGCGCTTCGAACGCGGCGAGCGCCTCGGCCGTGCGTCCGGCATGGGACAGGTTGGTTGCGTGCAGCAGCCGGTGCTCGAGATTGTGCGGCGCGAGCGCGACCAGCGCCGCCGCTTCCTCGACCGCGTCGTCGTAGCGCATCTGACGGCTCAGCACCGTCGCGTAGTTGGCGCGCGCCGCGGCGAAGCTCGGAACGCGCCGCGTGCATTCGCCGAGCATTTGCGCCGCTTCGGCGAGCGCGCCTTGCCGCGCCAGCGCTTCGCCCAGGATCGCCATCGCGGCGGGATCGGTCGGACGATAGGCGAGCTCGGCGCGGGCAAGCTCCGCGGCGCGCTCGGCCTTGTCCGCGCGCAAGGCCGCCATGGCATCGCGCGCATAAGGCGCGGCCGCCGACGATGCGACATGCGCGGCATAGGCATTGTCCGCTTCGTCGCACGCCTGCGTTTGCCAAAGCAGATCGCCGAGCGCGAGCCATGCGCCGGGCAGGACGGGCGCGATCCGCACGACGCGGCGCAATCGCGCGATCGCGTCGCCGTGGCGGCCGGCCGTCGCCAGCACCGTCGCGATCTCGAAACCGGGCGCCGCGAAATCGGGATGCGCGTTCGCCAGGGACTCGAGCATCGCGACGGCGTCCTCCGTGCGGCCCTGCATCGCGAGCGCGCGGCCGAGCAGCAGCGAGGCATTGAGATCGTCGGGATGGCGCTCGAGCCAGGCGCGCAGCTCGCGCTCCGCCGCCGGCGGGTTCGCGGCGAGCATGCGGGCGATCTGCGCGAGCGGAGAGTCCGTCATGGCTTCACCCTATACCGCCTGAACAGGCACACGCGATCGAGAGGGAAATGTCCGGATGATTAAAAGCGCGAGCGGCGCGAAAAAAGCCCTAACCGAAAAACCGTCCGTCCCGATCAACACAATGAGGGGAGCACTATCACGGGTAGAACCGCGGGCCCCTCGCTGTTTGAGGGAATCTCGCCATGGTCGCAATCTTCTCGGGCATGGGCTACGGGCTCGCGCGCAGCTCGATCAACAGCCTGGGCGCGCAAGGCCAGCTCGGCAGCGCGGATTTCGGCCTCGCGGGCAGCCAGGTCTTCGTCGATGCCCAGGCCGGCAACCTCGTCATCGCGCGCAACGACGCGGTGCTCATCGGCCGCGGCCTGAACGCCGGCATCTCCAGCAGCTACAACAGCAGCAACGGCGATCCCTTCGGCTACGGCGTCAGCCACGATTGGGAGACCGGCGTCACCAACATCTCGGCGGTGTATGGCGGCGCGGTCAACACCGCGGGCTCCTATGTCTTCCGCACCGACTGGGACGGCTCCCCCACCGGCTATAACTGGAACGCGAGCCTCAACGCCTATGTCGACACGCATGACGGATTGTCGGCGAACCGCCTGACGTTCTCGAGCGCGGCCAACACCTGGACCTGGATCGACGGCAAGACCGGCACGACCGAGGTCTTCGACGCCGCCAATGGCGGCCGGATCGTGTCGCGCACCGACGCCAGCGGCAACCAGATCGCCTATGCCTATACCGGCACCCAGCTCACCCGCGTCACGACGGCCGACGGCGAATACACCCAGCTCGTCTGGACGGGTGCGAACCTCACCCAGATCACCACCCATCTGTCCGACGGCACGACCTCGACGGGCGTGTATTACGGCTACGACGCGTCGAACCGGTTGACCACGGTCACCAACGATCTCTCGCCAGGCGACAATTCCATCGCCGACGGCAAGACCGTCGTCACCACTTACGGCTATGACGGCGCCAGCGACCGCATCAACTCGATCGTCGAGAGCAGCGGCGGCGTCACCACGGCGCAGCTCGCCGTAGCCTATCAGCTCGTGGGCTCGGCCTATTACGTCTCGAGCTTCACCCAGACCATGGCGAGCGGCGTCACGCGGACGACGTCGTTCGGCTACGACACCACCAACCATGTGACCACGATCACCGACGGCGCCGGCGGCCAGACCAAGCTCACCACCGCCGGCTACGAGATCCTGCAGATGCAGCTGCCGCCGGCGACGACCGGCGCGGCACCGCAGGTGTTCACCTACACCTACAACACCGACCAGGACGTCACTTCGATGACGGACCCGAACGGGAACGTCACGACCTACACCTATGACGCCAACGACAATCTGCTGTCCGAGAGCGACCCGCTCGGCAACGTGACGCTCTACACCTACGACGCCAGCAACCGCCTGCTCACCGCGACGACCGCGAGTCCCGGCGGCGCGCTCACGGCCGGCAACGAGAACATCGTGCTCGCCACCATCGGCGACACCACGACCTTCGATCCGCGCGCCGACGTCGGCTATGCCGCGGGCACCGCGATCACCATCACCGGCGTCTCGTCGCCCGCGCACGGCACTGCGACCATCGTCGGCGGCGGCACGGCCGTCCAGTACACGCGCACCGGCGCGGGCACCGACACCTTCACCTACACGGTCACCGACAGCCTGGGCCACACCGCGACGGCGACCGTGACAATCGCCGATACCACGACCGGCGGCTCGGCGCCGACCGCGAGCAATTTCAGCGCCACCATCGCCGGCGTCGGCACGCATCTGACCTTCGATCCGCGCGCCTATGCGAACGATCCGAACGGCTATGCGCTGACGGTCACGGCGGTGGGCACCGCGGCGCACGGCACCGTGACGATCAGCGGCGGCGTCGTCAGCTATACGCGCACCAGCGCGGGCTCGGACAGCTTCACTTATACGGTCTCGAACGGTCATGGCGGCACCGCGACGGCGACGGTCACGATCGCGGATTCGACACCGGCGAACGTTGCACCCGACGCCGACGACATCGCCACCGTGGTCGCGGGCATCGGCACGTCGCTGACCTTCGATCCGCGCGCCTATGCCAGCGACGTCAACGGCTATGCGCTGACGGTGACTGCGGTCTCGGCCGCGGGGCACGGCACGGCGACCATCGTGAACGGCGGCACCGCCATCCTCTACACGCGCTCGTCCGCGGGCACCGACAGCTTCACCTACACGGTCTCGGACGGGCATGGCCACACCGCGACGGCGACGGTCACGGTGTCGGACGGAAGCGCGGGGCTGGACCAGCCTCCCGTCGCGTCCAACATCAGCCTGCACCTCCCGACCGGCATCGGCACCGCGGTGACCTTCGATCCGCGCGCCTATGTGAGCGACGTGAACAACTATCCGCTGACGATCACGGCGGTGTCGACGCCGACGCGCGGCACCGCGACCATCGCGGCCGACGGCAAGTCGATCACCTATACGCACACGGCGCTGTTGAACGGCGACAGCTTCACCTACACGGTGTCCGACGGACACGGCCACACCGCGACGGCCACGATCTCGACGCTGCCCGGCCCCAACAATTCGCAAGTCATCGTCGCGGCGAACGACGCGGTCGCGAGCCCGGGCGTCGGCAACAGCGCGACCATCAGCCCGCTCGCGAACGACGCGAACTTCCTCGCTTATGGGATGACGATCACCGCCTTGTCGACGCCGACGCACGGCACGGCGACCATCGTGAACGGCGGCACGCAGATCCTCTACACCCAGACGAGCGCGGGCAACGACAGCTTCACCTATATGCTCTCCGACGGCCATGGCGGCGTGTCGACCGCGACCATCGCCGTCGGCACGCCCGTGGCGACGCAGCTCGTCACCGCCAACAGCGACACGATCATCGTCGCCGATCCCGGCACGAGCCTGACCTTCGATCCGCGGGTCAACGACGCGAATTTCTTCGGCTACGGCATGACCATCGTCGCCGTGTCGACGCCCAGCCACGGCACCGCGACGATCACCGGGGGCGGCACCGGCATCCAGTACACGCGCAGCAGCACCGGCGCCGACAGCTTCACCTATACGATCTCCGACGGCCATGGCGGGACCGCGACCGCCACGGTGACGGTCTCGACGGGCATCGCCGTGCCGCAGGTCGTGGCGCCGCGCAACGACAGCATCGTCGTCAACGCCGTGGGCGACATCGCCACGTTCAACCCGCTCGCCAACGACGCCAACCTGTTCGGCTACGCGATGACGATCACGGCGGTGTCTGCGGGCGCGCACGGCACGGCGACGATCGTGAACGGCGGCTTGGGGCTCCAGTACACCCGCACCAGCGCCGGCGCCGACACCATCACCTACACCGTGTCCGACGGCCACGGCACCACGTCGACCGCGACGGTCACGATCACCGGCACCACCAGCGGCGGCGCGGCCGGCGGTGCTGCGCAGTCCAAGACCGAGCGCTACGCCTACGACACCCACGGCAATCTGCGCTTCGCGGTCGACGGCGACGGCGAGGTCACGCAATACGTCTACAACAGCTATGGCCAGCAGATTTCGGCGGTCACCTATACCGACAATTTCTACAATCTCGCGGGGCTCGGCACCTCGACGGCGCTGCCCTTGAGCACGATGACGTCCTGGGTGGCGACGATCACCGATCTCAGCACCACCAAGCGCATCGACACGACCTACGATTTCCGCGGCAATGTCGCGACCGTCACCGCCTATTCGGCCTGCAACGCGGCGGGCACGGGGCTGACGAGCCAGCCCTATACGGTGACGACGACCACCTACGATCCGATGGGGCGGCCGCTCACCCGGCGCACCAGCGGCGTCTCCGACACCGAGACTTATATATATGACGGGCTGGGGCGCGTGGTGTCGGCGACCGGCACCGACGGCGCCACGACGACCGTGGCCTATACGGATTCGGCGCGGACCGTCGTCTCGACCTCACCCGGCGGGCTGACGACGACCGTGGTCTACGATTTGGCCGGCCGCGCGATCAGCTCGACGCTGTCGGGCACGGGCCTGCCGTCGAGCGAGACCACGACCTACAAATACGACAAGGTCGGCAATCTCTGCGCCGTCACCGATCCGGCCGGCAACACCAGCTATTTCCTCTACGACGCGGCGGGGCGGAAAGTGGCCGACATCGCCGCCGACGGCGCGCTCACCGAATACCGCTACGACCCCGACAACCATCTGGTGGCGACGATCGCGTATGCGACCAAGCTCACCACGGCGCAGATCGGCAGCCTGATGACGGCGGGCGTGCCGACCGATCCGGCGCTGAGCGCGGTCCGCCCCTCCGCGACGAGCAGCGACATGTGGAGCTGGCGCATCTACGACAAGGACGGGCGGCTGATCGAGGCCATCGACGGCGACGGCGACGCGACGGTGTTCGGCTACGACGCGTTCTCGAACCTGGTCTCGACCACGCAATACGCCAACCTCATCGCCGCGGCGACGGTGACCTCGTTCAAGACCACGCAGCCCGTCACCTTGCAGCTTCCCACCGCCAACGCCGCCGACAACGTCACGCGCGCTTTCTACGACAATGAAGGCCGGCTGATCGGCAGCCTGGACGGCAACGGCTATCTGACGCAGACCGTCTACGACGCGGCGGGCGAGGCGATCCGCAGCACCGCCTTCACGACGCAGACCGCAGCCGGCCTGCGCGCCACCGGGACCTTCGCGCAATTGCTGGCGAGCGCGGGGACAAGCGCGAAGGACATCGTCACGCGCTATTTCTACGACGACCGCGGCCTGCTGCGCTTCACGCTCGACGCCAATCTGCGCGCGACCGAATACCAGTACGACAATGCCGGCAATGTGACGGCAAAGATCGACTACGCGACGCCGATCGCGTCGACCGCGACCTACACGCTCGCCTATGTCCAGGGTCAGGTCGCCTCCAACCCCGGCAACCGCTGCACCTGGTACGTCTACGACACGGCGACCGGCAATCTCGACTATCTGATCGACGCCGTGGGCGCGGTCACGCAATACCGCTACGACACGCTGGGCCGCGTGGTGAAGACGACAAAGTTCGTCACCCCCAATCCGGTGAGCGCGGTCCCCAGCCAGGCGGCGATGGACAGCTGGGCCGGCACGCATAGCGTGGCGATGAAGGACCGCGTGACGCGCGCGATCTACAATCCGCGGGGCGATCTCGCCTACAGCGTCGACGGCGAGGGCTATGTCACCGGCTACAAATACGATGCCGACGGCAGGCCGACCCAGAAGGTCCTGTTCGCGAGCGTCTATTCCGTCGCCGACGGCGCGACGCAATCGAGCGTCGACGGGCAGATCAACTGGTCGACGGCGCCCATCGCGACGCAAACGGCCTACAGCTACGACGTCGACGGCAGGGTCTCGGACAGCTTCGACGGAATGGGGACCGACACGCGCTATGCCTATGACGCGCTCGGCCGCACGACCGACGTGACCGTCGCCTACAACACCACCGACGCCTCGACGACGCATTACGTCTACGACAACGCGGGCCAGGTTCTCTCGGTCACCCGGGGCAGCGGCGCGCCGGAAGCCTCGACGACCGGCTACACCTATGACGGGCTCGGCCGCGTGCTGACCGCGACCGATCCCGACGGTCATGTCACCACTTACACTTACGACGCCACGGGCCACGTGCTCACCGCGCGCGACGCGTTGGGCGGCGTCACGACGAACACCTACGACGCGTTCGGGAATCTGGCGAAGCAGGCCGATCCGCTCGGCAACACGAGCTATTTCTTCTACGACCTGCTCGGCCGCCTGACGCTCACCGTCGACCCGATGGGCTTCGCGACGGGGCGGACCTATACGATCGGCGGCGAGGTCGCGACGGTCACCCGCTATTTCTCCCCGATCACCGGCACGATCACGATCGGCACGCCGCCGGTTCCGACTCCCAACGCGCAGGATTCGACTACCACCTTCACCTACGATCTCGACGGCCGCCTGATCTCGCAGAAGGACGCCGGCAACTACACTGAAAGCTATACGCTCGACGCGCTCGGCAACCGGCTGACCGTGACCAACAAGCTCGGCGGCGTGGTCACCAATACGTACGACCGCCGCGGGCTGGTTCTCAGCCAGACGCTGCCGCAGGTCTCGACCCGCTCCGACGGCACCGTCGAAGGCACGACGGTCGTCAACACATATACCTACGACGCGCGCGGCAACCGCACGCAGATGGTCGAAGCCTCGAACCTCGCCGAGAAGCGCACGACCAACTACACTTACGACGCACTCGGCCGGGTCACGCAGACGAGCGGCGACGCGGTCTATACCGTTGCGAGCAACTGGCAGACCACGACGACGGCGACTGCGCCGGTCGCCAAGAGCTTCTACGACAAACGCGGCAACCTCATCGAGAGCGACGACGCGATGGGCGCGCGCACGCTGCTCTATTACGACGACCTCAACCGCAAGATCGCGCAGGTCGACGCGCTCGGCACGCTCACGACCTGGACCTACGACGCGGCCGGCAACGTGACCGCGCAGACCGTCTATGGCGACGCGGTGTCGCTGCCGAACAATCCCGGCGGGGCGTCGCCGTCGCCGGTCAACGCCAACAACTATCGTCGCACCAGCTTCGCTTACGACGCCGACAACCGCCTGCGCACGACCACGGTCGCGAGCGTGTATACCGGCGAATATGTCGGCACGACCTTCACCACCAAGACCGCCGACGAGACGACGACCGAGATCCGCGACGCCGACGGCAACATCGTGCAGCAGACCGACGCACGCGGCTATTCGAGCTTCGCCTATTACGACAAGCTCGGCCGCGCGATCGCCCAGGTCGACCAGAGCGGCTATCTGACGGTTTATTCGCTCGACGCCAACGGCAATGTCCTCGTCGAGACGCGCTATGCCAACAAGCTGACGATCACGCCGACCACCGCGACGGCGGTCTCGGCGCTGATCGCCAATGTCGGCACTTCGGCCAACGACCGCACCACCAATTTCACCTACGACCTGAACGGCAACCGGCTTTCGGAAGCCCGCCTGAACGTCGCGGCTTACAGAGCGGACGGGCTGACGCTTACGCAGCTGGCGACGACGGCTACGATCTACTACGCCTATAACGGGCTCGGCGAGGTCACACGCAAGACCGAAGCGACCGGCGACTACACCGCCTACAGCTATGACGGCATGGGACGGCAGACTCAGATCCAGCTCGCCGCCTTCACCGACTGGACCAACACCAGCATCCAGACGACGACGTCGGAGGCCTATGACGGCCTGAACGATCTCACCCGCACGGTGGTCTATGCCGTCAACTCCCCGAGCGGCACGGTGGACAGCGCGGCCGGCTCGCATGTGACGACCTACAGCTACGGCGCGGGCGGGCGGCTCTCCTCGACCACCGACGCGAGCGGCTTCACCTTGAACTTCGGCTACGACCTCGACGGCCGCATGGTGATGACGAGCTATACGCGCGCGCTCTCCAACGGCACCAACGCCACCGAAGCGAGCGTCGTGCAATACGACGCGGTCGGCCGCCAGGCGATGCAGTCCGTCGCGACCCAGTCGGGCACGACCTGGAGCCTGGGCGACCAGTACCAGATGCGCTACGACGCCTATGGCGATGTCTCGGCGCGCGGCGTCAACGGCATGTGGCAGGAGACCTTCAGCTACGACGCGGACGGCCAGCTGTGGCGCACGAATTCCAGCGACGGCACCGTGCAGCTCTTCATGTACGACGCCTCGGGCAACCGCACGCTGGTGATCGCCTCGTCGGGGCAGGCGCTCGGCGGCGGCTACGACTGGTCGACGCTCACGCTCGCGCAGGCCGTCTCGTTGCTGACCAACAACGGCGCCACGGCGATCGGCGCCACCGACGCGTCCGCGCAGGGCCTGATCGCGACGATCGGGGCTTACGACGGGCGCGGGCAGCAGACCAAGGCGCTGGCGCCGTTCCGCCAGCTCAGCGTCGGCCCGACCGGCGTCTACACCACCCAGACCCTGACCGACGCGAAAGTCTACAACGCGTTCGGCGAAGTGGTGCAGGAGACCGACGCGCGCGGCGCCGTCACCAGCTACACCTACACGACGCTCGGCAAGGTGCAGAGCCAGATCCTGCCCAACGTCAGCTACACGCTCGAGAACGGCCAGATCCTCACCGGCACGCCGACGACGACGTACTACTACGACCTGTCGGGACGCGTGGTGGGCGTGAAGGACGCCGACGGCAACACCAGCACGCGCACGCTGCTCGCCAATACCGGCTATGGCGACCAGGACGCGTCGGTCGCCAAGGAGTATCACCCCGACGGCGGCATCTTCACCAATGCCTATGACGTCTTCGGCGATCTCAGGCTGGCGACGAACGGCGACGGCGCGACCGAGAGCTACACCTACGACAACATGGACCGGCTCACCGCGCTTGCCCACGCGACGCGCGCGGCAGGCTCGGTCGGCAACAACACGGGGCAGGCGGTCACGCTGACCGACAACTACGTCTATGACGGGCTCGGCCAGCGCATCAAGCATTGGAACAGCCAGCTCGGCGCCGGCGTCATTGCCACCACCGATTACGACTCGTCCGGCCGCATCGTGAAGCAGGTCGATTTCCTCGGCCATGCGACGACGAACAGCTATGCCTGGTCGTCGTCGGCGCGGGCGTCCGGGCTCGGCAATTTCGGCGGCTGGGTCGAGACCACCGTCAATTCGTCCGGCATGACCTCGACCACCACCACCGACATCTTCGGTCATACAGTGGCGAAGACCGATTTCGGCGGCAACAACTACAACTACACGTTCGATCTCGCGGGCAACATCGTCAGCGACGAGACCAAGACCTACACCTATTACAACACCGGCCTGGTGGCGACCGCGGATTCCGAGTACATGGCGCACTACACCACGCCGGGCAATCCCAGCGAGCCGGGCACGCCGTATAATGTGTACTACGATCTGCAGGCGACCTATGCCTACGACGCCAACGGCAACCGCACCAAGGAAACCCTGGCCGAGATCGACACCAGCACGCTGTGGGGCGAAGGCACCACCACGACCAGCTACGAGAACGCGACGACCACCTGGGACGCGCTCAACCGCATCACCAGCCTGTCGGACACAGGCTATGGCGGGCAGGCCGCCGTCAGCCAGACCTGGGAGTACGACCTCGCCTCGAACATCCGTCACCGCTCGGCGACTTATTACCAGCTCAACACCAACGGCACCTCGTCGACGACGCTGTCGACGCAGGACAATTGGTACCGTTACGACTCCATGAACCGCGTGACCACCGTCGACGGCGAGCTCGTCGGCGCGCGCGGCTCGGGCCATATCGACCGCGGCGTGACCGGCACCGATCTCACCTACGACGCCGACGGCAACCGGCTGACCGCGGCGACCACGATCGCGGGCAACTCGTTCTCGGGCTCGACCTATTGGGGCGGCGGCACCTACACCTATACCTTCCAGGAAGAGAAGGAGATCTACGCCTACACCGCCGACGGCTATCTGGCGCAGACCAACGTCGCCTATGGCGGGCTCTCCACCAGCACCGACGGCAGCTATGTGGCGCCGCCCGCGGCGACGGGCGCAGGCACGCTGCAATCGACCTATGCGCGCGACGCGATGGGGCGCGTGCTCAAGCAAACCGAATTCGACGGCGCCGGCATCAACCAGGTCTATTGGAAGACCGCGGTCTACGACGCCGATTCCAACGTCACCTCGGACGAGGTCTGGACCAAGCGCTCGGACGGCACCTACGACCAGCACGACACTTACGGCTACACCGCCTACGACTTCGCCAACCAGACCTATGACGGCGCGTGGATGGGCGGCGCAGTGACGCACATCACGAGCACGCTGACCAAGAACGGCAGCGGCCAGCCGACCACCGACACGCGCTACGACTATTACTGGCGCGACACCGCGATCCAGAGCGACATCGTCTACAAGCCGGACACGACCAAGAGCACCACCTACACCACGACCTATCTCTACGATCAACGCCACATGCTGGCCAGCGCGACGATCTCGGACGGCACGCCGCGCGCCATCGCCTATGTCGAGAATTTCGAAGGCGAGATCCTGTCGAGCATCAACAGCAAGGGGCCGCAGAGCCGCAACTATTTCTTCAACGGCGTCCAGATGGGCGCCATCTCGAACGACGGCACCGGCAACGTCACCTATTCGGAGTCGATCGCGCAGCAGACCACCGCGCCGGGCTCGGGCTTCTACACCAACGGCGCCAACGGCCCGACCCAGTCGGCGAATTTCGGCGGCGGCTTCGACCAGATCAACGGCTTCAACGTCGCCAACACCAACCAGACCTACGTCGTCCAGGCCGGCGACACGCTGTCGTCGATCTCGCAGAACGTCTGGGGCGACGCGAATTTCTGGTACCTGATCGCCGACGCCAACGGGCTGACCGGCGACGACGAGCTCCAGGCGGGGCAGATGCTCATCATCCCGCCCGCCATCGCGAACAACGCCAACAACTCGTCGACCTTCCAGGTCTACGATCCCAACGCGGCGATCGGCAATACCTCGCCGACGCATCCGCCAAAGCCGCACGGTCACGGCGGCTGCGGCGTGTTCGGTCAGATCCTCGAGATCATCGTCGCCGCCGTGGTCGCCTATTTCGCCTTCCCGGTCGCGCTCGGCCTGGTCGGAGGCACCACCGCCGCCGCCTCGACTCTCGGACAGGTGATGATCGCCGGCGCCATCTCCGGCGCGGCCGGCAACATCGTCGGCCAGGGCTTCGGGCTCGCGACCGGCATTCAATCGAAGTTCGACTGGGGCGCGGTCGCGACCGCGGCGATCGGCGGCGCGGTCGGCTACGGCCTCGGGGCCAACACCTTCACCGGCCTCAACGGTGCGTTCGGCGACCTGCCGATCGGCTCGTTCGGCGTCGGCGTGCTGCGCGGCGTCACCAGCAGCATCATCACGCAAGGCATCGGCGTGGCCACCGGCCTGCAATCGAAATTCGATTGGGTCGGCGTCGCGGCGTCGGGCGTGAGCAGCGGCGTCTCGAGCGCGGTGAAGGCGAACGCGGCCGATCTGGGACTGGGGGATCTCGGCAAGCAGGGCCTGGACTTCGTCTCGGGCATGGCCGGCACGGTGGCCAAGGCCGCGACTCAGAGCCTGCTCGCCGGCACCGATTTCGGCGACAACCTGATGAAGGCGCTGCCGAGCGTGATCGGAAAGACGATCGGCAATCTCATCGGCGACGGGATCAAGGACGCTCTGTTCGACAGCGCGGTCAGCCAATACGAGGAGAAGTACAACAAGGGCGACGACGGCGAGCCGGCCTATCGGATCAATTCCGACGGCACGATCTCGCCCTTGCTCGACGCGAACGGCAATCCGATCCGCGTCGACGAGAACGTGCCGCGGGACGACGGCGGCGATTCGGCTTCCCTGGGACGCGGCGGAGCGACGGCGGCCGCGAACACGGCGCCGGATGCGACCGGCGCGGCGGCGGCGCCCACGAGCGGCGGGACGCGCGCGTCCTCGAGCGGCGACACGACCTCCACCGTCGTGCCCAAGCCGAACCCCGACCGGGCGATCGACAACACCAAGGAGCCCGACGGCCAGCCGATCGAAGTCGTCACGGTGTGGGGCGATCCCTGGTACGATCATTTCAGCGCGCTCATCGACATCACCGGGATCACGCCCGCGATGGTCGCGAAAAAGGCCAAGGAGCTCCCGTTCGGCGGACCGTGGAACGATAGGAAGACCGACTCGATCTACAACAGGGTCCGGACCCGCGGCGCCTGGGACATCAAGAACCTCAAGGTCGTCAGGGATGCCGTGCGCAGAGGCGACATCCCGGCGTCGCTGGTCGAAGAGTACGGAAACTTCCTCTACGGGACAGCCATGGAAGCGCACGGCTACAGTCTGGCTTGGACATTGGAAGGCGCCGGCGGTTATCAGGACGTGGTGCAGGGATACGGCAAGGATGAGGGCTTCGTCCGTCACCTGGAAGGCATCTGGCAGAACATCTCGGGCGGGATGATCGTCATGGGCGATAATATCGGCAGCCTGGGGGCGCCCAGGAGCAGCTTCGACGCGACGACCGCCAAGATGACGGAGAAGGGCTTCGATTGGGGCGACAATCCGGGGGATTCCAAGGAAATCATGAATGGGTGGCTGTGGGCCCAGAAATATCACTACTAGCCTTGCCCTCCTGGCGCTGGCCGTCGCCGGCTGCGGCCCCGTCGACAATATCGGCGAGGCGCGCCGGGCCTATGACGCGCATGGAAGCGCCTTTCGCGAGATCGCCGGGATCGCCAAGGCGCATCCCGAAATAAAGAGGTACGAGCCGGGGCCTCTGGTGCCGGATCGGGACGCGGCCGGTCCGCTCCGGCCCGACTCGCATGCGGCCTATGCGCGCGTTTCCGACCTGATGGAATCGGCGCGGGTGGACGTTGTCGAGGTGCTGATCTCCGATCCCGCGCGCCGCCGCCCCTCCTTTCAGATGGATGTCGCGATCCGCTGCCGCGGCTGGCATCGCAGCAGCGCCTGCGCGGATGTCGTCTATGACGAGGGCGACACCGTCAGGTCCGCCACCGCCAATGAGAAATGCGCGGCGCTCGACGAGCCGCATTGGTACGCCTGCGACGAGCACTGAGACTGCGTCGCAACCCGGTGGCAAAAAAATCCTAAACGGATTCCGCGATCTCCCGATGAAGTAGTAGGGGCCTGTGCTGTCGGCGCACCCCCGCGCGCTTATTTCGGGGTGAACATCATGGTTGCGATTGTTACGGGGAACGGTCTGGGTCTGGACCGCAGCTCGTCGAAAGTCTTCGCGCAGGTCGGCCAGTCCGGCGGCATATTCGGGGACGCGAGCTTCGGGCGCTTCGGCGAGAACGTCTACGTCAACGCGTTCAACGGCAACCTGATGGTCCAGCGCACCGACGAGGTGCTGGTGGGGCAGGGCCCCGACGACGTCATCTCCTATGCCTATAACAGCCTGGGCCTGAACCAGGGCTATATGAGCCAGCATGGCTGGCAGATCAGCGACTCGCGCGCGGTGGTCGGCCTTACCGGAACCGTGAACACCGCGGGTAGCACGGTGACGCGCATCGACGCCGACGGCTCGGACACGCTCTATGCCTGGGACTCGGCGCAGAGCGCCTATATCTGCAAGGACGGCGGCAATGCCGGCTACGAGCTCACCTACGACACGACGCACAGCAAATGGACCTGGACCGACAGCGCCAACGACTATTCGGAGACCTACGACGCCGCGCATGGCGGAAGACTGAGCGGTGCGTCGGACACTTCGAATAACGGGCTCAGCTACACGTACGACCCGACCAGCGGGCTGCTCACCTCGGTCACGACCGACAACGGCGAGCACACCTATTTCACGTGGTCCGCCACCGGCACCAACCTGCTGCAGGTCACGGTCAAGGACGCGACCGACACCTTCATCGAATCCCGCGTCAGCTATACCTATGGCACGACGGGACGGCTCAAGACCGTGACCACCGACCTGTCGCCGACCGACGGCGTCGTCGGCTCCGACGCGGTGACCACGACCTATTTCTATGACGGCTCCAGCGACCGCATCAGCCGCATCACCCAGACGGGTGGCGCCGAGGTCGACTTCACCTACGACACCTCCAACCGCATCACCGGCATCTCGCAGCGCAGCGCCACCGGCGTGTGGCGCGCCACCGGCCTCGCCTATTTCTCCGGCCGCACCGAGGTCACCGACCAGAACGGCAAGGTCACCAAGCTGTACTACGACAGCATCGGCCAGCTCACCAGCGTCACCTATCCGCCCGCGGTCGCCGGCGGCGCGTCGGAAAGCTATACCTACACCTACAACACGCGCGGCGACCTGCTCACCGCGACCGACGCGCTGAACAACACGACCACCTACAACTACAATTCCGACGACGACCTGCAGTGGACGACCGACACGCTCGGCAACCGCATCGACTACACCTACGACTCGCTGAAGCACCTGACGATCAAGACCTATACGCCGGGCAGCGGCCAGCCGGGGCAGATCGCCACCTTCCGCTACACCTACGACAGCGCCGGGCGGCAGACCTTCGCCATCGACGACGCGGGCGAGGTCACGCAGTATATCTACAACGGCACCGGCCAGATGACGGCGCAGCTCGCGTTTCCCGACGCGGTCTACGACCTGACCGGCGTCAGCCGCACCACCGCGCTGACCGACAGCCAGCTCTCGACCTGGGTGGCGAACCTCAAGGCTGCGAGCGCGATGGCCACGGTGTCGCGCACCAACTACACCTACGATTTCCGCGGCAATCTCGCGACCGAGACGCGCTTCACCATCTGCAAGGCGACCAACGGCAACGGGCTCACCACGTCGCCCTACACCGTCATGACCTACACCTACGACCAGGCCGGCAATCTGCTCACCCGCCAGACCAGCGGCATCTCGGCCACCGAAGTGTTCACCTATGACGGGCTGAACCGCATGGTGAGCTCGACCGACCTCCACGGCACGTCCACGACCATGATCTGGGACGACGTCAACGACACCTGCACCGTCACGGTCGGAGGCGATCTCACCACCGTCTCCACCTACAACCAGGCCGGCGAGCTGATCACGGTGTCGAAGTCGGGCACCGGCCTGACATCGCCGGATCTCACCAAGTATCAGTACGACGACATGGGCCGGCTGCGCATCGTCAACGACGCGACCGGCGTGCAGAGCTATTTCCTCTACGACGATCTCGGTCGCAAGGTCGCCGATATCGCCGACGACGGCTCCATCGTCGAGTACCGCTACGACATGGGCAACCGGCTGGTCGCCACCATCGCCCACATCAACAAGCTCTCCAGCACGCAGCTCAATTCGCTGGTCGACACGAGCGGCAATCCGAACGACGCCATCCATCTCTCCGACGTGCTGCCGAGCGGATCCAACTCCGATTCCTGGACGTGGCGCATCTATGACGGCGACGCGCGCCTGGTGCAGACCATCGACAACGACGGCGACGTCGTGAACTTCACCTATGACGACAACTCCAACCTGATCCAGACCACCGGGTTCTACGCCAAGCTCTCGGCGCTCACGGTCAGCTCCTACAAGAACTCCATCCCCACGAGCCCGGTCACGGTCACCACGACCAGCGGCCAGGACGACACGACGCGCAATTTCTACGACGCCGAGAACCGGCTGATCGGAACCCTCGACGGCGACGGCTATCTGAGCCAGATCAAATACGATCACGCCGGCCGCAAGATCGAGACCATCGCCTATGCACAACAGGTGCCGAGCGCTCACCGCGGCGACGCGCAGTTCTCCAACGTGCTGGGCAGCATCTCCACGTCGCTCACCACCGACAGCCACACGCGCTATTTCTACGACGACCGCGATCTGTTGCTGTTCACGCTCGATTCCAACCTCTACGCGACGCAATACGTCTACGACGCGGCTGGCGATCTGACCCACACCGTCGGCTATGCCGCGCCGATCGCCTCGACCGCGACCTACACGCTGAGCTACGTGCAGGCGCAGGTCGCGACTCTCGGCAGCCAGCCCAACCATCACGGCTGGAGCGTCTACGATCCGGCGACGGGCGATCTCGACTACAGCATCGACGCGGGCGGAACCGTCACGGCCTATACCCGCGACGCGCTCGGCCGCGTCACCCAGACGACGCAGTACAACGCGCTCGACCTCAACGTCACGACCTTGCCGACGGTCGGCGACATGGTGACATGGGTCACGAACAACGCGTCGGCGACCTTGGACCGCACCACGCGCAACGTCTACGACGCCGAGAACCGGCTGCGCTACACCATCGACCCGGAGAACTTCGTCACCCGCATGGACTACGACGATGCGGACCGGATCACGCTCAAGGTGCGCTACGCCACCGCCTATTCGTCGTCCGGCGTCCCCAATTTCGGCAACATGGTCAGCTGGCAGGGCGTGTCGATCCCGACGACCGCCATCGCGACCGGCTACAGCTACGACTCCGACGGCCGGCTCTCGCACACCATCGACGACCTGGGCGGGCTCAACATCAACACTTACACCCAGTACGACGGGATCGGCCGCGTCACCGACGTTACGCAGGCTTGGGGCAGCCCCGACACCGTCACGACGCACTATACCTACGACACCGCGGGCCGCGTGCTCACCAAGGTCGAAGGCGTGGGCACCTCCGCCCAGGCGACTACGAGCTACACGTCGTATGACGGCCAGGGGCACGTGCTGGCCGTCACCAATCCGGACGGCAAGTCGACCACCTACACCTACGACGCGCTCGGCCAGCTCCTGACCGTCACCGATCCGAACCTCATCACCACCTCAAACAGCTACGACGCCTTCGGCAACGTCGCCTCGTTCACGGACGGCCGGAACAAGACGAGCTACTACTACTACGACCTGCTCAATCGCCTGTCGCGCAAGGTCGACGCGATGAGCAACGAGACCAAGTACCAGTACGACGCGTTCGGCAACGTCATCAAGATCACCGATCCGCTGAACGGCCTGATCTATTCCTTCTACGACAAGCTCAACCGGCTGATCTGCCAGATCGACCAGCTGCGTTACGTCACGCGCACCACCTATACCAGCCGCGGCGACGTGGCGACCGTCACCCGCCTGGTCAACCCGGTGCGCAGCAACGTCACCATCGTGGCCGGCGTGATGCCGCAGGAGACCGATTTCGACCCCAGCAGCGACGATCAGGTCACGAGCTTCGCCCGCGACAGGCTGGGCCGCATCACCCAGTCCACCGACGCCATGGGCTTCTACGAGAAATACACGCTCGACGCCTTCGGCAACCGCACCAAGGTCTGGGCCAAGAGCAACACCGGCACGGTGGCGCAAGGCGGCCTGACCACCAACACCTACGACCATCGCGGGCTGCTGCTGAGCGAGGATCTGCCGGTCACCGCTTACGACAGCAACGGCAATCCCGAAACCGGCGACGTCATCAACAGCTATACCTACGACCTGCGCGGCAACCGCAAGACCATGGTCGAAGCCGACGGCTTGGCCGAGGAGCGCACCACCACCTACAACTACGACGCGCTCAACCGCCTCACCAGCACAGTCGGCGATTCGGTCGACATCGTCGACGACGACGATTTCAACAACGGCCACTCCCTCCAGCCCACGACGGTTTATATCTACGACGCGATGGGCAAACTCATCGAGACCGACGACCCAACCGGCGCGCGCACGCTGTTCTACTACGACGACGGCGGCCGCAAGATCGCCGAGGTCAGCCCGACGGGCACGCTCACGACCTGGGACTACGACGGCAACGGCAACGTCACTTCGACGCGCGTCTATGGCGACGAGCTCGATCTGGACGACCTCGATCCGCACGATCCGGCGCCGGATCCGGTCGACCCCGACAAGTTCCGCGAGACCGTCTATCAATACGACGACCTCAACCGGCTGACCTTCACCATCGTGCACGACCTGCGCACCGGCGTGTATTCCGGCGGCTCGTACACCTTCACCACCGGCGACGTCTCCACCCAGAACATCTACAACAAGACGACTAACGCGCTGCACCAGATCGACGGCAACGGCGGCAATTTGTGGACCTATTACGACGCGCTGGGCCGCAAGGTCGCCGAGGTCGACCAGACCGGCTATCTCACCACTTACGTCCTGGACACCAACGGCAACGTCAAGACCGAGACGCGCTTCGCCAACCCCGTCACGGGCCTCACCATCGCCGACGGCACGACGCTCGCGACGGTCGTCGCGCACGTCACCGCAGATTCGACGAACGACCGCGTGACGCAGTTCACCTACGACCGGAACGGGCAGAGGCTGACCGAGTCCCGCCTCAACGTCGCGGCCTGGGACATCGACACCACGAGCGGCGCCAAGAGCGCGCATTCGACGACGACCTCGACCATCACCTACACCTATAACGGCCTGGGCGAGGTGCTGACCAAGACGCAGGCCACGGGCGACAGCGTCACCTATTTCTACGATCAGGGCGGGCGCCAGACCGAGGTGCTGAATTCCGTTTATACCAACGTCGCCGACGACACCGGCGCCCACACTGCTGTCCAGGAGCAGATGAACGAGAAATATGACGGGCTCGGCAATCTCGTCTTCACCAACTCCCTCGACGCTCTTGAGTCGCCGCACAACTATCACGTCACCAACTACATCTACGGCAAGGGCGGCCGTCTCGACGCGATCGTCGACGCCGACAACTTCAGGATCGACTACGTCTACGACGCCGCCGGCCGCGTGGTGATCGCGAGCTACGACCGCCTCCATTCCGACAACGTGACGACGACCTCCGAGGCGCAGATCACCCAATACGACGCCGCCGGCCGCGTCCTGGTGCAAGGCACCGCGACCAGGGTCGACGCGAACCACGATTGGGTGCTCGAGAGCACGCAGGGCGTCGACTACAACGCCTATGGCGAGGTCGCGCACCGCCTGATCAACGACGTGGTGCAGCAGGTCTATTACTACGACGACGCCGGACGCGTGGTGAAAACCAGCGACGAAGGCGTCATCACCTTCACCTTCTACGACAAGGCCGGCAACCAGACGCTGGCGCTGACCAGCGACGGCGGCCTGCTCGGCGACGGGTCGACGCTACGCAGCCTCAGCCCCGACGACGTCGTCTCGCTGGTGACGGGCGGCACCAACACCACGCTCGGCGCGCCGGTCCAAGGCATCGACGAGACCATCACCGTCAACGACGCGCGCGGCGAGGCGACGGAGACGCACGAGCTGCATCGCCAGCTCGCCGGAAACGCCACCGACGGCTATACCTACGCGGACCTGCTGGAGAAGCGCACCTACAACGCGTTCGGCGAGGTGATGAGCGAGGTCGACGCGCGCAACTACACGACCACCTTCACCTACAGCACGCTGGGCAAGGTGCTCTCGCAGGTTTCGCCCACGGTCCGGGTGTGGAACGAGCAGGGCACCTACACCGACACGACGCCGATACAGTACGATTTCTACGACATTTCGGGACGTCTCGTCGGCGTCGAGGACCCGAACGCGGTGCTGGCGACGACGCATTACTACAGCACGCGGCTCCTGGTCGGCGGCACGGGCTATGACGGCTCGGACGCGCTGGTGGCGGAAGAGTTCCACGCCGACGGCGGCAAGCTGCGCAACATCTACGACGCCGCGAACAACGTGGTGGAGAACATCAACGAGGTCGGCGCGTTCACCAAAAACGTCTATGACGACATGAACCGGCTGACCCAGGTCACCCATCCGACCGCGGCCAACGGGCAGAACCTCATCGACCACTATACCTACGACAATTTCGGCCGCCGCCTGGCGCACTGGAGCAGCGTCATCAGCTCGGCGCACAAGGAGCTCACCGACTACGACGCCGAAGGCCGCCTCGCGACCTCCATCGATGCCGACGGCTACACCACGAGCTACGATTACGACTGGCTCGACAACACCGCCAGCCACGGACTGGTCGAGACCGGCGGCTGGAAGAAGACCACCACCAATCCCGCGGGCCTGCAGGACGTCCTCATCCAGGACGCCGAGGGCCGCACGATCAGCGAAACCGATTTCGGCGGCAATTCGATCACCTACAGCTACGACTACGCCGGACAGGTCCACACGCGCATAAACGACTACATCCCGGCTTGGGCCAATGACGGCCAGCAGGGATTTCTGTCTCCGCACGGCGAGACCCTGACCTACAGCTATTTCAACACCGGCAGGCTCGCGGGCGAGTCTTCCCAATACAGCTGGGTCGTCTTCGTCCACGATTGGGAGAACGGCATCGATTACGGCATGGACGAGACGATCACCGACACGCTCATCTCGTCCTATTCCTACGACGAAAACGGCAACCTGAAGACCGAGGACCAGATCCACAAAGGCGGCAACCGCTGGGATCCGGACGACGCGATCAACGAGTGGGTCGAGCACGAGAGCGCGACCTACGACGCCTTGAACCGCATGCTGACGATGAACGACACGGCGCCGACCTCGCTGCCGGACGGCATGACGAACGGCGTCGACGATCCGATCCACATCACCATGGGCTACGACGCCGACGGCAACGTGCGGTTCCGGACGTCGACCTACTACCTGCTCAAGGACAACGGAGACGTCGACACCTATAGCGGCCTGCAGACCGAGAACTATTGGTACACCTACGACAGGATGAACCGCTTCCTGATCACCAAAGGCGCGCTGCAGGGCACGACGATCGGCATCGGCAGCTACGGCACGCAGCTGACCTACGATGCCGCCGGCGAGCGCATCACCGCCGTGACGGAGGAGTTCGGCACCTCGACGACCGAGACCGACACCTATCACTACGCCGCGGACGGCACGCTCTACCAGACCGACATCGTGGCGAGCGGCACGACGATGTACGCGACCTACGCCATGGACACGATGGGGCGGGTGACGACCTATAAAGAGACCAACTCAACCGGCTCGGTGATCTATTACGAGCGCGACGTCACCAACTACGACTACGATTCGCTCGCGACCCACGACGTGGTGACGACGCTGCGCAGCGACAACAAGACCGACGTGCGCACGACCGACTACACCTACACCGACAGCTCGTCGCACTTCCTGGGCGGCGTGGTCGTCAAGACCACTACCTCGGACGCGCTGACCGGCCAGTCGACGCAGCACACCTCGTCGACCTATCAGTACGACTGGTTCTCGAGCGCGGTCGAGGCGGGAGAGGACTACGACAGCGACACCAACAACGCCAACAACACGATCTACCATTCCGAGCTCAACTACGACATGCGCGAGCAGCTGATCCATGCCGACATCCAGGACGGCACGCCGCGCGTGATCCACTACGAGTCCAACCTCGACGGCCAGATCACCTCGCGCTCGACCACCGGCGTCGGCAACGCGCCGTATGCGCGGTACTATTATTTCGGCGGCGTTCAGATGGGCGACGTGTCGAACGACGGCACCTCGAACGTCGACTATGTGACCGCGATCGCGAGCCATCGCGCGGTGCCCGGCGGCGGCTACTTCAACAACGGCGCCAACAGCGGCGTCCACGTCGCCGACTTCGACCAGAGCTACGACACCATCAACGGGCTGACCTATCAGAGCACGCAGTCCTCCTACACCGTGCGCACGGGCGACACGCTCCAGAGCATCGCGCAGGCGATGTGGGGCGATGCGAGCTTCTGGTATCTGATCGCGCAGGCGAACGGGCTGGATTCGACCTCCACCCTGGTCGCGGGCCAGACGCTGGCGATTCCCAACAAGATCGCGAACGTCCACAACAGCTCCGACACCTACAACGTCTACGATCCCAACGAGGCGATCGGCAACATCTCGCCGACGCATCCGCCCAAGCCGCAACCGCACCATGGCTGCGGCATCCTCGGGCAGATCCTGATGATCGTCGTGTCGGTCGTGGTCGCGGCGCTGATCCCGGGCGTGGGCGCAGCGATCGGCGGGGCGATCACGACAGCGCTGGGCGGCGGCACGCTGGCGACGCTCGCCGGCACCTTCATCGGCGCGGCCGTCGTCGGCGCCATCAGCGATGCCGCCGGCCAGCTGGCGGGGCTCGCGGTCGGCGCGATCAAGTCCTTCAACTGGGGCGAAGTCGGCATGGCGGCGATCAGCGCCGGCATCGGCGGTCCTTCGCCGGGCATGGACCTGCCCACCGCGGTCATCAGCGGCGTGGTCGGCAACATGCTGACGCAGGGCATCGAGGTCGCAACCGGCTTGAAGAAGTCCTTCAACTGGCTCGACGTCGCCACGGCGGGCTTGAGCGCCGGCGTCATCCAGCAGGTCGACAGCAATTTGGGCACGGTGGACGCCAGCGGACAGTACCACGCCAACGACCTGGGCTTCGGCCGCTTCAACGGTGTCGCCGAACACGCCATCAGCGGCATGGCGGGCGCCATCGCCACAGCTTCGATGCAGAGCCTGGTCAAAGGCACGGACTTCGGCGACAACCTTATGAAGGCGCTGCCCGGCGTCATCGGGCAAACCATCGGCGGTGCGATCGCGGTTGGGTTGCAGCAGTCCCGGACGAGCAGCGTCACGTCGGCGGACAAGATCATGCTGCCGCAGCAGCAGATCGACTATCAGATACCGAGCATTGGCGATGACGGGACCGTCTCCTTGGCCAGCCACGCCGAGACGCAGGAGACCGCGACACTGATCTTGAACGCAAAAGGGGCGGGGTATTCGGATACCCAGATCGCGGATGCGGTGAACCAGGGTCTCACATATGTTCCCGCCAATTCTCACGAGGGCATGTGGACGAATCAAAGCGGAACCGAAGTCTATATCGGCGATCCAGCGGCGGCTCAGTCGAACGGGGGCGGCACGACCTACATACAAAACGGATATGGCGACAACATCGCGTCCGGCAGTGCTCCACCCGAGTACATCAGCAAGGGCGTGCCCGACACAGCAGACGACATTTTCGGAAGCGACACGCGCCTCTTCCCGTCCGGGACGTCCAATGCTCCCGTACTGCTCAAATTCCCGGATGGGAGCCTCTATTACAACGTGGGGGGGCAGCTGTACTCCTACGCTTGGGCCGCTCAGAGCTACCTTCAGGCGACGAGCAACCAACCGCAGAGCTATACCGAAGCCGGCATGTTTTACGAACCGAAGTTCGGCTCGGACAATCCGGACGGCGCTTTGGGACTCATCGCGCATGGCCTCGGCTACTATGCGGACAAGAAGGCGGAGGCCATCACAGAGCGTCTCGCAGAAGGAAAGGTGATGTACAAAGGCGAGGAGCGCTGGATCAACGATGTAAAGGGCGTGAAGGGACGCGTGGCGGTTTCGACCGAGCTGCTCAACGCGCGCCTGTTGAGGATCGGCGGCTATGTGGGAGGCGCCGTCGCGGCGTATTCTTATGGCAAGGACCTCGTCGACAACGGCTTCTCCACGCGAGCCTCGATCAAGGACGGTATCGGCTTGGCGTTGACGGCCGGCGCGGTCATTCCCGGCGTCGATGTCGTGGCCGCACCGGCGGCCATCGTCTACGGTGTTCTTGAATATACCGGAGCCGTCGACTGGGCCTTGGATGAGTTGAATATCAAGCAGCCGCCCCCGGGATAGGTTGGCGCCGGACCGACAAATCCCGTAGCTTACCGCCGCGGTCTTTGGAAAACCGGGGCGATCGGGAATGACCGGCTATCTCACTCCAGCTCGGCTCGTATTGCTTCCCGTGGGAATTCTGTCGGGACTACTGCTGGCGGAGCAGGTGTCCTTCGGCGGACACGCGTTCGGCATGGCTGCCGTTGAAACGTTTTTGGGCGCGATGTTGCGACCGATCGAAGTGGCGTTCATTCGTCCGCTCGCGAATTGGCTGCTTGGCGATGCGTCGGTGTCGCGCCTTTATCCTCATTGGCGATCCATATTCATTCTGTTTTGGCTTTTTGCCGGAACTGCGGGTCTCGTCGGAATTTCCGCTCGGCCGCGGCCTCCCGCGCATGTTGGCTTCGTGGTCGTTTGGGGAGGGCTTTGCGCTCTGGCAGCCGCGGCACTCGCGGGAATTTCCCCCCCTTCGTCTCCGACAATCGGTCGATCCATGCTTGCCGTCCTGTTCATTTGGTCTTTGCCCCTGCTGTCGTTGCGACCGATCAAAATCTGGAGTCGCTTTTCCGGAACGCTTGCGATCGGCTTGGCAGCTTGGTTTGGCCTGTTTGGAGGGACGCGCGCGGAAAAATGGACTTCCACCGGAATCCCGAGCCCTGGCCTGGGCCTGGCGGTGACAATAGTCTTGCTGCTGGCAACCATAAGCATTGCCGAGGGCTTTCGCGTCGCACACAGAGATCGAGATCGTGCACGAACTTTGCTGTGCCAGTCGGTCTTTCGCTTGGGGCTGGATATATATCTTGTGGTGGGCAGCGTTGCCGCGATCGCATTTTTGTGACGTGTCCGGCTTCGACACGCGGCGCCCGTCATCGCATGGCCGGTCGCGAGCCCCTGTCTCCCGCCCGCCACTCTACTTTCGGTTTGCCCTGTCTCGCGCGCGGTCTACTCAAGCGCGACCTGCTCGCGCTTAACCACGATCACGCAAATTCGTCGCACCCTAGAAATGAGTGCGCTTCACTTCTTGCGTGTGCGCAGCGTTCCGTGACATCGGTGGCGGCTCGTGGCGTGTGCGTGTGTGCGGAGTGGGCAGCATGGAGGGAGATCGCGCCCTTGGGCTGATGAACGAGCTGTTGTGGAACACGATGCTCGTCGCTGGCCCCGTGCTCGCCGCGGCGCTGGCCGTGGGGCTGGCCATCAGCGTGCTCCAGGTCGCGACCCAGCTCCAGGAAATGACGCTCAGCTACGTGCCCAAGCTGCTGGTCTCGGCGATCGTGCTCATCGTGCTCGGGCCGTGGATGATCTACCGCATCACCCAGTTCGCCATCGAGATGATCCTGCTCATCCCCAATCTCGGCTGACGGACATGCCGTACGCCGCGCTCTCCGACTGGGCCGTCACCGCGCTGGTGCTGGGCTTGCGCATCATGCCGGTGTTCGCCTTCGCCCCGCCTTTCACCCTGATCCGCGTGCCCAGGCTGATGCGCGTGCTGATGGGGCTGGCGCTTTCGGCCAGCCTTTTGGGCGCGAGCCCGCACGCCGCGCTGCTGCCGGCCGGCGATTTGGGCGGGCTGCTGGTCGCGGCGGCGCACGAGCTCGGCATCGGACTCATGGTGGTGCTGGCGTTCCAGCTCGCGTTCGGCGCGCTCTATCTGGCCGGCCGCACCATCGACGTCCAGGCGGGCTTCGGCCTGGCGATGCTGATCGATCCCACGACGCGCAGCCAGACGCCCCTGATCGGCACCCTGTTCGCCTATGCCGCGGGGGCGATGTTCTTCGCCGCCGACGGCCATATCGAGTTGCTCAAGCTGCTCGGCGCGTCGCTCGATGCGATCCCGCTCGGAACCTGGGTCATGCCGCATTCCATCGCCCGGGTGAGCGCGTTCACGGGCCTGGTTTTCCTGAGCGCGTTCGGCGTCGCGGGGGCGGCGATCCTGGCGCTGTTCCTGGTCGACATGTCGATCGCCATGCTGTCGCGCACCGTGCCGCAGATGAACGTTCTCGTCTTCGGCATCCAGGTGAAGACCGTCGTGCTGCTCCTGGTGCTGCCGGCGTCGTTCGGGATCGGCGGCGCGCTGCTGCTGCGCCTGATGACGACGACGCTCCAGGCCATCCCGCGGATGCTCTGACGATGGCGGAAGACAATACCGGCCAGGACAAGTCCGAACAGCCGACGCAGCACAAGCTGCAGCGCTCGCGCGAGAAGGGCGTCGTCGCGCGCGGCATGGATCTGGGCTTCCTGACCGGGCTCGCGGCGATCCTGGGCTATGGCTGGATCATGGGCCCGACGCTCGCGCAGGCGGTGAGCGGGGCCGAGCGCAACGCCTTCGTCACCGGCCCGGCGCTGACCGATTCCGGTGCGGCGCTGCTCAACGCCTCGGTGCTGATGGTCGTGCCGGCGGTCAAGCCGATGCTGCTTCTGTTCGCCGCGGTGTTCCTGCTGGTGCTGCTGTTCGAGATCGTACAGACCGGCGCGGTGTTCTCGACCGAGCCTCTGAAGCCCGATTTCAACCGCCTCAACCCCGCCAACGGGTTCAAGCGCATCTTCTCGCTCAGGATGCTGATCGAGACGATAAAGAACATCTTCAAGCTGATCGTCTATACGACCATCGCCTATGTGGTGCTGAAGGGCGTGCTCAGGACCGACATCGCCAGCATCGCGGACGCGCGCGGCGTGGCCTCGGTCATGAAGGCGGACGCGCTCCGGCTGCTCGCGGCCTTCGTGCTCGGCGCGATCCTGTTCGCCGCCGTCGACCAGGTCATCGCCCGCGGCCAGTTCCTCAAGAAGATGCGCATGGACCGGCGCGAGCTCCGCCAGGAGGCGAAGGAGCGCGAGGGCGAGCCGCGCATGAAGCAGAAGCGCAAGCAGCTGCACCGCGAATTCGCCAAGGCGAGCCAGAGCATGCGGGGGCTGAAGGGGGCCGACGTGATGATCGTCAACCCGCAGCACATCGCGCTCGCGCTCAGCTACCGTCCGGGCGAGAGCGCGGCGCCGCTCGTCGTCTCCATGGGCGTCAACCAGATCGCTCAGAGGTTGAAGCGGCTCGCGTTCCTGTACGGCGTGCCGATCGTCGAGAACCCGACGCTCGCCCGCGAGCTGTACCGAAAATCCGTCCTGGGCGGACCGATCCCCGAACATTGTTACAAGCCGGTGGCCGACGTCTACAACGCCATGCGGCGCAGAGCGCGAGACCGCGATGAACAACACGCTGCGTAGCTTCTTAGGCAAAAACCTGGACCTGGTGCTGGTTTTCGGGGTCATCGCGATCCTGTTGATCCTGTTCGCGCCGATCCCGCCGTTCCTGATCGACCTGTCGATCGTGATCAATTTCGCCTTCGCGCTGACGATCCTGATGCTGACCTTCTATGTCGGCAGGCCGGTGGAGTTCTCGACCTTCCCGTCGCTGCTCCTCGTCGCCACTCTGTTCCGCGTCTCGCTCAACGTCGCGGCCACGCGCCTGATCCTGACCAGCGCCAACGCCGGCGAGGTCATCGGCTCCATCGGCAACTTCGCCGTCCAGGGGAATTTCGTCGTCGGCCTGGTGGTGTTCTTCATCCTGGTCGTCGTGCAGTACGTCGTGGTGACGTCGGGCGCGCAGCGCGTCTCCGAGGTCGCGGCGCGCTTCATGCTCGATTCCGTGCCCGGCCAGCAGATGAGCATCGACGCCGACCTCAACATGGGCCTGATCGACCAGAACGAGGCCAAGCGCCGGCGCAAGGATCTCGAGAAGGAGGCGTCGTTCTACGGCGCGATGGACGGCGCCAGCAAGTTCGTGAAGGGCGACGCCATCGCCGGCATCATCATCCTGCTGATCGACATCATCGCGGGATGGATCGTCGGTGTCGCCGAGATGAACATGGAATGGACGGAAGCCCTCTCCAAGTTCACGCTTCTCACGATCGGTGACGGCATCGTGACGCAGGTTCCGGCGCTGATCATCTCGGTCGCGACCGGCATCATCGTCACGCGCTCGTCCTCGGACCGCCAGCTTGGCACCGAGGTCATCAGCCAGCTCACCTCGATCCCCAAGATCCCGCTGATCGTGCTCGGCACCTTGTTCGTGCTGCTGGCGCTGCCCGGCATGCCGAAATGGCCGATGGCGATCGTGGTCTTGATCGCCGCCGCGAATTTCTTCGCCGCGCGCCGCCGCAAGCAGGCGGAAGCCGCGCCCGGGCTGTTCGACAAGCCGGACGCCCAGGCGGAATCCTCCGTGCCCAAGGCGCTGGCGCCCGTCGAGGTGCTGTTCGGCAAGGAGCTGGGCCAGCAATGGCTTTCGCTGAAGCCGCTGCTGACGGAGCGCATCGCGGCGCTGCGCAGCCAGCGCGAGAAGCTCAGCGGCTTCGTCCTGCCGCCGATCCTGTTCCAGGATGGGGCGGAGCTCGGGCCCTACGACTACGAGATCTGCCTTTACGGCGCGCGCCATGCAACCTCGCAGGTGTATCCCGAGAAGATGCTCGCGGTGCGCGGCAGCGAGACGGGAAGCCAACTGCCGGGGCTGGAAACGCACGATCCCGCGTTCGGCCTGCCCGCGACGTGGATCGATACCGAGCTTTCCGACAAGGCGCGGGAGAACGGCTACACGCTGGTCGATCCCGTCACCGTGCTGATGACGCATCTGGGCGAGCTGCTCCGCGGCGAAGCGGCGCAGCTTCTGTCGCGCGCCGATGTGGTGGCGATGCTCGAAGGCGTGCGCTCGCGCCAGCCCGGCATCATCGAAGAGTTGATTCCGGGGATCATGACCGTCTCCGACGTGCAGCGCGTGCTGCAGAACCTGCTCGCCGAGGATGTTTCCGTCCGCAGCATCGACCAGATCGTCGAGACGCTCGTCGACGTCGGCCGCAGCACCAAGGATCCGGGCGAGCTTACCGAAATGGTGCGCCAGAAGGTCAGCCACGGCATCTGCCAGAGCTTGCGCGGCCGCAACGCGCAGCTTTCGGTGCTCAGCCTGGATCCGCGCGTCGAAAGCCAGATCGCCGACAGCCTGCGCCGCGCTGACAAATCATCAGGTTTCGCGATCGATCCGCGTCTGGCGGAACAATTGATCCGCAAGCTCATTCCCCTTGCGGAGCAGATGATGCGGCAAAGACTCTCACCCGTGCTGTTGTGCAGCGCCGAGATTCGGCGTCACCTGAAAATATTTACCAAGCGAAGCGTTCCAAAGCTTGCGGTTCTGTCGGTCAACGAGATCCCGCACACCGTCGATCTCAAATCGTTTACCGTCGTCAAAATCGACGGCTGAAAAATTTTATCGCCATCGAAGCGTTGAAGACTCGGATAAGTTGTGTAAGCTCTTTTTATGGGGCTGGTGGAAATCGCATCGACAATTCTCTCGCGCGCCGAGCAGCGCGTCGAGCTTTGCGCGCAAAATCTGTCCAATTCCACCACACCGGGATACAAGGCGCGCAGCTCGTTTTCGGCGATGATCGCGCCGAGCGTGAACGAATCCAATTCCGCGGCCATGCCGACCACAGCGGGAACCGATTTCACCAACGGCGCGCTGCAGACGACGGGCAACCCGTTCGACCTCGCGATCGCCGGCAGCGGCTTCTTCGCGGTGCGCGACGCGGCCGGCACCTACTACACCCGTGACGGGCAGTTCTCGCGCAATGCCGACGGCAGGTTGGTGACCGCCGACGGCAAGGCGCTGCAAGCGGTGTCGGGCGACGTCGTGGTCGGCGCCGGCGACATGAAGGTCCTGGCCGACGGCACGGTGCTCAGCGACGGCGAGCCTTCGGGGCGCATCGCGCTTCAAAGCTTCGACGATCTCGGCGGCCTCGAGCCCGCCGGCGGCAACCTGTTCGTCTCGAAGACGGGCGAGGGCTGGCCCGCCTCGGCGCAGGTGCGCCAGGGAATGCTCGAAGCTTCCAACGTGTCCACCGCGGCGGAGATGATCTCGATGATGATCGCGCTGCGCGGCGCGGGCACGGGCCAGCACGTGGTTCAGGTTTACGACGATCTGATGGGGCGCGCGGTCAACGCGTTCACCCCGCAGCAATAACAAGAACGAAAACGAAGTAGCGTTGCGTAAAGTGGGGTGCGTATGAATGGGGCGTTCTATATCGGCGCGCTGGGGCTCGATGCTCAGCAGCGCGCTCTCGACGTTGTCGCGAACAACATCGCCAACATCAACACGGTCGGCTTCAAGCGGCAGACGGCGCGCTTCGGCGAGCTGGTGGCGACGCCGCGCGACGCGCAGGACATGCCGCTGCCGGTGAGCGACGCCAGCGCCGATCTCTCCGGCGTCGCGTTGACCGCCACGCCGCATGTCTGGTCGCAGGGCGAGATCACGGTCACCAATCAGCCTTACGACCTGGCGATCAGCGGCAACGGCTTCCTCGAGCTTATGGGTCCGTCGGGACATCCGCTGCTGTGGCGCGGCGGCAGTTTGAAGGTGAACGAGGACGGCTATCTCGCCGCCGCCGACGGCACGGTGCTGCGCGCGATGGTCTCGGTGCCGCAAGGCGCGACCAATCTCACCATCGCGCCGAACGGCATCGTCTCGGCGACGGTCGACAATTCGGCCACGCCGCGCCAGATCGGCCGCATCGACATCGCGATGGTCAAGGACGCCGACAGCCTCGTCGACGACGGCGCCGGCTATTACGAGGCTTCCGATCCGTCGCTGCTCTACACCGCCGAGCCGGGCCAGGAAGGCGCCGGCCTGCTGATGCAGGGCGCGCAGGAGGCGGGCAACGTCCAGCTCACCACCGAGATGGTGACCTTGATGATGCTGCAGCGCGCCTACGCCGCCGACGCGCAGGTCGTGCAGGCGGGAGACCAGCTGATGTCGATCGCCAACGATCTGAGGCGCTGAACCGTGGCCGCTCTCGCGATCCTTTCGGCTGCGATGCTCGCGGCGGCGCCGGCGGGCGATGCGTCCTGCATCCGCGCGCTCGGTCCGCTCGCGAGCGGAAGCGTGCCGCAGCCCGACGGGTTCGAGCGCGTCGCCTGCCCGAAGGACGCGAGCCGCCCCTATCGCTACGACCGCGCGGGCGGCATCGCACGGCTGACGCGCGAGGTGGCGGCGGGCGAGGTGCTGCGTCCGGCGCCGGAGCTCGACGTCGCGATGGTGCGCCCCGGCGACACGCTGGAGCTCACCAGCGGCGCGGGCCCGGTGCGCATCGAGCGCGACGTGACCGCGCTTCAGGCGGCCCGTCCCGGCCAACGCCTGTTCGTGCGCGCCGCCGACGGCCAGGTGCTCTCGGTGCGCTACGAGGACGTCGCGCCATGAAACGTCTCGCGCTCGCGATCTTCGGAGTTGTGGCGGCGACGCAGGCGCATGCGACCGATCTCGCCGCGCACGGCAGCTGGTCGTCGCTCGCCGGCGACCGCTCGGCGCACGGCGTCGGCGACGTGCTGACGGTGGTGATCTACGAGAACTCCTCGGCCACCAACACCGCCGAGAACAGCACGAGCAAGAACACCGCGTTCCAGGGCGCGCTGTCGATCGGCAATCCGTCGACGGGATCGAACGTCGTCAACGGCGCTGCGAATTTCGGCCTCGGCCACACCGCGGACAATGCCGGCGCGACGACGCGCGCGGGCCAGATGGTCGCGCAGATCAGCGTCACCGTCGACAACGTCTTCCCCAATGGCGACCTTCACGTGATGGGCGTCCAGGCGCTCAAGATCAACGGCGAGAAGACGAACATCAAAGTGCAGGGCCGCGTGCGCCTCGCCGACATCACGGCGTCGAACGCGGTGCTGTCGAGCAGCCTCGCCGACGCCAGCATCGACTATGACGGCCAGGGCTTCGTCTCGGCTTCGTCGCAGCCGGGCATCTTCACCCGCATCTTCAACTGGCTCGATATCCCATGAGGCGCGCGATCGTTCTCTTCTGCGCGTTGCTGATGGCGCTGCCGGCGCCGGCCTCGGCTGTCGTCGCGGTCGACACGGTGCGGCTCAAGGATCTCGGCCGCTTCCTCGGCTGGCGCGACAACGCGCTGGTCGGCTACGGCATCGTCACCGGGCTGGCGGGCTCGGGCGACTCGCCGCGCAGCGCGGTGACCAAGCAGGCGTTGAGCAACGTGCTCGGGCGCCTGGGTTCGAACGTCTCGCCGGACCTGCTCGAGAGCCGCAACGTCGCGGCGGTGATCGTGACCGCGACCTTGCCGCCCACGGCCAAGGTCGGTGACCGCATCGACGTCACCGCGACCTCGATCGGCGATGCGCGCAGCCTCGTCGGCGGCATGCTGCTGATGACGCCGCTGCTCGGCGCCGATCAGCAGCGCTATGCGCTCGCGCAGGGCGCGCTCGTCGTCGGCGGCTACAATTTCGAGGACAACGGCAACCTCCGCCAGAAGAACTATCCGACCACCGGGGTATGCGTCGGCGGCGCGACGGTGGAGGCGCCGGTCGATGCCGATCTCGTGGGCCAGGACGGGCGGCTGACCTTCATCCTCAAGGATCCCGATTTCACGACCTCGCAGCGCATTGCCGACAGCCTGAACCGGACGATGGGCGACGGTACCGCGAGCGCGAAGAGCGCCGATTCCGTGTCGATCGACGCGGCGTCGTCCGGCGGCAACCTCACGCAGCTGATCGCCCGCGTCGAGAACGTCGAGATCGCGCCCGACCAGATCGCGCGCGTGGTGATCAACGAGCGCTCGGGCACCGTGGTCGCCGGCGGCGGCGTGCGCATCTCCAGCGTCGTGATCGCGCAGGGCGACATCAAGATCTCGGTCGATGTCGACCACCAGGCGTCGCAGCCGCTGGTGCTGGGCGGCGTGGCGCCCGACGTGCGCAGCCTGATCGTCACCAACAGCAAGCTGAAGGTCACCGACGGCCAGCACGACGCGATGGTGAAGGTGCCCGACACGACGGTCGCCGACCTGGTGCGCGCGCTCGCCAAGGCCCAGGTCGACACCCGCCGCGTCATCGCGGTGCTGCAGGCGATCAAGGCCGCCGGCGCGCTGCATGCCGACATCGTGGTGCAATAGGAGAGAGCCATGGACCCGAGCACCGCAATCCTGATGGTCAAGGCGCTGGACGGGCTCAACGCCCGCTCGGTCGCGACCGCGGAGAACATCGCCAACGCCTCGTCGAAGAACTATCGCCCGATGCGGGTGAGCTTCGAAACCGCGCTCAAGGAAGCCGCGGCCCAAGGCGACACCGCCGTGCAGGCGCTGGTGCCGTCGGCCGAGCAGGCGGTCGCGGGCACGCCGGAGGCCGAGCTTCGCCTCGACCTCGAGATGTCGACGGCGTCCGGCACGGCGCAGCGCTACGGCGCGCTCGTCACGCTGCTCAACCGCCAGCTCCAGCTCGATTCCATCGCGCTTCAGGGGGACAAGTAAATGCGTGCATCGGAGATCAGCCTGACCGCGCTCGACGTCGAATGGCGCCGGCTCGAGGTCATCTCGGAGAACCTCGCCAACGCCAACGTCGCGAACTCGGCCAAGGGCGTGTCGTTCAAGGCGCTGCACCTGGTGTCGGGCCCGAAGAGCGATTTCTCGGCCTTCCTCGACGCCAAGAGCGCGACCAAAGCGGCGATCGACGTCGACAAGCTGAACGGCGTCGAGGTGCTCGGCGTCGAGGCGAGCTCGGCGCCGCCGCGCAAGGTGCACGAGCCCGGCAACCCGCAGGCCGACGCCGCCGGCTACGTCTCCTATCCCGCCGTCGACCAGGCGCAGGAGATGACCGACATGCTGCGCACCTCGCGCGCCTATGAAGCCAACATCGTCGCGCTCAAGAGCGCCGGCGAGATGTACGGCAAAGCCCTCACGATCGGAGAACGCTGATGAACTTCCCGCTCGCCCCCATCGCGCCGATCGGCGCGCCGCCGATGCCCGAGCCCGCATTGCAAGCGAAGCCCGCGGCCTCGTTCGGCCAGATGCTGCTTCAAGGCATCGACGCGGCGAACCAGAAGGTGATCGACGCCAACACCCAGGTGCGCGCCTTCACGCTCGACGATTCCGTGCCGGTGCATCAGGTGACGTACGCCCTCAGCCAGGCGCAGCTCTCGATGGAGCTGATGCTCCAGGTGCGCAGCCGCATGGTCGAAGGCTACCAGCAGCTCATGAACATGCAGCTCTGAGGCGATAGGCGATGTTCGACAGGTTCCAGGCTCTGACCACCCGCCAGCAGCTCGTGCTCGTCGCGATGGCGGCGTTCGCGTGCGCGCTCCTGATCGGCGCGCTGTGGCTCGCCTTCTTCCGCGTCGACTATCGCCCGCTGTTCACCGAGCTTCGGCCCGCCGACGCCGCCACCATCGTCGCCGATCTCGACCGCAAGAAGATCGACTACCGGCTGGAGCAGGGCGGCACGACGATCCTGGTGCCGGTCGATCTCGTCGACAGCACGCGGCTCAATCTGATGACCGACGATCTGCCGCTCAAGGGCACGGTCGGCTTCGAGCTGTTCAACAAATCGGACATGGGCCTCACGGATTTCGCGCAGAAGATCAACTACCAGCGCGCGCTGCAGGGCGAGCTCGAGCGCACGATCATGACGCTCGACGGCGTCGAATCCGCGCGCGTGCATCTGTCGATGGGCGAGGAGCGCATCTTCCGCGACGACCGCGTGCCGCCCAAGGCCTCGGTCACCGTCCGCATGCGCCGCGGCGCCAGCCTGACCGACGACGCGGCACAGGGCGTGCAGCGGCTGATCGCGGCCGCCGTGCCCAATCTCGACGTCTCGGGCGTGGTGATCCTCGACGAGGCGGGCCGCGTCATCGGCGCCCCGGCGCATGTCGAGCCGCTGCCCGGCACCGGCTCGCCGGAAGCCGAAGAGAAGACCGCCATCGAGCAATACTACCGCGCGCTGATCCGCCAGGCGCTCGACCACGCCTATCCGCAGCTCGGCATGAGCGTCGCGGTCGTAGCCGGCACCTCGGGCGTCGATCCGAACGGCGCGCTGCCGGATTGGAATCCCGCCGCGCGCAGCTTCCCCCTGATGATCACGCTGACCTCGGCCACCACCATCGACGCGGCATCGCAGGAAGGCGTGCGCTCCTTCGTCGGCGGCATCGTGCGCTCGACCGCGACGACGAGCGACGCGATCCAGTTCGCGGTCGAGCTCGTGCCGCCGGCGAAAGCCGAGCCGGCTACCGCGCCGCTGCCGAGCGTCGCCGAGCGCGGCCCCACGGTGCCTGCGGCGGAAGAGACCGAGCGCGGCGAATGGATGGCCGTGGCGGCGTTGTTCGCCGCGATGCTGCTCGTTTTGATCGGCGGCGTGGCGTTCCTGTTCCGCCGCCGCGAGCCCAAGCGCTTGAGCGAGCGCCAGCGCGCCGAGTTCTCGACCAGGCTGCGCACGGCCTTCGCGCCGGGAGACGGCCATGGCTGAGCGCGACCTGCGCCGCATGGTGGTCGATCTCGCGGCGCTCGTGCCCGAGGATCGCGAAGCCGTGCTCGGCGAGCTCGACGCGCCGCAGCGCCGCACCGTCGAAAGGCTGCTCGCGGAATTCTCCGGCGGCGGCTTCGCGGAAGAGGTCGCCGCCGAAGCGGTGCCCGGCTGCGACAGCGCCAAGCTCTCGCCCTGGCTCGCCGATCGCATGTCGGAGCGCTCGACGATGACGGCGCATGCGCGCGAGGCGCTGCGCAAGAGCGCGATGGCGCTGTTCCCGAAGACGGACGCGCCCGCGCGTCAACCCGGCCTGTTCGCGCGGCTTACCGGATTGGGCAAGGCATGAGCGCCGTGATCAAATCCGCGCAAGGCCTGGGCGTGACGCGCCCGCTCGGGGTCGTCGCGGTGAAGCCGCCGCCGTCGCCGCTGGAGGAAGAGCGCGGCCGCCTCGTGCAGCGCATCGCTGCGCTCGAGAGCGAGATCGCGCAGCGCGACGCGACGATCACTGAGCTGCGCGCCGAGATTCCGCGCGCGCTGGAGAAGGGCTTGGCGGAAGGCCGCGCCATCGGCTTCAGCGAAGCGCAGGACCGCCAGAGCGAGCGCCTTGCGTTGCTGGGCATCAGCCTCGGGAAAGCGCAGGCGGATTTCAAGGAAAGCCTCGGCGCGCTCGACCGTCTCGCGGCGCTGCTGACGCGCGAATGCCTGGACGTGATCCTGGGCGATCCGAAGCATCGCGCGCAATCGGTCCGCAAGATCGTCACCGGCCAGATCGCCAAGATCGAGAAATCCTCCGTCGTCGCCATCGAGCTCTCCAAGGCCGATTTCCCCGACGACGAAGCGCTGGCCGAGGTTGCGCGCGAGAACGGCCTGGCCGCGGCCGCCTTCAGCGCAAACGACGGGATGAAGCCGGGCGGCTGCCGCATCGCGCTCAAGCTCGGCACGCTCGAAGTCGGCCTCGACCGGCAATGGACGAGCCTTGCCGCCGTGCTGAACAACATCGCGGAGGGCGCATGAACGCGTTCGTCCGCCGCATCCGCGCCGTCGATCCGGTGCTGCGCACCGGGCGCATCCGCAAGATCATGACCACCGCGCTCGAAGCCGACGGTCCGAACGTCTCGCTCGGCACCTTGTGCGACGTCGAGGCGCGCACCGATGCGGGACCGAAGAGCTTCCAGGCCGAGATCGTGCGCGTCGACCGCGACAGCGTCGTGCTGTCGCCGCTCGAGGACGGCGTGCCGACCTTTTTCGGCGCCATGGTGCGGGCGGGCAGCCGCGCCGACCGCGTGCCCGCCGGACCTGCGTTTCTCGGCCGCGCCGTCGATCCGCTCGGCCGGCCTTGCGACGGCAAGGGACCGATCCGCGACGACGTGCTGGTGCCGCTGCATGGGGTGCTGCCGACGCCGCTCGAGCGCACCTCGCCGGCGCGCATCCTCGAGACCGGCCTGCGCGCGATCGACGGGCTGCTCACGCTCGGCGTCGGCCAGCGCGTCGGCATCTTTGCGGCGAGCGGCGTGGGCAAGACGACGCTCATCACGCAGCTCGCGCAGCAGGTCACGGCCGACGTGCTGATCCTCTGCCTGGTCGGCGAGCGCGGCCGCGAGGTCGAAGCGATCTGGAACGGCGCGCTCGACGACGCGCGCCGAGCGAAATCGACGCTGGTCGCCGCGACCTCGGACCAGTCCGCGGCGATGCGCGTGCGCGCCGGCCATTATGCGCTCGCGCTCGCCGAATATTGGCGCTCCGAGGGCAAGCACGTGCTGCTGATCGTGGATTCGGTGACGCGGCTCGCGATGGCGCTGCGCGAGGTGGGCCTGGCCGCCGGCGAGCCGCCGACCGCGCGCGCCTATACGCCCAACGTCTTCGCGGCGATCCCCAAGATGGTCGAGCGCTGCGGCGCGCTGCGCTCGGGCGGCGCCATCACCGCGATCATGACGGTGTTGAGCGAGACCGACGACATCGACGATCCGGTCTGCGAGCTGATGAAGTCGCTGCTCGACGGCCACATCCTGCTGTCGCGTCCGCTCGCCGAGCAGGCGCAGTTTCCGGCGATCGACGCCTGCCGGAGCGTCAGCCGTCAGGCGGAGTGGCTCGCGCAAAGCAGCCATCGCGGCCATGCGCTCCAGGTGCTGGAATGGGAGAGCCTGCAGCAATCGGCGCGCACCCTGGTCGATACCGGGCTGCATGTGCCGGGCGCGAACCCGAGGCTCGACCGCGCGCTGGAGCGTCACGACGGCATCGTGCGCTTCCTGAAGCAGGGGCGCGACGAGCGCTCCGACCTGGCAACGACGCTCGGCGCGCTCGCCGGCCTCGCGGAAGGGGGCGCTCATGCGGCTTAAGCAGCATGCGGCGCGGATGAAGACGCTGGCGGCGATGCGCGAGCTGCAGCGCCTGCGCACCGAAGCCGACGCGATGAAGGCGGCTGCGTCGCTTCGAGCGCGCGAGACCGCGCTCGACGAAGCCCGGCTTGCGCGCGACGGCGACGCGGGCGCCTGGCTCGAGGCGGTCTCGACCGAGGCGCTGCGTCCCGAGATCGCGTCGCTGTGGTCGCAAAGGCTGCTCACGCGCGAAGCCGAGGTCCGCGTGGCCGCGCGCGACGCCAAGGTCGCCGAACGCGAGCGCGACCGCCGCAATGCCGATCATCACGCCGCGACCCTGCGTCGCGACACCGCCGACGGGCTGTCCCGTGCGGCATGGAACGAATTCGCCCGCGCGCGCGACGACCGCGCGCTGCAGGACGCGCTCGACATTCATGCATCGAAAGGGAGGAAAGGCCGATGAGCTTGGTTTCCGTGACTGCCCAGTCCCCGACCGACAACAAGCTCGCGCTCGGCGCCGCGCAGCCCGAGCCGACGCAGCCCGCGACCGCGTTCGCCGATCTGCTCGACAAGCCGGCCGACGACGCGAAGAAAGCGAAGAAGGCGGCGCCCGCGCCGACGGCCTACAGCTTCGCCGAGCTCGGCATGTTCGGCCTGCACGCGCTCGTCGACGGCCAGAGCGGCGCGCCCGCCGCCGCCGCGAAGGCGACGGCGCATGCCAGGACCGTCTCGGCGAAAGCGAAGGATACGGCCGCGGCGCCGACCCAGCCGGCCGCCCAGCCACTGGTCTACGTACCTTATATCTACGGCGAGATCGCGAGCGTTCCGGTCCAGTCCGTGACACCCACCGCTGCCGCGAGCGCCGCCGCGCCCGTCTCCGCCGCCATGCCCGCGCCGGCCAAGAGCGCCACGACCGGGATCAAGCCCGGCGCGCCGCGCACCGCGCCGCAGCTGCCCAAGGATCCGGCGGAGAAGGTGCCCGTCGCGCGTCCGGCCGCCGACCGGGTGTCGGTCGCCATCGCGGGACCCGACGACGCGCTCAAGATCGCGGTGCGTGCCGAGCCGTCGAGCGAGGTCGTCAAGCTGCGCCGCCTGATCGAGGCGACGGTGGCGCATTTCGAGATGGACATGGCCGAGCTGCACTTCAACGGCAATTCGATGGACACGGCCTTTTCGCTGGGAGGGATGAATGGCGGTCTCGCCGGTTAGTTCCACGGGAGCGGTCGCGCAGAGCGCCTTCGGGCTGGACTTCGAGTCCCTGCTCAAGATCATCCTGACCGAGCTCACCTATCAGGACCCGCTGAAGCCGGTCGACAACTACGAGTTCGTCTCGCAGCTCGGCCAGTTCTCGCAGCTGCAGCTGAGCCAGACGCTCAACGACAACATGACCAAGCTGCTCGCGTCGCAAGCCGCGATGCAGTCGGCGGGCCTGCTCGGCAAGACGGTGGATTTCGCATCCAACGATTCGAGCGGCACGACGCTGTCGGGCGTCGTTCAGGCGGTCTCGTTCTCGAGCGGCCAGCCGCTAATCACGATCGACACCGGAAACGGTGTCGTGGGCGATCTGTCGATCGCCGACATAACGCAAATTCGGTGAAAGCAAGGAGGAGCAGAATGCTTGGAGCAATATACACCGGTCTGAGTGGCATGAACGCCTACTCGGAGGGATTGATGATGATCAGCAATGACGTCGCCAATCTGAATACCCTTGGCTACAAGGGCAACTACCTGTCGTTCGACAGCCTGTTCGAGCATGGCGGCTCGTTCCTGGGCAGCAGCAGCGGTGGCAACGGCTATGGCGTGAGCATGGGAAGCTCGTTCATCGACTTCAGCCAGGGCACGCTGCAGCAGACGACCAATCCGCTCGACCTCGCGATCCAGGGCGGCGGCTTCCTGACCGTGCTCAAGGACGGCAAGACCTTCTACGAGCGCACGGGCAACTTCTTCGTCGACAAGGACGGCAATATCTCGGACACGGCGGGCAACCACCTCGCGGTGCTCGACGACAACAACATGACCGCGCCGTTCAACGTCAACGGCTTCAAGACCTACGATCCGGCGGCGACGACCGGCATCACCTTCGACGGCACCATCAACGTCAACGACGCGTCGGCGGCGGTGCAGACCATCAAGGTCTTCGACAGCCGCGGCACCGAGCACGACTGGACGGTCACCTTCACGAAGATCTCCGGCTCGAGCGACGGCGACGACAGCGGCCCGAGCGCCGACAACTGGAGCGTCTCGGTCAAGGAGAACGGCGTGGAGCTGACCGACAGCGAGAACCCGTTCAAGCTTCAGTTCGACGCCAACGGCAAGGTCACCGGCACCTCCACCCTGGCGGTGACGGAAGACGTGGACGGCGCGACCTCGCTGAACGTGAACCTCGACTTCAGCGCCATGCGCGCGCTGTCGGGCGCGTCGACGGTCGAGGCGTCCTCGGTCGACGGCAACGCGATCGGCACGCTCACCGGCGTCGGCGTCGACGCTGACGGCAACATCGAGCTCGCCTATTCGAACGGCAAGACCCTGACAAAGGGCGCCGTGGCGCTGGCCAACTTCCAGGATCCGCAGATCCTGCAGCGCCTGAACGGCGGCCTCTACACCGACCCGACGGGCAAGCCGGTGAGCTACCACAAGAGCGGCGAGGCCGGCGTCGGCACCTTGCAGTCGGGCCAGGTCGAAGCCTCGAACGTCAATCTCTCGAGCGAGTTCGGCGAGCTGATCCTGATCGAGCGCGGCTTCCAGGCGTGCTCGCAGATCGTCTCGATCTCGAACGAGATGATCCAAACCCTGTTCGGCATGCGGGGCCAGGGATGACGCAAGCCGCCAGGGCGTGGCTGCCGAAGAGCGCCTTCTCGCTCGAAGCGGTCGGCGGTTGCCTGACCGGGCCGGTAACGGCCTGGTCGGACCGCTGGTTCGCGCGCGCTCCTGCCGCGATCGCGGCGGTGCGCGTCGAGGAGGAAGCGCTTCAGGCGGCCGCGCCGCATGGCGTGAGCGTGAACGGCGCGCGCGCCGCGCTCGACGTGTCGGGGCGCGGCAAGCGCCGCCTGCTCGAGGCGGCGCTGGACCTCGACCTCGCCGAGCAGCCTTTGGCGGAGACGGACCGCCGGCTGCTCGACGCGTTCGCGCTGTCGATCGTCGAGGATCTGGCGGCGGCGCTCGACGGGGCGTTCGCCGCGGCGACGCCGGACGGCGAAAGCGGGACGCGCATCGTCTCGACCGTGACGGTCGGCGGCAGCGACGTGCTTACCGCCGCGTTCAAGGACGTCGATCTCGTGCCGCTGATCAAGAAGCTCGCTCCCGCGCGCACGGCGTTGCCGTCCATGCCGTCGCGGCGGAGCGAAGCGTTGCGCAAGACCAAGCTCGACCTGCACGGACATCTCGGCCGCGCCGAGATCGCGCTGGCCGATCTCGAAGGTCTGGGCATAGGCGACGTGTTGGTCCTCGACCGCGCCCTTGCCGAGCCGGTCGAGCTGCGCGTCACACAAGGCGGCGTCCTGACGCGAGGGCGCCTGTGCCAGAACGGCGACCAATTCGCGATCCAACTATAGAGAGTGTCATGTCTGTCAGCACCATGCGAAGCCTCGAGACGGCCAAGACGGGCGAAAAGCCAGAAGGGCCAAAGCCCGGAATCAACAGCGACGTGCTGCGCGGCGTGCGCGTGTCGCTCGACGCGCGGCTGGGCAAGGCGCAGCTCGCCGTCGAGGAGATGATGGCGCTGAAGCCGGGATCGGTGGTGGCGCTGACGACCGGCCTCGCCGACAATGTCGAGCTCTATCTCAACGACGTGCTGGTGGCGCGCGGCGAGGTGGTCGCGGTCGACAACAAATACGCCATCCGGATCGTCGAGATCGCAGCGACGCCATGAGCCGTCTTTCCGCGCGCGCAGGCCGGGCGACGCTCGCCGCCGTGGGCGTTCTCGTGCTCGGCGCGGCGCCGGCTTTCGCTCAAGCATTGGGGCAGGGCGCGGACGACGGCATCTCGCCGTGGCGCGTGTTCGGCGCGCTGCTGCTCTGCAGCCTGCTCGCGTTCGGCGGCGCGCTGGCGTTGCGCGCGCGGGGCGGCGCGTTGCCGTCGTTCTCGTTTCCGCTGGCGAAGCCGCGCCGCCTCAAGCTGGTGGAGTCGCTGAGGCTGTCGCAAACCGCGTCGCTGTCGATCGTCGAATGCGACGGGCGCGAGCTGCTGGTCGCGACGTCGCCGGAGGGAAGCCGCGTGCTCGAGGAGCTGCCGCCCGCCGGGCATGCGGCCGTGCAGGCGGAGCGAGCCTGACGATGCGGCGCCTGCTGTTCCCGCTGCTTTTCCTGCTCGCGGCGCTCGGCGCGCCGGCCGCGGCTGCGCCTGCCGCCGTGCCGCATGTGCCGGTGGCGACGGCGCCGCTGGCGAGCCTGCCGGCCGAAGTGGCGGCCGCCGCCAAGGACCAGGCCAAGACCGCCGACACCGTGCGGCTGGTGCTTATCCTCACGCTGATGACGCTGCTGCCGGCCTTCATCATCAGCTCGACGTCGTTCGTGCGCATCATCGTGGTCCTGTCGATGATCCGCCACGCCTTCGGCATGCCCGAGACGCCGCCCAACCAGGTGCTGATCAGCCTGGCCTTGTTCCTCACCGCGTTCTCGATGATGCCGGCGCTGGATGCCATCAACGACAACGCGCTGCAGCCCTTCATGAGCGGCAAGCTGACGGTCGAGCAGGCGATCGACAAGGGCACCGATCCTCTGCGCGGCTTCATGCTGCGCCAGGTGCGCGACCAGGACATCAAGGCGGTCTACGACATCTCGCACAAGCCCTTGCCCGCGCGCGCCGCGGATGTCGGCATGCTGCAGCTGGTGCCGGCCTTCATGTTCAACGAGCTTCGCGTCTCGTTCCGCATCGGCTTCGTCATCATGCTGCCGTTCCTGCTGATCGATCTGATCGTCTCGAGCATCCTGCTCGCGCTCGGCATGCTGATGGTGCCGCCCTCGACCTTGTCGCTGCCGATCAAGCTTTTGATGTTCGTGCTGATCGACGGCTGGAGCCTGATCCTGCAAGGGGTTCTCGGCAGCTTCCGATGACGCGCGCGCCAAGCCCCGCAGCCGAGCTGGCGCCCGGCGACGAGGCGGCGCTCTGGCACGCCTTGAAGCAGGAGCGCTCGGTCCAGGCGCGCGAGAAGCTGTTCGCGCTCTATGCCAATTTCGCCAAGGCGATCGCGCGGCGGCGCTATCGCGAGCAGGCCGGCAGCGACATCGAGCTCGCCGAGCTCTGCCAATATGCCTATGCGGGGCTGCTCGAAGCCATCGACCGCTTCGACCCGGCGCAGAGCTGCGCATTCCGCCCTTTCGCGGCGCATCGCATCTCGGGCAGCATCCTCGACGGCATCCCGCACATGAACGAGATGCGCGAGCAGATCTCGTGGCGCCGCCGCATGCGCCGCGAGCGCGTGCGCTCGCTCGCCATCGATAGCGCCGAGGCGAGCGCGGTCGAGCAGCTCGCCGAGCTCGCGCTCGGCCTGGCGCTCGGCTTCATGCTCGAAGGCACCGGCCTGTTCTGGCCCGGCGACGAAGCGCCGGCCGCGGACGCTCCGCCCGACACGGCCTATGAAAGCCTTGCCTGGAAGGAGATCGTGGATCAGCTTCGCGCGGAGATGGACGGGTTGGCGGAGCGCGAGCGCGCCATCCTCAGCCATCACTACGTGAACGGCATGTCATTCGACCAGCTCGCCGCCTTGCTGAAGATCAGCAAAGGGCGGGTATCGCAGCTTCACCGCGCGGCCTTGCAGCTTCTTCGCAAGCGCATGCGCGAGCACGGCCATTTCCGCATGATAAGGTAGGAGACGACATGACCAAGCAACCCGCCCTTTGCCCCCCCGACCGGCTCGGCGCCGTCGTCGCGATGATGGGCAGCGACGAGAACGCCGCGCTGCGGTCGCTCGACGAGACGCTGCGCGCCTTTCCCGGCGACGCCCGGCTGCATTTCCTCAAAGGCTCGCTGCTGGCGGGCCGCCAGGACTACGCGGCCGCGCGGCTCGAGATGCGCCGCGCCGTCGATCTCGCGCCGGACTATGGCATCGCGCGGTTCCAGCTCGGCTTCCTGCTGCTCACCAGCGGCGAGCCCTATCCGGCGCAGGAGGCGTGGGGTCCGCTGCATGCGCTGCCCGAAGGCCACTATCTGCGGCTGTTCGTCGAAGGCCTGACCGCGCTCATCCAGGACCGCTTCGACGACACGATCCGGCTGCTCGAAGAGGGCATGGCGCGCAACAGCGAGATCGAGCCGATGAATCGCGACATGCAGCTCATCATCGAGGAGATCCGCCGCCGTCCGCCTCCCGGTGCGCGAGACGCGGCGCCGTCGTCGGTCGACCTGCTGCTGCAGCAGGCCGCGATCAAGGCGAACAGGTAAGGGACGCAGCGCCGCATCATGGAACCCATCTCGAATGCCGACCGTCTCGTCCTTCTGCTCAAGCAGAAGCTCGAGGAGCGCTCCAAGACCTCGCGCGGCGGGGGCAAGGCGCGCGCCGGCGGGCCTGTCCCGGTGGAGCCCATGGGCGTGCGCGCGCTGGCCGCGATCGAAGGCGCCGACGAGCGCTCGCTCCGGCGCGCGATCATCCAGAACCTGCTTGCCGAGCAGCTCGATCCGTCGCTGCTCAACGACGCGCAGTTCCAGCAGATCGTGACGCGCGTGACCGACGCGATCGAGGACGACCGCGACGCCTCGGCGCTGATGGCGCGGGTGATCGCGGACCTGAAGAAGTCTAGCGGCTGAGGCGGCTTCCGGCGCCGGCGAGGAGCTGAGCCAAGGTCTCGCCGCGCGGACCGATCGGCACGGCGAACGCCATGTCGCGGACGCGCTGCGCGGCCTGCTTGTTGCCGCTGCGGTCGAGCAGCAGCACCTTGGCGAGCGCGCCGCCGAAGCTCTTCCTGTCCAGGCGCAGCGCGATCTCGCATTCCTTCTCCGCGGCCGCGATGTTGCCGTCCAGGAATTCCATCACCGCCACGGCGCCGTGGCATTCGGAGAAATTGGGATCGATCGCCATCGCGCGCTCGAAGCTCCGGCGCGCGGCGGCATTGTCGCCGCGGGCGAAATGCGCCCAGCCCGAGGCGATCCACGAGCCGATATGGTCGCCGAAGATCGCAGCCCCCCGGTCGATCGCCTCGGCGCCCTTCTGCGCGTCGCCGGCGGCGAGCAGGCCGAGCCCCTTGCCGATCCAGGCGCGCGGATTACGCGGATCGGTCGCGATCGCCTGGTCGAACAGCGCGAGCGCGCGCACGTCGTGGTCGCCGAGCGCGATGAAGCCGAGGGCGGCGCTGCCTTCCGCGCTGCCGGCGCCGCGCGCGGCATAGGCCTGCGCCAGCTCGAGCTTCTCCGCGTCCATGGCGAGCGTCGCGAGCGCGCCCATCAGCGCCTCGTTGTCCGGGAAGCGCTCGGCCAGCGTTTCGCCCGCAGCCAGCGCGTCTTCATAGCGGCCGAGATGATGCAGCGCCTGGATCTTCAGCGACGGGGCGCGCGGCGAAGCGGCGAGCGTGGCGTCGTCGAGCAGCGCCAAGGTCTCTTCCCATCTGTTCATCATCGCGTTCGCCCAGGCGAGGTTGAACGCGAGCGCCGGCTCGGCCGGGTTCCGCTCGTGCAGCGTCGCGAAGACGGCGGCCGCGACGTCGTAATGCTGCTCGGCCAGCGCGATCATGCCCTGCAGATTGAGCAGCGAGCCCGGCAGCGTGGCGATCGCCGCGTAGCGCGCGATGAGATCGGCCGCGACGTCGTAAGCCTTCCCGTCGAACGCGGCGCCGGCGGCATCGGCCAGCAGCGGGAGGTTGCGCGGGTCCTTCTCCAGGAACGTGAGCAGGCTCTGGAGCCTCGATTTACGCTCGACGGCGGCCGACGACATGGGCGTACTCCCTTGGACACTTATATATAAAGCATCGCGGCGCCCGCGCGGCGTGTAAAAACGCCACCCGGCGGCGAAAAAGAGCTAAACGGTTACCGCGGACGACGAGGTTAACGACGCTTCAGGCCGTCTTCGCCTCGGCGAGGCCGAGCTCGTCGATCATCGCCTGGCGGATGAGGAACTTCTGGATCTTGCCGGTGACCGTCATCGGGAAGGCGTCGACGAAGCGGACGTAGCGCGGCACTTTGTAATGCGCGATCTGGCCGCGGCAATATTCGGCGATGTCCTCCGGCGTGGCGCGCTCGCCCTGGCGCAGCCGGATCCAGGCGCAGAGCTCCTCGCCGAACTTCGCGTCGGGCACGCCGACCACGGTCACGTCCTCGATCTTGGGATGGCGGAACAGGAACTCCTCGACCTCGCGCGGATAGATGTTCTCGCCGCCGCGGATCACCATGTCCTTCAGCCGCCCCACGATGTTGCAATAGCCGTCCGCGTCGATGGTGGCGAGGTCGCCGCTGTGCATCCAGCCTTCGGCGTCGATCGCCTCGGCGGTCTTCTCCGGCTCGTCCCAATAGCCCAGCATCACCGAATAGCCGCGCGTGCAGAGCTCGCCGGCCACACCGCGCGGCACCGTCGCGCCGGTCTCGTCCACGATCTTGACCTCGAGATGCGGCAGCACGCGGCCCACCGTCGAGACGCGGCGCTCGAGCGGATCGTCGGTCGCGCTCTGGAAGCTGACCGGGCTCGTCTCGGTCATGCCATAGGCGATGGTGATCTCGCGCATATGCATCTTGTCGACGACGCGGCGCATGATCTGGACCGGGCAGGGCGCGCCGGCCATGATGCCGGTGCGCAGGCTGGTCAGGTCGAACGCCGCGAAGCGCGGATGCTCGAGCTCGGCGATGAACATCGTCGGCACGCCGTGCAGAGCGGTGCAGCGCTCTTCCGCGACGGTCTCGAGCACGCTCAGGGGCTCGAAGCCGGCGGCGGGGAACACCATCGCCGCGCCATGCGTCACGCAGGCGAGGTTGGCGAGCACCATGCCGAAGCAATGATAGAGCGGCACCGGGATGCACAGCCGGTCCTCGGGCCCGAACGCCATGCGCTCGCCGACCGCATGGCCGTTGTTGAGGATGTTGCGATGGGAGAGCGTCGCGCCTTTGGGCAGGCCCGTCGTGCCGCTGGTGAACTGGATGTTGATCGGATCGCGCGGATCGAGCGCGAGCGCCGCCAGCGCCGCGCGGCTCTCGGGCGTGGCGGCGACGTCGTCGAAGGCAAGCCATCCCGGCCGCGTGTCGCCGCCGATACGGATCATGGTCTTGAGCAAAGGCAGCCGCCCCGCCTGCACCAGCGTCTCGACCATGCCCGTATAGTCGGAGGTCTTGAAGCGGTCCGCCGCGACCAGCACCGCGACGCCGACCTTGTTCAAGGTGTACTCGACCTCGCTGAGGCGATAGGCCGGGTTGATCGTGACCAGCACCAGGCCCGCTCCGGCGGTCGCGAATTGCGTGAGCACCCATTCGGCGCAATTGGGCGCCCAGATGCCGACGCGGTCGCCGCGCGCGAGGCCCAGCGCCAGGAACCCCGCCGCCAATTCGTCGACGCGGCGGCCGAGCTCGTCATAGGACCAGCGGATGCCTTGATGGCGCGCGATCAGCGCATCGCGCGCGCCGTGACGCGCGACGGTCGCGGCCAGCGCCTCGCCGATGGTGCCTTCGAGAAGCGGCGGCGCGCCGTCGCCGCGCACCAGGCTGTCGCTCATCCCGTCCCCCTAATTGCCCGCGCGATGCTACATCGCTACGGTCGGAAAATGAATCGCTGCCTCAGCGCCGCCTTCGCCGTCGGCCTTATGCTTTCGGCCGCCCATGCCGATCCGATCCATCCCGAGCTCTGGCCGGCGGGCAAAAGCGGCGTCGCCGACGATCCGGCGATCGACGCCAAGGTCGCGGCGCTGCTCGCCCGGATGCCGGTCGAGGACAAGATCGGCCAGGTCATCCAGCCCGACAGCGCGTTCGTCACCCTCGACGACGTGCGCAAATACCGCTTCGGCTCGATCATGAGCGGCGGCAATTCCGGGCCGGGCGGCAACGACCGCGCGCCCGCGCCCGCCTGGCTGAAGATGGCCGACGATTTCTATGCCGCGGAGATGGCGCCCGCGCCGGGGCATGTCGGCATCCCGCCGCTCTGGGGCTCGGACGCGGTGCACGGCAATTCGAACATCGCTGGCGCCACGATCTTCCCGCACAATATCGGTCTCGGCGCCGCGAACGATCCGGCGCTGCTGCGCGAGATCGGCGCGGCGACGGCGAAGGAGCTGCGCGTCATCGGGGGAGATTGGACCTTCGCGCCGACCGTTGCCGTGGTGCGCGACGACCGCTGGGGCCGAACCTATGAGGGCTATGCCGAAGAGCCGCGCCTCGTCAGCGACAATGCCGCGGCGTTGATCGAAGGCCTTCAAGGGATGCCCGGCGACCAGGATTTTCTCAAAGTCGCGCATGTGCTCGCCACCGCCAAGCACTTCCTCGGCGATGGCGGCACCGACGCCGGCGTCGACCAGGGCGAGAACCAGTATGGCGAAGCGGCGCTGCGCGATCTGTTCGCGCCGCCCTATGAAGCCGCCATCGCGGCCGGCGCGCAGACGGTGATGGCTTCGTATTCCAGCTGGCGCGGGCAGAAGCTGCATGGCGATCGCGCGCTGCTGAACGACGTGCTGGTCGGCCGCTTCGGCTTCAACGGCTTCGTCGTCGGCGATTGGAACGGCTATATGCAGCTGCCGGGCTGCACGCATGACAGCTGTCCGGATGCGCTGCTGGCCGGTGTCGACATGATCATGGCGCCCGACGGCTGGCGCAAGCTCTACGACAACACCTTGGCGCAAGTGCAATCCGGCGCGATCCCGATGGCGCGGCTGGACGAGGCGGTATCGCGCATCCTGCGCGTCAAGTTCCGCACCGGGCTGATGGACGCGCCCGCGCCGTCCGCGCGTCCTTATGCCGGCCAATGGAACCTGCTCGGCGCGCCGGAACACCGCGCGGTTGCGCGCCGGGCGGTGCGCGAGACGCTGGTGCTGCTCAAGAACGAGCATGGCATCCTGCCGCTGTCGCCCAAGCTCGACGTGCTCGTCGCGGGTGACGGCGCCGACAATCTGCCCAAGCAGAGCGGCGGCTGGACGATCTCGTGGCAGGGCGACGGCAACAGCCGCGCCGATTTCCCGGGCGGCACCTCGATCTTCGACGGCATCCGTGACGCGGTGAGGGCTGCGGGCGGGACCGCGACGCTCGGCATCGACGGCGCGGCGGCCGCGAAGCCCGACATCGCCATCGTCGTCTTCGGTGAAAATCCGTATGCGGAGTTCTTAGGGGATCGCGCCGATGTCGACTACCAGCCCGGCAATCGCCGCGACCTCGCGCTGCTGAAGAGCCTGAAAGCCCGCGGCATCCCGGTGGTGTCGGTGTTCCTTTCGGGGCGTCCGCTCTATGTGAGTCCGGAGATCAACGCCTCCGATGCTTTCGTCGCCGCCTGGCTGCCGGGCTCTGAAGGCGCGGGCGTCGCCGACATGCTGTTCAAGAAGGCGGACGGCGGCGTGGCGTACGATTTCCGTGGCCGTCTTTCCTATTCGTGGCCGCGCGCGCCGGAGCAGACGCCGCTCAACGTCGGGATCGAGCCTTACGATCCGCTGTTCGCGTTCGGCTATGGGCTCGATTACGCGCATCCGAAGGACATCGGCGCGTTGCCCGAAGTGCCGGAGCCCGTCGTCAATGCCGACCGCTATGTCGAGAACGGCAAGCCGGTCGCGCCTTGGCAGGTCGCGCTGACGGCGAACAAATTCACCCTTAGCGGGCCGAGAATCAGTCTCATGCGCGACGCCGACCGCGACAGGGCGCTGGAGGTTGCCGTGCGCATGGTCAAGCGGCCGAAAGCGCCCGTCATGCTGAGCGTCGCCGGCGGCGCGGTCGACGTCACCAAGCTGTTGCCGCGCAAGGGCAAAGCCACGCTCGCCGTGCGGCTGACCTGCTTTCGCGCGGCGAGCGCCGATCTGCGCGTCGTCGACGCGCCGCTCGCGGTGTGGTCGAGCCGCGGCCTGCCGTTCAAGGTGATCTCGGCAAAATTGTCGCAAGGCGTGGGCGCGCCGCTCTGTCCCGGCTGAACGCTTTCGACCTCAGATAGAAGATGGCGAATTCGCAAGCCGCGATTTTCAAGCTTGTCGTGCTTGCCTATGGTCTCGCGCCGCGATTGCTGACAATGTCCCGCGCGATCATTCGGGGATGTTCGACATGGCGAAGTTCAAAGGCACGGCCGGCGACGACAATCTCGTCGGCACGGAGGGCAACGACAAGTTCACGCTCACCCAGGGCGGCAACGACTCCGTTCATGCCGGCGGCGGCAACGACAAGTTCACCATGGGTGCGACGCTCAATGCCGGCGACAATCTCGACGGCGGCGACGGCACCGACTCGGTCATCCTCAAAGGCGACTATTCCGCCGGCGTGATCTTCACCGCGACGACGATCACCAATGTCGAGAAGATGATCTTCCAGGCGGGCTTCGACTACAACATCACCGTCAAGGACGGCAACGTCGCGGCGGGCGAGAAGCTCGCGGTCGACGCGGCGGCGCTGAAGAACGGCAACCACCTGATCTTCGACGGCTCGAACGAGAGCGACGGCTCGTTCGCGTTCCAGGGCGGCACCGGCGACGACCAGCTGACCGGCGGCGCGATGAAGGATACGTTCAACCTCGCCAAGGGCGGCAACGACGCGGTGCATGGCGGCGCGGGCAACGACGTCTTCACCATGGCGGGGACGTTCACCGCGGCCGACAGCATCGACGGCGGCGCCGACACCGACACCTTGTCGCTGAACGGCAATTACGCGGGCGCGAACGCCGTGACGTTCGGCACCGCGACGATCTCGAGCATCGAGACCATCCAGCTCGCCGCCGGTCACAACTACGATCTCACCACCGCCGACGCGAACGTCACCGCGGGCCAGGTGCTGACCGTCGACGGCAGCGCGCTGGGCGCCGCCGACAAGCTCGCCTTCAACGGCGCAGCCGAAGGCGACGGCCGTTTCGCGTTCAGCGCCGGCGCCGGCAACGACACGCTGACCGGCGGCGCGCTGAACGACACGTTCCAGCTCTCGCTCGGCGGCGACGACATCGCCAAGGGCGGCGCGGGCAACGACGTCTTCACCATGGGCGCCTCGCTGACCGCGACCGACAAGATCGACGGCGGCGCGAACACCGACACGCTGTCGCTGAACGGCGACTATTCGGCCGGCGTGACCTTCGGCGCGGCCACGGTCGTGAACATCGAGACGCTGCTTCTTGCGTCCGGTCACAGCTACAATTTCACCACCGTCAACGCCACCGTCGCTTCGGGCGCGAGCATGACGGTCGACGGCTCGGCGCTGGCCGCGGCCGACACGCTCACCTTCAACGGCGGCGCGGAGACGGACGGCGCGTTCGCGTTCCTCGCCGGCGCGGGCAACGACGCGCTCGCCGGCGGCGCCAAGGACGACAGCTTCGACCTGACCAAAGGCGGCGTCGACACGGTCCATGGCGGCGGCGGCAACGACACCTTCAATCTCGGCGCGACGCTGACGGCAGCGGATGCGGTCGACGGCGGCAACGGCATCGACACGCTGAACCTCGACGGCGACTATTCCGCCGGGCTGGTCTTCGGCGTGGCGACGGTGACGGGGATCGAGACCATCCATCTCGTCACCGGTCACGACTTCAACCTCACGACCAACGAGGCGACGGTCGCGGCCAACCAGACGCTGACCGTCGACGGCAGCGCGCTGGCGGCCTCGCGGCATCTCACCTTCAACGGCGCGGCCGAGAGCAACGGCGCGTTCGCGATCACCGGCGGCGCGGGCGCGGACAATCTGACGGGCGGCGCGAAGAACGACAGCTTCGACCTCAGCCTCGGCGGCAACGACACGGCGCATGGCGGCGCGGGCAACGACACCTTCACCATGGGCGCGGCGCTGGCCGCGGGCGACGCCATCGACGGCGGCGACGGCAGCGACACGGTGGTGCTGAACGGCGACTATTCCGCCGGCGTGACTTTCGGCGCGAACACGATCTCGGGCATCGAGACGATCCTGCTGTCGGCCGGCCATGCTTATAATCTCTCGACCAACAACACCAACGTCATTGCGGGCGCCACGCTGACCGTCGACGCCTCCGCGGCAGACGCGGTGACCTTCAACGGCGTGGCCGAGACCAACGGCTTCTTCGCGATCCTGGGCAGCACGGGCAGCGACAACGTCACCGGCGGATCGCTCGCCGACAGCTTCGACCTCACCCTCGGCGGCAACGACACGGCGCATGGCGGCGACGGCGGCGACACCTTCAATCTCGGCGCAACCCTCAGCGCGTCCGATGCCATCGACGGCGGCGCGGGCACCGACACGCTCGATCTCGACGGCGACTACTCGACCGGTGTGGTCTTCGGTGCGACGACGGTGACCAATATCGAGACGCTGCATCTCGCGGCCGGGCACAACTACAACCTCACGACCAACGACGCGACGGTCGCGTCCGGCCTCACCCTGACGGTCGATGCCTCGGCGCTCGGCGCGAGCGACGCGCTGACCTTCAACGGCGGCGCGGAGGGCGACGGCGCGTTCGCGATGATCGGCGGCGCGGGCAGCGACTCCCTGACCGGAGGCGCGAAGGACGATAGCTTCGACCTCAGCCATGGCGGCAACGACACCGTCCATGGCGGCGACGGCAGCGACACGATCAACGCCTTCGGCACGCTGACGTCTGCGGACGCCGTCGACGGCGGCGCGGGCAACGACGTGCTGATGCTGAACGGCGACTACGGCGCCGGCGTGACTTTCGGCGCGGGCACGATGACCAATGTCGAGACGCTGCGCTTCGCGGCCGGCCACAGCTATAATATCGCGACCGATGACGGCAATGTCGGCTCCGGCCAGACCCTGACCGTCGACGGCAGCCTGCTGGGCGCGGGCGACATGCTCACCTTCAACGGCGCGGCGGAGGCCAATGGGTCCTTCACGATCGGCGGCGGCGTGGGCAACGACTCGCTCACCGGCGGCGCGAAGGACGACACGTTCGACCTCAGCCTCGGCGGCAACGACACCGTGCATGGCGGGGGCGGCAACGACACGGTCATCGTGATGGGAACGCTGACCGCCGACGATGCGATCGACGGCGGCACGGGCAACGACCTGGTCACGCTCGCCGGCGACTACAGCGCGGGGCTCGTCCTCGGCGCCTCGACGATCGTCAATATCGACACGCTGCTGTTCACCCTCGGCCACAGCTACAATCTCACGACCGATGACGGAAACCTCGCCTCCGGCGATGTCCTGTCGGTCGTTGGCAGCGCGCTCGGCGCGGGCGACACGCTCACCTTCGACGGCAGCGCGGAGAGCGACGGGTCGTTCGTCTTCACCGACGGCGCCGGCAACGACGTGCTCAGCGGCGGCGCGAAGAACGACAGCTTCACGTTCAGCAAAGGCGGCAACGACACCGCGCGCGGCGGCGGCGGCAACGACATCTTCACGATGGGCGCGACGCTGACCACCGCCGACCGGATCGACGGCGGCACGGGCAACGACAAGGTCGTGCTCGACGGCGACTACGGCGTCGCGATCCTGCTCGGCGACACGACCATGACCAATGTCGAGACATTGCAGCTGACCGCGGGTCACAATTACGGCTTCATCTCCGGCGACGGCGTCGTCGCGAACGGCGCGACCCTGACGGTCGACGCGAGCGCGCTCGGCGCCGGCAATGCGCTGACCTTCGTGGGCTCGGCCGAGCTCGACGGTTCGTTCGCCTTCCTCGCCGGCGCGGGCAATGACGGGCTGACCGGCGGCGCGCAGGCGGATGCTTTCGACCTGACGCTCGGCGGCAACGACACCGTCCATGGCGGCGGCGGAAACGACAGCTTCACGCTGGCGGCAACCCTGACCGCATCCGACGCTATCGATGGCGGCGCGGGCAACGATACGGTGAGCCTGAACGGAAACTATTCCGCCGGCCTGACCTTCGGCGCCACGACGCTGACCGGCATCGAGACGCTGCTGCTCGCCGCGGGCAACAGCTACAAGTTCACGAGCAACGACGCGAATGTCGCGGCGGGCGCGACCATGATCGTGGATGCGTCCGCGCTTGCGGGCGCGAACACGCTGAACTTCAACGGCGCCGCCGAGAGCGACGGCGCGTTCCGCTTCATGTTCGGCGGCAACTACACGCCGGCGAGCGATCCGCTGAACGGCGGCACGCACACGGCGACGACGGTGATCAACCCGGCGTTCAGCGCCAACACCCTTGCGAGCGCGCTCGAGCTCAACGGCGACTATGTCGGCTTCACCATCGGCGCGGGCGCGTTCAGCGGCATCGGCTCGCTCGTGCTCGATGCCGGGCACAGCTACAACATCTCGCTCAACGGCTATGTCTTCGCGACGAACCAGAACTTCATCATCGACGGCAGCGCGATGACCGGCAACAACACCATCGACGTGTCGCACGAAACCCACGGCAGGTTCTATCTGATCGGCGGCACGGGCGACGACACTCTGATCGGCGGCGGCGACTCGACCTATTTCGACGTTTCGCACAACGGCACCGGCCACGTCACCGGCACCGCGGGCGACGACGTCATCTATGAGGGCGACAACACCTTCTTCCCGCATGTCGACGGCGGCGCCGGCACCGACACCGAGATCCTGAACGGCGACTACTCGGTCGGGCTGTACATGAACGGCGGCGACGACAACATCGAGATCATCCAGATGATGGAGTCGGGTCATGCCTACAAGCTCAAGATGCTCGACGGCACCGTCGCCGCGGGCAAGACGCTCACCATCGACGGCGGCGCGCTCGCCTCGGCGCTGATCGCCGACGGCTCGGCGGAGACCGACGGCCTGTTCAAGATGATCGGCGGCTCGGGCGACGACGTGCTGAACGGCGGCGCCAAGGACGACGTCTTCGACCTCACCCATGGCGGCGAGGACACGGTGAACAGCAACGGCGGCAACGACGTCTTCAACATGGGCGCGACGCTTGACGTGAGCGACAAGATAAGCGGCGGCGGCACCGGCACGATGAACCTGAGCGGCGATTATTCCGCCGGGCTGACCTTGGGCGCGACGACGGTCACGCACATGCAGACGATGTACCTGCTCGACGGGTTCAACTACCACTTGACCTTGAACGACGGCAACACCGGCAACAACCAGCAGTTCAACGTCAACGGCGGCTATGCGAACAACGTCTATATCGACGGTTCGGCCGAGACCAACGGTACCTTGATCCTCGACGGCGGAAGGGGCGACTCCACGCTGATCGGCGGCGCGGTCAAGGATTATCTCGTCGTCGGCTACGGCCACAACACGCTGATCGGCGGCGGCGGGCACGACGTCATCATCGAGGGCGGCATTCCGGGCACGCTATCCGACACTTTCATCTACAACGCGGTCTCGGACTCGACCGGCGTGAACTGCGACGTGATCGACTATTTCAACCTGGCCCACACCGTGTTCCAGGTGAGCCAGCTGAACGGCGCCGTCACCGGCGTCGACGCCGCGATCAATTCGGGCACGCTGTCGACCGCCACCTTCGACACCGACCTCGCCAACGCCGTCAACGCGGCGCATCTGGCGGGACATCATGCGGTCGAATTCACCGCGACCGCGGGCTCGCTCGCGGGCGGCGTCTATCTGGTGATCGACGTGAACGGCACCGCCGGTTACCAGGCCGGTGCCGATCTCGTCGTTCAGCTGTTCAATTGCACGGGCAACCTGACGCTCGGCGATTTCGGCTGATCGCTACTGCTTCTGGAACGCCGGCGGGGTGTAGGTCCCGTCGGCGACCGTGCCTTCGGGGCCGTAGACGCGCAGCATCACGTTGAACGTCCCCGACGGCGCCGGCAGCCAGTTCGCCTCGGGCGCGCCGTCCGGCCGGTCCTTCGCCACGTATAGCGTCAGCGAGCCGTCGTCGTCGTAGGCGAGGCCGCGCGTATAGCTCGCGATCTCGTATTTCTTCGCCTTGTTCTTCACCAGCTCGATTGTCTCCGGCGTGTACATGGTGAAGGACCAGAAGCGCTCGGCTTCAGGGATCTTCTTCTTCGGGATGTGCAGCACGTAGACGTTGCCGTTGCTGCCGTTCAGCGCGTCGCCGTTTCCGTCCTTGAAGGCGTGGTAATAGGCGGCGGTGTCGCGGTTGTTGCCGTACTGGATGAACTCGGTGATCGCGGAGCGCTGGATCGCCTGGTTGTGGCTGTCGCCCCATGCGCCGATGTTCTTGAAGTTGATCCAGTTGTGCTTGTCGGTGTGCGAGAGATATTCGTCCAGGATCGCCCGATGCGCGGCCTGGGCGCCGGTCGCGAACTCGGTCATGTCGCCGCCCTGCGCGAACAGCTTGTTGAAGCGCGCCGACAGCTTCTTCTGCCGGTCGGTCAGCGTCGGCGTGTTCGGCTGGTTCACCGCGATCTGGAGCTGCTTCAGGAACGCGAGCGGCTCCTTGGCGATCTCCTTGTCGGCGGCGAATTTGAACGGCGCCGCGAAGAACAGCTCGGGCAGGATGACGGCCGCGCCGCCATCCTGGTCGGCCTGCCAGTTGCTCAGGGTCTGCATCTTGAGCCCGCTGCGGAACTGTTCCGCCTGGACTTTCTGATTCTTGCCGGCGCTCGAGTATTTGTCGGCGCGGAAGATGATGATCATGTGGTTCAGCGGCATCGCGATCTGCTGCACGCCGTCGGGCACGCTGCCGGTGAAGTCGGGCCCGGTGAGCGCATAGACGCCCGGCGCCGAGGTCGAGATGCCCGACGCATGGATGTCGCCGAACGGATCGAGCGTCAGCACCGAATAGCGCACATTCGTCGCCGGCACGGTCAGGATCACCGGCTCGTCGGTCATGTCCAGGAAGGTGCTGGCATAGAGCGTGTCGTTGTTGATCGCGACGACGATCTGATAGAGCGGCGAGATGCGGTCGGGCCCGACCAGGCGGTTGGTGCTGGCATAGAGCGATTGGTAGTAGGTGAACCACAGCGGATAGAACTGCTCCACATAGTTCACGGTGGTGTCGTACCTGCTCGCCTGGCCCGGCGAAGCGGCCTCGGCCTGCGAAGCGGCGAGGGCAAGCGTGGCGGCGAGCAGAATCGCACGGATCCTGAGCATGGTCGGGTCCTCCTTGACATTCCCACGAAAATCTAATAATGACAACTATCTCATTTTTGAGGATGGATGTCAACTTGGTAGAGCTTGGGCCCTTCGCTTCCGACGCCCGCAACCTGAACAAGAGCGCGCGCACCCGCGCCAAGCTGATGGACGCCGCGGTCGGAATCTTCGCGCGGGAAGGGTTCGAGGCGGCGTCGGTGAACCGCATCGCCCAGGCCGCCGACGTCGTGAACGGCACCTTCTATCTGCACTTCAAGGACAAGGACGAGATCGCGGGCGCGGTTGCCTTCGCTATCGCGGCCCAGGTCGTGCGCCGGCTCGACGACGCCATGGCCGGGATCGACGACGCCGCGGAGCGCGTCGCTTGCGCCACGCGCCGCTTCGTCGAGTTCGCGCTCGAGCGGCCGGATTGGGGCTTGGCGTTCTTCCGCGCGAACTGGTTCTTCCCGCAGCTGCGCCGCGACGTGACGGCCTATCTGCGCGCCGATCTCGAGCGCGGGGTCAAGCAGGGCGCCTTCACCGCGACGATCAACGACCACGTCGTCGACATCGTTGCGTCGATGACCCTGGTCACGGCCTTCGGCAGGCTGCGGAACGAGGCCGGGCCGACGGCCGGCGAGGACACGGCGGAGATGCAGCTGCGCCTGCTCGGCGTGCCGCCCAAGCGCGCGCACAGAATAGCGCACGCCAAGCTGCCGCCGCTCAAGCTTTAGGACGCTCCCAGGCGTTGACCACGACGCAGGCGACCGCGTTGCCGACGATGTTGGTGGCGCTGCGGCCCATGTCGAGGATGTGGTCGACCGCGAGCACCAGCAGCAACCCCGCCTCGGGCAGGTGGAAGTACGGCAGCGCCGCCGCGATCACCACCAGCGAGGCGCGCGGCACGCCGGCCATGCCTTTGCTCGTCACCATCAGGAGAAGCAGCAACGTCATCTGCTGTGCGAGCGAAAGCTCGATGCCATAGGCCTGCGCGATGAAGAGCGTCGCGAAGGTGCAATACATCATCGAGCCGTCGAGGTTGAAGGAATAGCCGAGCGGCAGCACGAAGCTCACGATCCGCCGCGGCAGACCGATGGCTTCGAGACGGTCGAGCAATTGGGGATAGGCCGCTTCCGAGCTCGCGGTCGAGAACGCGAGCAGCATCGGCCCGCGCACGGCTGCGAACACTTGGCCGTCGCGGCGCACCAGCCAGGCGATGCCGAGCAGCAGCAGCCACAAGACCGCGAGCGCGACATAGAACCCGCCGACGAACTTGGCGTAAGTGAACAGGATGCCCGCGCCCTGCGACGCGACCGTCGAGGCCAGCGCCGCGAACACCGCCAGCGGCGCGAACAGCATGACGTAGCCCGTGACGCGCAGCATGATCGCCGCGATCTGCTCGACCAGCGCGAGCACGGCGGCGGCACGCTCCTTCGCGCTCGCGATCGCGGTGCCGACGAAGCAGGAGAACACCACGATCTGCAGGATCTCGTTGTTCGCCATCGCCTCGACGATCGAGCGCGGCACGAGATGGGTGACGAAGTCCGACAACGAAAGCGTCGTGGCGACTTCGCTCGAACTGCCCGTGGGGAGCGCGAGGCCGATTCCGGGCTGGAACAGGTGCACGAAGGCGAGGCCCAGCGACAGCGACACCAGCGAGGCGAGCAGGAACCAGGCGATGCTCTTGGCGCCGATCCGCCCGATGGCGGCCGCGCCTTCCATATGGGCGATGCCCGCGACCAGGGTCGAGAACACCAAAGGCGCGATGATCATCTTGATCAGGCGCAGGAACAGCGTCGTGACGATGCCCAGACCTTCCGCCAGCGACGCGACCTGCTCGGGCCCGAGCTTTTCATGCGCCACGAGGCCGGCGGCGATGCCGAGGATCATCGCTGCGACCAGGAAGAGCGCAAAGAGCCGGTTCATGGGTCCCCCAACTGGCAAAGCCGATCTCAGCGACATAGCATGACGCAAAGCCGGAGGGATACGATGCTGCGTTCGATCTTGCCGATGCTGGCGCTCGCGGCCGGCGCCGCCCACGCGGAAACCTTCACCCTGGAGGCGGGACCGAAATCCGTCGCCTGGGGCAACTACGACGCGACGCGCGCACCGGTGCTGCATATCAAGTCCGGCGACACGGTCGTGTTCCGCACGCTCCTGACCAACAGCCCGACGGGTCTCGAGAAGGCCGGCGTCGCGCCCGACAAGGTCGAGCAGGCGCTGCGCGACGTCTATGCGCAGGTGACCGACAAGGGACCGGGCGGGCATATCCTCAACGGCCCGGTCTATATCGAAGGCGCCGAGCCCGGCGACACCCTCGAGATCCATATCCGGAAGATCGAGCCCGCGATCGACTATGCCTATAACGGCTTCCGCTATGGCGCCGGCATCCTGACCGACGATTTCCCGTATGCGCGCATCAAGATCATCCCGCTCGACAGGAAGCGCATGGTCGCGGATTTCGCGCCGGGCATCGAGATCCCGCTGCATCCTTTCTTCGGCAGCATGGGCGTGGCGCCGCCGGCCGATTTCGGACGCTACGATTCCACGCCGCCCACGATCAGCGGCGGCAACATGGACAACAAGGAGCTGGTGGCAGGCACGACGCTCTATCTGCCGGTCTACAACAAAGGCGCGCTGTTCGAGATCGGCGACGGCCATGCGGGGCAGGGCAATGGCGAGGTCGACGTGACCGCGATGGAGACCTCGCTGATCGGCACCTTGGAGTTCGTCGTGCGCAAGGACTTGAAGATATCCTGCCCGCGCGCCGAGACGCCGACGCACTACATCGCGATGGGCTTCGACGACGACCTCTCCATCGCCGCGCACAAGGCGGTGCGCGAGATGGTCGATTTCCTGGTGACGACGAAGCATATGAGCCGCGACGACGCCTACATGCTGGTCAGCGTCGCGGGCGATCTCGACGTGACCGAAGTCGTCGACCGCAACAAGGGCCTGCATGTGATGCTGCCGAAAGCGATCTTCAAATAGCGCGCGCGACCGTTTCGGCGACCAGGGCATCGAGCGCGTCGACGGCCTTGAGGCCCGGCGGCGCGCCGAGCACCGACAATTCGGTGCAGGCGAGGAGATAGGCGTCGGCGTCGAGACCGCGCGCGACCGCGGCATAGTCGCGACGGTGCGCCTCGGTCACCGCGGCCGCCTTCACCGCGCGGATGACGCCAAGGATGCGCGCTTCGCCATCGGCGTCGGGGAACACGGCTTCGAAGCCCGCCTCGCGCAGCCGCGCTTCATAGAGCCCGACCTTCTGCACGGCGGGCGAAGCGAGCATGCCGATGCGCTTGCCCGTGAGCTTGGCGATGGCGAGCGCCACCATGTCGAGGAACGGGATGTCGACCGCTTCGGCGATCTCGGGGCGGTAGTAATGCGCGGTGTTGCACGGCATCGCGAGGAAGTCCGCGCCCTGGCGCTCGAGCCCGCGCGCCATTTCGATGAGCACCGGCAGCGGGTTCTCGCCTGTGCCGTCTACGAGATGGGCGAGCCGCGACGGGATCTTCGGGTTGTTGTCGACGAGGATGCGAACATGGTCCTGGTCGTCGCGCGCCGGCGTCGCGGCCACCACGCGGCGCAGGAACTCGACGGTGGCTTCCGGCCCCATGCCGCCGAGAACGCCGACGGTCCTGCTCACAGGTCGAACGCGTCGGGATAGGCGAACAGCCCGGCCAAGCCGCCGGTGTGCAGGAACACGACGTCGCTGTCCTTGTCGAAGAAGCCCTTCGACACCAGGTCGATCAGCCCATGCATGCCTTTGCCGGTATAGACCGGATCGAGCAGGATGCCTTCGAGCCGCGCGACCAGCTTCACCGCTTCGGCCATGCCTTCGGTCGGGATGCCGTAGCCGGGCCCGACATAGTCGCAATTGGCGGCGACGTGCTCGCGCTTGACGATGCCGGGCACGCCCAGATGCTCGGCGGTGCGGCAGGCGAGGTCGTAGACAGCCTGTTCCTGCTTCTCTTTCGGCGCGCGCACGCCGATGCCGAGCACCGGGATTTGCGCGTTGATCGCGACCATGCCGGCGACGAAGCCCGCCTGCGTGCCGGCGCTGCCGGTCGCGTGCACGGCATGGGCAAGGTTCAGGCCGCGCTCGTTCGCCTGCGCCACCAGCTCGAGCGCGCAATTGGCGTAGCCGAGCGCGCCGACCGGGTTCGAGCCGCCGCCCGGGATCACGTAAGGCGTCTTCCCGGTGGCGCGCAGCTCGGCGGCGAGCGCCTCCATCGCGGCGTTCATGTCGGTGCCGCCCGGATGCCGCGACACCTGCGCGCCATGCAGCCGGTCGAGCAGCACGTTGCCGTTCATCGTGTATTCCGGCGTCTGGAAGCCGGTGCGATCCTCCAGAAGGATATGGCACTCCAGGCCGAAGCGCGCCGCCGCGGCTGCGGTCTGGCGCGCATGGTTGGACTGCGTCGCGCCCTGGGTGATGACGGCGTCCGAGCCCTTGTCGATCGCGTCGCCGATCAGGAATTCGAGCTTGCGGGTCTTGTTGCCGCCGCCGGAAAGGCCCGTGCAGTCGTCGCGCTTGATCCACAGCCTGGATCCGCCCAGATGCGCGGACAGACGGTTCATCGGCTCGAGCGGGGTGGGAAGATGCGCGAAGCGGCAGCGCGGGAAGCGGGAGAGGTGCACGACAATACCAATTCGAGGACGCGCGACAGTGTCGCCGTTCCGCTGGGGATCGGCAAGGGCATGGCAGATAGGCTAGGATGCCCACTCAATAAAAGCGTTGCTGCGAGAATCGGTTGCTGATTCCCTTGGTGTGCAATTCGGGGAGTTTGGAGCGATGCGCAGCAATCTGTACTGGCTGAGCGACGAGCAATGGGCTCGCATTGAGCCGTACCTGCCGACGGATGTGCGCGGCAAGGCGCGTGTGGACGACCGGCGCGTGATCAGCGGCATCCTGCACGTGATCAAGAGCGGTTGCCGCTGGTGCGATTGTCCGCCGGAGTACGGCCCTTCGATGACGATCTACAATCGCTTCGTGCGCTGGGCCGAGCGCGGCGTGTGGGAGCGGTTGTTCCGTGAGCTCGCGGCCCGCGGCCGATCCGGCGATGTCCAGATGATCGACTCCACGCACGTCAAGGCGCACCGCTCGGCCTCGGGCGCAAAAAGGGGGAGCATCGGCAGGCGATCGGCCGCTCTCGCGGCGGGCGCAACACGAAAATCCACGCAATCGCAGATGCTAAAGGCCGTCTTCTTTGCATCCTGCTGACCGGCGGTGAAGCGCACGATTGTCCGCCGGCAAAGCAGCTGATCCGGCGCACCAAAGCCGCCAGGAAGATGCTCGGCGACAAGGCCTACGACAGCGCCGATCTGCGCAGCTGGCTGGACGAGCGGGGCACCAAGCCGGTCGTGCCCAACAGATGCAATCGCAAGCAGCCCTTCAGCTTCGACCGCGCCTCCTATAAGCAGCGCCACAAGATCGAGAACGCCTTCTGCCGCCTGAAGGACTTCCGCCGCATCGCCACACGCTACGACAGGCTCGCAAGAAACTTCCTCGCATCCGTCTGCCTCGTCGCAGCTATCGTGTGGTGGACTTTATGAGTCGTGGCCCTAGTATCGCGGCGGTGCAGATCGATAGGGGACGAGTTTGCATTCATCCGTACACGCGACCGAGAGCCTGCTGTTCGTGACGCTGCTGCAGCTGATGGTGATGATCCTGGCGGCGCGGGCGGGGAACACGCTGCTGCGGCGGCTGGGCCAGCCCGGCGTGATCGGCGAGATCGTCGC
>DASZQV010000023.1:0-143758 GCA_035549495.1 Rhizomicrobium sp. | reverse complement strand
GCTGCAACACTTGATGCAGAACGCTATTGTCATGCCGCATGGTGTTGCCTCTTCGGTGTCCAAAACGTCGCCAAACGCTTGGAAAGCAGAAGAATCAACGCCATGCGCCTTGTCTACAAAATTAAACCGGACAGCCGTGGGGCAAGCCCGGCCATGACGAAAAAGGTCAAAGACAACGCCCGTTGGTATAACCCATCGGATGGCGACGTCGAGTTTGGTGCTAGCGCCGCAACAATGGTCGAACGGTTCAGTTCTCCACCACCTTCCTCAGCGACGTCTCGATCCGGCCGCCGCTATAGGCGTCGCCGTAATCGGCGCGGGCCTTGTCGGCGAGCGCTGCGAGCGCGGGGAGGGCGGCGATGCGCTGCGTCAGCGCTGCGGTCATCGGCGCGGCGCGCTTGAGGAGCGTGCCGATCGTCTTGAAGCGCTCGGTCATGGTCGACCATAAGGTCGCCGTCACGATGTCGGCGATGCCGGGCGCGTCGGTGCCGAGCAGCGTGCCGGCGTCCTCGGTCAGGCCGTGGCGGCGGCCGGTCTCTTCCCAAAGCGACATCCATTTCTTCAGGCGCGGAACGAATTCCTCCCAGCGCTTTTCGGTCCACATCTGCCGTCCGCCGTCGAGCGTGATCTCGTCGATCACGTCGTTGGCGTCGGCGACGATCTTCATCGTCGTGGCGCGCAGCGCCGGAGTCGCGGGCAATAGGTCGAGCGTTTCGCCCAGATAGAGGAGGATGGCCGGCATCTCGGCGACGGCGAAGCCGTGCGCGCGGTGGTCGATCAGGAGCGGCGGGCCCATGAACGGCACCGGCATCTTCTTGACCGGCCCCGCCATCAGCTTGGAGATCGCGTCGTCGCCGGCTTCGTCCCAGGACTTTCCGGCGAAGGCGAGCGCCGCGCGCACGAACTGGCCGCGGAACGGCACCGACCAGTAATAGAGCGTGTAGTCGGACATCTGACGATAACGCCGTGGCGCCCGCACGGTTTCGTCGCGCGGGCGCCATGCGCTCAATCGGGAATGTTCGGCTCGACCAGCCGCACGAGGTTCTCGAGCGATTGCTGCCAGCCGAGATAGCAGGCCTCGACCGGGATCACGTCGGGGATGCCGTCCTGCACGATCGAGACGTCGGTGCCGACCGCGACCTGCTTCAACGTCACCGTCACCTGCATCTCGCCCGGCAGGTTGGGATCGTCGAACTTGTCGGTGTAGCGAAGCTTCTCGTTCGGCACGAGCTCGAGATAGGTGCCGCCGAAGGAATGGCCGTTGCCGGTGGTGAAGTTGCGGAACGACATGCGGAACGTGCCGCCGACCTTCGGGTCGCTGTGATGCATGGTCGCGGCGAAGCCGTTGGGCGGCAGCCATTTGGCCATCGCGTCGGCCTCGAGGAAGGCGCGATAGACCTTGTCGGGCGTGGTGGCGAGCACGCGATGCAGGCGGACGGTGCCGGGCATGATTTCTCTCCTGTTTTTCTTTTTTCGTTCAGCCGCCGGGGATCGGCATGACCGGCATGACCTCGATCGCTTCGCCGGGGAAGATCGTGAAATGCGGATGGTTCTCGAACAGTCTCGCGGCCGCCTCGTGGCTGTCGGCGCTGACGACGACGAAGCCGCCCATCTGGTTGCGGATGTCGGCGATGCCGCCGGCGCTGACGCGCTTGGTCTTGCCCAGCGGGCCGCCTTCGCCGACGACGACGGCGTGATGCTTCTGCATCCAGCCTTTCCAGGCCGCGATGCCTTCCTGCTCCTTGGCCTTGCGCTCGGCGTCCGGCATCGCCATCCACGCCTTCATGCGCGGGCTGTCCATGCCACCGACGAATACTGCGAGATAGTTGCTCATGGGGTTTCCTTTCCTTTGAACACGAGCGCGATGTAGCGGCGAAGATGGTCGATGCTTTCGGCGGCGATCGCCGCGCCGCCTTTTGCTTTCGCGAGGATGAAGGCGCCTTGCAGCACCGCCTGGGTGTGCAGCGCGAGGCTCGCCGGCGTGAAGCCTGTGACGCCACGTTGCGCCATCGCCTCGGCGATGTCGTTCTCGAGCGTCGCGGCATGGCCGCTGATCGAGGCGTCGCAGGCGTCGCGGATGTCGGGGCTGGTCGAATATGCCTCCTGCACCATGGTGCCGACGAGGCAGGTGAACTCCGGCACGGTGCCGCGGAGCAATTCTCTGCGGAAGGCGACATAGCCGAGCACGCGGTCGAGCGGATCGGCGTGGCTGTGATAGGCGGCGCCGGCGAACAGCGCGCCGGTCGTCGCCGACCAGTGCTCGGCGGCCGCGACGGCGAGGTCGTTCTTGCTGGCGAAGTGATGGAAGAAGGCGCCCTTGGTGACGCCGGCGCGGGCGCACAATTCGTCGACCGAGGTCGCGGCGTAGCCCTTGGTGCGGACAAGCGCGAGCGCCGCTTCGATGAGTTTCTGCCGTGCCGTTCCGTCTCTCATGGCGCTTTCGTACCGACCAGTTGGTATGTTGTCAAGCACGATGTGCGTGGTTATATAAGTTGAGACTTATATGGAGCTGCCCATGTTCGGCGCCGAATTCCGCCGCCTCGACAACCGCGAGCACGAGGGCAAGCCGGCCCGCGTCGTGGTCGCCACGCGCCGCTACGACACCGACCGCGACGACCTCTGGAACGCGCTGACCGACCGCGCGCGCATCCCGCGCTGGTTCCTGCCCGTCGAAGGCGATCTGAAGCTCGGCGGGCGCTATCAGCTGAAGGGAAACGCCGGCGGCACGATCACGCGCTGCGATCCGCCCGAGGCGCTCGACGTCACCTGGGAGTTCGGCGGCGGCATGAGCTGGGTGACGGTGCGGCTTGCGGCCGACGGCGCGCGCACCTTGCTGACGCTCGAGCACATCGTGCTCGCCTCCGACACCGACGAGCATTGGGCGAAGTATGGGCCCGCCGCTGTCGGCATCGGCTGGGAGCTGTCGCTGCGCGGTCTCGCGCTGCACCTGGCATCCGGTGCGGCCGTCGATCCGCAAGCCTTCCAGACCTGGACGATGTCGGACGAGGGCAAGGCGTTCATGCGCGCGAGCGGCGAAGCCTGGGCGCAGGCGCATGTCGCGTCGGGCGAAGGCGAAGCGATCGCGCGCGGCATGGCGGAACGCACCATCGGCTTCTACACGGGCGGCTGATGCACGCCTTCGACGTCCTGGGCGATCCGGTGCGCCGGCGGCTGCTCGAATTGCTGGCCGAGGGCGAGCGGTCTTCGGGCGAGATGACGGCGGTCGTGCAAGCCGAGTTCGGCCTCACGCAGCCCGCCGTGTCGCAGCACCTGAAAGTCCTGCGCGACAGCGGCTTCGCGGTGGCGCGCCGCGAAGGGGCGCGGCGCATCTATGCGGTGCAGCCCGAGCCGATGCGCGAGGTCGATGCGTGGCTCGAGCCGTTCCGCTTCTTCTGGGCGCCCAAGCTCGAGGCGCTGGCGACCGAAGTCGCGCGCGGGAAACGGCGCCGCCGCGCGGAATCCTAGCGCGCGCCTTTGCCCAATCCGCCGCCGCCGGGCGCGGGTCCGCGCGATTGCTCCGTATACAGAGCACCACCCTTGCCGAGGCCCGTCGGCTGGCCGGACGGCGGCGGAGGCGGCGGAGCCACATGCTGCGGCGCTCCGCCTGCGGCCGGCTTGCCCATGCTGTTCGGCGCCGGCGCGCCGCCCGGATGCGGCTGAGCGCCGCCGGGCGCCGCCTTGCCGACCGCGTTCGTCGCAGGCCCGGTCTCGACCTTGCCGCAATCCTGGCAGCGGCGCTGCGCGCTGCCCTGCGCCGGCTGCCACGCGCCGAAGCGATGGAACTCGCCGTCGCGCGATTTGGCGCTGCCGCAGCGGTCGCAGGGCTGGCGCATCTCGCGGCAATCGATGCGCTGCTCGGCGTGCCAGGTGTGATGGTGGTCTTCGGCCGGCTGGAAGTCGCGCGCGGAGGCGCAGCGCGTGCAGAAGCGGATCTGGTTGCAGCTCCGCGGCCCTTCATATTGCCACTGGCCCCAAATATGGGTGAGCCGGCTCTCGCGCTCGGCGCAGCGCTTGCAGGCATGCTCTTCGTGGCAGTCGTCGGCGCGCGGATAAGCCCAATCGGTCCAGCCCTCATGCCATTTGCGCTGCTCGCCGTGAGCGCAGCGCCGGCACTTGCGGCTCTGGTCGCATTTGCCCGGCGCGAGATAGGCGAAGTCGGTCCACACATGCGCGATCTGCTCGTCGTTCCTGGAGCAGCGCTTGCAGCTGCGGTGCTGCTCGCAATGGCCGTCGCTCTTGTATTCCCACGGCGTCCAGTCGTGGACGCCGATCAGGCATTTCGCCTTGCCGAAAATCGACATGAATGTCCCCTTGCCAGGAGATGACGTTAGAGCAAGGCGCCGCCGCCTGTCACCCTTACAGAAGCGAGCCCTGCGCCGGCGCAGGCGAACCCACGCGCACGCCTTCGAGCGCGAGCATCTTGAGCTTGGTCGCAGCACCCCCCGGCGCCGAGAAGCCGCCCGGCTTGCCGCCTGCCGCGAGCACGCGATGGCAGGGAATGATCAGCGGCACGGGATTCCTGGCCATCGCCTGGCCGACTTCGCGCGCGATCTCCCAATCGTCGCCGAGCGTCTTGGCGAGCGCGCCATAGGTCGTGGTCTCGCCCCAGCCGAGCTTGCGCGCGGCGTCATAGATGCGCGCGAACAGCTCGCTCTGCACGCCGAGGTCGAGCGGCACGCCCGTGAAGTCGATCTTCTCGCCGGCGAAATAGCGGATCATGCCGTCGACCGCGCTTGCGATCGCCGGCGGCGGCGTGCCGGGCACCGCGTCGGGAATACGGCGCAGCAGCGCGCGCTCGGTGGCTGCCGCGTCGGCTTCGGGCAGGCGCGTGCGCGTGACGCCCAGCGCGTCCCAGGCCAGCGCGCAATGGCCGGCCTCCGTCTCGAAAACGATATAGTTCTGCGTCGTCACGGCGGCATCATCGTGCCTGACCGGGCCCGTCTCAACCCGGTTCTTGCGCCGTGCTAGTCTCGGGGCGGAGGGGCGCAATGACGAACGCGCAATCCTATGGCGATGCCTTCGCGCGGCGCTTCGGCGCCCGGCGCGCGCCCGTCTTCGTCAACCGCAGCATCCGCAAGTCCGAAGTCGCGGTGACCTATCTCTGCCAGGAGCAGCCGACCTTCGAGCTCTCCGATCCGCAGCCGGTCGAGGACGCCTATATGGCGAGCGTCGTGCTGCGCGACAACCCGCGCTATGCGCTGTGGGAGAACGGCAAGCCGGTGAAGACCCGCCCAGTGCTCGCGGGCGAGACGACGTTCTACGATTTCAAGGCGCGACCGGTCGTGCACGTCAACTGCGCCTTCGACGCGCTGCATTTCTATCTCCCGCGCGCGGTGTTCGACGCGGTCGCCGACGACAGCGGCGTGGCCCGCATCGGCCTCATCGATCATCCGCGCGGCCATGGCGTCGACGATGCGGTGATGCGCGGGCTCGGCCAGGCGCTGCTGCCGGCGTTCGCGCGTCCGGGCGAGGCGAGCAAGCTGTTCGTCGATCACGTCACGCTCGCGGCCGCCGCGCATGTCGCCAAGACCTATGGCGCGATGCGCGCGGAGACGCTGAAGCAGGGCGGGCTCGCGGCCTGGCAGGAACGCATCGCGAAAGAGACGATCGACGCCCATCTCGACGGCGAGATCTCGCCGATCCTGCTGGCGCGGCAATGCGGATTGTCGCCCGGCCATTTCGCGCGCGCCTTCCGCCGCTCGACCGGCAAGGCGCCGCATCAATGGCTGATCCAGCGCCGTGTGGAGAAAGCCAAGGCGCTGCTGCGCGACACCGCGATGCCGCTTGCGGACGTCGCCGCGGCTTGCGGCTTCGCCGACCAGAGCCATTTCACCCGCGTCTTCGCCAGGCTGGCCGGCGCGGCACCGGGGCAGTGGCGGCGCAGCGTGCGCAGCTAGCTATTGCCGCTCGCCGAGCGAGATCGGATAGGCGGTGTTGCGCATCGCGAGCATCGGATCGGCCGGCTCGACTCCGGGATGCGGCTGGCCGGGCAGGAACAGCAAGGATTTCTGCACGCCGTCCGGATCGGCGGGCTGGCGCGTCAGCGAGAAGCTGCCGAGCTTGACGAGCTTGCGGCTGTCGGGCCAGGCGACGGACGGGTCGGCGATCTTGTCGCCTTTGCCCGCGATCTGCGCATACCACTCGAATTCGACCGCGCCTTTGGCGACGCGCGCGGCGATCTCGTCGGTCAGGTAGCTCGCGCTTTCGGCTTTGCGCGCGTCGGGCGTGAGATAGTGCTCGCCGGCGCGGGGCAGGAATTTGTAGCGCGCGAAGACCGACTTGCCCTTGGCGTTGGTGAGCTTGACCGAATTGATGCCCCAATAGGCGGCCTCGGCATAGGAGTTGGGATAGGTGCGGCTGCCGAGGAATTCCTTGGCGTGCGGGTGCGTCGAAAGGAACCGCTCGACCGGGTTGGGATGCGGCGTGTCGGGCTTGGTCGCGCCGACCGCGCGCAGGAACACGGCGAATTCGTCGAAGGTGGCGACGATGAAATCCTTGTGCTGATTGGCCTCGACGTCGAAATCGTCGCCATTGGGCGCAATGATCTTGACCGCGAAGCCGGCGGGCGAAGCGCCGTCGTCATTGTCGGGCAGGTCGGGCACGCCGGCGAACAGCGAGAACCGCGCGACGACGGGCAGGGTGCCCCCCGCAAAGACCGGCTCGCGCACGAGGGCGCGCGCCTCCTTCGACGGCGTGAAGGTGCCTTCGAAGACGATGCCCTTGGTGTGCACCGCGCGGGCGTGATGATCGCCGAAGGCGGTATGCAGCGCGGTCACCATGCTGAGCGGCGTCTCCTTTGCGCGCTCGCCCGCGAGGGCCGGCGTGAACGCGACGAGCGCCGTGGCAAGGGCGATGGAACGGACGGACATGGCGGGCTCCTCCTTCGAGGGCCGCAATGTCGCCGCGTCGCGCGCGCGCGTATTGTCCGCTTTCGGCATGGATTGTCGAAAACGCGCGCGTCAGGCCTCGCCGCCGACGCGCCATTCGGCCTCGGGCAGGCGCCAATAGAGGCGGTCCTTGCGCGCCAGCATGCGGTGGCCGACGAGCTCGCGGCGCAACGTGGCGCTGTCCCAGTGATGCGCCTGGATCGCCTCGTTGACCTCCGCTTCGGCATAGCGCTTGCCGCCCTCGAAATCGCGGATCAGCCAGCGCAGCACCGCGCCGCGCTTCTTGCCGCTCGCCGGGATCGATTTGAGCCGGCCTTGGGCGTCGACGAAGTTCTTGAGCACCTCGGCGTCGGGATCGCGCGCCTTCCTCGGCAGCCGCGCCGCCGCCTTCTCGGCCTGCGGCTGCAGCACGCGCTTGGAGAGCGCGGCCAGCGCGTCGCGGTCCAGCGCGTGCCAGCGCGTCGTGCCTTCCGCGCGCGCGGTGACGATGCCTTGCGCCTTGAGGATCGCCAGGTGATGCGAGACCGTCGGCTCCTTCAGGTCGAGCGCCGCGGCGAGCTCCTGCACGCTGCGCTCGCCGCCCGCGAGCAGGCCCACGATGCGCAGCCGGCTCTCATGCGCCATCGCCTTGAAGAATTCGAGCAGGGTCTCGGTCACGGGCGTTCTCCTTAGACAGTTATCTAATTAGATAGCTGTCGAAATGCAAGCGTCCGCAGAGCTGTTCGATTATGGGTCCTGAAACAGGTAGGCGGCCCAAACGAGAGCGCCGGCGGCTGAGGCGCCAAACACCGCCATCGAGGTGAAAAAGATCATTTCGAAAATCTTGCTATGGCTGTTGTACCACTCCTGTGTGGGATGTTCCGAATCGTCGACGACGAGAATTCCGCGCGTCTTGACTTTCATATCGACGATCTCCGGGAAGAGGCGAGGCTCGAATTCTTTGAGCATGTTTTCGCCAAGCCTAACCAAGTGTCGATTTCGACGGTCGAGCCGGAAGAACAGAAACGACATCCAGGCGCCAAATATAAGCAATGCGCAAAGCGCGCTCCAGAAATAAGGATTGGCGTCGGCATCGGGCTTCGCGACGAGAGTGCCGATCGCCCCTAAGGGGACCAGAAACAGTTGAAATACGAAAAGTCGGAAGCTCTCATATCTTTGGCCGGCGTGGTACTTAAACCATTCAAGCGAATACTTGAAGGCATCCTCTTCATCTGGGAAGCGCGACTCCGAGCTCATCATGCTGCTCCATTTTCGAAATCAATCTTTCCAAAGACGGGTAGTCGCGAACTATATGGCCGCTGGACCCGATCCTGATCATATGCGAGCGGCGGATCGCGTCGTTCTTGTCTTCGAGCATGATCACCGGCTTGCCGAGTGCCGTTGCGAAGCCGACTTCCCAAGCGGTATCGATGCCCAGCCCTTCGGTGACCAGGACGATAAGATCGGCGCTTTGGATGGCCTTGATATTGCGCGCCACGACATTGTTCTTCGCATCCGATTGTACCGCGTCCCGTTGAGGCAAAAAGCAGTCCCATCCGCGCGCCTCCAACCTGCGCGCCAGATCGGCGTTGAGTATCGCATTTGAAAGCGGGGACGCGAGATATATCCTCATGGTCGCGTTATAGCACAGTCTGTCGGAGTTAGAACCTTTGCCCGCCCGCCGCCCGCGCCGCAAGTTCGGAGCCTCGCAGAAGGACCGCATCTTCTTCGCGGCCTTGCCCGACGCAGCCACGGCTACGCGCATCCACGACCTCGCGGCGAAGCTCAAGGCGGCGAACGGCTTCGACGGCACGTTGATCCTGCCCGAGCATCTGCACGTGACCCTGTTCCATCTCGGCGACTGGGCGGCGCTGCCGGACGAGATCGTGCGCCTGGCAAGATCGGCCGCCGACGCACTCGGCGCCGCCCCTTTCGAGGTCGCGTTTCATCGCGCGGAGAGCTTCCGCAATTCGACCGGCATCTATCCCTTCGTGCTGACCGGCGAGGTCGCGCCCTGGCGTCCGCTGCACGACGCGCTCAAGACGGCGCTGACGAAGGCGGGCCTCGGCGGCGCGACCAAAGGCGCGTTCAAGCCGCACGTCACGCTGCTGCGCGACGAGAAACGCGCCGCGCCGGTGCCGATCGCGCCCATCGCCTGGACGGTGCGCGACATCGTCCTCGTGCATTCGCTGCTCGGCAAGACGACGCATGTCCATCTCGGGCGATGGCCGCTCGGCGGCGGTTGACTTGGGCGTCGCGCGGCCTATCTAAGACCCATGACCGATCTCTCCGCGTTTCCGATCACCAAGCGCTGGCCGGCCCAGCATCCCGACCGGCTGCAGCTCTATTCGCTGCCCACGCCCAACGGCGTGAAGGTGTCGATCATGCTCGAGGAGATCGGCCTGCCTTACGAGCCGCATCCCGTCGACATCCTGAAGAACGAGAGCGGGACGCCGGAATTCCTCTCGCTCAATCCGAACGGCAAGATCCCGGCGATCCTCGATCCCGACGGCCCGGGCGGCAAGCCGCTGGCGCTGTTCGAATCCGGCGCGATCCTCCTCTATCTCGCCGACAAGACGGGCAAGCTGATCCCGGCCGATCCGGCGCGCCGCTACGAGACCATCGCATGGGTGTTCTTCCAGATGGCCGCGATCGGGCCGATGTTCGGCCAGGTCGGCTTCTTCCACAAATTCGCCGGCCGCGAATACGAGGACAAGCGGCCGCTCAAGCGCTATGTCGACGAGAGCAAGCGCCTGCTCGGCGTGCTCGAGACGCGGCTGGGCGCCCGCGACTGGATCATGGACGACGGCTATTCGATCGCCGACGTCTCGATGCTGGGCTGGGTGCGCAATTTGATCGGCTTCTATGGCGCGCGCGAGATCGTCGAATACGACAGCTTGAAACGCGTGCCGGCCTGGCTCGAGCGCTGCCTGGCGCGGCCGGCGGTGCAGCGCGGGCTCGAGATCCCGAAGCGCGCTTAGATGACTGCGACGCTCTACGGCATCAAGAACTGCGACACGATGAAGAAGGCGCGCGCCTGGCTCGACGCGCACGCGGTGGCCTACGCGTTCCACGACTACAAGAGCGAAGGCATCGCGAAAGCGAAGCTCGAAGCGTGGGCCGGGAAGGTCGGCTGGGAGGTGCTGCTCAACCGCGCCGGCACGACGTTCCGCGCGCTGCCCGACAAGGACAAGGAAGGCCTCACCGAGAAGAAGGCGATCGCGCTGATGCTGGCGCAGCCTTCGATGATCAAGCGCCCGGTGCTCGAGCTCGGGCCCAAGGTCGTCGTCGGCTTCAGGCCGGAGCTTTACGCGGGCCTCTCGTTCCCCTAATGTTCCTGTGCATGACACGCACAGACGCGTTGTCCCAGCAACTCGAACTGAGTTGATTGTGGCCGTAAAGGCAGACCCTTAAGCGCGATGAACGTAGAGAGCTTTCGTCAGGTCCCCGTGGATATCGAGGTCGAGCAGGCCGTGCTCGGCGCGGTGCTGGTCGACAACCGCCGCCTGGAATCCCTCACCACGGTGCTCAAGGAAGAGGAGTTCTACGATCCCCTGCACCAGCGCACCTACTCCACCATGCTCAAGGTGTGGGAGCAGGGCCGCGCGATCACGCCGCTGACCCTGAAGGCCTTGATGCAGAACGATCCCGGCCTCGCCGAGATCGGGCTCGACTATTTCGTCAACCTCGCCCAGGCCGCGCCCGCCGTCGCGAACGTGCGCGAGCTCGCGCGCGTCATCCACGAAGCCGCGATCCGGCGCGAGCTGTTCCGCATCGGCGAGGACCTCGCCAACAACGCGCTCGAGGTCGACGTCGACCAGCCGCCCAAGCTCATCATCGAGACGGCGGAAAAGGCGCTCTATCGCGTCGCCGAGACGTCCAAATACGGCGAAGGCCCGATCGATTTCCACGAAAGCCTGAAGCGCGCGGTCGAGAGCGCCGAGCGCGCCCAGGCCCGCGGCGGGCGCATCTCGGGCGTGACCTCGGGCTTCACCGACATCGACAGCCTGCTCGGCGGCTTGCAGCCTTCGGATCTGCTGATCGTCGCCGGCCGTCCCGGCATGGGCAAATCCTCGCTCGCCACCAACATGGGCTTCCACGCCGCCCAGGCCTATATCCACGACATCGAGGCGGGGGCCGAGATCCCGCGCGGCGCGCCTGTGCTGCTGTTCTCGCTCGAAATGGCCGCGCAGCAACTCTCGGCGCGCATCCTCTCGGAGCGGACCGAGATCGAGATGTGGAAGATCCGCAACGGCAAGTTCACGGAAAGCGAGTGGGAGAAGTTCGTCCTCGCCATGCAGGACCTTTCGACCCTGCCGCTGTTCATCGACGACACCGGCGGCATCTCCATCGCCCAGATCGCGGCGCGCGCGCGGCGCCTGAAGCGCGAGAAGAACATCGGCGTCATCATCATCGACTATCTCCAGCTCGTCGAGCCGTCGCGCCGCGCCGAGAACCGCGTGCAGGAGATCACCGAGGTGACCAAAGGGCTCAAGGCGCTGGCTAAGGAGCTCAACGTGCCGATCATGGCGCTGTCGCAGCTCTCGCGCGGCGTCGACGCGCGCGACGACAAGCGCCCGGTGCTGTCGGATCTGCGCGAATCCGGCTCGATCGAGCAGGACGCCGACGTCGTGATGTTCGTCTATCGCGAGGAGTATTACCTGAAGTCGCGCGAGCCCGATCCGGCCTCGGCCGACCACGCCAAATGGCTCGAGAAATGCGAGCGCGCCCACCGCCGCGCCGAAGTGCTGGTCGAGAAGCACCGCCACGGCGCCACCAGCAAGATCGACCTGCATTTCGACGAGCGCTTCACCCGCTTCTCGAACTTCGCGGGCGAGGGGTGATCCGTCATTGACGGATATCCGTCAATGTACTAGGTTTTCTCATGATCTTCGAATGGGAAGCAGCGAAGAGCGCCAGAAATGCGCGCGAGCGTGGCCTTCCCTTCGAGGTCGCCATGGCCGTGTTCGATGGGCCGAGGCTCGAAAGTCCGGACGATCGGCGCGATTATGGCGAAAGGCGCGTTCGAGCGATCGGTCTCGTGCGAAACGTGGCGCTGGTTTGCGTTTACAGCGATCGTGACGAGGCGCGGCGGATCATTTCGCTGCGGGTCGCCAACAGGAAGGAACGGCATGCGTATGGTGAAGCGTACCCGCGCTGACGCGGATTTGTCCAAGGTGAATTGGAGCCGGGTGGCCGAAACGACGGAAGCGGAGATCGGCGCGCAAATCGCCGCCGACGGCGACACCTCGCCGGTGTTCACCGACAAGGAGCTGGCGCGTGCGCGCCGCGTCGTGCCGCAATCGGCCGAAGATGTGAAGTCTCTGCGCCGCCGCCTCGGCTTGAGCCAAACGGAATTCGCGGCGCGTTACGGCTTCTCGGTCGAGACCATTCGAAACTACGAGCAGGGGCACCGGCGGCCGACCGGGCCGGCGCGGGTGCTGCTCGACGTGGTCGCCAGCGAGCCCGATCTCGTTACACGGGCGCTTGCACGCAACCGCCGCCGGGGCCGCTAGGCCCCTACCTTTTATCGCAATCCGAGTTCCAGCCGTGATAGGGCGCGCGCCGCGCGTGCTCGTCGCCGCCGCCCTGCGCGGCGGGGTTGTCGTCATAGGGCGTCGCGTAGTGGGCGCGGCCATAGCCGTCGGTCCAGACCGGCGCCTGGTCTTGCGGCGGCGGGGCGTCATCATAACCCTGCGTGTAGCCCGGAGGCGGCGGCGGATACGGCGCGCCGCCATCGCCATCGCCGCCGCCGTAGCTCTCGCTCTCGCTTTCGCTGTAGCTCGCGTAAGAGACGCCTTCATGGCTGTGCCAGGCATAGCCATGGCCGTGGCGGCGGTGACGCTTGAGCAGCACGGGCTCGACGGGTGGCGGCGGCGGCGCGACGGCCGGCGGCGGGGTGATGGCAGCGACGGGCGCCACGGCTGCGGTCTGGCTCTGGCGGTTGCAGCCGAACAGGCCGACGGCCAGGAACACCGATGCCACCACCATGAACATTGCGCGCATGTCACTCTCCCGCCGCGAATTGCCCCATTTTGGAGCAAGCCTCGCGAAAGCCCGCGAAACTTCTCGCGAGCTGGTTAATTCCCGCGGCGTTGCAAGCGCTTAAAAACTGCTAGGATGGCCCAAGCGCGCGCCGCTATGAGGGCCGCCCATCCGCCGGAAACTGCTCTTGGTGTCCGAAGACAGCGCTGTCGACATGCCCTTCGCCTTGATTGCGGGCGAGCGCCTTCGCGCGGGCGAAGCCGAGCGCGAGCGCCGCCTGAAGCAGATCGGCGCAGGCGTAGCGGTGGCGCTGGTGCATATCGTGATCCTTGCCGCGCTGTTGACCGCGGGGCATCTGGGCATCCTCGCGACCAAGGCGCCGCCGAAGGAGATGGTGCTGCTGCTCCCGATGCTGCAGCACAGGAAGACCGAGACCCTGCCGCCGCCGGTCTCGGCGCCGGTGCCCGAGACGCGCCCGGAAGTCGAGCCGCCCCACACGATCACGCTGCCGCAGCCGCCCAAGGCCGAGACCAAGCCGCAGAACCCGTCCGACGTCATGCAGGCGATCGGCAAGGAGCTCGCCTGCGGGGCCGGCTCCTATGAGCACCTCAGCCAGACCGAGCGCGAGGAATGCAAACGCCATCCCTGGAAGTACAAGAAGGACAGCAAGGGCGTCATCGTGCTCGACGTGCCCAAGGGCGCGGAGCCCGAGGGCTCGTCCATGTCCGGCGCCGATGCCGAGCTGCATATCCAGCAGACCGCCGATCCGTGCGTGGCGGCCGGCAACACCCACACCGAATGCATCCACCGGACCCTGTTCGGACGCTGATGCGCGTGCTTCGAGGCTCGCCCTTCGGGCTCGCACCTCAGCATGACGCGTATGGAATGCGTCATCCTGAGGCGGCCGCAAAAGGCGGCCCTCGAAGGATGGCCTTTGACGGCGCCCGCTTGCCCCTTCATTCTCCGCGCAAATGAGCGAACCGGATTTCGAAGCAGCGCGCCTGACGGTGCGGTTGGGCGCGGTGGGTGCGAATTTCCGCACCTGCCAAAGGCTCGCGGCGCCCGCCGCCGTCGCTGGCGTGGTGAAGGCCGACGCCTATGGCATGGGCATGCTGCCCGTCGCCAAGCATCTGGCGTCGACGGGCTGCGACACCTTCTTCGTCGCGCGGCTCGAGGAGGGCGTGAAGCTCCGCCCCGCGGTCCCCGCCTCGCGCATCTTCGTGCTCGACGGGGCGCCGCCCGACGCGGTGCCGGCGCTGATCGGCCATCGCCTGACCCCCGTGCTCAACTCGCTCGCCGAGATCGCCGCCTGGAGCGCGGCCGCGCGCGAGACGCGCAGCGAGCTCGATGCGGCGATCCATTTCGACACCGGCATGAACCGGCTCGGCCTGCCCGCGAGCGAGCTGGGCGTGCTCGCGGCCGAGACGAAGATGCGGCTCGCCGGCCTGCGCGTGGTGCTGTGGATGAGCCATCTCGCCTGCGCCGACGATCCGGGCGCGAAGATGAACGCGAGCCAGCTCGACCGCTTCCACACCGCGCTCGCGATGCTGCCGCCGGCGCCGGCAAGCCTTGCCTCGTCGGGCGGCGTGATGCTCGGCAAGGCGTTCGCGTTCGACATGGTGCGGCCCGGCCTCGGCCTCTATGGCGGCAATCCGCAGCTTTCGGAGAAGAATCCGTTCGCGACCGTCGCCGTGCTGACGGGGAAGATCCTTCAGCTCCGCCGCGTCGAGGAAGGCGAGACGGCCGGCTATGGCGCGACCTTTGTCGCGCGCCGCCCCAGCATGCTCGCGACGGTGGGATTGGGCTATACAGACGGCCTGATGCGCGCGCTCGCCGGGCGCGGCTTCGGGGCCGTCGGCGGGGCGAAAGCGCCGATCGCGGGGCGGGTGTCGATGGATCTGATCACGCTCGATGTGACCGACATCGCGGATGCGCGGGTGGGCACCGATATCGAGTTCATCGGCGACCACATCCCGCTCGAAGACATCGCGGCCGCCTCGGGCACCGCGTCCTACGAGATCCTCACATCGATGGCGCGGCGCGTGCCGCGGCACTACGAGGCCGGCGCATGAACGTGCTTGCCGCCATCGGCCGCGTGGTCCTGACCCTGTTCGCCGAGACGGGGCGGCTCGCGCTGTTCCTCACGGAGTCGGTGACCGGGCTGATCCGCCCGCCGGTCTATTGGTCGCTGATCTTCAAGCAGATGATGCGCATCGGCTATTTCTCGCTGCCGGTGGTGGGGCTGACCGCGTTCTTCACCGGCGGCGTGCTGGCGCTGCAGATCTACAACGGCGCGAGCCGCTATGGCGCGGAGACCTTCGTGCCGGTGGTCGTCCTCGTCGGCATCACGCGCGAGTTGGGTCCGGTGATCGCGGGGCTGATGGTCGCGGGGCGCGTCGCCGCGGCCATCGCCGCCGAGATCGGCACCATGCGCGTGACCGAGCAGATCGACGCGCTCACCACGCTCGCGACCAACCCGATCAAATATCTCGTCGTGCCGCGCCTCGTGGCCGCGGTGATCTCGATGCCGATCCTGGTCGCGATCGCGGATTCCATCGGTGTGTTCGGCGGCTATGTCGCCTCGACCCAGGCGCTCGGCTTCAACGGCCCGATCTATCTGGGCAACACGATGAACGGGCTTACGTACGACGACGTGTCGTCGGGCCTGATCAAGGCGGCGGTGTTCGGCTTCATCATCGCGCTGATGGGCTGCTACAACGGCTTCCATTCCAAGGGCGGCGCGCAAGGCGTGGGCGCGGCGACGACCAACGCCGTGGTCAGCGCCTCGATCCTGGTGCTCGCGGCCAATTACATCCTCACCTCGGTGATCTTCTCCCATGGCTGAGGCGAAGGTCGAGCTCAAGGGGGTGAAGAAGCGCTTCGGCGCCAAGGTCGTGCTCGACGGGCTCGACCTCAGTATCGGGCGCGGCGAGTCGCTGGTCGTCATCGGCGGCTCGGGCACCGGCAAGTCGGTGATGATCAAATGCGTGCTCGGCATCTTGAAGCCCGATGCCGGACAGATCTTCGTCGACGGCAAGGACGTCACGCGCCTGCGCGGCCGCGCGCGCGACGAGATGCTGCGCAAGTTCGGCATGCTGTTCCAGGGCGCGGCCCTCTTCGACAGCATGAGCGTGTGGGAGAATGTCGCGTTCGGGCTGATCCAGGGCCGCGGCATGGCGCGCGCCCGCGCCCGCGACATCGCCATCGAGAAGCTCGCCAAGGTGGGCTTGGGCGAAGAGGTCGCGACGCTGTCGCCGGCGGAGCTGTCGGGCGGCATGCAGAAGCGTGTCGGGCTGGCGCGCGCCATCGCGGCCGATCCCGAGATCATTTTCTTCGACGAGCCGACGACCGGCCTCGACCCGATCATGGCCGACGTGATCAACGACCTCATCGTCGACACGGTGAAGGACGTCGGCGCGACGACGCTCTCGATCACGCACGACATGGCGAGCGCGCGCAAGATCGCCAACCGCATCGCCATGCTCTATCGCGGCAAGATCATCTGGCAGGGCCCGACGGAGGAGATCGGCCACAGCGGCAACCCTTACGTCGACCAGTTCATCCACGGCCGCGCCGTCGGCCCGATCAAGATGGAAGTGCGGAAATAGGTTCTTATCCTCTCCTGCGAAGCGGGGAGGTGCCGAGCGTCAGCGGCGCGTAGCGACAGCGTCACGCGCAAGGGGCCCCCTCCGGCGCTTCGCGCCACCTCCCCCGTAAACGGGGGAGGACAAGCAACCGTTGACACCCATGCTATGATCGATTCATGGCCAAGTCCTCTGTCTCCTTCGTCTGCCAGGCTTGCGGCGCCGTCCATTCGAAATGGTCGGGGCGCTGCGAGGCGTGCGGCGGCTGGAACACCATCGCCGAAGAGGGCGCCGCGCCGCCCATCGGCGCCGATTCGCGCAAGCGGATGCGGGGGCGGCCCTTCGCGCTCGAGGACCTCAAGACCGTCGATGCCGAGCCGCCCCGCCGGCCGACCGGGATCGGCGAGTTCGACCGGGTGTGCGGCGGCGGGCTGGTGCCGGGCTCGGCGCTGCTGGTCGGCGGCGATCCGGGCATCGGCAAGTCGACGCTCATCCTTCAGGCGCTCGCGTCTTATGCGAAAGCGGGCGGCCGCGCGGTCTATATCTCCGGCGAAGAGGCGATGGCCCAGGTGCGCCTGCGCGCCGCGCGCATGGATCTGGACACCGCGCCGGTGGCGCTCGGCGCCGCGACCTGCGTCGAGGACATCCTCTCCACGCTGGAGAGCGGCCCGGTGCCCGGCATCGTCGCCATCGATTCGATCCAGACGATCTGGACCTCGGCGCTCGAAGCCGCGCCCGGCACCATCGCGCAAGTGCGCACGGCGTCCTTCGATCTCGTGCGCTATGCCAAGGCGACGGGCGCGGCGCTGATCCTGGTCGGGCACGTCACCAAGGACGGCCAGATCGCGGGCCCGAAAGCCGTCGAGCATCTGGTCGACGCTGTGCTCTATTTCGAAGGCGAGCGCGGGCATCATTTCCGCCTCATGCGCGCGGTGAAGAACCGCTTCGGCCCGACCGACGAGATCGGCGTGTTCGAGATGACGGGCCGCGGGCTTGCCGAAGTCCCCAACCCGTCGGCGCTGTTCCTGGGCGACCGGTCGTCGCTGTCGCCGGGCACCGCGGTGTTCGCCGGCCTCGAAGGCACGCGGCCGCTCTTGATGGAGATCCAGGCGCTGACCGCGCCCGCGGGCTACGGCACGCCGCGCCGCGCGGTGGTGGGCTGGGACACGGGGCGGCTGGCGATGATCATGGCCGTGCTCGACGCGCGCGGCGGCTTGGGGATGAGCGGCCACGACGTTTACCTCAACGTCGCGGGTGGCCTGAAGATCGGCGAGCCGGCGGCGGACCTCGCCGCGACCGCGGCGCTGGTCTCGTCGTTCCAGGGCCGCGCGCTGCCCCGCGACACCGTGTTCTTCGGCGAGATCAGCCTTTCCGGCGATATCCGCCCGGCGCCCCAGGCCGAGGCCCGCCTGAAAGAAGCCGCAAAGCTCGGCTTTACCCGCGCCGTCGTGCCGGCAGGCACGCGGCTGGAGAGTGCGGGCGTAGCCTTGAGCGAAGTGAAGGACATTGCCGAGCTGCTGGCGCTGGTCGCCGCGCCCCGGATCGCGCCGGTTCGTGCTAGAATGGACTCATGAGCGCGCTGGGGATCACGATTATCGATCCGATCGTGGTGGCGGTCCTGTTCGTGTCCGCCGTGTACGCGACCTATCGCGGCTTCGTCTCCGAGACCCTGTCGATCTTCGCCTGGGCGGCCGCGGCCTTCGCGACCCTGTTCTTCGGCCCCAAGCTCGCGCCCGTCGCGCGCACCTTGTTCTCGACGCCGTTGATCGGCGTGCTCGTCGGCTATGCGGCAATCTTCCTGGTGGTGCTCTTGCCGCTCTCGTTCATGAGCTTCCGCTTCGCGCAATCGGTGAAGAACAGCCCGGTCGGGACTCTCGACCGCACCCTGGGCGCGGTGTTCGGCATCGTGCGCGGCCTCGCGATCATCGGGCTCGCCTATATCGCGTTCTCGAGCGTGATCCCGGTCAGGAACCAGCCCGACTGGATCGCCGGCGCCAGGACGCTGCCCTTGATCCAGATCTCGGCCGAGGCGCTGCTCTCCATCGTCCCGGACCAGCATGGAAGGCAGGCCGAATCGGCGCCGCAATCGCCGGTGGGGGCGCCGCAGCGCGTTGCGCCGCCGCCACAATCCGCCGCAGTTCCCGAGCCTCGGCCCAAGCCGGCGCCCGCGCGCAAACCGAGGCAAAAAGGCTATGGCGCGAAGGAACGGCGCGAGCTAGACAGGCTCATCGAGACCACCGGCGGAAACGGCAATCCATGACGGGTCTTCCCGGCGACAGCGACGCCTTCCACGAAGAATGCGCGGTGTTCGGCATCTACGGCAACGAGGATGCCGCGGCGCTGACCGTGCTCGGGCTGCATGCGCTCCAGCATCGCGGCCAGGAGGCGTCGGGCATCGTCTCCTGCGACAACGGCCAGTTCACGCTCGAGCGCCACGTCGGCCTCGTCGGCGACATCTTCGGCGGCAAGCACGGCGCGCGCGTCGAGGCGCTGAAGGGCGCCTATGCGATCGGCCACAACCGCTATTCGACCGCGGGCGGCTCGGGCGCGCGCAACATCCAGCCGATGTATGCCGACCTTGCCGGCGGCGGCATCGCGCTCGCCCACAACGGCAACCTCACCAACGCGCTGTCGCTGCGCGAGCAATTGGTGCGCCAGGGCGCGATCTTCCAATCGACCTCGGACACCGAGGTGATCATCCATCTGACCGCGCGCAGCGTCTATCCGCGCGTCGTCGACAAGCTGGTCGATGCGCTGCGCCAGGTCGAAGGCGCCTATTCGCTGGTCGCGCTCACGTCGAAGAAGCTGATCGGCGTGCGCGACCCGTGGGGCGTGCGTCCGCTGGTGCTCGGGCGGCTCGGCAAGTCGTGGATCCTGGCGTCGGAGACCTGCGCGCTCGACATCGTCGGCGCGACCTTCGAGCGCGACGTCGAGCCGGGCGAGGTCGTCGTCATCGACAAGAGCGGGATCAACTCCTACTACCCGTTCAAGAAGCAGAAGGAGCGCTTCTGCATCTTCGAATACGTCTATTTCTCGCGTCCGGATTCGGTGGTCGAGGGCCGCAACGTCTACCAGGTGCGCAAGCGCATCGGCGAGGAGCTGGCGCGCGAGTTTCCCGCACCTGCCGATCTCGTCGTGCCGGTGCCCGACTCGGGCGTGCCGTCCGCGCTCGGCTATGCCAACGCCGCCAAGCTGCCCTTCGATCTCGGCATCATCCGCAACCACTATGTCGGGCGCACCTTCATCGAGCCGAGCGACGGCATCCGCAATTTCAGCGTCCGCAAGAAGCACAACCCGAACCGCGCGATGCTCGCCGGCAAGCGCGTGGTGCTGATCGACGACTCCATCGTGCGCGGCACGACGTCCAAGAAGATCGTGCAGATGGTGCGCGACGCCGGCGCGGCCGAGGTGCATTTCCGCGTCGCCAGCCCGCCCACGACCCATTCCTGCTTCTACGGCGTCGATACGCCGTACACGGAGGAATTGCTGGCGCATTCCATGGACGTGGAGGCGATGCGCGTCTTCATCGGCGCCGACAGCCTCGAGTTCCTGTCCCATGACGGGCTCTATCGCGCGACCGGCGAGACGGCGCGCGACGCCGAGGCGCCGCAATTCTGCGACGCCTGCTTCACCGGCGAATACGCGATCCCCCTGACCGACCAGACCGGCGGCCGCAAGGACGCCCAGCTCTCCCTCCTCGCGGACGTGGCGTGAGCGACAGTTCGGGCCAACGCATCGCGCTCGTCACGGGAGCATCGCGCGGCATCGGCCGCGCGGCGGCGAAGGCGTTGGCGGCGTCGGGCGCGCATGTGATCCTGGTCGCGCGCACCGTCGGCGGGCTGGAAGAGGTCGACGACGAGATCCAGAAGGCCGGCGGCCAGGCGACGCTGGTGCCGATGGATCTGAAGAACTTCGCAGGCCTCGACCAATTGGGCGCCCATATCTACGAGCGCTGGGGCCGGCTCGACGCGTTCCTCGGCAATGCCGGCGCGCTCGGCGCCATCACGCCGCTCGCCCATCTCGAGCCCAAGGCGTTCCAGGAGCTGGTCGACGTGAACGTCACGGCGAACTGGCGGCTGATCCGCTCGCTCGATCCGCTGTTGCGCCGGTCGGAGGCCGGCCGCGTGGTGTTCGTCACCTCGGGTGCCGCGCGCAAGCACACGCCGTTCTGGGGCGGCTATGCCTTCGCCAAGGCCGCGCTCGAGTCGCTCGCGCTCACCTACGCCGCCGAGTGCGCCGTGACCAACGTCAAGGTGAACCTGTTCAGCCCCGGCCCCCTGCGCACCGCCATGCGCGCACGCGCCATGCCGGGCGAGGACCCCGCGACCCTCGATCCGCCGGACGCGGTCGCGCCGGCGCTGGTCGAGATGCTGTCGCCGGAGTGTTGCAAGAATGGTGAGCTCGTGGAGAGATAGAGGCTATGCGTAGAGATATTCTCTCAATGTCAGAGTCTCCATCAAGCTCTCTTCAGAACCAAATAGGGAAAACGCATTGAGATTGTGTTCGTCGAGAGATTTTAGAACCTTCGCCCGCTCGCTGCTTGCGATATTAAATTTGTAAATAGTTGAATTAAAGGGAGTTTCTTCAAATTCCTCGTTGGTTTTGAAGGCTTGGTCGTGTGGGGAAAAGCACCACGCCCCATTGTCCTCGTCAAAGCCAAGACACATCGTGTATTCGCATTGCTGAAGAAAATGCCTTCTATGAGTTTTTACGTTTGGCCCGAAACGATGAATGCGGGGCGTTCTGCTCGAGCCCCCAAATGTGTTCGATTCCGACAATACATAGATTGATGCATTTTCATTTTTGTGAGTTTCGCGAAATGCAAAATAAGCAGCGATATACTCCGACCTCGTCCAGTCGAGAAGCGGTGAGGGAAATCCGTGGTGGCGGAGGTGTGCCATGTATTCATATGCGGGATTCTGGCCAAAAGTCATGCGCCTGCTAAACTCGTCATAAGACCTCGCCACGTTGCACACTTCAGCGTAGTCCGGGATTTGCCAACTATTTTCGGTGAAAGCCTCCAGCTCGGCTTGGAGGACGGAAATCGTCCTATAGTAATCGATGAATTCGGTTTTTCCGATGGTATGTCGTTCAAGGGTGGTTGCGAGCCCCCATCGGGAGTCGGCTTGTCCGCGAAAATACAATCGGCGTTGCAGCCGTGAGTTTGATTCCTGCTTTCGTCGAAGTTGCGCCAACTCCGTCTTGAAATCTTCCCACGTTTTCAAATTCGTCCCATGCACCATTACCTTTTTTCCTCCGGGGGACTTTGAGAATATACTGCATCAGCGAAAAGTGCGAAGTGAATATCACTCCGCATACGGATTTTTGCCGCCGCGCAGGCGCAGGCGGACGGGCGTGCCGGCGAGGTCGAACGCGTCGCGCAGGCCGTTGGCGAGATAGCGCAGGTACGCGTCGGGCAGGTGCTCGAGCTGGTTGCCGAACAGCGCGAAGGTGGGCGGGCGCACCTTGGGCTGGGTCATGTAGCGGATGCGCACGCGCCGGCCCCTGATCGCGGGCGGGGCGTGACGCGCGAGCGCTTCCTCCAGGAACCGGTTCAGCGCCGAGGTCGGCACGTGCGTGTTCCAGGCGCGCTCGGCTTCGAGCACCGCGGGCAGCAGCCGCTCGATGCCTTCGCCGGTGCGCGCCGAGATCGCGATCAGCTGCGCGCCCTTGAGCTGCGGCAGCGACTCGTCGAGCTGGCGGCGCAGTCTGGTGATCGCGCCGGCGCGGTTCTCGACGAGGTCCCATTTGTTGACCGCGAAGACGACCGCGCGGCCTTCCTTCTCGATCATGTCGGCGATGGTGAGGTCCTGCTTCTCGAAAGGTTGCGTCGCGTCGATGACGACGATCACGCAGTCCGCAAAGCGGATCGCGTCGAGCGTGCTCGCGATCGAGAGCTGCTCGAGCGTGTGCCCCGCGGCGCGCGCGCTCTTGCGCAGGCCGGCCGTGTCGTGGAGCAGGATCGGGCGGCCATGCGCTTCCCAGGGCGCGGCGATGGCGTCGCGGGTGAGGCCCGGTTCGGGCCCGGTCAGCGAGCGCTCGGCACCCAGGACATGGTTGAACAGGCTCGACTTGCCGACATTGGGGCGGCCGACGATGGCGAGCCGCATCGGGCGATCTTCGGCTTCTTCTTCGGCGACCTCTTCGATTTCCTCGTCGACGATTTCTTCCTCGACAGGCGCATCGGCGAATTCCGCCAGCGCTTCGGCAAGCTCGCCCATGCCCAGCGCATGCTCGGCCGAGAGGGCGATCGCTTCGCCGAAGCCGAGCCGGTACGCGTCGGCGACGGTGTCCGCCGCGGCGCGGCCTTCGCTCTTGTTGGCGGCGAGGATCACGGGCTTGCCCGAGCGGCGCAGGGTCTCGGCGATGATCTCGTCGCCCGCGGTCACGCCGTCGCGCGCGTCGATCACGAACAGGCACACGCCCGCTTCCGCGATGGCCGCCATGGTCTGCGCTGTCATGCGCTGCGCGAGGCTGCCTTCAAGGCCTTCCTCGAAGCCCGCGGTGTCGATCAGCTTGAGCGCGATGCCGTCCAGCTCCGCGTCGGCCTCGCGGCGGTCGCGGGTGACGCCGGGCGTGTCGTGCACCAGCGCGAGCCGCTTGCCGGCCAGCCGGTTGAACAGCGTCGACTTGCCCACGTTCGGGCGGCCGACGATCGCGAGGACGAGCGCCATGGAACGAGCTTAGCGCAACGCCACCAATTGCGCGTCGTTGGTGTAGAGATAGAGCGTGCCGTCGGCGACCACGGGGGCGATATAGGCCTGGCCCGGAATCTCCACCCGTCCCAGCAACCGTCCGGTATAGGGCGAGAGCGACGCCGCGTAGCCCGCGGACGACACCACGATCAGCCGGTCGGAGACGAGCACCGGCCCGGCCCAGACGATGGGCCCGGACTTGTTCTCCATGTCCTCGAAGCGCGCGAGCTGGTGCATCCACTTCACGCGGCCTTCCTTGCGCGTCAGGCACAGCACCTGCTGGTCGGTGGTCAGCACGTAGACGAAATCGCCCGCGGCCCAGGGCGTCTGGATGCCCTTGATGTCGCGCGACCACGAGCGGTCGCCGGTCGACAGGTTGATCGCCGCCATCACGCCGGAATGGCTGATCGCATAGACGAGGCCGCGGTCGACGACCGGACGGCCCGCGATGTCGTCGAGCTCGGAGAGCGCGGTCGCCTGGCCCGAGCTCGTCAGCATGTCGTTCCACGACGGCCGTCCGTTCTGGATGCGCAGCGCGAACAGCTCGCCCGAGGTGTAAGGCGCGATCACGAACTCGCCGGCGACGGCGGCGCTGGTGCCTTCCAGGATGCCGGCGGTCTCGCTGATGCCCTGATGGTCCCAGAGCTTGCGGCCGTCGGTCTGGGCGAGCGCGTAGAAATGATTGTCCTGGCTCGAGATGAAGACGCGGCCCGCGGTCGCGACCGGGGCGTTGAGGATCGGCACGCCCAGATTGGTCTTCCACATCGGCTTGCCGTTCGCCGGGTTCATCGCGATCACGTCGCCGAAGCCGGTGGTGACGAAGAGCCGGCCGTCGTCATAGGCGAGCCCGCCGCCGAAGCCCTTGGTCGGGTCGATGGAGGTGTCCTGGCCGAACACGCCCAGGCTCAGCGCATGGACGAGATTGGTGTCGCCGGCGGGCGCGAGCCCGCGGTCCCACACCGGCTGACCGCCCTTGGTGTCGAAGGCGAAGACGTGGTTCTCGGAATCGAGCACGAACACCTTGCCGGCGGCGACGATGGGCGGCGCGGTGAGGCGCGAATCCGAATCCGATCCCTTGCCCGCGTCCTGCGTCCAGATCTGATGCAGCGGTCCCGACGCTTCGAGGTGATAGAGCGCGTTCGAGGCGAAGCCGCCGGGCTGCGCCCATTCGGCGTTCCTGTAAGGCGCGGGCAGCACGACGTCGGTGCCGTCGAGCGTCGGATCGGGCTTCAGCGACTCGTCCATCGCCATGACCGAGATGCGCTCGCCCTTGAGGCCGGATTTGCGCGTCGTCGTGTCGAACAGATTGCCGACGGTGTCGAGCATCTGGCAGCCGCAAAGCAGCGTCGTCGCGACGCCGAGTGTCGCGAGCAGCAGGGAGCGGCGCATCGTCATGGCTGTGGTTGACCTTGGGGCTGACCTTGCGGAGCGGCGGCCTGGGGTGGAGCGGGCGGCGGCGCGGGACGCGGCACGGTGCCGTACTCCTTGTCGCCGCCGGCCTCGATGAAGGTGGCCATCGCGCCGGCACGCTGGCGCTGGCCCGGGGTCGCGTCCTTCTCGGCGGCGAGCGCCTTGTATTCGCTCAGCGCCACGGCGAGCGAGCCCGCGCGGTAGTCGCTATAGGCCAGGATCTCGCGCGCGATGAAGCGCCAGGCGCTGGAATTGTCGTTGATCGGCGCGAGCCAGGAATCGAGCTCGGCTTTCGGCGTGAACTCGGCCATCGCCCAGGCGGCGCGGATGCGCGCGACGCCCGCGATCGGCGAGGTGTCCTTCTCGGCGACGGTCTTGTAGATCTTGATCGCGTCGCTGCGGTTGCCCGAAGCGAGCAGGCTGTCGGCCTGGGCGAGCGTCGCGATGGTGCCGTAGCCGGTCGGGCCGGACTTGGCGAGCTTGCCGAAGGCCTGCGCCGCGCCGCCGACATTGCCGGATTCGGCCGCGTCCTGCGCCGCGACGAAGGTCTTCGACGCGGTCAGGCGCTGCTGCGTCTCGTAGCGCTCCCAGAGCTTGTAGCCCGCGATGCCGACGGCGATCGCCGCCACCGCGGCGATGATGTAGTCGCCATATTGCTTCCACAGCTGCTCGAGACGTTCGCGGCGAACGTCTTCCTCGACTTCGTGGAAGATATCGGACAAGGGGAAATTCCTTCTGGAGCGGCCCGCGCAAACCTTTGACGGGCCGCGATAATTAGCCGGACCGGCCCCTAATGGCAACTTGCTTGTCTGTAAGGGGCACGCCGGGGCCCACCACCAGCACGAATCCCGCCGCCAGCAGGGCCGCCAGGATGACCGCCGGGACGCGCAAGGGCAGCCGCAGCCGGCTCTCGCACAGCTTGCGCCCCGCGTTGCCGTCGCCCACGCCCATCAAGGTCAGGCCCACGAACAGAGTGCAGCCGAACGCGAGCGCCAGCGCCATGGGCGCGGTGCGGCCGCCCTGGAACTCGGCGGCGAGCGCCACCAGCGCCGCCGCGCCGGTCGGGATCAATATCAGCCGCGCGCGCGCGGCGATGCTCGGACGGCCGAGCGCCGTGACCGCGACGAAGGCGCGCGATGCAAGCTTGAGCGCCTGGCCATAGAGCGCGAGGGCCGCGATACCGGCCGGCAGGCGCCATGCCCAATCCGGCGCCACGCCCGCGAACAGCACGGCCCAATCGCCGAAGCCCGTCGCTGCGCCGACGAGCAGATAGCCGCACATCACCAGCGCGTTGAAGACGAAGCTCAGCCAGAAGAAATACCGCCACGCATCGCTTCGCATGCGGTAGAGCGCGAGCAGGCTCGCGGCCGCGGCCAGGGCATTCGCAGCCGGACCCGCCGCGACCATCCAGGGCGTGACGACGCTGCAGCGCATGAACAGCGGCGCCAGAAGCGCGATCCGTCCGCCGGTCGCGAGGCAGACAAGGCCGTGCCCGCCGGCCTCGTGGAGCATCGTCTCCGCGATATAGGCGAGCACGCCCAGCGCGGCGAGCGTGACCGGATTCGCGCGGCCCTGTCCCATGCGTTCCCCCCTCTGCTCCGGATGGATGCAGAGAGGGCGGCGTTTGGATGCGGCTCAGCCCGTCTTCTTCATCGCGTAGACGTTTTCCTTGCCCGGGAAGCTGCGCTCGCGCACGTCATGGGCATAGGCCTGCACGGCCTTCTCGATGTCGGGGCCGAGGTTTGCGTATTGGCGGACGAATTTCGGCGGGTTCGGATTGAGGCCCAGCATGTCCTCCATCACCAGGATCTGGCCGTCGCATTCCGCCGAGGCGCCGATGCCGATGGTGGGGATCGCGATCTGGCGCGTGATCTTGGCGGCGAGCGGCTCGGCCATGCCTTCGAGCACGACGGCGAAGGCGCCGGCTTCGGCGACCGCGCGCGCGTCGGCTTCGATCGCGGGCCATTCGGCTTCGGTGCGGCCCTGGGTCTTGAAGCCGCCCATGGTGTTGAACGCCTGCGGCGTCAGCCCGATATGGCTCATCGCCGGAATGCCGCGCTGGGTGAGGTAGTGCACGGTCTCGGCCAGGCGCGCGCCGCCTTCCATCTTCACCGCCTGGCAGCCGGTCTCCTTCATCACCGTCACCGCGTTGCGAAACGCGGTCTGCGGGCTCTCCTCATAGGAGCCGAACGGCATGTCGACGACGACGAGCGCATGCTTCGAGCCGCGCATCACCGCCTTGCCCGCGGTGATCATCATGTCGAGGGTCACGGGGATCGTGGTCTCGAGCCCGTGCATCACATTGCCCAGGCTGTCGCCCACCAGCATCAGATCGACATGCGCATCCAGCAACCGCGCGGTATGGGCGTGGTAGCAGGTCAGGCACACCACCGGCTTGGCGTTCTTGTGGGCGCGGATCTCGGGGACGGTGACGCGCTTGGTCTCGACGGCGACGGACATGGGCCTCTCCTGCCAGGGGCGGGTATCATAGCCTATGCTGCAGTTGCGAAGAAGGTGGGTGGGGGCGGCGATGTCGCAGAGTTGCGCAAATGTCGCACTCGCCTTTAGGTCGGTACACATTGCCGACAAATACCGGGCAGAATACCCGCGAATAGGTGGCCAATGACCGATTTCGACTTCGAGTACGATCCGGAGGCGCCGGAACCGGCGCTCCTCGCCTTCCTCAGAACCTATTGGAATCAGCAGCGCGGGACGGGTTCCATGCCCCGCCGGCAGGACATTTCCCCGGCCCAGATGCGCGCCTACCTGCCGCATATTCTGCTCTGCGACGTGGTGCGCGGGGGCGAGGATTTCCGCTACCGCCTGGTGGGGTCCGAGTTGCAGCGCTACTTCAAGGACAATCCCACGGGGCGGCTGATGAGCGAGGCGTTGAAGCCCTTCGGCGCCGACACCGTGGCGCGCACCATCGAGACCTATGCCGCGGTCGTGGCCCGGCACGCGCCCTTGCGCATCCGCGGCGCCGGCTCGATCTATTCGCAGGCCGCCAAGACGTTCGACGCGCTGCTCACGCCGCTCTCCAGCGACGGCATCATGGCCGACATGATCCTCGGCACCTTCGAGTTCGTCTGGGACTTCCGCATGGCGCGCGCCATGCCCGGCCTCGTCGAGCCCGACGAGATCGCGCTTGCCCGCGCGCTGCGCGCGCCGAAATGATTAGATTTGGCTCAGCCCGGTAGTGCCGTCCTGATCGGAGCTCATCGCGTCCGCGATCTGCAGCGACACGCCGGCCAGCCAGACGCCTGCGCCGAACCACACTGGGATGAGCGAAAGAAAGCCGGTGGGATAGGCCAGCGAAAACACCGCCCACAACCCTGCCAGCCCCGTCAACAGCGCACCGATTTCCGAACGATCGATCTGCATGGTTCAGTTTCCTCCGCCGTTGCCGGGCTTGCCCATTCCGAACGCACCGCCAACCGCGCCGACGACGGTAAATCCGCCGATCACGGCGGCGCTCAGTATTCCCGTCGGATCGATTGGCAAAACGAACGGCGCGACTTTGACACCAACCGCCGCGCCGGAAACTGCTCCGCCGGCAGCGCCGGCTACCGTTCTGCCGAATCTTCTTGGCTTTTTTGCCACTCGTCGCCCCCAAAATGACGCGGTGGTTCAATCTAGAATTGTTTGGACGATTTGAAAAGCCGCTTTGCGGCTTGAGATGGTCTTGGCCGCGGATAGCGCCTCGACAAAAAAAGCCGCGGCGTTGCGGCCGCGGCTTCTCACAAGCAATGCGAAGACGATCAGGCTTCGGCGTTCGCCTCCGCCGCTTCCTCGCCTTCTTCCTTGGGGCCGGCGCCTTCCTCGAACATCTCCTCGGCGGCGGCTTTCGCCTCTTCCGCCTCGTCCTGTTCGGCCAGCACGTTCTCGCCGCGCGCCTGGCGCTCGGCTTCGTCCTCGGTGCGGGCGACGTTGATGGTCACGCCGACGCGGACCTCCGGATGCAGCACCACGGTCACCGGCACCAGGCCGATGTCCTTGATGGCCTTGTCCAGCGGCACCTGGTTGCGGCCGATGGTGAAGCCGCCGGCGCTGATCGCATCCGCGATGTCGCGCGGAGAGACCGAGCCGTAGAGCTGGCCGCGGTCGCCCGCCTGGCGCAACAGCACGAAGGTCTGGCCTTCGAGCTTCTCGGCGACCTTCTGGGCCTCGGACTTGCGCTCGAGGTTGCGCGCTTCGAGCTGCGACTTCTGGGTCTGGAAGAATTCGCGGTTGGCCTTGGTGGCGCGCAGCGCCTTCTTCTGGGGCAGAAGGAAGTTGCGGGCGAAGCCGTCCTTCACCTTCACCTCGTCGCCCATCTGGCCGAGCTTTTCGACGCGTTCGAGCAGGATCACTTGCATGGGAGTTCTCCTACTTCACGACGTAAGGCAGCAGCGCCATGAAGCGCGCGCGCTTGATGGCGACGGCGAGCAGGCGCTGCTTGCGCGTCGACACCGCGGTGATGCGGCTCGGCACGATCTTGCCGCGCTCCGAGATGAAGCGCTGCAGCAGCTTGGTGTCCTTGTAGTCGATCTTCGGCGCATTGGCGCCCGAGAACGGGCAGGTCTTCTTGCGGCGGAAGAAGGGGCGGCGCTTGTCGCCGCCGTCGCGCGATCCGGCTCCGCTCATTGTGCGGTCTCCTCGGTGGTGGTCTGGCCTTCCGGCTTGCCGTCGCGATCGTCGCGGCGGCTCTTGTTCGACGACTGCTCGAACGCGTCCACCTTCACGGTGATGTAGCGCAGCACGTCTTCGTTGATCTTGTTCTGGCGCTCGAGCTCGACGATCGCCTTGGACGGGGCATTGATGTTGAGGAGCACGTAATGCCCCTTGCGGTTCTTCTTGATGCGGTAGGCGAGACCGCGCAGGCCCCAATATTCCTGCTTCTCGACCTTGCCGCCTTCGCCTTCGACGATGGTCTTCAAGTGGGTCGCAAGCGCGTCCACCTGTTGCGCGCTGATGTCCTGGCGCGCGATCAGGAGATGCTCGTATAGAGCCATCCCGTCAACTCCCTGTTTTGGCTGCGGAATCCGGCTCGGCGGGATGCCGTCCGGATTGTGGTTCGAGGGGCGGATAGATGCCTCGCGACCGCAACCGACGTTGAAGGCGGGGCTTATAGGGGAAGGGGGTGCGCAGGGCAAGGGCGGGAACCAACGGGCCCCTGAACTCTTGCTTGCCGGGGGTCGAGCCCGGCCATGGCGAATTTCAGGGGCCGGTGCCGTCCGTCGATTGCCTCTTCAGCCACGCCTGCACCCGGGTCTTCGCGTTCTCGCGCAGATCCATCGCGAAGAGCGGATAGTCCATGCCGTGGTAGTTCTTGCCGCCGACGTCGAGCTTGGCGAAGGGGCCTTTGCTCTGGTCGGCCACCGTAAGCAGCCCGTCGCGGCATTCCGCCCAGGTCCAGGCCTCGAGCGGCGCCCCGAGCGGGCCGAAGGCGACGCCCGAGGCTGCGTCATTGCCCAGGACGTCGAACTGGAACCGGCCGGACATCGGCACCGCGCCCTTGCTCATCGCTTTCGGCGCCATCTTGCCGTCGCGCTCCCAGCTCAGCGGATTGACGCAGACGAGCTTGGCGCCGGATTGCGGCGCGGCGGTCGCGCCTTCGCCATAGGTCGCCCAATGCACGATGCAGCCGGTGTCGTCCGCGCGCGCGCAGACATGCACGGTCTCGAGCGCGTTCGCGCGACGATCGTCGATGTCGAAGCCGATGAGATAGCCCACGACCATCCGGGCGGCGAGCGGCGTGCCGTCGATGCGCTCGCGGACCAAGCGGAAGGCATGCTCGGTGCCCTGGCTGTGGCTTGCGATGATGAAAGGGCGGCCTTTGGAATAGTGCTCCAGGAAATAAGCGAAGGCGCGGACGACGTCGCCATAGGCAAGATCGGTTGCCTTTTTCGTCACCTCCGACGGCTTCGCGAAATAGCGATAGATCGAGGTCTCGCGATAGCGCGGCGCATAGATGGCGCAGCAGCCGTTGAACACGCTGGCTTGGTTGGCCAGCATCCATTTCGTGTTCTCTTCGGTCTTGCTGTTCGGATCGAGCGGCGAGTTCCAGTCGGCGCCGTTCAGATAACCCGTGGGATGGACGAAGAAGACGTCGACCTGAGGGTCCTTCGCCCTTTCGACGCCCGGCGGAGCCAGGTCGGCCTCGCCAGGCTTGGACGGCAGCGCCGCCCAGGACTCCGTCTTGCCGTAGTCCGGCGCGGGCGCCTTGTAGGCCATGTCCCAGCCATGGCGCGGCTGGCCCATCCAGACAAGAACCGTCAGCGTGTTTCCGGTGAAGTAGATCGCAGCCGCCGCCGCGGCCAGCAACAGGACGAGCGAAATCAGGATTCGCAGTAACCAATTCATGAACGAGCGGCTCCCCAACCCGGATAGAGCGGCAGCTTAGTGCGGCTTGCGCACTCAAGTCGATATTCGCCCTTTGGTTGTTTGTTTACTATCGAACAATACGCTCTTCGCCATGAGGATCGCAAAAGCAGCGGCGCTCGCGGCGCTCGGCCTTGCGGCGGCAATGCCCGCCCAGGCACTCCCCGGCAGGGCTCACTATGCGGTGACCGATCTCGGCACCCTCGGCGGCGACTATGCCAGCGCGCGCGGCATCAACGCGGGCGGCGTGATCACCGGCATATCGACGGACGCGGACGGCAAGTCGCAGGTCTTCGTCTACGCGGCCGGCCGCATGACGAGCCCGGGCGCGCTCAACGGATCGGCGGCGGTCGCGAGCGGCATCAACGACTCCAACGATCTCGCTGGCTATGCCGGCGGCTATCCCTACCATGCGTTCCGCTATCGCAACGGCATGCTGAAAGACGTCGGCGATCTCGGCGGCGGCGCCGCGACGGCTTACGCGATCAACGGCAAAGGCAATGTGGTCGGCGCCTCGCTCACCGCCGACGGGCATAGCGAGCCGTTCCTGACCAAGGGCGGGAAGGTGATCGATCTGGGCACGCTGGGCGGCCACGATCTCGGACAATGGAATGCGGCGCTCGGCGTCAACGATTCCTACCAGGTCGCGGGAACGAGCTGGGATGCGAGCGGCCGGTACTGCGCGTTCCTTTGGGAAGCGGGCAGCATGAGGAACCTCGGCACGCTCGGCGGAAGCTGGAGCGAGGGCAGCGCGATCAATGCGAGCGGCCACGTCACGGGTCTCGCCTATCTGCCCGGCGATCTCGAGGCGCATGCGTTCCTGTGGAAGAACAACGCCATGCTGGATTTGGGCGTCCTGCCTTCGAGCAACGGCTTCAGCTGGGGCTTCGGGATCAACGCCTCCGATACCGTCGTCGGTCTCTCCCAGAGCATCCGCGACGGCGTCTATACCGACTATGCGTTCGTCCGCGACGGGCCCAAGATGAAGAACCTCAACGTCCTGATCCCTGCCGACACGGGCTGGGTGCTGAACGTGGCCTATGCGATCAACGATGCCGGCCGGATCGTCGGCGAAGGCACGATCGGCGGCAAGACGCACGCCTTCCTGCTGACGCCGAACTGATCCCTTCCGCAGCCGCGCGTCCCGCGCCACACTGCGCGGCGCAAGCGCGTGGGGGAATCGTGGAAAACAAGGTCTTTGCCAAGGCGGCATGGCGGCTGATCCCGTTCATGATCCTGCTCTATGTCTGCAACTTCCTCGACCGCGTGAATGTCGGCTTCGCGGCGCTGACGATGAACAAGGACCTCGGCATCGGCGCCGAGGCGTTCGGCGTGGTCGGCGGCATCTTCTTCCTCGGCTATTTCCTGTTCGAGGTGCCGTCGAACGTGATCCTGGAGAAGACCGGCGCCAGGCTCTGGATCTTCCGCATCATGCTGACCTGGGGCCTCGTCTCGATGGCGACGGCGTTCGTGAAGGGCGCAGGGAGCCTGTCGGTGCTGCGGTTTCTTCTGGGCGTCGCGGAGGCGGGGTTCTTCCCCGGCGTGATCTTCTATCTGGGCCTGTGGTTCCCGGCCGAGGTGCGCGCGCGGTTCGTCGGCCTGTTCCTGTGCGCGATCTCGCTCGCCAACATGATCGGCGCGCCGCTGTCGGGATGGATCCTCGGCCTCGACGGTCTTATGGGCCTCAAAGGCTGGCAGTGGCTGTTCCTGATCGAAGGCGCGCCGTCGATCCTGCTCGCCTTCGCGGTGCTCGTGGCGCTGCCGAACGGCCCCGGCGATGCGCGCTGGCTGGGCGACGACGAGCGCGACGCGATCGAAGCGCGCCTCGCCTCCGAGCCGGCGCATGTGCATCAGTCGTTCTGGCCGATGCTCGCCGATCCGCGCGTCTGGGCGATGGCGATTCCCGATTTCGGCATCGTGCTGTCGACCTATGGCGTCGGGCTGTGGCTGCCGCAGATCGTCAGGGCCGAAGGCTTCTCGGTGTTCGACACCAGCCTCGTGGTCGGCGCGGTCTATGCGGGAAGCAGCGTCGTCTCGATCGCGTGGTGCCTGTCGAGCGACCGATCCGGCGAGCGCATCCGCCATGTCGCGGTCGCGGCGCTGCTCGGCGCCGGCGGGCTGATCGCTGCGATGCTCACGCAAGGCAGCATCGCCTGCATCGTGGCGCTCGGCGTCGGCATGGCGGGGACTTTGGCCGCGATCTCGGTGTTCTGGGCGCTGCCGTCGAGCTTCCTGCGCGGCACGGCGGCGGCGGGCGGCATCGCGCTGATCAACTCCATCGCCAACCTCGCGGGCTTCGCGGGGCCCTACCTGATGGGCTGGCTGAAAACGGCAACCGGCGGCTACGCGGCCGGCTTCGGCGTCCTCGCCGCGGGCCTCTGCATGACGGCGGCAACGATCTTCCTCGTCGGCCGCTCGCTCGGCTTCAAGCAGCGCGCGCATGCCTTCGACCGCTACGCCCCGCCGGTATGAGGGGCGTCGGAATTTATATGTGAAACGCAGCGTCGCGCGAATGGTCCTATCGTTGCGCGTCGTTGAGCTCGAGCAGCTCCGGCACCATCGTCCGCAGTTTCTCCAGGAGGACTTCGAACGAGGCGGATTCGGTCGCGAGCCCGGGCACGTCGTCGCTCGTCGCCACCCACACCGACGCTTCGGCGTCCCAGAGGGCGTTCACGACAAGCTCGGTTTCCGCAGCCTGCTGCATGTGCACAATATGCACCGGCCGTCGCGGACAATCAATTTTCGCCGCCCGCTTGACTCGTCTCGCCCGGTCGTCACTCTCCCGCTCCATGACTCGCGCATTCATTTTTCCCGGGCAGGGGAGCCAGGCGGTCGGCATGGGCAAGGCGCTGGCCGAGGCGTTCGCGCCGGCCCGCGAAGTGTTCCAGGAAGTCGACGACGCGCTCGGCCTGAACCTGTCGCGGCTGATGTGGGAGGGGCCCGAGAGCGATCTCGTGCTCACCGAGAACGCGCAGCCCGCGATCATGGCGGCGAGCCTCGCGGTCGTGCGCGTCTTGACGCGCGAGGCGGGCGTGGACCTCGCCAAGCATGCGCGCGTCGTCGCCGGGCATTCGCTCGGCGAGTACAGCGCGCTGTGCGCCGCGGGCGCGTTCACGCTGTCGGACGCGGCGCGGCTGCTGAAAGCGCGCGGCCGGGCGATGCAGCTCGCGGTGCCTGTGGGCGAAGGCGGCATGAGCGCGCTGCTCGGCGCCGAGATCGACCAGGCCGAAGAGCTCGCGCGCGAATGCGCCGCCGCGACCGGCGGCGTCTGCGTCGTCGCCAACGACAACGCGCCGGGCCAGGTCGTGATCTCCGGCACCAAAGCCGCGATCGACAAGGCGCCCGAGATCGCCAAGGCCAAAGGCATCAAGCGCGCGATGGCGCTGAACGTGTCGGCGCCGTTCCATTCGCCGATGATGCAGCCCGCCGCCGACAAGATGGCCGAGGCGCTGGCCCGAGTGACGATCCGTCCGCCCGCGGTGCCGGTCGTGGCAAACGTGACGGCGGCCGAGACCAGCGAGCCCGAGACCATCCGCCGCCTCCTGGTGGAACAAGTGACCGGCCGTGTGCGTTGGCGGGAGAGCGTGCTCGCGTTCCGCGGCCTCGGCGCGTTCACCACGGTCGAGGCAGGCGGCGCGAAGGTGCTCACCGGCATGGTCAAGCGCATCGACAAGGAGCTCCAGACCGTGACCCTCGACACGCCGGCCGACATCGAAGCTTTCGCGAGGACGCTCTAGATGTTCGATCTCACGGGCAGGAATGCACTCGTCACCGGCGCGTCCGGCGGCATCGGCGGCGCCATCGCCAAGGCCCTGCATGCGCAAGGCGCGACGGTGGTGCTCTCCGGCACGCGCGCCGAGGCGCTGGAAGCGCTCAAAAGCGAGCTCGGCGAGCGCGCTCATATCGCGACCTGCAACCTCGCCGACAGCGCGTCGGTCGAAGCGCTGCCCAAGGCCGCCGAGCAGGCGCTCGGCGGGACGATCGACATCCTCGTCAACAACGCCGGCATCACCCGCGACAACCTCTTCCTGCGCATGAAGGACGAGGAGTGGGACCAGGTCATCGCGGTGAACCTGACCGCCGCCTTCCGCCTGTCGCGCGCAGTGCTGCGCGGCATGATGAAGAAGCGCTGGGGCCGGATCGTGCAGATCACCTCGGTCGTGGGCTCGATCGGCAATGGCGGCCAGGGCAACTATGCCGCCGCCAAGGCGGGGCTCATGGGCATGAGCAAGTCGCTCGCCCAGGAGGTCGCCTCGCGCAACATCACCGTCAATTGCGTGGCGCCGGGCTTCATCGCCACCCCCATGACCGAGGTGCTGACCGAGGACCAGAAAGGCGGCCTTTTCGCCAAAATCCCGGCCGGGCGCTTCGGCCAGGTGGGCGATATCGGCGCCGCCGTGGCCTATCTGGCCAGCGAGGAAGCGGCCTACGTGACCGGCCAAACCCTGCATGTCAATGGCGGTATGGCGATGATCTGATAGGACTTTCAACCGCTTACATCGTGTATGGCGGGCCGGAAAGCATTGTGTTACGAAGCAGAACTTTCCAACCCCGCACACGTTGAATTCGTGCGGGCCTTGCCGCGGGCTCGAGAACAACAGCAAAGCCGGCGGATGACAGCAACGAAGAGGTTCCAGACCCCATGAGCGATACTGCCGAGCGCGTGAAGAAGATCGTCGTCGACCACCTGAACGTGGACGCCGACAAGGTCGTCGACACTGCCTCCTTCATTGAAGACCTGGGCGCCGACAGCCTCGACACCGTCGAGCTGGTGATGGCGTTCGAGGAAGAATTCGGCATCGAGATCCCCGACGACGCGGCGGAGTCCATCGTCACCGTCGGCGACGCCGTGAAGTACATCGACAAGCAGCAGGCGGCGGCTTAAGCGGCCGCCATGGCGCCCATGCGTCGGGTGGTCGTCACAGGGCTGGGACTCGTCACGCCGCTGGCTTGCGGCGTCGAGGAGTCGTGGTCGCGCCTCATCGCGGGGAAGTCCGGCGCCGGGCCGCTCACGGGATTCGAGACGTCCGATCTTGCGACCAAGATCGGCTGTCAGGTCCCGCGCGGCGACGGCGCGGACGGCACCTTCAATCCCGATCAGTGGATGGACCCGAAGGAGCAGCGCCGGGTCGACGATTTCATTCTCTTCGGGATGGCCGCCGCCAAGCAGGCGGTCAAGGATTCCGGCTGGGAGCCGAAGACCGAGGAAGAGCGCGACCGCACCGGCGTGCTGATCGGCTCAGGGATAGGCGGGCTGAACGGCATCGCCGAGACGGCGCTGTTGATGCAGGAGAAGGGGCCGCGGCGCGTGTCGCCGTTCTTCATTCCCGGGCGGCTGATCAATCTCGTCTCGGGTTATGTCTCGATCGAATACGGCTACAAGGGCCCCAACCATTCCGTGGTCACGGCCTGCGCGACCGGCGCGCATGCGATCGGCGACGCGGCGCGGCTGATCGCGCTCGACGACGCCGATTTGATGCTCGCGGGCGGCGCGGAAGCCGCGCTCGGACGCATCGGCATCGCGGGCTTCAATGCCTGCCGCGCGCTTTCGACCGCGTGGAACGACAATCCCGAGAAGGCGTCGCGGCCTTACGACAAGGATCGCGACGGCTTCGTGATGGGCGAAGGCGCGGGCGTGGTGATGCTCGAGGAATACGAGCACGCGAAAGCGCGCGGCGCGAAGATCTACGGCGAAGTGAGCGGCTATGGCCTCTCCGGCGACGCCTTCCACATCACCGCGCCGTCGGAAGACGGCGACGGCGGCTATCGCGCGATGCAGATGGCGCTGAAGCGCAGCGGTCTCACGCCGTCCGACATCGACTACGTCAACGCGCACGGCACCTCGACCATGGCCGACGGCATCGAGCTCGGCGCGGTCGAGCGGCTGATGGGCAACGCGGCGGCGACGGTGTCGATGTCCTCGACCAAATCGTCGATCGGCCATCTCCTCGGCGCGGCGGGCGCGGTGGAGGCGATCTTCTGCCTGCTCGCGATCCGCGACCAGATCGTGCCGCCGACCTTGAACCTCGACAATCCCGCCGTCACGACGCAGATCGACCTCGTCCCCCACGTCGCCCGCAAGCGCGAGGTGAAGGTCGCGATGTCCAACTCCTTCGGCTTCGGCGGCACCAACGCGGCGCTCATCCTGACGCAGGTGCAGTGAGCAGGACCGCAAGCGACACGCTTGAGAGGATCAAGGCGCTGGTCCGTGACGGAAGGGTTCTCGCCTCCGCGCGCGGCTATGACGAACTGGCGGCGGATGGTATCTTCTTCAGCGACGTGCTCGACAGCCTGAGAGACGCCGAGCTCGTCGAAGACTATCCTTCCGCTTCGAAGGGACCGAGTATCCTTGTGTTACAGCGCGATCCTCAAAGCCGCCCCATCCATGTAGTTTGGGGAATTCCGAAAGGAGCGCCGGGACCGGCGGTGTTGGTGACGGCCTATCGTCCCGATCCCGCGCGGTGGTCGGCGGATTTCAAGGAGCGACGGAAATGACGCGCAAATCCGTGAAGCTCGTGCGCGAGGGCCGATTCGCCGCCGAGGTCAGCATCGAGCTGATCGAAAACGAAGGTGGCTGGTCGCCCTATCTCTCCGCGTCCGATGCGCGCAAGCTGGACGAAATGCGTAAAGCCCTTCGCGACGGCGATTTCGATTCTGCGGCGCGGCTCGGGCGCGTGTTCGAGCTGACGCCGCTGTCGAACTGAGATGAAGCGCTTCCTTCTCCTGCTGGTGGTGCTCGCGCTCGCAGGCGTTGGCGCGTGGTGGTTCGAGCAATGGAGCTGGGCGCAGCCGGGGCCTGCGCAATCCTACAAGGTCGTGATGGTCGAGCCGGGCGACCACGTCGCGGTGATCGCGCAGCATCTGGCGGAGGCGGGCGTGATCTCGAACGCCGATCTGTTCCGGCTGGGGCTGCGCATCCGCAACCTGCAAGGCACGCTCAAGGCCGGCGAGTACGGCTTTCCGGCGCATCTCAGCATGGCCGACGTCGCGGGCATCGTCGCCAGCGGCAAGTCGATCCAGCACAAGCTGACCGCCGCCGAGGGCCTGACGTCCAAGATGATCTACGACCTCGTGGTCGCCGACAAAGTGCTGGTCGGCGATGCCGGCGCGGTGCCGGACGAGGGCACCTTGCTGCCCGAGACCTATCTCTTCACCCGCGGCACGACGCGCGCCGAATTGCTCAAGCGCATGGCCAAGGCGCGCGACAAGCTGCTCGACAAGCTGTGGGCCACGCGCGCGGGTGCCTTGCCGCTCAAGAGCCGCGCGGAGGCGATCACGCTCGCCTCCATCGTCGAGAAAGAGACCGCAATCCCCGAGGAGCGCCGCCACGTGGCGTCCGTGTTCGTCAACCGCCTCAAGCTCGGCATGAAGCTGCAGTCGGATCCCACGATCATCTACGACGTCACCGGCGGCTATCCGCTCGGCCGCGGCATCCGCGAGAGCGAGCTCAAGCGCGCCAGCCCGCACAACACCTATGCGATCCCCGGCCTGCCGCCGACGCCGATCTGCAATCCGGGGCGCGACGCCATTGCCGCGGTGCTCGACCCCGCCACCTCGAACGACCTCTATTTCGTCGCCAACGGCACGGGCGGCCACGCCTTCTCGGCCACCGACGCGGAGCAGAACAGGAACGTCGCGGCCTGGCGCAAGATCGAGCAGCAGCAGAAGCACGTCGATCCGCTTCCGCTGCCGCAGCTGCGGAAGTAGACTTCGCCCGCTTTTTGGAGTCGCCCATGGCGCTTGTCAGCATGACCGGCTTTGCGGAGGCGCAAGGCGCACGCGAAGGCCTGCGCTGGCGCTGGGAGGTCAAGAGCGTCAACGGCCGCGGCCTCGATCTGCGCCTGCGCATGCCGCCCGGCCTCGACGGCATCGAGCCGGCGGCGCGGATGCTCGCGGGCGAGCGCTTCCGCCGCGGCTCGCTCCAGGCCACGCTGACGATGGAGGCGCCCGAAAGCTCGCGCGGCCTGCGTGTCGACGCGACTGCGCTGGCGTCGGCGGTGCGCATCGCGAAAGAGGTCGCCGCCGAGACCGGGCTGCCGCCCGCGCGGATCGACGGGCTGCTCGCGCTCAAAGGCGTGCTGGTGCAGGACGACGGCACGCCCGCCGACGACACGGCGCGTGCAAAACGCGACGCCAGCGTGCTCGAGAGCCTGGCGACTGCGTTCGACGCTCTGGTGCGCGCGCGCAAGGCGGAGGGTCTCAAGCTCGGCCAGGTGCTCGACGCGCAGATCGCCGAGATCGAGCGGCTGACCGCCGAGGCGAGCGCGCTCGCGGCGGTGCAGCCGGCGGCGATGCGCGACCGGATGGCCTCTCAGCTCAAGGAATTGCTCGAGGCCGGCACCGTGGCCGAGGACCGGCTGGCGCAGGAGGTGGCGCTGCTCGCGCTGCGCGGCGACGTGCGCGAGGAGCTCGACCGGCTGCGCGCCCATGTGCAGGAGGCGCGCGCGCTGCTGGCGTCCGGCGAGGCGGTCGGGCGCAAGCTCGACTTCCTGGCGCAGGAGTTCAACCGCGAAGCCAACACGCTGTGCTCGAAATCCGCCGACATCGCGCTGACGCGCACCGGGCTCGCGCTCAAGGCCGCGATCGACCAGTTCCGCGAGCAGGCGCAAAATGTCGAATAGGGATCATCCTTCGAGGCCCGCCCGTCATGCCGAGGCGCGAGCGAAGCGAGCCTCCAAGCAGGGCGGGCACCTCAGGATGACGATTACCGCATGACCTCCGAGATCAAACGCCGCGGCCTGATGCTGGTCCTGTCCTCGCCGTCCGGCGCGGGCAAGACGACCTTGTCGCGCGCCCTGCTGGAAGCCGACCGGAACATCTCGCTGTCGGTGTCGGCGACCACGCGCCCGATGCGGCCGGGCGAGATCCACGGCACGGATTACTTCTTCCTGTCCGACGAGAAATTCGACGAGTGGCTGCGGCAGGACCGGTTCCTCGAACATGCGACCGTCTACGGCAATCGTTACGGCACGCCGGAGGACCTGGTCCACGGCGCGCTGTCGAACGGCCAGGACGTGCTGTTCGACATCGACTGGCAGGGTACGCAACAGCTCAAGGACAAGTTGCCCGACGACGTCGTGAGCATCTTCATCCTGCCGCCCTCTCATGCCGAGCTGGAGCGGCGGCTCAAGAATCGCGCGCAGGATCACAAGGACGTCGTGGAAGCGCGCATGGCGAAGGCCGCGAGCGAGATGAGCCATTACGACGAATACACCTACATCGTCGTGAACGAGAACACGCAGGTCGCGCTCGCCACGATCCAGGCCGTCCTGAACGCCGAGCGGGCGCGGCGCACGCGGCTCGTCGGCGTCGGCGAGTTCGTCGCCGGGTTGACGCGGTGAAGCCGGCGGCAGCCCTGGCGGTGCTGGTGCTGCTCATATCGGGATCGGCCGATGCGCAGTTCGTCAATCCCACCTGCCGCGAGGCCAGCTTGCGCAAGCTCTCGCGCATCGATGCGAAGCTCGGCGGCCGGATCGTGCATCCGCCGCTGCTGCGCCGCTGCGTGGACGAATACGGTGAAAGCTCGCTGGTTACGTATTCGGCGGTGCATCTGAGCGCGCCGGGGCTGTGCGAGTATGCGCGCTACAATGCGCGGCTCGCCGATCCGGCCTGGCGCCGCGAGGCCGATGGCGGCTGCCCGCGCCAGGGCCATGCGTCCTATACGCTGAGCATCGGCGTGTCGCGGGACGAGTTCCTGGCGCTGTCGCGGTTCTGGCGCGCGCTCAAGGCCGGCGGCGCGGTTCCCGCGGACGACATCGTCGCGCACCAGCAGCAGCGCGCGCTCGCGGCGACGATGCGCAGGCACCTCGACGCGCTGCGCAATCTGCTGCCGCGGATGTCCGACCGCCTGCGGACCGCAGAGGCGAACCCCGATCTCTCGATGCTGCGCATCCGCCTGTCGCCGGCCGAGAAGCGCGCGCGCAAGTTCAAGGTCGCGGCGGGCCTGGGCCTGACGCTCTATCTGGTCGCCAAAGACGGCGGTTTCACCATCGTCGGCGACTACATGCGGATCGACTGATCAGGCGAAGCGTTCGCCGACCATCGCCTCGCTCTTGGCCCACAGCGCCTTGGCGCGCTCGGGATCGAGCGCATAGCTGCGCACGCCGCTGCGCGCGTTCGGGTTTTCCTGAAGCTCGGCGACGTGGCAGTCCTCGCAATATTTGCCGCCGACCGTGTCGGCCGGAGCGACGAAGCCCGACCACACGGTGGTCGCTGCCCCTTGCGGGATGGTCTTCCACTGAAACGCCGGCGCGCCCGCGGCCTTGTTCGCCTCCTCGATGTTCTTGAGCATCGCGTCGCGCAGCTCCTGCGTCATGTGGCGGCCGAGCTCGGTCATGATGCCGCCGGGATGCACCGCGGTCGCGCGCACGCCGCGCGGCTTGTGGCGGCGGTCGAACTCCACCGCGAACAGGATGTTGGCGGTCTTGGAACGGCCATAGGCGCCGAACTCGGTATAGGGCGTGCGCTCGAAATTCGGGTCGTCGAGATCGACGTCGGAGAAGCGATGCCCCGCCGACGACAGATTCACCAGCCGTGCGCCGCTCTGCATCAGCGAGGCGATGCGGTTCACCAGAACGAAGTGGCCGAGATGGTTGGTGCCGAACTGCGTCTCGAAGCCGTCGGCGGTGGCGCCTTTGGGGCAGGCCATCACGCCGGCGTTGCAGATCGCCACGTCGAACGGCTTGCCCGCCTTGACCAGCGCGTCGGCGCAGGCGCGCACGCTCTTGAGCGAGGCGAGATCGAGCTCGACCAATTCGAGATCGCCGCGCACCGCTTCGGTCGCCTTGCGCGCCTTGTCGAGGTCGCGCGCCGCGCCGACGACGGTCGCGCCGTGCGCCGCGAGCGCGCGCGCCGTCTCGACGCCCAGGCCGGCCGACGCGCCGGTGACCAGCACGCGCTTGCCTTTGAGGTTCACGCCGTCGAGGACCTCGTCGGTCGTGGATGTCGCTCCGAATGCCATCAATGCTCTCCCAGTTTGACGCGATAGACTTTCGCGGCGGTGCCGCTGAATAGGGCTTTCTTCTCGTCCGCCGAACAGCCGGCGGCGAGGCGCTTGAACGCGTTCCACAGCGCGACGTAATCGGCGCCGAAGCGGTCGACGGGAAAGTTGCTCTCGAACATGCCGCGCGCCGGTCCGAACGCCTCGATGCAGGTCTCGATATAGGGCTTCCATTGCGCGGCCAGCGTCTCGGACGTCGGCATCGGCTCGGCCATGCGCTTGCGCCAGCCGGCGAACGGCATCGGCAGCCCACCGAGCTTGACATGGACGTTCGGGCATTTCGCGAGCGCGCGGACGTTGTCGCGCCACACGCCGAAGCGCTCGTCGCGCTTGCCCTCATAGGCGCCGATGCCGAGCGGCGTGCCGACATGGTCGAGCACGATGGTCGTGCCGGGGAACGCGCGCGCGAGATCGATCACATCCGGGAGCTGCGGCTCGAGCAGCCAGGCATCGAACGACAGGCCGAGCTTCTCCAAGGCCGTGAAGCCCTCGCGGAACTTGCCGTCGCGGTAGAGCCCTTCCGGCACGCGGCCATGCAGGGGACCCAGCACGCCCGGATCGGCATCCCACGAGCAGCTCTGGCGGATGCCGCGGAAGCGCCCGTGCCCGGCGGCGATATGCGAGCGCAGCACGTCCTCGACGCCCTCGTGGCGGAAATCGACATGACCCACGATGCCGGCGCAGGCGCGCACGTCGCCATAGAGCCCGCTCGCCGTCATCGCCGCGATGCCGTTCACGAACTCGGTCTCGCCGACGCAGCGCAAAGCTTCCGGACCGTCAGCGCGGTACATCGCGCCGCATTCCATGTAGATCGTGCCGATCACCTTGTGGCCGCTCTTCAGATCGGCGAGCAGCTCGTCGAGCAGATAGCGCGGGATGTCGCGGATAATATCCATAAAGCCGTGGTCGGACGGCGGCAGGTTCTTGAGAATCTCCGTCGGTCGGTCCCACAGATGGTGATGCGGGTCGATGATCGGAAGCTCGGGCTCGAGGATCGGCTCATTGGCGGGCTTTGGGGTCATGGCACGCATTCCGACGCATCCCACATAGCCGGTCAAGGCGGAAGACGCTGTCGCCTTTGCGACACCACTTTCGGTATTTATTTTCTTGATGCTATTTTTTGGGGAATTACGGGCTTATAGACGAGTTCGTGGGTCTATCTCGGGGGCGAGCATGATTCGCCGACTTTGCGTTGTTGCGCTGCTGCTGCTGCCGGCCGCCGCCATGGCCGCCCCGGGCGACGACTGGATCACCGTCAACAAGGACTATCGCAGCCAGCGTTACGTCGATCTCGGCCAGATCACGAAGGCCAACGTCAACGGGCTCAAGGAGGCCTGCGAGATCCAGCTCAACGAGCCGTCATGGTTCTCGAGCGGCATCCTGAAGGTCGGCCGCGCGCTCTATTTCACCGACCGGCGCATGACCTACGCGGTCGACGCGACGAACTGCAAGCCGCTGTGGCGCAACATCATCTCGGAAGCGCCGTACCCCGTGAACTACAACAGCCGCGGGCTCGCCTATCTCGACGGCATGCTCTATCGCGGCACGACCACCAACAAGCTGATCGCGATCGACGCCGCCACCGGCACCACGGCATGGACCCAGGACGGCGTCCCGGATCCGACGGGCCTCGCGTCGATCGTCGCGGCGCCGATCGCGTGGAAGCTGCCGAGCGGGCAGAGCATGGTCTTCGTCGGCAACGCCACCGCCGATCTCGGCGTGTCCGGACAGATCTCGGCATTCAACGCCAACAACGCCGCGCCGCCGCTGTGGACGACGAACACGCTGATCGCTCCGCCGCCCGGCCTCAAAGGCGGCGCGTTCTGGACCTCGACGTCGCTCGATCCGGATACGGGAGAGCTCTTCGTCGCGGCGTCCAATCCGATGCCCGACTATTCGACCGTCACCCGGCCCGGAGACAACAAGCAGACCGACTCCGTGATCTCGCTCAATGCCGCGACCGGGCAGATCAACTGGTCGTATCAGGCGGTCGCGGCCGACTATCACGACTGGGACCTGGCGGTGGCGCCGACGCTCTACAGCGTGGGCAGCCGGAAGCTCCTGGCGGTGTCGGGCAAGGACGGCTTCGTCTACGGCCTGGATCGGAGCAATCCCAGCCAAACCCTGTTCAAGACCGCCGCCATCCCGCTGAAGAACGTCAACGCGCTTTTCCCGCAGGCGACTTCGAAGGCGTCGCCGACCGCTGCGGTGCAGGTCTGCCCGGGCACCATCGGCGGCAACCAGTTCACCGGCCCGGCTTACAGCCCGCAGAAGAACGCGCTCTATGTCGGCATGAACGACTGGTGCTGGTACTATTTCGCCGTCGACACCCTCGGCTTCACGCGCCCGGACTACGCCTTGCGCAAGCCGCCGCGCGGCACGATCACCGCGCTCAATGCCGAGACCGGCGCTATCTTGTGGCAGCATCGGACCGACGCGCAGGTCCAGGCGGGGCTGGTGGCGACGGCGAGCGGCGTGATCTTCGCCGCCGACACGCTGGGCATGCTGCTCGCCCTCGACGCCGACGACGGCACGGTGCTGAAGACGCTGAACGTGGGCGGCGCGGTCAACAGCGGCTTGATCAGCTACGACGTCGACGGCACGCAATACGTCGCGGCCGAGGTCGGCGGATTGTCGCTCAACGCGCCCGGCATCACCGACCCGCTGCGTCCCGGTGGGCCGCTGCGCGTGAAGGTCTTCGCGCTTTCGGCGGGAACGCCGGTCGTCCACAAGCTCGGCCGCATCCCCACGCCCGCGACCGTTCCGCCGCCGGTGCCGCACGACCCGCGGGTCGCGATGGGCGAGACGATCTACAACGTGGTCTGCAGCGCCTGCCACAACCAGGCCGGCGGCGGCGGTCCGTATCCGCCACTCGCCGTCCAGCAATACGCGCTGACCGACGTCGAGCGCTTCAAGCATTTCCTCGAGACCGTCGCGCCGCCGATGCCGAAGCTCTACGAGAAGGGCAAGCCGAGCGTGCTCGGCGATTACGACATCATTCACCTGGTGGACTATTTCAAGTCGCTGAACTTCCCGGTGCAGACCGGCTATCGCCAGCCGACCTCGCCGGGCGCGGCGGAGTGGCCGAAGATCTATTCGGTGCTGACCTATCCGCGCTGCATCAACTGCCACACCATGACGGACACGGCCAACAACGCGAGCTATCCGCGCCAGGACGACAACCGCCATCCGCATCACTATGGCGTGCTGCGCGGCGATCCGGCGGGAGAGGGACACGGAACGGCCATCGCGCCTTGCACGAGCTGTCACCTGGACGCCAACGACGACAGGATCGGCGTTCCGGGCGCGCCGAAATGGGCGCTTGCGCCGCTCAGCATGGCGTGGGAATCCGCGCCGAACGTCGCGATGAACGGCGGCCAGCTCTGCGAGGTGCTCAAGAACAAGAGCCTCAATGGCGGGCGCGATCTGAACGCGTTGCTGACCCATATCTCGGAAGACAATTCGCTCGTCAGCTGGGCGTTCGCGCCGGGCAAGCATCTCGACGGCACGCCGCGCAGCGTGCCTCCCCTGAGCCGCGCCCAGTTCATCGCGGCCTTCACGACCTGGGTGGGCGCCAACGGGCCGTGCCCGCCCGGTCCTCAGGCGTCCAAGCGCTCGGCGGCCAAGAGGCGGTAGCCGCAGTCGATCTCGGTCTTGCCGAGCAGCTCGGCGTTGCGCCGTGCCCAGCTGCCGTCGTCGATGTCGCGCGCGAGCTCAGCGATCCGCGCCGAGACGTCGCCGAGATAGGAGAAGCTCGAGATCGCGGCGCGCGCGCCCGGATCGAGATACATCTCGGGCCGCCGCCAATAGGCGCAGAGGAAGCCGTCGCTGCAATCGTGCGGGATCGGAACGATGCGCGTCTCGACGCGGCCGAACATTTCGCGGAACGGCGCGGGCGAAAACGCATGGCGGTCGCGCTCCAGGATCTCCGGGAAATAGTCGCGCGTCAGCCAGAACGGCGTGGCGGGCACCTCCCAGGTGAACGCCACGCAGCGTTTGCGCGCGACGCGCTTCATCTCGCGCAAGCCGGCGCGGATGTCCGGCCAGTGATGCACGGTCAAGAGCGCCATCGCCGCGTCGAAGCTCTTGTCGGCGAAGGGCAGGCGCTCGGCCGTGCCTTTGATCGCCGGCGCCGCATCGGGCGGGCGCTGTGCGATCATCGCCTCCGACGGCTCGACGGCCGTGACGTCGCGGTCGCGCGGCTCATAGGAACCCGCGCCGGCGCCGACATTGACGACGCTGCGTGCATCGCCCAGCGCGTCGACGATCATCGCGGCGATGCGCGGATCCGGCTTGCGGTAGTGCACATAGCCCGACCCGATCGTGTCGTAGAGCGCGCTCAGGGGGTGAGCACCACGCGGCCGACGATGCGCCCTTCGCGCAGATCGTTCAGCGTGTCGTTGGCGGCGCTCAAGGGGCGCCTGGTCACGGGCACGGGATCGACCTTGCCGGCGCGCACCAGGGCCATCATCTCCTGCGTGTCGGAGAGCGAGCCGACCATCGAGCCCTGGATGGCGATGGCGCGGAACGGGAACATCGGCAGCGGCATCTGCATCGCGCCGCCGAACAGGCCGACCACGATCACCTTGCCGCCGCGGCGCACGGCCTGGCTCGCGAAGGCGAAGCTCTTCTCCGAGCCCACGAAATCGACGACCGCATAGGCGCCGCCGCCGGTCTCGGCCATCAGGCGCTTGGCTTCGCCGTCCTTCGACGGATTGTAGGTGGCGGACGCGCCGGCCTTCTTCGCAGCTTCGAGATGGCTGTCGACGATGTCGGCGGCCAAGGGACCTTTCCCGAACATCGCGCGCGCGAACTGCACGCCCATCATGCCGACGCCGCCGCAGCCCAGCACCAGCACCTGGTCCTTCTCGCCCAGCTTGCCGACCTTCTTCATCGCGGCATAGGCGGTGAGCCCCGAGCACATGTAAGCCGCGCCCAGCGCCGGATCGACGTTGCCGTAATCGATCAGGTATTTCGGATGCGGGATGATCACATGCGTCGCGTAGCCGCCCGCGCAACCGTTGTTGCAGCCGAGCTGGCGCGGTCCGCCGACGCAGATGTTCTCTTCCCCGCGCGCGCAGGACGGGCAGGTGCCGCAGCCGATCCACGGGAACGCCGCATAGCGCGCGCCGACCTTGATGTCCTTGACGTCGGGCCCGACCGCGACGACTTCGCCTTCGATCTCGTGGCCCAAGGTGTGCGGCAGCTTGATGTTCGCCATCGGCAGCTTGTTGCCGCCGCCGAGATCGAAATAGCCGTCATGAATGTGCACGTCGCTGTGGCAGACGCCGGCATTGTGCACCTTGAGCAGCACCTCGGTGCCCGTGGGCGCCGGCGTCGGCGTTTCCATTTCCTGCAACGGGGCGCCGAATTCGACGACGGCCTGGCTCAGCATGCGCATTCTCCATGGGTTCTGACTTATTGTCAGTGTGGCATGGCGCTTGACGGAAAGGGAAGCGCGTGATTACTTTACCGAATGGTAAAGTATGAAGATGCCGCCCTGACCCGCACCTTTTCGGCGCTCGCCGATCCGACGCGGCGCGCGATCCTCGCGAACCTTATGGATGCAGACGGACGTAGCGTCAGCGACCTCGCCGAGCCTTTCGGCATGACCTTGCCCGCGGTGATGAAGCATCTTGGCGTTCTCGAGGACGCGGGCCTGATCGCGCGCGCGAAGCAGGGCCGCACCGTCACCTGCCGGCTGACGCCCGCGCACATGGAGGATGCCGTGCAGTGGCTCAACAAGTATCAACGTTTCTGGACGCGGCAGCTCGACCGGCTCGCCGCCTTTGTGGAGGAAGAGACATGTCCGCCATCGCCGAGACCAAGCCCAGCCTCACCCTCGAGCGCCGCATCGCCGCGCCTCCGGCCAAGATCTTCGCGGCCTGGACGAAGCCCGAAAAGATGATGGGCTGGTGGGGCACGAAGGACGCGACGACCTTGCGCGCCGACGTCGATCTGCGCGTCGGTGGGCGCTTCGCGGTCGGCTTCAGGACGCCCGACGGCCAGGAGCACAACGTCTCGGGCGTCTATCGCGAGATCGTCGCCGACGAGAAGCTGGTGTTCACCTGGGCGTGGCGCTCGACGCCGGAGCGCGAGTCGCTGGTGACCGTGACGATCAGGCCCGACGGCGACGGCGCGATGCTGACCCTGCATCACGCGGAGTTCTTCGACGAGACCGCGCGCGACAATCACCGGGGCGGCTGGACCAGCTCGCTCGACCGGCTGGAGGCTTGCGTTGAAGCCGCTTGAGTTCTGGTTGCAGCCCGTGGCGCCCAGGCACGCCGCGTTGCTCGACGCGCTGCCGGACGATGTCGCGTCGCTGGCGAAGATCCCGTCGGGGCTGGTGATCCATCAACATATCGCAGCCGCCTATGGCGAGAACATCTCGGACGAACGTGCGCAGGAGGTGCATATCCGCGCGGCCGACGACGTGCTCGCCTGCGTGCTGCGTCACGACGGTGCGCCGTTGACCGAGCCGCGGCCGCCGTCGAAGCGTGCCGTCGGCAATTGCCGGCACTTCACGCTGCTCTTGGTGGCGATGCTGCGGCACAAGAAGATCCCCGCGCGGGCGCGCTGCGGCTTCGCGGCCTATTTCGAGCGCGGCAAATATCTCGATCACTGGGCCGCGGAAGTGTGGGACGGTTCGCGCTGGGCGATGGTCGACGCGCAGCTCGACGACGTGCAGCGCAGGCTGTTCCGCGTCCCGTTCGATCCGCTGGACGTGCCGCGCGACGAATTCCCGGTCGCGGGCGACGCGTGGGCCCGCTGCCGCGCCGCCGATCTCGATCCGGACGCCTTCGGGATCATGGACATGCGCGGCTGGTGGTTCATCGCCGGCAATGTCGTGCGCGACATCGCCGCGCTGAACAATCACGTGATGCTGCCCTGGGACATGTGGGGCGCGATGCCCCAGCCCGGCGAGGAACCCGACGCCGCGATTTTCGACAAATGGGCCGCGCTGAGCCTCGATCCCGATCTCGACGAATTGCGCCGGGCCTATGCGAGCGACGCGATCGGGGTGCCGGACACGGTGTTCAACGCCGTGCGGCAACGGCCCGAGCGAGCCTAGCGAATTCCTCGACCGACAGCGTCTCGGCCCGGCGGGTGGGGTCGATGCCGGCGGCTTCGATCTCGCTTTCCGAGAGCAGCGCCTTCAGGCTCTGGCGCAGCATCTTGCGGCGCTGGCCGAAGGCGGCTTCGGTGACGCGCTCGAGGTCTTTCAGGTTCGCGGGCGCGACCGGCTCGGCGAGCGGCTCGAGGCGGACGATGCTGGACGTCACGCTCGGCGGCGGCACGAAGGCGCTGCGCGAGACGTCGAACAGGATCTTCGCGCGCGTGCGCCATCCGGCGAGCACCGACAATCGGCCATAGGCGTTCGTGTTCGGCCTGGCGACGATGCGCTCGGCGACCTCGCGCTGGAACATCAGCGTGAGGCTGTCCCAGAAGAAGCGCTCCGCCGTCAGCCACTTCACCAGCAGCGCGGTGCCGACATTGTAGGGGAGGTTGGCGGCGATGCGGACGGGACTATCGAACAGCGCGGTTTCGTCGAGCGTCAGCGCGTCGGCCTCCACCACCTCGAGGCGGCCGGGCCAAGCGGCGGCGATCCCGGCCAGCGCGGGGAGACAGCGCGCATCGCGCTCGACGGCGATCACCTTGTTCGCGCCTTCGGCGAGCAGCGCGCGCGTCAGCCCGCCGGGGCCGGGGCCGACCTCATAGACGACATCGAGTGGGCCTGCGGCGCGGGCGATGCGGCGGGTGAGGTTGAGGTCGAGCAGGAAGTTCTGGCCGAGCGATTTCTTCGCGGCGAGGCCGTGCGCGGCGATCACCTCGCGCAGAGGCGGCAGCGGATCAGCGGCTTCTGGCATCGGCGATCTCCGCCGCCATTTTGATCGCGGCGATCATGCTGCGCGGGTCGGCCTTGCCTTGGCCTGCGATATCGAACGCGGTGCCGTGGTCGGGCGAGGTGCGCACGATGGGAAGCCCGAGCGTGACGTTGACGCCGTCCCAGAACGACAGGGTCTTGATCGGGATCAGCGCCTGGTCGTGATACATGCACAAAGCCGCGTCGTAGCTCTTGCGCGCTTCCGCGTGGAACAGCGTGTCGGCGGGCAGCGGCCCGCGCACGTCGTGACCTTGCGCGCGCAATTGCGCGACGGCGGGCGCGATGAGGCGTCCGTCTTCGTCGCCGAACTCGCCGGGATGCGGATTGAGGCCGGCGACGGCGAGCCGCGGCCGTGCGATGCCGAAATCCTTGGCGAGAGCGTCGAGCACGATGGCGCCGGTCGCGACGATCCCTTCGGTCGTGATCGCGCCGGGCACTTCGGCCAGCGGCATGTGGATGGTGAGCGGCACGACGCGCAGCGTCTCGCTCGCGAGCATCATCACCGCGCGCCCGGTGCCTGTAAGGTGTGCCAGGAACTCCGTGTGCCCCGGAAAGCCGAAGCCCGCCTGCATCAAGACCGCCTTGTTGATCGGCGCCGTGACGACCGCGGCCGCTTCGCCGGCGAGGCAGGCCTGCACGGCGGTCTCGATCGCCGCGATCACGGCGGGCGCGTTGGCGACATCGGGCCTGCCCGGCACGCGGCGCGCCAGCACGGCCTCGTCGCCGACGAGCTTGAGCGGCCGCGCGCCGATGCGCCCGCCGAGCGCGCGCAGGGCGGCGTCGGCGATCTCCGGCCCGATCCCGGCCGGCTCGCCCATGGTAAGGCAGATGGGTGCGTCGCGCGCCGGTTCAGCGCGTCTCGACATTGGCCTCGCGCCTGAGGTCGCGGATATAGCGCCGCGCCAGCATGGAGATCTGCTTCTGGAACAGCCGGCGCTCGACCTCGTCGCGCGTCGGCGTCTTGTAAGGCGCGATCGCCTCGACGACGGCCTGCCGCGGCGCCTGCTTGTCGCAGCGCGCGATGATCTCGATGCCGGCCGCCGAGCGGAACGGCGGCGTCGCTTCGCCCGACGGCACCTTGGCGAGCTCGGCCTGGATCGCTTCGCCCAGATCGGTGAGCTTCATCTCGCCCAGGCTCATATAGACCGAGCCTTTGATGTCGCCGGCGACCTTTTGCAGCATCGCGCAAGTCGGGTTCTGCTGGCGGATCTGGGTCGCGATGCTCACCGCCTTGTCGACATAGTCCTTGGGCGCCTTGGCCGGGACCGGCAGCAGGAAGCGCGCCAGCGGCAGATAGCCCGGATGCTTGGGCGGCTCGGGCGCCTCGGGTTGCGGCGGCGGCGGCGCGGGGGCTGCGACCTTGGTGCCTTCGCCTTCCTGGCGCTGGCGCAGGAACAGGATGTAGTAGCCGCCGGCCGAGCGGATCGGCGGCGTGATCTGGCCCGGCGTGGTCTTGCGCAGCTCGTCGTTCAGCTCGGGCGCGAGCTGGCCGTCATGCACCCAGCCGAGATCGCCGCCTTCGGCCGCGGACGGGCTCTGGCTGAACTGGCGCGCGATGGTCGGAAACGGCGCGCCGCTTTTCATCTGCGCGACGAGATCGTCGGCGCTCTTGTGCACCTTCTCGTCCTGGTCGGGGCTTTCCACCGCGAGGAAGATCTCGGCCACGAGGTAGTGGGGCTTGTCGGCGCCTTCCTTGGCGCGCGCCAGCTCGTCGTCGACGTCCTGCTGGGTGATGTTGATGCGGTCGCCATATTCGTCCTCGATCGCCTTCTGCCAGGCGATCTGCACGGCGATCTGCGCGCGCAACGTCTCCATCGCGACGCTGGAGCGGCCGAGGATCTGCTTGAGCTGGTCCAGGGTCAGCTTGTTGTCGGTGAGGATGCCCTCGATCTCCTTGTCGACCTCGGTCGGCGACACGGTGATGTTCTTGCGCTGCGCCTCGATCAGCTCGAGCTTCTCGGTCTTGAGCTGCTCGAGGACCTGCGGCCGCATCTTCTTGCGGTTCTCCGCCGTCTGCTTCATCCCCGAGGTCGAGATGACGAGCGCCACGCGCTGGGTGAGGTCGTATTCGGAGACGATCTGGTCGTTGATCACCGCCGCCACGCCGTTGGTGTCGAAATCCTCGGGCGGCTCGGCTTCGTCGGGCGGCGGCTGGTCCGGCGTGGGCGCGGTGGCCGCGGCCGGCTCGGTCTTGGCGACCTGCTGGGACGGCTTGGCGTGTTTGGGCGCAGCCGCGTGCAAAGGTCCGGCGAGGAGCGCCAGGGCGCCCGTTGCGGCCAATACGAGATTCAGAAGGATACGGCTCTTCGGCAGTGTTCTCACAAAGACATTCCCGGCATCAGCCCCGCCTGCCTAACCAGCGGGGCACAATACGCAATTTGCCCCCCGGTTCAAGGACGTATCGGGCGGATTGGTTGACGCGCCTGGGGGGCGGTGGTCAGGGGTGGTTATAGGTGAAGATGTCCTGGTGGAACAGGCTGAAAGGCTGGACCGGCTGGTCCCCGGTCTTGAGCCCGATCCGGAGCAGGACGGCGGTCGAGGGCGGCAGGCTGGGCTGGCTGGTGTATTTGCGGCGATAGGCCAGCGCGATGGCCAGGCAGTCGTCCTCATAGCCGATGCCGTACTCGCTGTTGATCATGTCGCCGGCGATCAGGTCGCGCTGCACGGCCGCGAAGACCTGCCAGTATTTGAACAGGTTCACGTCGAATTGCGCGTTGATTTCCTCGCGCCGTCCCAGCCCCTGGGTCGCCGACGGCGCGAGCTGGACGTAGGAGATCTGCGCCGCCGAGCGCCCATAGGTGCCGGTCAGGTACACTTCGTCGCGGCGCACCGTGCCGGTGTCCTCGTCGAAATCGATGCGGTGGGTTAAGTCGATGTAAGGCGGGAACTGGATCGAGAAGCGGCCGACCAGATCGGACTTCGTGCCGTCGATGCCGGTGTCGGCGGCGAAGATCGGGTCGGATTTCCAGCGGAAGCTCTGGCCGATCAGCGCCTCGACCTTGCCGCCCGGGAACATCGCGTCGGCGCGCACGCCCGCATTGGCGCGCGGGCCGTCCTCGACCAGGTCGTGGCCGGGAAGCTGGTCGAAGCTGAAGAGGTTGTTCTCGTCGAGCTCGAAGGCCTGCGCGTCCTCGTCGGGAAGGTTCTTCGGGTTGCCGCCATAAGGCGCGCCGACGATCTGCGCGATCGGCTCGATCACGAAAGCATGGCCCGGAGCGCTCGACGAGACGAACGGCCAGCGCCAGTCGAGCGCGATATAGGGCGAGCCGCGCTCGACATAATGTCCGCTCGGCGGCAAGGGGGCTGCGTTGTCGATGTGATAGACGTCGCCATTGGCGTCCGCCTGCACGGTGAACATCATGCCGTTGCCGGTGATGAAGGGCTTGCGCCAGCGCAGCTCCGCGCTCACGCGCTGGTCGTCGGTGCCCAGGTCGCGGGTCAGCGCCACGCTCGAGAAGTCGAAGCGGAACTGGCCCCAATCGGAACGGTCGACGGGAATATAGGTGTACTCGACCAGCGGCAGCGGCACCGGGAAGAAGCGGTTGTCGTCGGTGGGCCTCAGGCCCTGGAAGAAATAGCCGTCGACGGCGAAGCGGCTGCGCCCGCTCTCGCCTTGCACGAACAGGTCGGTGGTCAACCGGTCGAGCATCGAGATGTCGTAGCGCTTCAGATAGGTCTGGTCCGAGGTCAGCTGCACGTCGTAGCCCGCCGACCAGGTGCGGTCGATCGGGATGCGGCCCGAGCCGAACAGATGCGTGTAGACCTGGTCCTGCGTGCCCGACAATCCGCCGTTCGGGTTGAAGCCGACGCTGCCTTGCAGCCACATGCCGCCGTTCATCCAGCGCTCGCGATACTCGCCTTCGAGCACCTCGCCGCCATGGGTGGAGACCAGCGGCGCGACGGTGGCGTCCTGCGACGGCGAGATGCCGATGTAATAGGGCAGCCGCGCGAAATAGCCGATGGTGGTCGAGTCGCCGACATTCGGCATCAGGAAGCCCGAGGCATAGCGCACCGTCGGATCGGCCTGGGTCATATAGGGCGTGTAGAGCACCGGCACGCCCAGCACCTCGACGGTCGCGTCGTGGAACTTGATGCGGTGCTTCAGCTGGTCGTGGACGATGCGATAGGACTTGACCTGCCACAAGGGCGTGCGCTGGCCGGGCTTGTTGCAAATCTTGCAAGGCGTGTAGGCGGCGCGATAGGCGGTGGTGAAGCGGCCCTCCTCGCGCACCGCCTTTGCCGCGGCCAGGCGCCCATTGCCGCCGATCAGCGCCGAAAAGCCTTCCAGCGCGCCGTCGCGCATCTTGTCGGTCATCGTGACGTGCTGCGCGAACGCGACGTTGCCCTTGGCGTCGGTGACGCTGACATGGCCGCTCGCCGTCATCACGTCGGTGTTCTGGTCGTAGGTCAGCGTGTCGGCGAGCAGGATGCGGCCGTCGTAGTCGACCTCGACATGGCCGCTCGCGGTGACGATATGGTTGGTCACGTCGTACTCGGCCCGGTCGGCCTGCAGCAGCACGTCGCCGCCGAGCTTCCTGGTCTCGGCGCCCTGGGCGGCAGTTGCGATGAGCAGCGTGGCGGCTGCCGCGAGATGCGCTCTCATCCGTCCTCCTGGTGGAAGACGAGGGTCATGCCGATCAGGATCGAGGCCAGCGCCGGCGCCGTGGCGGCGAGCAGCACGGGCAGGATGCCCGACACCCCGAGCGCGCGGGTGAGATCGCTGAAGAAATAGATGCCGAAGCCCGACAGCGCGCTGATCAGGACCATGCGGCCGAGCCCGCTGCCGCGCTGAAGCCTGAGCGAGAAGCTCGCCGCCATCAGCACCATCGCCGCGAACAGGAAGGGCAGCGCGAGAAGCGTGTAGAAATAGAGCTCATAGCGCGTCGCCGCGAAGCCTGCGTTCTGCGCGGCGCGGATGAAGCCCGGCAGCGCCCAGAAGGAGAGCGTGTCCGGCGAGGCGAAGCTCTCCTGGATCTGCGCCGCGGTCATGGTGGTGGGAAGGTTGTAGACGGCATAGTGCTCGGGCTTGCCGTCGGCGCCGCTGACCCAGGCCTCGTGCAGGATCCAGGCGCCGGCATGCAGCTCGCCGCTGCGCGCGTCGATACGGCCGAGGAAGTGGTCGTTGGCGCCATAGAGGAACACGTCGACGTCCTCGAGGCGCACGCCCTGGTCGGCGACGCGCAGCGCGTGGATCACCGATTGGCGCTGCTCGTCGCCCTGGCGCAGCCACAGCCCGTTCTGCGACACGGCGAGCTGGGATTCCTCGCCGCGGATGTACTTGGCCTCCAGCGCCGCGAATTGCGCGAGCAGGCGCGACGAGATCGGCGTGAACACCATCACCGCGAAGATGCCGATCAGGATCGCGACCGCGAGCGGCGGGGCGAGGAAATCCCACGCCGACAACCCGGCCGCGCGCGTCGCGACCAGCTCCTGGTTGCGCGACAGCCTGGCGAAGGCGAACACGCCGCCGAGCAGCACCGCGAAGGGCAGCAGCTTCTGGCCCAGATTGGGAAGCTGCAGGAACGCCATGCCGATGATCACGCCCGAGGTGACGCTGCGCCCGGCGGTGCGGTTGATCAGGTCGACGACGTCGATCGAGAAGGCGAGCATCAGGAACGTCGCGTAGACGATGGCGACGCCGATCAGGAACTGGAGCGCGAGATATTTGTAGAGCGTCCACGACCAGCTCATGTCGCGAGCTCCGGCATCTCTTGCTTGCCGCGGACGAGCTCCACCGGATCGAAGCCCATCAGCATGGCGACGGCGCCGGCCGCGCCCAGAAGCGGGATCAGGTAGAACAGCACGCAGAGCGACGGGTGGTGCGTCGCCAGCCCCTGCACGCCATAGCCCGCGATGCGCAGCAGGGCGGCGGCGATCACGGCCGTGGTGATGCGCAGCGCCTGGGCGCCGCGCGCGCGCCGTCCGCGCATGATCACGGCGAGCGCGATCAGCCCGAACACGATGCAATAGAGCGGCTGGGCGAGGCGGTTGTGGCCCTCGGCGAAATAGGCCGCGCGGGTCGAGCCCTTCACGCGCGCATCGGGCCAGAACAGCTCGCTCAGGAAGCGCTCGCTGGTGGCGCGGTCGACGGCGCGCGCCGGCCCGGTGAACTGATCGAGGTTGAAGATGTAGCTCTTGAACTTGAGCACCGAGAGCTCGGCGCCGCCGGCGCCCGATTGCTCGATCGTGCCGTCGAACATCAACAGACGCGCGCCGGCCGGCGTCTGGGCGAGCTGGCCGCTCTCGGCGAGATACGTCACCGGATGGTTCTTGTTGCGGCTGTCGTGCACGAAGACGCCGTGGATATGGCCGTCGGAGTTCATTTCGCGGATGAAGACGGTCAGCCCTTGCGACGGCGTGTTGAACTCGCCTTCGTCGAGCAGGGCGGCGCCGACGTCGGCGCGGATGTCGAGCACCTTGTCCTTCATCGCGCGCTGGCCGGCCGGCATCAGATAGAGCCCGCAGGTATAGGTCATCGCCATGACGATCGCCGCGGCCGCCAGCACCGGCACGGCGAGCTGCGCGCGGCTGTAGCCGGCCGAGGCCATGACCACCAGCTCGCTGTCCTGGTTGAGCTTGGTCAGCGAATAGAGCGTGCCGGCGAAATAGGCGATCGGCAGGATGATCACCAGAAGGCTCGGCAGGATCAGGACGGTCAGATAGACGAAGGTCGTCGCCGACTGACCGCGGTTGATCACCAGATCGAGCAGGCGCAGCGACTGCGTCAGCCAGACCACCACGGTCATCAGGAACGCGAACAGCGCCGTCGGCCCGATCAGCTGGGCGAGCACATACAGCGACAGTCGCGGCACCCTCACGCCTGCCATTCCGTCATGCCCCTTTTCGGGCCCCTTTCACGATTCGGCCGGTTCGGCCTAAACTAGCATCTCCGGACCTTGCCGCTGCATCCCAGTTTCAGCAAATAAAATCAACACGCTAAAAGAAAACACACAGGGAGAACCATGATGCAATTGTCCTTTGCCGCGCCCCGCGCCGTCGCTTCCGGCGCCTGGGTGGTCGGCGCGCTGGAAGGCGCAGGCCTCACCGAGGCGGCCAAGGCGGCCGACAAAGCCAGCGGCGGCGCGATCACGCGCGCGCTCGGCGTGAGCCGCTTCACCGGCAAGAAAGGACAGCTTCTGGAAGTGCTCGCGCCCATGGGCGTGAAGGCGTCGCGCATCGTGGTCGTGGGACTGGGCAAGGCGTCCGCGTTCGACGGCAACGCGGCCGAGAACGCCGCCGCTGCCGCGTTCGGGCACGTGTCACGCACCAACGACACCGAGATGACCTTGGAGATCGATCCGGGCAAGGGCGGCAAGCTCAAGCCGGGCCAGCTCGCGGCGCATCTCGCCATGGGCCTGAAGCTCAAGCGGTACACCTTCAACCATTACCGCACCAAGGATCTGGCCGACCACGAGACCAAGCTCAAATCCGCCATCGTCGCGACCTCGGACGTTGCCGGCGCGAAGAAGGCGTGGGGGCCGCTCGAAGCCGTGGCCGACGGCATGTATGTCGCCCGCGATCTCGTCAACGAGCCGCCGAACGTCCTGTCGCCCGTCGAGTTCGCGAACCGGTGCAAGCAGCTCGCCAAGCTCGGCGTCAAGGTCGAGGTGCTGGGCGTGGCGCAGATGAAGAAGCTCGGCATGGGCGCATTGCTCGGCGTCGGCCAGGGCAGCGAGCGCGAGAGCCAGCTCGTGGTGATGCAGTGGAACGGCGCGCGCGGAAAGAACGCGCAGCCCGTCGCCTTCGTCGGCAAGGGCGTGTGCTTCGATTCCGGCGGCCTGTCGCTGAAGCCCGGCCCCGGCATGATGGGCATGAAGGGCGACATGGGCGGCGCGGCTGCCGTCACCGGCGCTATCCGCGCGCTCGCGGCCCGTAAAGCGCGGGTCAACGCGGTCGGCGTGATCGGGCTCGTCGAGAACATGCCGAGCGGCACGGCGCAGCGCCCCGACGACGTGGTCACGTCGATGTCGGGCCAGACCATCGAGGTGCTCAACACCGACGCCGAAGGCCGGCTGGTGCTCGCCGACGCGCTCACCTACACCCAGCGCAATTTCAAGCCGAAATTCGTGATCGATCTGGCGACGCTCACCGGCGCGATCCTGATCGCGCTCGGCAGCGAGCATGCCGGGCTGTTCTCCAACGACGACAAGCTCGCCAGGCGCATCCACGAGGCTGGCCAGGCGGTCGACGAGCCGGTGTGGCGCCTGCCGCTCGGCCCGGGTTACGACAAGATGATCCGCTCCAAGATCGCCGACATGAAGAACATCACCGGCTCGACCATGGCCGGCTCGATCGCGGCGGCGCAGTTTCTCCAGCGCTTCGTCGACGATGGCCAGGCCTGGGCGCATCTCGATATCGCCGGCACGGCCTGGCAGGACGGCGAACAGAAGCCGCTCTCGCCCGGCTGGGGCGTCGGCTGGGGCGTGCGCATCCTCGACCGGCTGGTGGCCGACCACTACGAGGGATGAGCGAAGCGCTGTTCTATCACCTCGAGCGCCGCGCGCTGGAGGACGTGCTGCCCGGCCTCGTCGAGCGCACGCTCGAGCGCGGCTGGCGGGCGCTGATCCGCGCGGAGTCGGCCGAGCGCGCCGAGGCGATCGACAACCTGCTGTGGACCTACGACGACTCGAGCTTCCTGCCGCATGCGCAGGCCGGCGACGGCGACAGCGCGCGGCAGAAGGTGCTGATCAGCGTCGAGGCCGGCAACCCGAACGCGGCGGACGTGCTGTTCCTGGTCGGCGGCGCCGAGACCGATTGGAACGAGCGCTTCACCCGCGTGGTCACGATGTTCGACGGTCGCGACGAAACCATGCTCGCCAAGGCGCGGGCAGCCTGGAAAGCGGCCAAATCCTCGGGGCTCGACGTCACCTATTGGAAGGAGATGCCGGGCGGCAAGTTCGAGAAGCAGGCGTGAGCTTGCTCAGGCGTGGGCGCGGTTGCTAAACGAAGGCGGCTTTCGGGGACTGGTGACGTGGTCGGATTGCTGCTCAGCGCATTTACCTCGCCGATCGGGCTGATCGATGTGGCGCTGCTGGTGTTCTTCGTCTGGCATGCCATCCGGCACGGCAACGTCTGGCCGTGGCTCTATGTCATGATCCTGATCCCCGGGATCGGCATGCTGATCTATTTCTTCGTGGAGATCCTTCCGCCGCTGATGCGCGGTCGCGGCGCGCAGACCCTCAAGCGCAACGCCGCGCGCGCCATCGATCCGGGTCGCTCGATGCGCGAGGCGCTGCGCGACGCCGAGATCACCGGCTCGGTCGATTCGCGCCGCAAGCTTGCCGAGGAATATCTCGCGCGCGGCAACGCGGCCGAGGCGGTCGCGCTCTATCACGGCATGCTCGAAGGCCAGTTCCGCGACGATCCCGTGCTGTGGCTCGGCTACGCGCGCGCGCAATTCGCCGCCGGCGACGCGGCGGGCGCGCAAGCGAGCCTCGACGAGCTGCAGCGCGTCGATCCCAAGTTCCAATCGGGCGAAGCGCATTTGCTCTACGCCCGCGCGCTCGAGGCGCAAGGCCGGAGCGACGAGGCGTTGGCCGAATATGAGCGGCTGGTGCGCTATTTCTCGGGCGAGGAGGCGCGCTGCCGCTATGCCATGGCGCTCGAGCGCGCCGGCCGCCGCGACGAAGCGCGCGCGATCTACCAGCAGGTCGCGAAGTCGGTGACCGGCGCGCCCAAGCACTATCGCCAGACGCAGAAGGAATGGGGCGACATCGCGGCGCGGGCGTTGAAGGCTTAAAGCCCCGTCGCGGAACCGTCATGGAAGCATGCTTCTCTCGGACCGGGCTGGTTCGAGGAGAGATGCATGAACCCGCCCGACCATCCTATCCATCCCGGCTGGCATCGATTGACGGAGAGGCTCCGCCGCTCGGTGCTCACGCGCCGTCAGTTCCTGCCCATCGCGGGCGCCGCGGCGCTGCTGCCGAGCTTCACCTCGGGCCGCGGCCTGAAGGCCGACCGCGCCGGTTGGCACTCCAACAACAAGATCAAGCATGTCGTGATCCTGTGCCAGGAGAACCGCAGCTTCGATCACTATTTCGGCGCCTTCGCGGACCAGCTCGGCCAGCCCGGCGCGACCGCGCGCGGCTTCGATCCGGCCAAGCTCGCCTTTCGCAACAGCAAAGGCCGGCGCCAGCACGTCGCGCATGTGACCGAATACTGCGCCGAGGATCCCGATCACGGCTGGGGCGGCAGCCACGCCAAATGGAACGACGGCGCGATGGACGGCTGGGTGACGGCGGAAGGCGACAGCGCCCGCGCCATCCAGTATTTCGAGCCCGCCGATCACATCTATCACGTGCAGCTGGCGCAGGCGTTCTCGATCGCCGACCATTATTTCTGCTCGCAGATCGGGCCCACCTTGCCGAACCGGCTCTATCTGTGGAGCGGCACCAGCGGCTGGGACTATCTCGCGCCCACGACCACGTCGAACAGCCTGCCCTACAACAACCCGTCGCTGACTGCGCCGCCGCCGGTGCTGACCTGGCCGAGCATGGCCGACGTGCTCGACGCCGCGGGCCTGCCGTGGAAGTGCTATTCGGTCGCGGACGGCTCGGTGCCCTCGGCCATCGGCGCGTTCAATCCGCTGATCTTCTTCCGGTCGATCCTGACCGATCCGTTGAAGCTCGCGCGCGCCACCGCCGACATCTCCGAGTTCCTCGCCGATCTCGCGGCCGGCACCTTGCCCGCGGTGTCGTGGATCGTGACCGAAGCCACCGTCAGCGAGCATCCGCCAGCGCCGCCGGACATGGGCCAGCTGCTCGCCTCGCGCGTGGTGCAGACCTTGATGGCGTCGAGCGCGTGGGAGTCGACCGCGCTGTTCGTGACCTATGACGAGGGCGGCGGCTTCTTCGAGACGGTGGCGCCGAACATCCTCGAGCACGTGCCCGACGGATTGCCCGAAGCCGGCCAAGCGGTCGGGCCTGCCTTCCGCGTGCCGCTGTTCATCGTCTCGCCCTATGCGAAGGCGGACACGGTGTACAAGAAGCCGATGGACCACACCTCGATCCTGCAATTCGTCGAGCACACCTTCTCGACCAGGGCCAAGCCGGTGCATCTGCCGACGATCGCGCCGTTCCGCCGCAACCTCGCGAGCCTCGCGCACGCTTTCGATTTCGGCCAGTCGCCGATCTCGCCGAGTCTGCCGACGCCGCAGGAACTTTACGCCCAGGCGAAGAACGAGATCCTGCTGCTCAATCTCGGCGGCACGGTCGCGAGCTGCGCGACGACCGTGCCGGCCTGGCTGCCGCAATTGCTGGGAGTCTAGACGGCCGCGTTCGCCGCTTCGTATTCCTCGCTCGCCGCCAGCCAGCGCGCTTCGGCGGCTTCGAGCTTGCGCTGCGCCTCGGCGCGTTTCTTCGACACCGCCGTCGCCTTGGCGCGGTCCTGGGTGAAGAGCAAGGGATCGGCGAGGGTCTTGTCGTATTTCGCGATCTCCTTGTTCAGCTCGGCGATCTGGCCCTCGGCGATCTCGACCTTTTCCTTCAGCGGCTTGAGCGCCTGGCGCTTGGCGGCGGCTTCGCGGCGCGCGTCTTCCTTGGTGATCTTCGGCGCTTCTGCGGCGCGCGCTGTCGGCACGTTCTCGCCCGACAGCAGGAAGCGGCGATAATCGTCGAGGTCGCCGTCGAACGGCTCGACCCGGCCGTCGGCCACGAGCAGGAGGCGGTCCATCGTGGCTTCGATCAGGCGGCGGTCGTGGCTGATCAGGATGACCGCGCCCTCGAAATCGTTGAGCGCCATGAGCAGCTCCTCACGCGCGTCGATGTCGAGGTGGTTGGTCGGCTCGTCGAGGATCAAGAGGTTCGGCTTGTCCAGCGTCGCCAGCGTCAGCATCAGCCGCGCGCGCTCGCCGCCCGAGAGATTGCCGACCTTGGTCAGCGCCTTGTCGCCGACCAGCCCCATGCTGCCCAGCCGCGTGCGCAGTTCGGTCTCGGTCATCTTGGGCCGGTAGCGTGCCAGCGTCTGCACCGGCGTGATCGACGCGTCCAGCTCGTCGAGCTGGTGCTGCGCGAAATAGCCCGGGATCAGCTTCTTCGAGCGCAGCACCGCGCCGTCCATCTCGTCGAGCTTGCCGACCAGCAGCTTGGCGAGCGTCGACTTGCCGTTGCCGTTCTTGCCGAGCAGCGCGATGCGGTCGTCGGGATCGAAGCGCAGCGAGATGTTCGACAGCACCGCGCGGCCGTCATAGCCGACTTCGGCCTTTTCGAGGGTCAGAAGCGGCGGGCTGGCGTCGAGCGGCTTGGGCAGCTGGATCGGCGCGATGTATTCGTCGGGCGGTACTTCGACCTGCTGCAGGCGCTCCAGCATCTTGATGCGGCTCTGCGCCTGGCGCGCCTTCGACGCCTTGTAGCGGAAGCGGTCGACGAAGGCCTGCATGTGCTTGCGCGCGGCGTCCTGCTTCTTGGCGAAGGCCATGTCGTTGGCGCGGCGCATCGCCCGCGTCGCGACGAAGGTGTCGTAATTGCCGCTGTAGAGCGTGAGCTTCTGGTATTCGAGATGCAGGATGAACTCGGTGACGTTGTTCAGGAGATCGCGGTCGTGGCTGACCACGATCACCGAGCCGCGATAGCGCTTGAGATAATCCTCGAGCCACAGCACGCCTTCGAGGTCGAGATAGTTGGTCGGCTCGTCGAGCAGCAGAAGATCGGGCGCCGAGAACAGGATCGCCGCCAGCGCCACGCGCATGCGCCAGCCGCCCGAGAACTCCGAGCAGGGGCGCAGCTGGTCTTCGGCCGAGAAGCCCAGGCCCGCCAGGATCGACGCCGCGCGGGCCGGCGCCGAATAGGCATCGATGGCTTCGAGCCGCGCATGGATGTCGCCGAGCGCATGCGCGTCGTGCTCGTGCTCCGCGCGGGCGAGCAGCGCCATGCGCTCGGTGTCGGCGGCGAGGACGGTGTCGAGCAGCGAGACCGGTCCGCTCGGCGCTTCCTGCGCCACCGCGCCGATGCGCCAGTCCTTGGGCCAGCTCACCTCGCCCTGGTCGGTCGCCATCCGGCCCAGGATCACCTTCAGCAAGGTCGACTTGCCCGCGCCGTTGCGCCCGACCAGCCCGATGCGGCGGCCGGCAGGCAGGGTCGCCGTGGCGCCGTTCAGGATCTCGCGGCCCGCGATGCGGACGATGATGTTGTCGATGACGAGCATGGCGGGCGGGCGTATATCATATCGGATGACGGGCGAAACCTTCGAAACGGCGCGCATGATCGTCCGGCCCTGGCGGGACGAGGACCTGCCGGCGCTAGCCGTCCTCAATGCCGATCCCGAGGTGCGCCGCTACTATCATCCCAGGGTCCTGACGCGCGCGGAATCGGACGCCATGGCGCGATCCTGCCTGGCGCATCTCGACGCGCACGGCTTCGGGTTTCTGGCGCTGGAGAGCCGAACGGACGGCGCGCTGATCGGCGGCGCCGGGCTGTCCTGGACGGAACCCGTGCCCGACGGACCCGCGGTCGAGATCGGATGGATCCTGGCGAAGCGCTATTGGCGCCAAGGCTTCGCGCGCGAGGCGAGCCTCATGTGGTTCGAGCGCGGATGGTCGCGCGGCCTTCGCCGCATCGTCGGCTACACCTCTAAGATCAATCTGCCGTCGCGCGCGTTGATGGAGAGCCTGGGCATGCGGCGTGATCCGGCGGACGATTTCATGGATCCGACGGTGCCGCCGCACAGCCCGCTCGCGCCGCATGTGCTCTATACGATCAGCTGTCCCGCACCGCCTGTTTCACGCGCCGGTCCACGTGGAGCGTGAACACGTCGGGCCGGGCATAGTGGCCCACGACGTCGAAATCGTATTTGCCCCGCGCGATGGCGCCCAAATCGATCTCGGCCGTCAGCACTGCTTCGCGGCCATAGACGGGTGCTGCAATCTCCTCGCCCAGCGGGCCATAGATCGCGCTGCCGCCGCGGATGGTTTCCGTGAACTGCACCGCGGTCAGCACGAAACATCTGCCTTCGAGCGCGATGTGGCGCATCGTCGGCTGCCAGGCGTCGCGGTCGTCGACGGTCGGCGCGCAATAGAGCTCGACGCCGCCGGCATACATCGCCATGCGCAGCATCGGCATGTAGTTCTCCCAGCAGATCACCGACGCGACCTTGCCGTGCGGCGTCGCGATCACGTCGAGCGTCGAGCCGTCGCCCATGCCCCAGATCAGCCGCTCGCTCGCGGTCGGCATCAGCTTGCGGCGGCGGCCGATCAGCCGGCCCGTGTCGTCGAAATGCAGCGCCGTGCAATAGAGCGTGCCGCCGTCGCGCTCGATCGCGCCGGTGACGATGTGGGCGCCGACCTCCGCCGCGATCTCGCCGATCGGTGCCGTCTCCGGGCCGGGCACGGCGATCGCGCTCTCGAAATAGCGCTGGAACGCGTCGCGTCCCGGCGCGGTGCGCGAGCCCACGACCGCGCCGAAGCTTTGGCCCTTGGGATAGCCGCCGACGAAGGCTTCGGGGAACAGGATCAGCTTCGCGCCGGCCGCGTCCCGCGCGAATTGCTGCAGTTTTGCGAGCGTCGCCGGCGTGTCGTAAAGCACCGATCCGGCCTGCACCACGGCGATCTTGACCATCGATCCTCTCCCCTATAAGGCCACGTTTCCATACCCACCCGGAGACCATCATGGCCGTCGAGCGCACGCTTTCCATCATCAAGCCGGACGCCACCAGGCGCAACCTCACCGGCGCCATCGTCGACCGGTTCGAGAAGGCGGGCCTGCGCGTGATCGCGTCGCGGCGCATCCGGCTGTCGACCGCCGACGCGGAAGCGTTCTATGGCGTTCACCGCGAGCGTCCGTTCTTCCGTTCGCTGGTCGATTTCATGATCTCGGGTCCCGTCGTCGTCCAGGTGCTGGAAGGCGAGAACGCGGTCGCCAAGAACCGCGAAGTGATGGGCGCGACCAACCCGGCCAACGCGGCCGCCGGCACGATCCGCAAGGACTTCGCCGAGTCGATCGAGGCGAACTCGGTGCACGGCTCCGACGCGCCGGAGACCGCGGCGAACGAGATCAAGTTCTTCTTCTCGGATCTGGAGATCGTGGGCTGAGCAAGACCGTCGTCATCACCGGCGGGACCTCGGGCATCGGCGAGGTCGCCGCCATCCGCCTCGCGGAGCAGGGCGCGCGCATCGTGCTGATCGCGCGCGACGGCGAGCGCGCGAAGGCGACGCTGGCGAAGCTGGCCGGCACGGGCCACGCGGCGCATATCGCCGACCTGTCGCGCCTCTCCGAGATGAAACGCGTGGCCGGCGAGATCGAAGGCGATGTCGACGTCCTGATCAACAATGCGGGCGCGCTGTTCGGCAAGCGCCAGGTCACGGAAGACGGCCTGGAGATGACCTTCGCCGTCAACCACATGGCCTATTTCGTCGTGACGAATTTGCTGCTGCCGCGGATGAGGGCGGGCGCGCGCATCGTCTCCACCGCGTCGGACGCGCATCGCGGCGCCAAGCTCGATTTCGACGACCTCCAGAACGAGAAGCGCTATTCGGCGTTCTCCGTGTACGGAAAATCCAAGCTCTGCAACATCCTGTTCACGCGCGAGCTGGCGCGGCGGGTCGACGGTAGCGGCGTGACCGCGACCTGCCTGCATCCCGGCTTCGTCGCGACCCGCTTCGGCGACCATAGCGGCGGGCTGTTCCAGACCGCGGTCAAGATCGCCAAGCCCTTGGGCGCGATCTCGCCGGAAGAGGGCGCCAAGACCATCGTCTATCTCGCGTCGTCGCCAGAGGTCGAAGGCCAAAGCGGCGGCTATTACGTCAAGTGCAAGCTTGCCGTGCCGACGCGCGCGGCGCAGAACGACGCGGATGCGAAGCGGCTGTGGGACGCCTCCGCGAAGATCGCGCATGTCGGCTGAGGGTCACGTTCCGGCGCCGCCGGGCGATTTCGTGCTGCCGTTCGATCTTCCGGTTGCGGGCGTGCGCGGGCGGCTGGTGCGTCTCGATGCGTCGTCGGCGCGCGCCATGAGCGCCCATGCGCTGCCCGAAGCGGCGTCGCGCGTGCTCGGCGAAACCTTGGCGCTGAGCGCGATTCTCGGCACGGCGCTGAAGCTCGACGGACGGCTGAGCGTGCAGACCAAGAGCAACGGTCCGCTCGATCTCGTCGCGGCCGACTATTACGGCACCGACGGCACCAAGCCCAAAGGCGTCCGCGGCTTCGCGCGGCTGAAAGAGGGCGCCAAAGAAAGCGTGTTCCCGGCGATGGTCGGCGCCGGCTCGCTCGCCATCACCATCGAGCCGCGCACCGGCGGGCAGACCTATCAGGGCATCACGGCGCTCTCGCCCGACGGCATCGCGGCCTCGGCGGAAGCCTATTTCGCGCAATCCGAGCAGCTTCCGACGGCGCTGCGCCTCGCGGCGGGGCCTCTGTACGAAGCGGGCCGCAGCGGGCCGGGGTGGCGCGCCGCGGGCATCATGCTGCAGGCGACGCCCGGCGCGAAAGGCTCCGACGACGATTGGGAGCGGCTCGCGATGCACCTCAGGACGACCGAGGATCTCGAGCTGCTCGACACGTCGCTTGCGGGCGAGGCGCTGTTGTGGCGCCTGTTCAACGAGGACGAGGTGCGCGTGCTTCCCGCCGAGGCGATCGCGTTCCGCTGCGATTGCGACGGCGCGCGCATCGCCGCGGTGCTGCGCTCGTACTCGGCGCACGACCGCGCGAGCCTCGCCGATCCCGACCGCATCATCCGCGCGCGCTGCGAGTTCTGCGGCGCGGTGCACGAGATCGAGGCGGACGCGCTCTAGATGCACGACGGCGAGGCCCCGATCGACGAAGGCCTCGTCCGCCGCCTGATCGCCGGGCAGTTTCCGCAGTGGACGTTGCTATCGCTCGAAATGGTGCGTTCCTCCGGCACCGACAATGCGCTGTTCCGGCTGGGAAGCGACATGGTCGTGCGCCTGCCGCGCATCGACAGCGCCGCCAAGCTCATTGCGAAGGAATGCCGCGTGCTGCCGATGCTTGCCCCGCATCTGCCGGTCGCGGTGCCGCTGCCGCTCGGACTGGGCGCGCCGGCGGAAGGCTATCCCTATCCCTGGTCGGTCTATCGCTGGCTCGAGGGCACCAATCCCAAGGAAGGCGAGGCGGTTGCAGGGTTGATCGACTTCGTCGCGGCGCTGCATCGCATCGACGTGAAAGACGCGCCGCGTTCGCCGCGCGGCACGCCGCTCGCGCTGCGCGACGCCGCCACGCGTGAAGCGCTGGCGACGCTCGGCATCGCGCCCGATATCTGGGACGACGCGCTTGCCGTCCCCGCCGGGCCCGACACCTGGATCCATGGCGATCTGATGCCGGGCAATCTGCTGGTCGCGGACGGGCGCCTCACCGCGGTGGTCGATTTCGGGCTTTGCGGTCTGGGCGATCCGGCGTGCGATCTCATCGCGGCGTGGAACCTGCTCGGCGCCGATGCGCGCGCCGCCTTCCGCGATGCGCTCGCCGTCGACGACGCGATGTGGGCGCGCGGCCGCGGCTGGGCGCTGTCGGTTGCTGCGATCCAGCTTCCATACTATCGCGACCGCAATCCCGCGCTCGCCGCCAATGCACGCCGCACGCTCGCCGAAGTGCTGGGCTAACCCGCTGCCTTCGCGATCAGCTTGCGCAGGAACGCCTCGCAGGCGGCGAGCTCGCTCAACGCCACGAACTCGTCGGGCTTGTGCGCCTGCTCGATGGAGCCGGGGCCGCAGATGACGGCGGGGATTCCCGCGCGGGCGAAATGGCCGGCCTCGGTGCCGTAGGCGGCGGTCTCCACCGCGTTGGCGCCGGTGAGCTCTTTGGCCAGCGCGACCGCCGGCGAGTCGAGATCGAGCGCGAGGCCGGGATAGCTCGCCACGACCGTCGTCTCGAACGCGGCATCGGGTGCGCCGGCTGTGTATTTGGGCAGGATCTCGCGCGCCGCGATCTCTTTCACCCGTTCGACGACCGCGCGGCCGTCGCGGCCGGGCAGCGGGCGGCATTCCCAGGTGATCGTCGCTTCCCTGGCGAGGATGTTGAGCGCCGTGCCGCCGCCGACGATATTCGCCTGCGTCGTGGTGTAGGGCGGATCGAAGCGCGCGTCGCGGTCGCTCTTCAGCTCTTCGCCCACGCGCGCGAGCGTGGCGATGAACTCGCCCGCCATCATCACGGCGCTCGCGCCCTTGTGCGGCGCGCTGGAGTGGCCTTCGTGCCCGATACAGCGCGTGCGGATCGCGGTGCCGCCTTTGTGCGCGCCATAGACCTGCATCAAGGTCGGCTCGCCGACGATGGCGAGCGCGGGCCGGATGCCGGCCGCCGCCAGGTCGTCGATCAAGGCGCCCACGCCCGCGCACCCGACCTCCTCGTCGAAGGAGAGCGCGACATGGATCGGGCGCGTGAGCTTCGCCTTCGCGATCTCCGGCACCAGCGACAATGCGCAGCCGACGAAGCCCTTCATGTCGCAGGCGCCGCGGCCGTACAACTTGTCGCCGCGCATTTCGGCCGCGAACGGATCGCTCGACCATTCCTGGCCGTCGACCGGCACGACGTCGGTATGCCCCGACAGCACGATGCCGCCGTCGCCTTCGGGCCCGAGCGTCGCGAACAGATTGGCCTTGCTCTTGTCGGCGTAAGAGGAACGGCGGCAGCGCGCGCCCGCAGCCTCCAGAAGCTCTTGCGCGAAATCGATCAGCGCCAGGTTCGAGCCGCGGCTGGTGGTGTCGAAGGCGATGAGGCGCTTGGTCAGCGCGAGCGCGTCCATGCTGCCGTCATCCTTCGAGGCAAAGCCGCGTCATGCCGAGGTGCGAGCGCCAGCGAGCCTCGAAGCACGCGGCTTTGCACCTCAGGATGACGAACGGTATCTCAGCCATCCACGCTCGACGCCGGGTTGCCGATCACGCTCAGGAACTCGCGCCGCGTCAGCGGGTTCTTGCGGAACTCGCCGTGCATGGCCGAGGTGACCATCGTCACGCCGGTCTTGTGCACGCCGCGCGTGGTCATGCATTGATGCGTCGCCTCGATCACCACGGCCACGCCCTTGGGCTCGAGCACCTTCTGGATGCAATGCGCGATCTGCGCGTTCATCTTCTCCTGCACCTGCAGGCGGCGCGCATAAGCCTCGACCACGCGCGCGAGCTTGGAAATGCCCACGACCTTGTTGTTGGGCAGGTAGCCGACATGCACCTTGCCGATGATCGGCGCCAGATGATGCTCGCAATGCGATTCGAAGCGGATGTCCTTGAGCACGACCATGTCGTCGTAGCCCTCGACCTCTTCGAAGGTGCGCAGCAGGAACTCTTCCGGGTCCTCGTTGTAGCCCGAGAACCAGTCCTCATAGGCGCGCGCGACGCGGGCCGGCGTGTCCTTCAGGCCTTCGCGCGCCGGGTCGTCTCCCGTCCAGAGCAGCAAGGTGCGGATCGCGGCTTCCGCCTGCTCGCGCGACGGGCGCGGCTCGGACGGCTTGGGGCGGGCGGTGCAGAAAGCGGGGGGCTTCAGAGCTTCGGACATGGCGTCATAACGCCTCAACGAGGCCCAAGGATCAACCCTTGGACTTCAGGGGATTGGGGTTTCAATGGATTTGGCGGCGCTCGTGCGGGCTTTCGAGCAGGAAGGCGGGGATCTCGGCCTCGAACGCCTCGCCCGACGCGGTCTTCATCTGGTAGCGGCCCATCATGTGGCCCGACGACGTGGGCAGCGGGCAGCCGCTGGTGTACTGGAACGCCTGGCCCGGCGCGATCACCGGTTGCGCGCCGACGACGCCGGGCCCGCGCACTTCCTGCGCGCGGCCGAAACCGTCGGTGATGTGCCAATAGCGCGACAGAAGCTGCACGGGCTCTTCGCCCTTGTTCTCGATCGTGACCGTATAGGACCAGAGGAACTGGCCCTCGTCGGGATCCGACTGGTCGTCGAGAAAGGCCGGCGTCACCGCCACCCTTATGCCGCGCGTCGATCGTTCGTACATGAAGCGATTATCGCGCGTCGCGCGAGCCTCGCGCAAGGTGCGCGCGGGCGACGGGGTTAACGCGCTTCAGGACTGTGGCTCGACCGCCACGTCGGTCTTGACCGAATTGGCGATGAAGCATTGCTCGTGGGATTGGTGGTGGATGTGGGAAAGCGTCGCGTCGTCGACCGTGGCGCCTGCGGCGAAACGCACGCGGGGCTTGAGGATCACGCGCGTCATCCATAGCCGCCCGTTCTCGCCCTTCTCGAGAAAGCCTTCGGCGTGGTCCTCGTAGGCTTCGACCGTGATGCGCTTGCGCGCGCAGATCGCGAGGAAGGTCAGCATGTGGCAGGCCGACAGCGAGGCGACGAAGGCCTCCTCGGGGTCGACGCGGTCGGCGTCGCCCTTGAACGCCGGCGCGCCCGAGGCCGGCACGACGATCGCGCCGTCCTTGAACCGCACCTCATGCGCGCGGTTGTAGGTGTCGTAGGTGAAGTCCGGCGAAGTGCGGGTCCAGACGATCGTGGCGTGGTGGGCGGACATGGGGGGTCCCGTTTGTGGCGGCGATCACTATAGCGCGGCGGGCGAAGCGGCGGATATGCGTGCGACGATTGGCATTTGCGCGTTCGGGGTATGGACGGTTTCAGGATCGCAGACCGATCTTGCCTTCAATCCCGCTCATTTTTTGGCTGGGTCTCTGTCGAGAATTGCCTTGAGGAGAGCATCATCCAGTTGTGCAAGTCTCTCAAGAGCTTCCGGCGGATAACTCAAACCGCTCCGGACGCGCCTAAGCTCGTTCCGTCGCTCGGCTCGACGACCTGCGCTGCCGGCGGATTGGAACTTTCCGGATTTGGTTTGACGGCGCACGGCCGCTCGCTCCTCAGCGATTGGACAATTGGATGGGATTGCCGTCGGGGTCCTTGCCGTCGCAGAGCTGGAACGGATCGCCCAGCCGCGCCTTGCCGAACTTGGCGCCGCGCGCGACCAGGCGCTCGCGCTCCGCGGCGACGTCCTTGGCATGGAACACGAGCTTCGGGCCCTTGCGGCCGGGCGAGGCGGGGCCCGAATGCAGCGCGATGCGCGTGCCGCCGGCCTCGAACTCGCGCCAGCCTTTCTCGTCGGCGACCAGCTTGAGGCCCAGCACCTCGCCGTAGAATGCGCTCATCGCGTCCATCTGCGCGGTGAACAGGATCACCCGCGCCATCTTCAGCTTCGGCATTGCCCGCCCCGATTCCGCTTTGCGAATGCTCGCAGATATCGCCGGCGTCCGCGAGGTCGTGTGTTGATTTCGTCATGATGCAGCCTTAGGGTGCATCAACCACAAACGGGGGTCACGATGAGACGGCAGGGTTGGTTGCGCGCGCTCGCCTGCGCGCTGGCGATTGCGGCGACGTCACAGGCAACGATTCAGGCTCGGGCCGAAGCGCCGGCGGGCCAGACCAAGGCGTTCAAGACCACGGTCGATTACGTCGCGCATTTCTATCCGCTGTGGTTCACCTACTACCAGTCGTCGATCACCAACAAGCCGAATCGCCTGGCCGGACCGGTGCGCGTGTCGCCGCTCTATCAGATCGTGGTGGCGATCAACGTCGACACCTACTACGCCAGCGCCTTCCTCGACGCGACCGACGGGCCGGCGATGCTCACCATCCCGTCGACGACGGTGTCCTATTCGATCCTGACCCTCGACCCTTACGGCAACACCTACAATCTTTTGCCCAAGCAGACCGCGGGCCTCTTCGCGCTCACCACCGCCGACTACACCGGCCCGATCCCCGACGGCGCGACGCGCATCGACATGCCCTACGACCACATGGTGCTGATCTTCCGCGCCGACAAATACACCAGCACCAACGAGAGCGAGCAGAAGGAGGCGCGCGCGTTCCGCAGGGCGCTGCTGCTGCAGCCGCTCGACAAGTGGAACGGCGATCCGACGGGCGGCAAGACCGCGATCCTGCCCGAGCTGATCTTCGCAGCTCCGTTCAAGACTTATGCCGACGGCCTCATCGCCGCGAACCCGCTCAAATTCCTCAAGCAGCTGCAGAAGGCGGTGCTGTCGCCGAACACGCCGGCGATGACGCCGCGCGAGCAGAAGCTCTCCGACAATTTCAACGCGCTGTTCGGCGCCGGCGGCGACATGAGCCAGTTCGCGCTCGGCGCGCAGGCGGCGCACAAGCTGATCCTGGACGACTATCTGAACCACACCGACAAGAACAACTGGATCAACTTCACCAACATGGGCACGTGGAAGCCGTCGCAGTTCCTCGACCGCGCCGCGATCACCGAGTTCATCCAGTACGGCAACAACTTCAGCACCTCGGCCTATTTCCAGACCTTCAAGGACGGCAGCGGCGCGCCGCTCGACGGCGCGAACGGCGCGGTCTATGTGCTGCACCTGACCAAGAACCAGCTGCCCGACGCCGAGCGCTTCTGGTCGTTCACCGCCTATACGCCCGAATCCATCGAGCTGATCGAGAACGACCTGAAGAAATACGACGTCGCGAGCTACACGCCGGGGCTCACCTACGACCAGGACGGCGGGATCACGCTCTATTTCTCGCAAACCCAGCCTTCGGGCGTGCCGCAGGCCAACTGGCTGCCGGTGTCGTCGCGGCCGTTCAATATCATGCTGCGCGTCTATGGACCGGGCCCCAACATCTCGAGCGGCGACTACGTGCCGCCGCCGATTGTCAAACAGTAGCGAGCGCGCGCTCGAGGTCGTCGCAGATATCGGCGGCGTCCTCGAGCCCGACGGAGAGACGCAGCAGCCCGCCGGTGATGCCGAGCTCGGCGCGCATTTCGGGCGGCAGCTTGGAATGCGTCGTCGTCTCGGGATGCGTGATCAGGCTCTTGGTGTCGCCGAGGTTGTTCGAGATATCGATCAGCTCCAGCGCGCGGCTGAGCGCGAAGGCGCCCTCCTTGCCGCCGGCGACCTCGAAGGTCACGACGCCGCCGCCGCCCGACATCTGCGCGCGGGCGAGGTCGTGGCCGGGATGGTCGGCGCGGAAGGGATAGAGGACGCGGCCGATCTTCTTCTGCCCGGAGAGAAAGTCGGCGACCTTGAGCGCATTGTCGCAATGCGCGCGCATGCGCAGGTCGAGCGTCTCCAGGCTCTTCAGATGCAGCCAGGCATTGAACGGGCTCATCACCGGACCGGTGTTGCGCAGATAGGATTGCAGCCGCTGCTCGAGGAAATCCTCGCGGCAGAGGACGACGCCGCCGAGGCAGCGCCCCTGGCCGTCGATGTACTTGGTCGTGGAATGCACGACGATGTGGGCGCCGAAATCCATAGGGCGCTGCAGCGCGGGGCTCGCGAAGGCGTTGTCGACGATCAGCCGCGCGCCATGGGCGTCGGCGAGCCGCGCGACCGCGCCGATATCGACGATGGCGAGCGTCGGGTTCGCGGGCGTCTCCAGGAACAGCATGCGCGTCTTGGGAGTCATCGCGCGCTGCCAGACGTCGAGGTCCGCGCCGTCGACAAGGGTGTGCGTGACGCCGAAGCGCGGCAGGATCTCGGTGATCACATGGCGGCACGAGCCGAACATCGCCTTCGCCGCGACGACGTGGTCGCCGGCATCGACGCCGGCGAGCAGCGCCGCGCTCACCGCCGCCATGCCGCTCGCGGTGGCGCGCGCGACGGGAGCGCCCTCGAGCGCGGCCATGCGCTCCTCGAACACCGTGATCGTGGGATTGGAGAAGCGGGTGTACTGGTAGCCGTCGTCCTCGCCGGTGAAGCGGCCTTCCGCCTGCTCCGGCGATTCGTAGGCATAGCCCGAGGTCAGGAACAGCGCCTCGGCGGTCTCCTGGAACGGCGTGCGCGTGTGGCCGCCGCGAACCGCCAGCGTCCGCGCGCGCCAATTGCCGGGCTTTTTGTTCGTCCCCATCCTTCGAGGCTCGCTCCGCTTGCACCTCAGGATGACGCCGTCCGTCACCCCGAGGCGGCCGCGCAGCGGCCCTCGAAGGGTGACGCGCCTTGCCGCTGAGGGTCAAGTTTCTTAAGGTCGCGCCGAAAGCAAGATCGCCCGAAGCAGGAGAGCATGACCACCGCCATCAGCCACCAGACCGCGCTCATCTACATCATGGTGGTCGTGGCCGCCTCAGACGGCATCATGAGCGAGAAGGAGCTGCGCACCATCGGCGATCTGGCCAAGAGCCTGCCGAGCTTCCGCGATTTCGACCATTCCCGCCTGCTGTCGACGGCGCAGGATTGCGGCGCGATCCTGCAGGAGCCGGACGGCCTCGACGCCGTGATGGGCCTCGCCAAGGGCGCGCTGCCGGAGCATCTGCGCGAGACCGCCTATTGGCTGGCGCTCGAGGTCGCGCTGTCGGACAGCCGCGTGATGCTGGAGGAGATCCGCATCATCGACGGGCTGCGCCGCGCGCTCGGCATCGACAAGCTCGTCGCCGCGGCGCTCGAGCGCGGCGCCCGCGCCCGGTATCAGGTCGCGTGAAGCGGCTGCTGCTCCTTCGTCACGGCAAGGCGGAAGGAGCGGCCGCCGACGACAAGGAGCGCGCGCTGATCCAGCGGGGCGAGAAGGACAGCGCGCGCATGGGCCGCTTCCTGCGCGAGGACGTCTATATCCCCGATCTCGTCTGGTGCTCGACGGCCGTGCGCACGCGCCAGACCTGGGAACGCGTCGCGCCCGAGCTCGGCGCCGCGCCGAAGGTCGAGCTCAAGGACGAGCTCTATCTCGCCGAGCCCGACGCGATCCTCGCGCTCGTCCGCCGCGCGCCCGACAAATGCTCGGCGCTGATGATCGTCGGCCACAATCCGGGGCTCGAGCAATGCGCGCTGGCGCTGGCGCATGTGCCGCTCGAGAAGAAGCTGCGCAAGCGCTACGAAACGATGGACGAGAAGTTTCCGACCTGCGCGCTGGCGGTGATCGATTTCGACGTCGCGCGCTGGATCGACGTGACTCCCGGCCGCGGCGAGCTCGACGCTTTCGTGCGGCCGAAGGACCTGGAGTAACGATCAGCGCGCCGCGCTCTTCTCCGCGAGCTCGAGCGTCTTCCAGCCGAAGCCGGCTTCCGGCACCGGATCGCCCATCATCCGCGCCGCGCGCTGCGCGACCAGCCGTCCGCCCATCGCCTCGTAGAAGAAGCGCGCGTTGTTCTTGGCATGCGCCCAGATGATGCAGGATTTGCAGCCGCGCTTGGTGAGCTCGGCGAAGCTTGCGCTCAAGAGCTTGCGCCCCGCGCCCATGCCCAAGAACGACGGCGCGACATAGAGCGTGTAGACCTCGCCGTCGAAGCCGAGCGAGCGGTCGCGCGCGCGGCCCAGGCTCGCCATGCCGACGATGCCGTGCGTGTCGTGATGCGCGGCGAGCACGATCTCGCCCTGGCAGATCGCGGCGCGCCAGCGGCCGGTCTGGCGCTCGACCGACATGCCGAGCAGCAGATGCGGCGAGAGGACGCCCGGATAGGTGTCCTGCCACGACTCCACATAGACGCGCGCGACGCCCGCGGCATCGGCGGGCACGGCGCTGCGGATCGTCAGCGGGAACGGCTCCATGCACCGAGCATTGCGCAGGCGCGCGCGCGCGGCAAGTGAAAGTACCGGATAGGCTCAACGGGCGCGGAAGTTGCGCAGGGCCGCCCGGATCAGCAGCACGCCCAGCAGGATGAACGGCCCGCCGAAGATCAGCGCCATCATCAGCATGACCGATGCGTCGTTGGCGTTCCGCGGGTTGGTCAGCATCTCGACCAGCGCGCCGCCGCCGAAGATTCCGGTGCACAACCCCGACGGCACCAGGAAGACGAGGCCCAGCACCAGCAGGGCAATGCCGGCGGAGACGCTGCGCGGCGTTTGAGGTTCGGTCATCTAGCGCGCTGCCTCCCGCAGTTCGACGTCCAATCCGCTGCGATAGAACAAATTGTAGGTGTCGAACGGGACGATCTTGCCCTTCGGCGTCACGAAATGGATGCAGGAGCGCTTCACCGCGGCGATGCAGAAATTGTAGCGGTCGAGGAAGGACACGATGGCGACGCGGAACACCTTGTCGTAGCCGAGATCGTCGGGCACCTCGACCTGCGGCAGGCAGCAGAGCAGGTCGCCCAGCACCGTCTTGGTGCGCTCGCCCGACGACGCCAGCGACAGCAGGTCGAACAGCCGGTCGCGCAGCTGCGGATATTTCTCGAATGAAATGGTGTTGGGCGCGATGGCGAGCAGCTCGGCCTTGGGGATGAGCTGGGTGATCGGCGTGACCTTGGGCCCGTCGCGCAAGCCATAGGCGATGGCGATGGCGTCGGGGTTGCAGGGCAGCGGGATGACGTCGTCGGCGGCGAACACCTCGCCGGCCTGGCGATAGACCGCGCGGCGGATGTCGGTCAGCAGCATGCGGTCGCGGTTCTTGTCGAAGTTCAGGTTGCGGCCGGCGTCCTGCACCGGCTGGAAGGTGACGCCGCGCACGCAGCGAAACGACAGCGCGTGGCGCACGATGTCGCCGATCTCGCCGTCGTTGACGCCTTTCTTCACCACGCAGACCAGCGTGGTCGAGATGCCGGCCGCTTCGAGATTGGCCAGCGCCTGCTCGCGCACCTTGCGCAAATCGGCGCCGCGGATGTTCTCCAGCGCCTCGCGCTTCAGCGAGTCGAACTGGAGATAGACCTCGAAGCCCGGCTTGAGCGCCGCCAGCTCCGCGACGAAGGCAGGGTCGCGCGCGATGCGGATGCCGTTGGTGTTGAGCATGATGTGGCGGATCGGCCGCGCCTTGGCGGCTTTCAGGATGGCCGTGATCTCGGGATGGATGGTGGGCTCGCCGCCGCTGATCTGCACCAGGTCGGGGAAGCCTTCGCTCTCGACCAAGGTGTCGAGCATCGCTTCGATCTCGGCAAGGCTCTTCCGCTCGTGGCGCGCCTGGCCCGATTCCGCGAAGCAGACCGGGCAGGTGAGATTGCAGGCGTCGTTGACCTCGATCAGCGCCAGGCACGAATGCTGCTCGTGGTCGGGGCACAGCCCGCAATCGTAAGGGCAACCGTATTCGGTGCGGCTCTGGTGCTTGAGGGGGACGTCGCCCGGCTTGATGAAATCTTTGCAGCTCTTGTAATAGGCCGCGTCGGTCGCGATCAGCGTCTTCTGCGCGCCGTGCTCGCGGCAGCGCTTGAGATAGAACACGTCGTCGCCTTCGACGACGATCTTCGCCGGCACCAGCTTGAGGCAGGTCTCGCACAGCGAGGTCGTCTGTCCGTAGAAGCTATAATCCTTGGACGGCCGCACGAAATTCATGGTTGCGCCTCAGCATGAACAGCGAATAGGCAACGAGCACGACGCAGACGATATGGAAGACGTTGAACGGTCCGACGATAGCGGGATAGGGCTTCAGGAACTCCCAGGCGAAGCGCTGGCAAGCATACCAGCCCACGAAAAGATAGAAACCCCGGCCGCGGAACAGCGCCGAGCCGCGCGCGATCTCGCCGAGATAGACGATCAGGAACAGCAGCATCGCCGCGCTCTCGTAGAGCTGCACCGGATGGCGCGCGACGCCATCGCCGAAATCGACGCCCCAGGGCAGCGCGGTCGGCGTGCCATAGGTGTAGTCCGGCAGCCCCGCGAAGAAGCAGCCGAGCCGCCCCACCGCGATGCCCACCGCGAGCGGCGCCACGAATTGCGCGCCGGTCGAGCCTTTGATGCCGGCAATGGGCTTGTAGATCTCCACCGCGATCACGCCGCCCGCGATGGCGCCGGCGATCGAATGGCCGAGCACGAAATGCCCTGCGAGCCCGAGATTGATGCTCCCGAACAGCAGCGCGCCGGCGATCGCGCCCAGGCCGAGCGCAATGAAATAGCCGGGATCGCTGAACGGCGTGCGCGGCTTCGCGCCGAGCCAGCCTTGGCGCGCGACGAGCCATCCCGTGAGCGCCGCCGCCGCCCAGGCCAGAACGTCGAAGCAGGTGTGGACGAGCATGCGTCCACACTAGCGTGCCCCTTAGTACAGTCCCAACCCCGCCTGCGTCTCCGCGCCGGCGACGCCGTCGGCATCGGCGCCGCCCGTCGTCCGATAGGCCTTCTGATACGCCTTGACCGCGTCGGCGGTCGGCTGGTCGTAGACGCCCGACACGCGGCCCTTGTAGAGGCCCTTGGCCGCAAGCGCCTGCTGCAGGCGCTCGACCGCGAGGCCTTTATCGCCTTTCTGCAGGACATAGCCGGCGCGGTTGCCGGTCTTGGCCTGGTAGAGGCGCTGCTTCGATGCTTTGGTGTAGTTGGCCATCGCTTCGGGCGCCGCGGCGGCGCGCGCGATCTGGTCCTGCTCGACGTTCATCGCCTCGATCTTGCGCGCGATGCGCTCGTCCTTGAGCGAAGCGTTGCGGCGCTTGAGGTCGTCGATGATCGCAGCGTTCGCCGTCTTCGCCTTGTCGGCCTGGCCGGTCTCGGCGAGCTTGACGTTCTGCGCCAGCCCGCGCTCGCTCTCGGCCAGCGCCGCCTCGACCGACACGTCCTTGTTCAGCGAACGGTCGGACGCCGCCATGTCGGCGCTCACCCCGACGCGGATCGGCAGGTCTATCGTGCCCGTCGCGCCGCTCTGCGCGTCACGCCAGCCGACGTCGAAGCGGCCGAGATCGAGCTGGCCTTCCCGGTCCGCGTCGACGTCGATGCGCAGAAGCACGCTGCGCGTCTCGCCGGCATAGAAGTCGGGCCAGTCGGCGGCGACGTCGCGCCCCGCGCCGCTCGAAAAGCCGATCAGCTCGGCGCCGCGCACCGCGCCGCTGCCGTGGAAGGCGATGTGGACGTCGCGCGCCCGGGCCGCGAACGCGCTTTTCATCTCTTCCTCGAAGATGCGCGCGAGCTGCACCGGGCTCTCGACATAGTAATAGCGCCCGCCGCCGCCTTCGGCGACCGCCTGGAGCAGGTCTTCGTTGTAGTCGAGGCCGAGCCCGATGGTCGACACGCGCACGCCCGCGCGCCGCGCGTCGGCGGCCATGCCGGCAATGGCGCCGGGATTCGTCTCGCCGGTGTTGGCGAGGCCGTCGGTGAGCACCAGCACGCGGCTCAAGGCGCGGTCGGAGAGGCGCAAGGCGCCGCGCGCCTGCTCGACCTCGTCGATGCCGCGCGCCATGCCGCCGGCGAGATCGGTCGAGCCGCGCGGGGTGAGCGCGTCGATGCGGCTCTGCAGCGAAGCGGTGTCGTGCGCATGCGATGCGGGCCACATCAAGGTGATGCGGTCGTCGAACTCGACCACCGAGACGACGTCGCGCTCCTGAAGCCGGCCGACCGCGAGCTTCGCGGCCTGGCGCAGATATTCGATCTTGCCCTTGTCCTCCATCGAGCCGGAGCGGTCAAGCACCAGCGAGAGGTTGAGCGGCGGGCGATCGGCGGGCCGCACGTCCGGCTCCGGCGCCGCGAAATGCACCAGCACATAGACGGGGCGCGTCCAGCCTTTGGCAATGACCGGCCGCTCGATCTCGAAGCGCGAGCTCAGCGCGGGCTTCGCCGCCGCTCCGCCGATTGTGAATGCGAATAACCCTAATGCCGCCGCCAATGCGGGCAAAGCCGTGCGCAACGTCATGCGATCCTCCCTCGAATGGCGGTGAGGCTCGTGCGCGATTGCGGCGGATCGCGGCCGCGATCGTGGCGGCGTCTCGATTCAAGTGTGGCGTTTGTGGGACTCGTTCAGCGAAAATACGCATCGCGCTTCCGCAACGCCCTGAATCGGCGTATGATTCTCTTGCTATAGAGCGGGTCCGCCTTTGGCGGCACGACGATATACGAAAGGATTTGTTAGGAGTCGCAAACGCGCGCATGCGGGCGCGCGGACCGTTGCGCTCACGCATTGGTTAAGCTGCCGTTCAGGGAGGAAGTGAGAGACTGTACCGTCCGCGTATTGGACACGACGACGAAGGGAGTAGGTCACGATGACCACGCTGGATGTCTTCGACATGTTCGCCCGCGACTATGCGCGCGAGAAGTTCGAGTCGCTGTCGCTGCGCGACTGGCTGCTCGCGGCGCGCGACGACAAGATGCTCTATGCCTCGCCGGCGGAGCGCATGGTGGCGGCGATCGGCGATCCCGAGCTGGTCGACACGGCGCAGGACCCGCGGCTGGGCCGTCTGTTCTTCAACCGCACGATCAAGCTCTACCGCGCCTTCGACGGCTTCTACGGCATGGAAGACACCATCGAGCGCATCGTGGGTTACTTCAAGCACGCGGCGCAGGGCCTCGAGGAGAAGCGCCAGATCCTCTATCTCCTCGGCCCCGTCGGCGGCGGCAAGTCCTCGCTCGCCGAGCGGCTGAAAGAGCTGATGGAGCGGCATCCGATCTATGTGCTCAAGGCCGGCAACGACATCTCGCCGGTGTTCGAGAGCCCGCTCGGCCTGTTCCGCTCCGGCGAGCTGACCAACCTGCTGGCCGAGAAATACGGCGTCGAGAAGCATCGTCTCGGAAACGTGATGAGCCCGTGGGCGGTCAAGCGCCTCGACGAGTTCGGCGGCGACATCTCGAAGTTCGAGGTCGCGCGGCTGTTTCCCTCCAAGCTGCGCCAGATCGCCATCGCCAAGACCGAGCCGGGCGACGAGAACAACCAGGACATCTCCTCCCTGGTCGGCAAGGTCGACATCCGCAAGCTCGAGCATTACAGCCAGAACGATCCCGACGCCTACGCGTTCTCGGGCGGGCTGTGCCGCGCCAACCAGGGGCTGCTCGAATTCGTCGAGATGTTCAAGGCGCCGATCAAGGTGCTGCACCCGCTTTTGACCGCGACGCAGGAAGGCAACTATATCGGCACCGAGACGCTGGGCCCGATCCCGTTCAACGGCACGATCCTGGCGCACTCCAACGAAGCCGAATGGACGGTGTTCAAGGCGAACAAGAACAACGAGGCGTTCCTCGACCGCATCTGCGTCGTCACGGTGCCTTACTGCCTGCGCGTCAGCGAGGAAACGTCGATCTACAAGAAGCTGATCGGCACCTCGAATCTCGGTGCCGCCTCCTGTGCGCCCGAGACGCTCGAGATGCTGGCAAAGTTCTGCGTGATGACGCGGCTGAAGGAGCACGAGAACTCGAATCTCACTTCCAAGATGCGCGTCTATGACGGGGAGAAGCTGAAGGACACCGATCCGAAGGCCAAGACCTTGCAGGAATACAAGGACACGGCCGGCATCGACGAAGGCATGACCGGCATCTCGACGCGCTTCGCCTATAAGACCTTGTCGGAGACGTTCAACTACGATTCCAGCGAGATCACCGCCGATCCGGTGCATCTGATGGTCGTGCTGGAACAGGCGATCAAGCGCGAGCAATATGCCGACGACACCGAGAAGAAATATCTCGAGTTCATCAAGGCGGAGCTGGCGCCGCGCTATGCCGAGTTCATCGGCAAGGAGATCCAGAAAGCCTATCTCGAGAGCTATGGCGAATACGGCCAAAACCTGTTCGACCGCTACATCGCCTATGCCGACGCCTGGATCGAGGACCAGGACTTCAAGGACGCCGACACCGGCCAGCTGCTCGACCGCAACGCGCTCGACAACGAGCTGTCGAAGGTCGAGAAGCCGGCAGGGATCGCGAACCCCAAGGATTTCCGCAACGAGGTCGTGAAGTTCGCGTTGCGCTATCGCTCGCAGCACGAAGGCAGGAACCCGGCATGGACGGCGTATGAGAAGATCCGCTCGGTGATCGAGAAGCGCATGTTCACCCAGGTCGAGGACCTGCTGCCGGTGATCTCGTTCGAGAGCAAGAAGGACAGCGACACGCAGACCAAGCACAACGAGTTCGTCAAGCGCATGCTCGCGCGCGGCTATACGCCCCGCCAGGTGCGCCGGCTCGTGGAGTGGTACATGCGGGTAAACAAGGCGGGATGACGCCGTCATGGTTCGAGGCTCGCTACGCTCGCACCTCACCATGACGACTGCCTGGGGCGTCACCCTGAGGTGCGCGCGCAGCGCGCCTCGAAGGGCGACGCTTACGCCATGACCCACCTCGTCGACCGCCGCCTGAACCCCAAGGGCAAGTCGCTCGGCAACCGCCAGCGTTTCCTGCGCCGCGCGCGCAGCGAGATCCGCGAGGCGGTGCAGAAATCGCTGAAGGATTCCGCGGTCGCCGATATCGGCAAAGAGCGCAAGATCAAGATCTCGACCAAGGGCACCAAGGAGCCGCGCTTCCGCCTCGATCCGCGCGCCGCGGGCGAGCGCGATTTCGTGCTGCCGGGCAACCGCGAATTCGCGCCCGGCGACGAGATCAAGAAGCCGCGCTCGGGCGAGGACGGCGCGCGCGGCAAGCAGGCCTCGGACGCCTATGAGGGCGAGGACGATTTCGAGTTCACGATGACGCAGGACGAGATCCTCGACATCTTCTTCGAGGACCTGGCGCTCCCCAACCTCGTGCGCACGACCCTGAAGGAGACGCCGAACAAGACGTGGAAGCGCGCCGGCATCACCACCACGGGCGCGCCGAACCAGATCAATCTCGTGCGCACCATGCGCGCGGCGCAGGGCAGGCGGCTGGCGCTGCGCCGACCGAAGCTCGCCGACATCGAGGCGCTGGAGGCCGAGCTGGCGCGCGCCGAGCTCGACAACGACGCGGCGCGGATCGTGGCGCTCAAGGAACAGATCGCGCGGGCGCATTCCAAGCGCAAATGGGTCGGCTTCATCGATCCCGTCGACGTGCGCTTCAATGCCTTCACCGAGCAACCCGTGCCGACCAGCCAGGCGGTGATGTTCTGCCTGATGGACGTGTCGGGGTCGATGGGCGAGCGCGAGAAGGACCTCGCCAAGCGCTTCTACATGCTGCTGCATCTGTTCCTGCGCCGGCGCTACGAGAAGGTCGACGTCGTCTTCATCCGCCACACCCACGACGCGCAGGAGGTCGACGAGCAGGAGTTCTTCTATTCGCGACAGTCGGGCGGCACGATCGTCTCGACCGCGCTCGACAAGATGCTCGAGATCCAGAGCGCGCGCTACGCGACCGCGGACTGGAACATCTATGCCGCGCAGGCGAGCGACGGCTACACCCAGACCGGCGACGCGCGGCACTGCGTCGAGCTGCTGGACGGCGAGATCATGCCGCTGTGCCAGTACTACGCCTATATCGAGATCCTCGACGAGCGCGAGATGGAGGTGTTCGCGAACGAAGACAGCGGCGCGGAATTGTGGCGCGCCTATCGCAGCGTCGCCGCGACCTGGGACAATTTCGCGACCAAGCGCATCGCGCGCGCGAGCGACATCTTCCCCGTGTTCCACGAGCTGTTCCGGAAGACGGAGGCGTCGTCGTGATCCTTCGGGGCTCGCTTCGCTCGCACCTCAGGATGACGACAAAGACAGTCCTCGTCGCGCTGAGGTGCGCTTCAGCTCGCGTCCTGCCTGAAGCAAATGGAGCGAAGCAGCCATGAGTGGCTGGACCTATATGCTGCGATGCGCGGACGACAGCTGTTATGTCGGGTCCACCTCGCATGAGGACGTTGGTGTTCGGGTAGCGGAGCACAATGATGCGAAGTTCGTCGGCTACACGTCTCGCCGGAGGCCGGTCTCCTTGGTTTGGTCGATCTTCTTCGAAGACTTGCGTGACGCGCACGAAACTGAACGGCGGATTGAAGGTTGGAGCCGACGAAAAAAAGAGGCGCTCATTGCGGGAGATGCGCAGAAGCTCGTTTCTTCATCCGCGCGTCGCGGCGGCGCTCCGCTTGATTCTGGTTCGCATGCAAGGCCTCTACGTGCATTGAGCTGGGAAGCGCAAGCGACCGGCGCAATAACACCCTTTCCTGGCAGTGCGATGAGAAGCGCCGTCCGTCAGAAGCGGACCGCAGAAGAAGCACAAGCAGCACAGAAGCAAAGGCCTTTGATCGCGCCAGAGCCACGTCATCCCGAGGTGCGAGCGAAGCGAGCCCCGAAGGATGACTAAGCTCCTCTTCACCGGCTCGGAATGGGATTTCGCGTCGCTCGACCGCGCCTATGCGGCGATCGAGGAGATCGCGGTCGGCGAGCTGGGCCTCGACGTCTATCCCAACCAGATCGAGATCATCTCGGCCGAGCAGATGCTCGACGCCTATTCGTCGCTGGCGATGCCCTTGATGTACAACCATTGGAGCTTCGGCAAGCTGTTCGCGCGCGAGGAGACGCTCTATCGCGCCGGCTATTCCGCGCTCGCCTACGAGATCGTGATCAATTCGAGCCCCTGCATCTCCTACCTGCTCGAAGAGAACACGATGACGATGCAGGCGCTGGTGATGGCGCATGCCGCGTTCGGCCACAACCATTTCTTCAAGAACAACTACCTGTTCCGCCAATGGACCAACGCGGAGAGCATCCTCGACTACCTCGCTTTCGCCAAGCGCTACATGGCGGCCTGCGAGGAGCGCCACGGCCGCGACGAGGTCGAGGCGGTGCTCGACGCCGCGCATGCGCTGATGGACCAGGGCGTGTTCCGCTATAGACGTCCCCCGCGGCCTTCGCGCGAGCGCGTGCTCGAGAAGCATCGCCGCCGCATGGCCTATGAAGAGGAAGCCTATAGCGAGCTGTGGCGCACGCTGCCCGCCGGCGTCGAGCCGCCATCGGCGCCGCCGGTGCCCGATCCCGACGACTCGTTCGATCCCGACACGAAGCTGCCGGAAGAGAACCTGCTCTATTTTCTCGAGAAGAACTCGCCGTCGCTGAAGCCGTGGCAGCGCGAGACGCTGCGCATCGTGCGCAACCTCGCGCAGTATTTCTATCCGCAGCGCCAGCTCAAGGTGATGAACGAGGGGTGCGCCACCTTCGTGCACTACACGATCATGAACCGGCTCTACGACAAGGGGCTGATCGACGAGGGCGCGCTGCTGGAATTCATGCACAGCCACACCAGCGTGGTGTTCCAACCGGAGTTCAGCGACAAGCGCTATTACGGGATCAATCCCTACGCGCTCGGCTATGCGATGATGGACGACATCCGGCGCATCGCGGAAGACCCGACGGAGGAGGATCGCGACTGGTTTCCGGGGCTCGCCGGCTCGGGCGACGCATTCGCGGCGCTGCGCGACGCCTGGGCGAACTATCGCGACGAAAGCTTCATCGAGCAGTTCCTGTCGCCCAAGCTGATGCGCGACTTCCGCTTCTTCTCATTGTTCGACAAGTGCGACGACGGCGCCTATCGCGTGAGCGCGATCCACAACGAGCGCGGCTATCGCGAGGTCAGGCGCAACCTGGCGCGCCAATACGACACTTCGGGCGATCCGAACATCCAGGTCGTGGGCGCGGACATGAAGGGCAATCGCACTCTGGTGCTCGAGCACCGCATGAACCGCGGCGTGCCGCTGCACAACGCCGCCAAGGAGCTGGTGCTCGCCCATGTCGAGCTCCTATGGGGCCACGAGGTCAAGCTCGAAGAAGCCGCGCAGTAGCGTCGAGAAAAGCCTGCGGCTCCGTCCGTGTACGGAGCGCAGGCTTTGCTTACGACGCGTCGTGGCTCGCGGTCTGGCTCGTCTGGGTCGCGTGGACCGTGGTCATGTTGCGCTCGGCGGTGAAGTCCGTCGTCACCGCCACGAGCAAGCCCGCCACGACGACGAGGACCGCCCAAGTGAAGAAGCCGGTGCCCGAAGTCTCGGTTTCGCCGGTCATGGTCGAATTCATTTTCATCTGCCTCTCCCGTTTCGAGGGGCCCGGTTCCAAAGGGTCGGGCCGTCCTGCACGTGTGGGAGATGGGGGCTGTTTGCGCCGCAGCAACTTCTGCCAGCCATGCGCGAAAAACATGCTCGCAAACCTTGTAAAGCGGCCTAGGCGTTACTAGCAGGGAGTTCGCACTAGTGTCATAAGGGGGCGGCAGGCCCGAGTTCCCCATGCCAGCCGCCGACCGACGACGACCAGCCCGCCCGCGAAGAGCTGATCGAAGGCCGCGAGGCCCTGAAGGAGCAGCTCGAGCGGATCTCGAACCCGATGCGGGCGCGCGACCGCAACCGCCCGCTCGAGGCCAGGCTGCGCGCGATGATCCAAGAGCTGGACGCGTGCCTTTCGGAGCCGGTGCCGGAGAGCTGACGAATCCCCCGCCCCACGGCCGGAAACCGCGTCTCACTCGCCGCTCTGCACCCGCAGATTGGCGGAATCCGCCGGCTTTCGCGATTCCGGACGGATTGTCGCACGCCTGGGCGGAGCGTAGGCTCCGCCACCTTCTTTGGTTGATCGGTGGGGTTTCAAGCAAGGGAAAGGGTTCGACATGATCAGGAAAGCACTCGTCATCGTGGCGGCGCTCGCGTTCTCGGCCGCGATGGTCGGGACGGCCGGCGCCGCGGGCGTCGGCGTCAACGGCGCCACGGCCAGCAAGGACAAGCTGACCACGACCGCGCATCCCGGCACGACGCGCTTCATCGCGCCGGCGCCGCCGCCGCGCAAGCTCAAGCCCATCTTCGACAATATCGGCTTCCTCTATCCCAAGGGCCTCTATTTCTGCTGCTACGGCGACACGATCTCGGGCCCGACCAGCCCGCTCGCCCAGACGATCTGGACGGCGACCGCGTTCACGCCGGAAAAGGATTCGACCGTGAAGCTGATCGAGGTCGCGGTCGGCCATGTCAGCGGCAACAACCACATCGTGCTCAACATCGCCAAGGACGACGGCGGCGTGCCCGGCAACGTCGTCGCCTCGGCGGTCGCGACGGGGCTGGGCGAGTTCGGCGATTGCTGCGTGCTGGCGCAGGCCAACGTGCGCGCCAACCTGACCGGCGGCACGCAGTACTGGGTCTATCTGTCTACGGACGATCAGAGCGCGAACACCTGGATGGCCTGGCCGTTCAACTCGACCGACCAGAGCGACACCCAGGACGTCGCGCAATATGACGGAACGAGCTGGACGAATTTCGGCCCCAGCAGGCCGGAGCTCTCCTTCGCGCTCTACGGCAAGATCCACAACGACTGACGCCCGTCACCGATCGGCGCGGAGCGGCCGGGCGCCAAGCCCGGCCGTTTCCGTTTTAGCGCCCTCACTCCGCCGCAATCCCGCCCTTGGCCCGCCCCCGGCCCGCCCTTGGCCGAACGAAATACGCGCCCAGCCTCGTTGAATTCATCCGACGGGGGTTTTCGATGAACGGCGCATTCCTGAAGATCAACGCGGTCCTTCTCGCGCTTGGCGTGACGGGATTGTTCGCGCTCGCCGCCTGCAGCACCAAAGTGGCGGAGCCCGAAAGCGACGAGATCACGGTGGCGGTGACGCAGGAGAAGGTCCTCGCCAAGCCGCCGGCTCCGCCGCCGCCGCCGGCCGAATTCGCGATCGCGCCGAACGTGACGATGCGCGCGACGGCGGGCGCGCCGATGTCGATGCCGCTGACGATTGCGCCGGCGCCGCCCTATTGGCAGGCCGACAACACCTCGCGCTTCCCGCAAGCGCAAGCGAACCCGATCAAGGTCGCGGCCGACGAGCCGGTCTCGACCTTCTCGATCGATGTCGACACGGCGTCGTACGGCGTGGTGCGCGGCTATCTCAGCGGCGGCGCGATGCCGCCCGCCGACGCCGTGCGCGTCGAGGAGATGGTGAACTATTTCGACTATGCCTATCCGCAGCCCGAGACGCGCGAGGAGCCGTTCCACGCCACCTATCGCGTCTATCCCACGCCGTGGAATCCCGAAACCCGCATTCTGCATATCGGCATCAAGGGCTTCGACCTGCCGAAGCGCGCGCGGCCGCCCGCGAACCTCGTCTTCCTGATCGACACGTCGGGCTCGATGCAGGAGCCGAACAAGCTGCCGCTGCTCAAAAGCGCCTTCCGCCTGCTCGTCGACCAGCTGAGCGAGAAGGATCGCGTCGCCATCGTCACCTATGCGGGTTCGGCCGGCGTCGTGCTCGAGCCGACCAGCGGCGCCGATCACGGCAAGATCATGCTCGCCATCGACAAGCTCGAGGCCGGCGGCTCGACCGCGGGCGGCGAGGGCATCCGTCTCGCCTACAAGCTCGCCGAGGACGGCAGGATAGAGGGCGGCGTCAACCGCGTGCTGCTCGCGACCGACGGCGACTTCAATGTCGGCATCACCGATCCCAAGGCGCTGGAAGGCTTCGTGACGGCCAAGCGCGACGCGGGCGTGGCGCTGACCTGCCTCGGCTTCGGCAACGACAACTACAACGACGATCTGATGCAGAAGATGGCGCAGGCCGGCAACGGCAACGCCGCGTTCATCGACACGATCAACGAGGCGCGCAAGGTCTTCGTCGAGCAGGTGTCGGGCACGCTCTTCACCATCGCCAAGGACGTGAAGATCCAGATCGAGTTCAATCCCGCGCGCGTCGCGGAATACCGCCTCATCGGCTACGAGACGCGGATGCTGAACCGCACCGACTTCAACGACGATCGCGTCGACGCCGGCGACATCGGCTCGGGCCACACCGTCACCGCGCTCTACGAGATCACGCCGGTGGGCTCGAAGGCGCAGATGGCCGACGCGCTGCGCTACGGCCGCAGCGAGAAGGCCGGCGCCAAAGCGCGCATGGGCGGCGAGCTCGCGTTCCTCAAGATCCGCTACAAGCTGCCGAGCGAAGATGCGTCGCGGCTGATCACGCGGCCGATCACCGACGCGGACGCCGTCGAGGATTTCGCGAGCGTGCCTGCCGACATGCGCTTCGCGGCGGCGGTCGCGGGCTCGGCCGAGCTGATGCGCCACGATCCCTACGTGAAGGGCTTCGGCTACGACGCGGCGATCCGCATTGCCGAGAACGCCGCGGGCGACGACCGCTTCGGCTATCGCAAGGAGTTCGTCGCGCTGCTTCGCGAAGCCCGGAAGTCGGAAGGCATGAAGCCGCTCGATAGTCAGCATTCGGGCGGCTGAGCGTGTCGCCGCGGGAGCGCCTCCTCCGCGGCGGTCTCGCCCCGTGGTGGGATGCTTCTCCAAAAGATCGGGACGGACGGTCAATCTGCTCCGGTAGAATTTTGTATCGGTCTACCCAAAATAGTGCTCCGGAACCGACAGCGGAGGAGCACGGCCATGACATTCAGCGTCACCGAGATCTACAACCATGTCGACGACAAGATGCGGGCGCGCCGCGATGTGCTCTACGGCCTGGAGAGCGGCGCGCTTCCCGGCGGGCCGGAGAAATACCTGCTCGACTCGCCGCGCGGCTACTGGACGCGGCCCGACGAGGATCTCACCGATCCGCATTCGTGGCATCTCTTCGACACGATCAAGGAGATGATCTCGGCCGCCGAGCACTCCGTCGACGTCGTGACGATGGACGAGCCGGGCGGCTTTCTCTACTCGGCGGTGCGCGTCGGCCTCGCCGCCATCGCCGAGCGCGCGGCGCCGGTCAAGGTGCGCATCCTGATCGGCCGCAGCCTGCCGCACGGCGTCATCAAGCCCGAGGTGAAGCTCAAGGAGCTGGCCGACGACCTCAGGCGTTACGCCGGCCGCAAGCTTCAGATCGCTTTCGGCGAATACCGCTTCCAGATGGCGTCGTGGGGCCACGCCAAGTTCGTCGCCGTCGACGGCAAGCATCTCATCACCGGCGGCCACAATCTTTGGGGCTACGCCTATCTGCACAAGGAGCCGGTGCTCGATCTGTCGATGCGCTACGAAGGGCCCATCGCCCGGGGCGCGCATCGCTTCGCCAACGGGCTCTGGGGGTTCGTCAAGAAGCACAACACCGGCATGGGCTCCACGCACGGCTTCGTCATGGACGAGAAGCTCCAGATGAAGCGCGCCGTGTTCGACGATTTCGCGATCGGCTCGTCGCCCTCCACCGCCTTGGCCGGCGCGCCGCCGATGCTGTGGGTCACCAATCCCGGCTGGGGCATCTTCCTCGACGGCACCAAGCCTTACGTCGACAACAGCTTCGTCCACGCCTTCGTCAAGGCGATGGAGGGCGGAAGCTGGTGCCGCCTCTCCCAGCAGGACCTCGCCGCGACCTGGCGGGCGAGCGACAGGGATTTCAGCATCCTCGACCGCACGCGCCAGGGCCTCCAGGATTATCCCTACGATCTTCTCGCCTGCCAGAATTGCTATTTCATCCGGCCGCTCGTCGACGCGATGGCGGCGTTCCTGAACCGGCGCGAGGACAACTGGATCGAGCTGGTCGCGTCGCCGGAAAAGAAGGCCGGCCGCGGCTACACCAACAAGATCCCGCCGAGCGCGCTGTTCAACATCGTCGGCAACCGCATGTGGGAGCTGAGCGGACGCAAGCTGAAGAAGGCGGAGATATTCGGCAAGCTCAGCCGGCAGCTCTATTTCGGCATCGTCAGCTTCAGCGGCGGGCGGCAGACCTGGCACACCGACAAGAGCCCGAAATACAACCACGCCAAGTTCTGGATGGTCGACGACGTATTCTATGTCGGCTCGGAGAATTTCTATCCGTCGACCGCGCCCCTGATGCCGCCCGGCCTGCTGCAGGAGTTCGGCGTCGTCGCCCAGGCGACGGCCGAGACCAAGAAGGCGATCCTCGAGCGCTACTTCACGCCGCTGCGCACGCACAGCGTCGAGAACAAGGTGGACATCCGCTACCTGACCTGGAACGAGGCCGGCGAGGACGAGGAAAGCGCGGCGGTGGCGGCCGGCGAGTAGCCGGCCCTCATCCCACCAGCGGCTTGTTCTTCAGAAGCTCGAAGAAATGCGCGCTGTGCTCGCCGCCCATGGTGAAGTGCTTGGCTCCGGCGAAGTCGGCGATCTTGTCCCAGTTCGCCGCGACGTCGTCGGCGCTGGCGGCGTGGCCGAGATTGACGCCGGCGCTCTCGACGATCTGCGCCGAGGAGAACGCGCCGGCCGCGGCCGAGACGACGCAGCCCGTCGGCGCGTCGTCGCTGGCGAGATAGACGACGGCGGGCGTCACGTATTCGGGCTTCAGCGCCTGGATCATCTCGGGCGGCATCAAATTCTCGGTCATGCGCGTGCCGGCGACGGGGCAGATCGCGTTGACCTTGATGTTGTCCTTCGCGCCTTCGAGCTTCAGCGAGTTCATGAAGCCGACCAGGCCGAGCTTGGCGGTGCCGTAATTCGTCTGCCCGAAATTGCCGTAGAGGCCGGTCGACGAGGTGGTGACGACGATGCGGCCGTATTTCTGCTCGCGCATGATCTGCCACATCGCCTTGGCCGGCTTGACCGTGCCCATCACGTGCACCGCCATCACCGCGTCGAAATCCTTGAGCTCCATCTTGGAGAAGGTCTTGTCGCGCAGGATGCCGGCGTTGGCGATCAGCACGTCGATGCGGCCCCACGCGTCCATGGTCTGCTTGACGAGATGGGCCACGCCCGCGTCGTCGGTGACCGAGGCGCCGTTGGCGATCGCGGTGCCGCCGGCGTCGGTAATCTCCTTCACCACGGCTTCCGCGGCGGCAGAGTTGCCGCCGGTGCCGTCGACCGCGCCGCCCAGATCGTTGACCACGACCTTCGCGCCGCGCCGGGCGAATTCCAGCGCATGGGCGCGGCCCAGTCCGCCGCCGGCTCCCGTGACGATGACGACCTTGCCGTCGAAGCGAATGGCCATGGGGAAACTCCTAGGATATTGCGAGCGCGAAGTGATGGCCGAAGGGGCCGGGCCGGTCAAGCGGCCGGCGGAGGGCGGACGCTGTCGAAGCCGTGGGTAATCGCCAGCCTCTCCGTGCCGAACAGGCCGTAGAGATAGTCGAGCGCGTCCTCGATCACCTCCCAGAACGCCTCCTTGTCGTTGACCGAGAGCATGAAGGTGCGCGTGGCCGCGATGCCGAACTCGCGGCTGATCTCGGCCTCGAAGGGATATTTGAAGGGGCGCGCATCGTAGAGCAGCAGGATGGTGTCGAACCATTCCGGATGCGCGGCGCGGGCCTGGGCGAGAAGCGTGTTGGCGTCGTCGCGGTCGGTGTGGCCGAAATAGTCGATTGCCATCAGAGCCTCCGCAAGAATCGGTTGGCCGGGATCTCGACGAAGGTCGCGAGAAGCGCGCCCCAGACGATGCACACCGCCAGCAGCCCCAGCGGCTCGGCCCACCAGATCGCGGCCGGATCGGCGTTCGGGTACCAGCGCTGCTCGAAGTAGCGCAACAGCTGCAGCCATGCGGTCTGTCCCATATAGATCGCATAGGACCACTCGCCCAGCTTCAGCACCGGCGCGGCCGACAGCGCGCGCGCCAGCACGCCCTTGTCGAAGGCGAGCGTGAAGATCAGCCCCGCCATCGCCAGCGCGACCCAGATGTCGGACGGCTTGTGCGCCCACTCGGTGCGGTAGATCGCGTCCAGCAAGAGCAGCAGCGCTGCGAGCTGCGCCAGCGTGAACAGGCCTTCGGGCAGCGCGCTCCAGCTCTGCGCCTCGCGATAGAGCATCGACAGGCCGACGCCGATCGCGAAGCCCGCCATGCCGCGGAAGATGCCGTTGTGGAAGGTGAGGTCGAGGCCGTGCCCCGAGCTCAGCGCGAGACAATAGAGCGTCGCGCTGCCGGCCGCGATCAGCAGCACGGCGCGCAGCCGTCCCCCGCGCGAGATATAGAGATAGAGGGGGAACAGCAGGCAGAGCAGGAACTCGACGCTGACGAACCACGACGCGCCGTTCCAGGTCAGCGCGGGCAGGATGTTCCAGGCCTGCACCAGGAAGAGGTTCGCGACGAACGAGGGGAGAGTGACGACCGGGTGATACGGCATGTCGTAGATCGAGACGTATCCGCCCGCGCTCGCCAGCGCGCGCAAGCCGATCACCAGCGCAAGGATCACCAGCAGCATGAACAAATGCAGCGGGTAGAGGCGCGACAGGCGCGCTTTCAGGAAGGCGAAATAGTCGAGCCGGCGCCCGCCATGGACATGCCCGCCATAGACGTGGGTGAGGATGAACCCCGACAGCGCGAAGAAGAACTCGACCCAGAGGTAGCCCTTGGCCACCGGCGCGTCGAACCAGAACGCGCCCATGTAATGATGCCCCTCGCAGAAGTGATAGAGCACCAGGATCAGCGGCGGGAACGCGCGCGCGCCCGAGAGGGCTTTGATCTCGGCCGGTTTCTCGCTTTTCATGAATCCCTTCCCCCGCCATTCATGTCACAGTTCGAAGCCTCTTTCGATAGTGGGGGCGCATGTCGGACATCCTTGTCGTCGAGAAGTCGGACCGTCAGCGCAAGGTCGAGCCGGCGCTGCTCTACATCGTGCCGCCGGTCGTCGCTCTCGCGTGCCGGATTTTTCTCGGCCCCGGCTTCCGGCAGATCCCGCTCATCCTTCTCCAATTCGCGCTGCAGTCGCTGGTGGGGCACAGGATCGCGCTCGGGCTCGGCGGAGAGCGCGTCACGCCGGAAGAGCGCCGGCGGCACGATCTACATGCTTGAGGTCTGGGGATTGGCGAAGATCAATACCGTCAAGCGGGTCGCGGACAGCACCCCCCTTCGAAAGGTGAGGTCTTGCTTTAATCTGGCGCGGGGGACGAATCATGCTGCTCCATTTCCAATCCGCGCTCGGCATCTGCGTCATCGTCGCGCTGGCTTGGGCGCTGTCCGAGGACCGCCGCGCGTTTCCGTGGCGCACGGTTCTGGCGGGACTGGCGCTGCAGGCGGCGCTGGCGCTGTTCCTGTTGCGCGTGCCGCTGGCGCGGAGCGCCTTGCTCGGGCTCAACGGCGCGGTCGACGCGCTGAGCGCCGCGACGAAAGCGGGCTCGGGCTTCGTCTTCGGCTATGTCGGCGGCGGGCCGGCGCCGTTCGCGGTCACCAACCCGAACGCGATGGTGAGCTTCGCTTTCGGCATATTGCCGCTGGTGCTGGTGATCTCGGCGCTGTCGGCGCTGCTCTGGCATTGGCGCATCCTGCCCGCGATCGTCGGCGCCTTCGCGTTCGTGCTGCGCAAGCTGATGCGGATCGGCGGCGCGGTCGGGCTGGGCGCAGCGGCGACGATCTTCCTCGGCATGGTCGAGGCGCCGCTCCTGATCCGCCCCTACCTCGCCAAGCTCAGCCGGGCGGAGCTCTTCATCCTGATGACGGTCGGGCTCGCCTCGGTCGCGGGCACGGTGTTCTTCCTCTACGCGACCATTCTTGCGAATGTCGTGCCGGAGGCGCTCGGCCATATCCTCATCGCCTCGATGATGTCGCTGCCGGCCGCGATCCTGATCGCGCGGATCATGGTGCCGGGCGAGGCCGGGGTGGAGACCGAAGCCGCGTCCGACCTCAAATACCGCTCGAGCATGGACGCTATCGCACGCGGCACCGAGGACGGGCTCAAGATCTATCTGCAGATCCTGGCGATGCTCTTGGTGATGGTGGCGCTGGTCGCGCTCGCGGATTCCATCCTGAAGCTGCTGCCCGCGGTCGCGGGCGCGCCGCTGTCCTTGGAGCGCGTGCTCGGCTGGCTGTTCGCCCCGCTGGTGTGGCTGTTCGGCGTGCCGTGGCAGGAGGCGCCGGCGGCCGGCAGCCTGATGGGCATCAAGACGGTGCTGAACGAGCTCGTCGCCTATCTGGACCTCGCCGCTCTGCCGCCGGGCACGCTCGACCCGCGCGCGACGCTCATCATGGTCTATGCCATGTGCGGCTTCGCCAATCTGGGCTCGGTCGGGATCATGATCGCAGGGCTCAGCACCCTGGTGCCCGAGCGCCGCGACGAGATCGTGCCGCTCGCCATGCGCGCGCTGGTCTCGGGAACCTTGGCCAGCGGGCTGACGGGATCGATGATCGGGCTGTTGCCGGTCATCTGATTGCCGTAAAGTTCAGCCTTCCTGGTGTGGAATCGACATTCGAGCGGGGGCTCGATGACTTCCGACACGGCGCCGGCCTTCCGGCTCAAGTTTCTGCCGATCCTGACCGTCTTGCTGTTGGGGCTCGGCCTGCCCTGGATCGCGGCCGAGATCGTCGACTATGCGCGGCACTATTCGCATCTCGTGCCCGGCATCGCCGACCAATTGGGCTGGCTTTATGCCCAGCACGGCATGCAGTTCGTGCTGGCGCTGATCGCGATCGCGATCGTCAAGCGCATGGTGCCCGCCGATTACGGCCTGCACATGCCCGAAGACAAGAGCTATGTCGGCTGGGCGGTGCTGTGGGGATTGTTCTTCGGCGTGCTGATGACCGCGGTCGACTATGCGCCCAACCTGATCGAGCATACCGCGCCCAAGCTCGGCTATCCGCCGACCACGGGCAATGTGCTCGGCTGGCTCGGCTTCGAAGGCGTCTATGTGGGGCCGACGGAAGAGGTGCTGTTCCGCTCGCTGCTGGCGACCTATCTGGCCGCGACCATGCCGGGCAAGGTGCGGCTCGGGCGCTACAGCATGAACGGCGCGGGCGTCGTGGTGGCGGCGATCTTCGCGCTCGCCCATTTCGGCAGCTTCTTCGACGAGGCATGGGAGATCGCGCTGGCGCAGCAATTCTACGCCTTCGCGCTCGGCGTGCTCTATGCTTATTGGCTCGAGAAATCGCGCAGCATCTTGGCGCCGGTCGTCGGCCACAATGTCGGCGATTTCGTCGAGCAGGCGCTGCTGTTCCTCATGGTCGCGTATTGGGCGCCGTGAGCGCGAACGCCTTCGCCAGCAACTCGTAGGAGCGCAGCCGCGAGGCGTAGTCGTAGGTGATGGTCACGATCACCAGCTCCTCGGCGTCGTGCTCTGCGGCGAGCTGCAACAAGTCGGCGCGCACCTGCTCGGCCGTGCCGACGACCGAGCGGCGCCGCACGGTGCGCAGCAAGGCCTCCTCTTGCTCCGTGAACGGATAATCGCGCGCTTCGTCCGGCGGCGGAAACGGGATCGGCCGTCCGGTGAGCAGCCGCACGACCCAGAGGTTGCGCGAGGCCGACAGCGCCTCGGCGTCTTCCTCGGTCGCGGCTGCCAAGGCCGCGATGCCGAGCGAGACCACGGGTCGCGGGCATTGCGCGCTCGGCTTGAAGCGCTCGCGATAGGCGGCGACGGCTTCGCGGCTTCCTTCCGGACTGATGAAATAGGCGTGGCTGAACTTCATGCCGAACTCGGCCGCATAGAGCGCGCTGTGGATGCCCGAGCCCAGCATCCAGAGCTCCGGCCCGTCCTTCGACGGCGCGCGCGGCATGGCGTGGATGCCGCGATAGGGATGATCGGGCGGCAACGGGCTGCGCTCGGCGCCGTCGTCGAGGAACTGGCGCAACAGATGCACCTGGCTCGGGAACGCATCGATTCCCCAGCCTTGCGGTCCCGCCTGCAGCGCCGCGGCCGTGCGCTGGTCGGTGCCGGGCGCGCGCCCGAGACCCAGATCGATGCGCCCGGGATTGAGCACTTCGAGCATGCGGAACTGCTCGGCCACTTTCAGCGGGCTGTAATGGGTGAGCATCACGCCGCCCGAGCCGACGCGGATGCGGCGCGTCTCCGACGCGACCTTGCCGATCAGGATCTCGGGACACGATCCGGCGAAGGAATTCGAGTTGTGATGCTCCGCCAGCCAGTAGCGGTGATAGCCCAGCGCATCGCACGCCTTGGCCAGCGCGACGGTCTCGGCGACGGCGTCTGCCGCGCTGCCGTCCTTGCGGATCGGCGACTGGTCGAGGACGGAAAGACGCATGGCCGGGTCACTATGACAGGTCGCTCCGGCTGCGCTATCCCTAATCCGCAGTTACCGAATCATTCACAATTCGAGACGACAATCCGCTCCATGGCCTCTCTCGCACCGAAGCCGCCGCCCGACGAGCTCGAGATCCCCGAATATTCCTCGGGGCGCATCCTGTCGCTCGACCAGCTCGAGGCTGTGGCGCTGCGCCAGGTCGTGGAGCATTGGCACCGCCTCAAGGGCGCGCGCAAATTTCCCTCGCGCGCCGATCTCGCGCCGCGCGATTTCGGCAAGCTGTTGCGTCACGTGATGCTGCTGCGCGTGCTCGATGGCGACTACGAGTATCGCATCGTCGGCGACGTGCAGATCCAGGCCTACGGCGAGAACTACCAGGGCACGCGCCTCAGCGACCTGGCGCGCAGGCGGCCGAAATTCGCGCAAGGCTTGAAGATCTTCTACGACGGCGCGCGCACGGGCCGCGCGCCGTTCGGCTATCGCGGCTGGATCGGGCGCGACATGCCCGACACCCGATACTCCTATCACGAGATCGTATTTCTGCCGCTCGGGCCGAGCGACGACGCGGTCGATCACATCCTGATCGCCGGCGTCTATGTGCTGCGGGGCCAACCCACGGAGTGAGCGTCCGCGCCGACCACGCCCAGCGCGGACGCTCTCGCCGCAACGCGCGGGAGGAGGACTCCCGCGGCGGCGTTTCTTACCCCTCGGGGTCGATCCGCGGGCTCGCGTCGAGATCGAGCAGACGCCAAAGCCAGTCGAGCATCGTCAGCCTCCGTTCGGATCGATCAACGGTCCCTGGTCGCCGGGACCGAACAGCAGCCTAAACAGCATGCGCAGCATCTCAGCCTCCGTTGGGGTCGAGGCCGGCGCCGCGATCGCCGTTGGGATCGATCGTCGAGCCTCTTTCGAAGAGCAGGGCAAGGAACCAAAACATCGTCAGCCTCCGTCAGGATCGATGCACGAGCCGTTGTCGCGTCCGTTGGGGTCCATGCCGCCGCCGGAATCGACACCGAACAGGAGCCGGAACAGCCAGCGCATCTTCAGCCTCCGCCAATGGGATCGAGGATGCTGCGGCCGAACAGGATCGCAAGGAAGTGGCTCAGCATCTCAGCCTCCGTTCGGGTCGACGCCGAGACCCTTGTCGCCGGTGACGAGCATGACGAGAAATCGAACGAACATTCCTGCCTCCATCGAGAACCGCGCGATCCATTGTCCACACCGCGATTTCGGGTTGAACTCACGTTCGCTTGAAACACGAAGCCGTGAATGCGCTAGTGTGTTTCGAGAATAGCACGGAGGCCTTGGATGGCGCTCGACCTCGAGACCCGAAACCAGCTGATCGACACGGTGCGCCGCTTCGTGCGCGAGACCTGCGTGCCGCTCGAAGCCAAGGTCGCCGACGACGACCGCGTGCCCGATGCCGTGATCGACGGGATGCGCGCGCTCGGGCTCTTCGGCATCTCCATTCCCGAAGAATATGGCGGGCTCGGGCTGACCATGGAGGAAGAGGTGCTGGTGGCGATGGAGCTCGGCCACACCTCGCCGGCGTTCCGCTCCGTCATCGGCACCAATGTCGGCATCGGCAGCCAGGGCGTGGTGATGTTCGGCACCGAGGCGCAGAAGCGCGAATGGCTGCCCAGGCTCGCCAGCGGCGAGGTGGTGTCGAGCTTTTGCCTGACCGAGCCGGGCGCGGGCTCGGACGCGGCCTCGCTCAAGACCACGGCGATCCGGGACGGCGACCACTACGTCGTCAACGGCACCAAGCGCTTCATCACCAACGCCAACCGCGCGGGGATGTTCACGCTCATGGCGCGCAGCGATCCGGGCCGCAAAGGCGCATCGGGCATCTCGGCCTTCATCGTGCCGGCGAGCACGCCCGGCATCCACGTCGGAAAGCCGGAGAAGAAGATGGGCCAGCAGGGCGCGCATATCTCGGACGTCGTGTTCGAGAACGCGCGCGTGCCGGCGGCGCTCAGGCTGGGCGAAGAGGGCGAGGGCTTCAAGGTGGCGATGCAGGTGCTCGACCGCGGGCGGCTGCACATCTCCGGCGTTTGCGTCGGCGTCGCCGAGCGGCTGATCGGCGAGGCGGTGGCTTACGCGCGCGAGCGCGAGCAGTTCGGGCAGCGCATCGGGGACTTCCAGCTGATCCAGGCGATGCTCGCGGATTCGCGCACCGAAGCCTATGCGGCGCGCTGCATGGTGCTCGACGCGGCGAGGAAGCGCGACGCCGGCCAGAACGTCACGACGGAATCGGCCTGCGCGAAATATTTCGCCTCCGAGATGGTCGGCCGCGTCGCCGACCGCGCGGTGCAGATCTTCGGCGGCGCCGGCTATGTCGCCGATTACGGCATCGAGCGCTTCTATCGCGACGTGCGCATCTTCCGCATCTACGAAGGCACCAGCCAGGTCCAGCAGCTCGTCATCGCGCGGAACATGCTCAAGGGCGATTGACGGTTGTGGCTTCGATCTGCTAAACTTCGAGTATGGTCAAGCAGACTATAACCGGTGCAAAGCCCGTTCCGCAGCCGGAAGCCAAGCCGGTGTGGCGGGACGCGGTCGACCGCATCCTCGCCGAAGACCCCCCGCCGAAATTCGAGTACAAGAATCCCAAGACCAAGGAAGAGATCGCGGCGGCTGTGAAGGAAGCGCAGGAATTCTTCAAGCCTATGCGCGAGACCTATTCGGTCGATCAGTTCATCGCCGAAAAGCGCGAGGAAGCGGCGCGGGAGTATGGCCGTTTCAACGAGCCGGAACAGAAATTCGAAAAGTGATCGTTCTGGACAGCTCGGCGTTTCTGGCCGTCATCTTGGAAGAGCGCGGTGCCGACAGGGTGGAAGCGGCGTTGCCAGGCGCCGTGATGTCGGCGGCGACACTGGCCGAGGTTCTTTCCAAAGCTCAGCAGCGCGGCCTGTCGACTGACGGTTCTTATAAGCGTGTCGTGAATTTCGGCATCCGCGTCATGCCGGTGAATACGCTGCATGCCCGTATCGCGGCCGAAATCTCGCGGGCGCCGCGCGAGCTCGATCTGTCCCTGGGCGACCGCTTATGCCTCGCGCTGGCGATCGTGCTCGAGTGCGGCTTGGTCACGTCGGATCGCGGCATGGCGGGGTTCGTTGGCATTCCGGTCACGCTGTTCCGCTAGATGACCGCCCTCGACTCCCTCCTTCGCGACATCCGCGCGTGCCGCTTGTGCGAGGCGCATCTGGAGCCGCGGCCGGTGCTGCAGGTGTCGGCTCAGGCGAAGCTGCTGATCGTCGGCCAGGCGCCGGGGATGCGCGTGCACAGGAGCGGCAAGCCGTTCGACGACGCGTCGGGCGAGCGGCTGCGCGCCTGGATGGGCGTCGATGCCGAGACCTTCTACGACACGCGCCGCGTCAACATCGCCGCGATGGCGTTCTGCTTTCCGGGCTATGACGCCGCCGGAGGCGACAAGCCGCCGCGCCGCGAATGCGCCGCGACCTGGCGCGCGCGGCTGGTCGAAGCGCGGCCGGCTTACGACCTGACTCTGCTGGTCGGCGCGCACGCGCAGGCCTGGCATCTGGGCAAACGGGTCAAGCCCAGCATGACCGAGACGGTCGGGGCTTGGCGCACCTACGCGCCGCGCTATATTCCCCTGGCGCATCCTTCCTGGCGCAACACCGCCTGGCTCAAGAAGAATCCATGGTTCGAGGACGAGCTGCTTCCCTATCTCAGACGGCGCGTGCGGCGTGTCTTGTCGTTGCCTTAAGCGCGCTCGCGGCCTGCGCGCCGCGCGTCGCGGAGCAAGGACTGGAAAACGTCACGCCGACGATCGAGCGCGACACGTTCGTGGCGCGCGACGGGATGCTGCTCAGGCTCCGCCATTGGGACGCGCCCGCGCCGATCGCGGTGATCGTGGCGCTGCACGGCATGAGCGACTATTCCAACGCCTTCGACATGCCGGGCAATTGGTGGGCGAAGAACGGCATCACCACGCTCGCCTATGACCAGCGCAGCTTCGGCTCTTCTCCCAATCCCGGCATCTGGCCCGGCGGCGACGCGCTGCGCGCCGACCTCGCCGATTTCGTCGAGGCCGCGCGCGCGAAATATCCGAACGTGCCGGTCTATGCGCTGGGCGAGAGCATGGGCGGCGCGGTCGTGCTCTCGTCGCTCGCGAGCCCGCACAAGCCGCGCGTCGATGGCGTGATCCTGGTGGCGCCGGCGGTGTGGGGGCGCCAGGACATGCCGTTCTCCTATCGCGCGGCGCTGTGGGTGAGCGCGCATGTCTTCCCGTGGAAGACCTTCACCGGCAAGGGCCTGAAGATCTGGCCGTCCGACAATATCGAGATGCTGAGGAAGCTCGCGCGCGACCCGCTGTTCCAGCACGCGACGCGCGCCGATGCGATCTATGGACTGGTGAACCTGATGGACGAGGCGCGTCACGCGCCGGAGCATCTCGACCACCCGCCGGACATGCTGATCGTCTATGGCGCGAAGGACCAGATCATCCCGAAGGCGCCGACCGAAGCGGTGATCGCGTCGCTCGGCAAGCGCGCCACGGTCAAGCGCTACGAGCACGGCTATCACATGCTGCTGCGCGACCTGGATGCGAAAACGGTGTGGACCGACATACTCGACTGGATCGCGAGCGGCCGGTCCACACCGGATTGAATTGACCGTCATCCTGAGGCGCCCGGCGTTGCTTCGAGGCGCTGCCGTCATCCAGAGGGGACGTCATCCTTCGAGGCTCGCTCTGCTCGCGCCTCAGGATGATGCCGGACGAAGGACGCAACGCACCTCAGCATGACGCCGGGCCTCGAAGGATCAGCGCGGCGGAGGCGGCGCCTGATCGTCATAGCCCGGCGGCGGGCCCTGGTCCTGATCGCCGGGGCCTCCCGGACCGCCCTGCATGTCGTTCGGCTGCGCGGGCTCTTCTTCCCAGCCGCCCTTGCAGGTCTTCACGTAGGGGTAATAGCCCTCGGGGCTGCGGCAGTGATACCAGGTGCCGTAACCGCCGCCCTGGTCGCCCGGGCCGGCCTGATCGTCATAGCCGCCACCCTGGTCGTCATAGCCGCCCTGATCGTCGGGGCCTGCCTCGTCGTCATAGCCGCCGTCATAGTCGTCGTCGTAATAGGTCGGCGAGACTTCATACGGGTACGGATAGACGGGCGCGGGATACCAGTAGAACGCACCGCCCACGCCCCACCACCAGCCGTAACGCCCGTGCCACCACATGTGATGCCAGCGGCCGCCGCGCCACCAGCGATGCTCGGCCGGCGTGAAGTGGCGGAAGTCGTGACGGAACACGAAACGGGCATGCGGACGGATCGCCGCACGCGGATGAACGCCGACGCGCGCATGGAAGGTCGCATGCGGATGGTCGATCGGCCGCGCTTCCGACGGCGCCGCGGAGAATACCGCGGCCCCGGCCAGAAGGGCGGAAAGAATGGCTTTCTTCATAAGGGGGCGCTCCTGCTGAGATGACACTGATCCTCAACGTGCAGTGTCGCGGTTCTTTCCTGAACCTGCGATGAACCGCCCCGGATTGCCCCGAATTTAATCTTGGAACCCCCGGACTTACGACGCGTTGCGCCGGTACGCCGCCTCCACCATCTGCTGGAACTGGATGACGCCGTTCTCGAACACCAGCGACAGCCGCCCGCGGTCGTAGATGCCGGCTTCCAGGTTCTTCTGCACGCGCTCGCAGATCGTCAGATCCTCGCGCGTGACGGTCTGGCTCCAGGCCACGATCGCGTCGCACGCGGACGCCTTCGCCGCGTCGCTGAAGAAATAGCGGTAGTTCAAGCGCAGCTTCTTCGGCCCCAGCGGCTCGATCTGCTCCACGCTCATGCCCCAATTGTACATGTTGAGCAGCAGGCCCGGCAGGCGCCATACCCACAGCCCGTCGGTCATGCCGCCGTCGCGGGCGCGCGCGGAATGGGTCTGCAGCACCAGGCCCGAGGTCTCGACCTTGTAGCTCGCCATGTCGAGCGTCTCGTTCAGGCCGGGATGGATCGTCGGCACGTGCCAGCCTTCGGCATAGTTGTCGGCATAGGTCTTCCAGTTGATGTCCGCCTCGACCGACAGCGTGCGCGCGAGATGCATGTCCTCGAGCGGATAGCGCAACGCCGCGTCCGACACTTCGCGCATCCATTCGCCCAGCGGCTCGGCGTCGGCGGAGAGGCACACGAAGACGAGGCCGCGCCAGGTCTCGCAGCGCACGGGAAAGAGGCCGTAATCCTCGCGCTCGATGCGCATCGCCGGCGCGTTGAGCAGCTTGCCGTCGAAGCCGTAGCGCCAGCCGTGATAGGGGCAGGTGAGGCGCTCGAGATGGCCGCACTCGGCGAGCACCAGCGGCGAAGCGCGGTGGCGGCAGACATTGTGGAAGGCCTTGATCCCGTCCTCGGCCTTCACCACCAGCACGGGACGGCCCGCGACGCTCGCGGCCACATAGTCGCCGGTCCTGGCGAAATCCTCGACCGAGGCGACCATGACCCAGGTCTTCGCCCAGATCGCGTCGCGGTCGCGCTGCCAGTATTCGTCCGCCCAATAGGCGCGCGCGGGCAAGGTCTCCGGCTCGCGCGTGCGCACGATCTCGTTCATGGAAAAGCCTTTCGGATTTCGATGGCTTATCCTAGCCTTTTTCCGGCGACAATCGCCAGCCTGCGAGGGAGATCGGATGAAGCTTGGTATTGCATTGGCCGCGTTGCTTGCGAGCAGCGTGCAGGCCGCGCCGTTCACCATGGAGCAGGTGCTGTCCTATCCCTACGCGACCGGCATGGTCGCAGCGCCGAACGGCGGGCACGTCGCTTGGGTGCGCAACGTCCAGGGCGTGCGCAATGTGTGGGTCGCCGACGCGCCGGCCTACAAGCCCAGGCAAGCGACGAAATACACCGCCGATGACGGGCAGGAGATCACCCAGCTCACCTTCTCGCCCGACGGCGCCAAGCTCTATTATGTGCGCGGCGGCGATCACGATTCCAACTGGGAAGCCGACAGCCCGCCGGTTCCGGATGCCACGACCGACCAGGCGAAAGTCACGCTCTATGCGGTGGCGGTGCGCGGTGGCGCCGCGACCAAGGTCGCGGAGGGTGACGAGCCCGCCATCTCTTCGGACGGCCGCGTCGCCTATGTGCTCAAGGACCAGGTGTGGACGGTCGCGGGCGGAAAGCCTTCGCTGCTGTTCTACGACCGCGGCAAGGACCACGATTTGCACTGGTCGCCCGACGGCAAGCGCCTCGCTTTCGTGTCGAACCGCGGCGATCATTCCTTCATCGCGATCTTCGACGGCAAGACGAAGCCGTTGACCTTTCTGGCGCCGACGACCAATCGCGATCTCTCGCCGCGCTGGTCGCCCGACGGCAGCAAGATCGCCTTCGTGCGCCTGCCGGGCGCAGGGGGAGCGCCGGTGCCGATCCTGAAGCAGACGCCGCAGCCCTGGGCGGTCTGGGTCGCGAGTGCCGCGAGCGGTGCGGCGCATGCGGCGTGGAAGAGCCCCGAGACCTTGCTTGGTTCGTTCCCCGAGACCGCGGGCAACGCCAATCTGTTCTGGGGCGCGGGCGGACGGCTGGTGTTCCTCGCCGATCTCGACAATTGGCCGCATCTCTATTCGGTCTCGGAGAACGGCGGCGCCGCGACCTTGCTGACGCCGGGCAAGTTCATGGTCGAGGACGTGACGCAAAGCCACGACCGGCAATGGATGATCTACAACGCCAATACCGGCTCGGCGTCGGATTTCGACCGCCGTCACATCTTCCGCGTGCCGGTGAATGCCGCGAAGCCGCAGGCGATCACCTCCGGCGACGGCATCGAGTGGTCGCCCGCCGCGGCCGACGACAACCACGTGGCGTTCATTTCCACCGGCGTGCGCAATCCGCCCGTCGGCGCGATCGCGAACCTCGACGGCAAGGACCGCCACGACCTGATGGCGGGCGACGTTCCGGCCGATTATCCGGGCAAGGATTTCGTCGTGCCCGGATCGGTGAGCTTCACCGCTGCCGACGGCACGGTCGCGCATGGCCAGCTGTTCCAGGCGCCGGGTGGCGGCAACAAGCCCGGCGTGATCTTCGTCCATGGCGGGCCGCCCAGGCAGATGCTGCTCGGCTGGCACTACATGGACTACTACTCGAACGCCTATGCGACGAACCAGTACCTCGCGACGCATGGCTTCACGGTGCTGGCGGTCAACTATCGCCTCGGCATCGGCTATGGCCACGGCTTCCATCATCCCGATCATGCGGGACCGACGGGCGCGAGCGAGTACCGGGACGTCGTCGCGGGCGCGAAGTTCCTGCAAGCCGTGAAGGGCGTCGATCCGGCGCGCATCGGCATCTGGGGCGGTTCCTATGGCGGTTACCTCACGGCGATGGGGCTGGCGCGCAATCCGGAGATTTTCAAGACCGGCGTCGATCTGCACGGCGTGCACGATTGGTCGCGCTTCCTCGACGAATGGTTCGGCGCAGCCAGTGCGCGCTACGAGAAGGGCGACCGCGAGGAAGCGCTGAAGGTCGCGTTCCAGTCCTCGCCCGTCGCCGATCTGTCGAAGTGGAAAGGGCCGGTGCTCTTCATCCATGGCGACGACGATCGCAACGTGCAGTTCGCCCAGACCGTTGACCTCGCGCGCCGCCTCGACCTCAAGCACGCGCCCTACGACGAGCTGGTGCTGCCCGACGAGATCCACGGCTTCCTGCGCCACGCCTCCTGGCTCGCCGCCGACACCGCGACCGCGGCGTATCTGACCAAGCACTTAGGGGCGCGGTAGCGGGCCGATTTCGGACCGGCCGATAAGCAGTTCGGAATAGAGGTTTTGACGCCAGGCGAGGCGGTGGAACGGATTGGGAGGAAACGATGAGGAAGAGCGATTTCGCGCTGAGGCTTCAGCCGTCGCTGCTCGACGAAGCGCGCAAGCCGGCCGACCGGGAAGGCGTCGCGCTGAACCAGCTCATCAACGTCGCGGTGCGGAGAAGCTCTCCGCGCTGCGGACCGAGAGCTACATCGCCGAGCGCGCGGCGCGCGCCGATCTGCCCAAGGCACTTTCGATCCTGAAGCGCGCTGGTGCGAACCGGGCTCCGGTCAAGGGTGATGAGCTACCAGCCGTCAAGTCGAAGCGGACCTCACGCGCGCGGCCGTAGGAAAACCATGTCCTGCATGTTGGCGACGAAACCGGGGAGGATCTCGAGCACCTCGAACCAGCGGCTCCACTGCTCGCGGATGTAGGCGTGGGTGTGGTAGCAGTTGCGATAATATTCGTCGTCGGCGGTGACGCCTTTGAGCGTGAATTCGGGGCCGGTGTCGCAGAAGCCGCGCGCCTCGAGCGCCGCGCGCACCTCGGGCGGGTCGCCGGCGTTGAACAATGACGTCGCGCCGCAGGTAGAGACCGCAACGACGCCGTCGGGCTTGGTGACGCGGGCGAGTTCCTGCAGCCACGCGAACTGCGCGTCTTCCTTCAGATGCGTGAAGATCGAGATGCCGATGACCGCGTCGAAGGTCTTGGCCGCGAAGATGGTGCGCGGCTCGAGGCCCTGCAGCTCGAAGCGCCCTTTGGGGATGTTGGCGCGGCACCAGTCGATCGCCTCGCGGTCGATGTCGATGCCGGTATAGTCGCACTCGAACGCCATATAGCGCGCCATGCGTCCGGCGCCGCAGCCCCAATCGAGGAAGCGCCATTCGTCGCGCGGCTTCGGTTGATGGCGCGCGACGGCTGCGTCGTATTTGCGCTTCTGCGCATGGCCCCATTTCTCGAACACGCGCGGCGGCAGCCAGATCGCGCGCTGGGTGAGCTTGTCGGGCGGCAACGCCACGGCGGATTTGCGCCCGGGCCGCGCGAGGTGGAAGTGGTCCCAGTCGCGCAGATAAGCGCCGGAACTCGCGCCGACCACGCGCAGCACGACTTCGTCCTTGTCGCCGAAGCTCGAGGCGACCGGCAGCATGCCGCGCACCGTGATCGCTCCTTTGTCGGCGAGTTCGAGATAGTCGGTGCCTACGGCCGGCACGCCGTCGATCGCGAGGCGGATCGGCTCGGCCGGCGGCCACGCGGGCGGGCGGATCGTGCCGTTGATCAGGATCGTCGGCCCGCGATCCTCGATCTGCGGCAGCCACCAGGCAAGCTCCGGCCGGTCCAGTTCATAGCCCATGCGCCGACATTGCGTGGCGCGCCCGAGCGAAGTCAACGCACGCGGTCGGCCAGCACCACATAGCGCAAGGGCGAATGCAGCACGCCGTCGAACGGATAGCAGGTGACGAGCGCGAGCCGCGCGCCACTCGGGCCCGGATCGGCGGGGTCGATGCCCGACGCGTTGGCGCCCACCACGCGCATCGACACGACGCGGAACATCGTGCGCCTGCCGCCGCGCGTCTCGGCCTCGACGAGGTCGCCCTTGCGCAAATCCTTCAGCATCGCGAATTGCGTGTCGCGATGGGCGGCGACGATGGCGGTGCCGTGCGCGCCGATCGCCGGCGTGTTCGGCATGTGACCGGGCCCGAACGCCATCGCCTGGCCGCTCGCGCCTTCGAGCACGATGGCGCGGGCGTGAAGGCGCGGCACCGCGATCTCGGCGAGCGGGCTCATGTCGGCCCACGGCCAGGGCTTCGCGTTCGCCTCGCCGTGCTGCACCCGCACCCAGGCGCGCTCGAGCAGGACCTGCGCGAGCGCCGCCTTGGCGGGCATATAGAAAGAGGAGACGACGAGCGCGGCGCCCAGGAGACCGAAGAGCGCCGCGCCCGCCTTGCGGAGACCGCTCACCGGCGGGTCTCCGTGCCGGTCCGCCGCACCAGGAGGGAGGCCGCAAGCAGCAGACCGAGACCGATCAGGAACATCAGGCGCGAATCCGTCCCGCCTTGCGGCAGCTGGACGGCCTCGCCCGCCGGCTTGACCGCGCTCGCGCCATGGCCGGTGTCGAGCTCGCGCAGCAGGTTCGCGGGGACAGCTTCGGCGTGCTGCAGGTCGGGCGTCGCGTCCGTGCCGAACACCTTGTCGAAGTCCCAGCCGTCGGGAAGGTTGAGCGGCACATCCTGGCGCGTCAGCATTTCGTCCGCGGGACGGCGGGGCGTCTTGTCGACCGCGACGAGGCTGGTGAGGCGGCTGGTCAGATGATGCTCCAGCGCGGTCGCCAGCACGCCCATGTCGATCTGCGCCGTGTCGACGCCGAGCACGCGGCTGTCCTCGAGGCTCTGGATCTTGCCCCGCGCCCACAGCTTCTCGATGCCCTGGGCCGCGCGCGCGCTGCTCAGGTCGAGCGTCGTGGTCCAGGGCTGGCCCGCGAACTTGCCGCTGAGCACGAGCTGGCCTTGCAGGTTCGCGGTGCGCGCGGCGATCACGACCGGCTCGCCGTCATAGAGGTCGGGCAGCGGGTTCGGCCACATCTGGATCGCGGCGGATTGCGGCCAGCGCGCGGAGATATCCGTCATCACCGGACGCTCGAGCTTGGCGAAGAGCTCGGCCATGCGGGGCGCGACCTCGTCGATGGAGGCGATCCCGGTATAGGTGCCGCGCCCGGCGCGCGCCGCGCCGCTCATGAAGTACATGTTGGGCGCGGACCCGATGCCGACGGTGAACAGGCGCGAGCGGCCGAGCTTCTGCTTGATCGCCGAGAACAGCTCCGCCTCGTTGCTCACGTCGCCGTCGGTCAGGAAGATCACCTGGCGGACATGGCTGGTGTCGTCGGGCGTGTCGTCGTTCAGGGCCGCGAGGAGCGCGGGCAGCATCTCGGTGCCGCCGGCGGCGTCGATGCTCTGCACATAGGCCTTGGCGGCGGCGAGGTTCGCGGCCGAGGCGGGCACCGGCCGCGGGAACAGCACCGTCAGCGTGTCGTCGAAGCGGATGAGGTTGAAATTGTCCTCTTCGTGCAACCGGTCGAGTGCGAGAATCAAACTCGCCTTCGCCTGGCGGATGGACTCGCCGCCCATCGAGCCGGAATTGTCGAGCACGAAGATCGCCTCGCGCGGTTTGGGCTTGACGTCGTGCCTGGCCGCGGGCGGGACGATGAGCGCGAGCAGGTAGTCGGTGCCGGCGACGGTCTCCTTGAGCAGCGACACATTGGGTGCGTTGCCCGGCGCGGCCGCGAAGCTCATGGTGAAGTCGCGGTCGGCGGGCACCTTGCCGTCGCGCAACCGGATCGCGGCCGAGGTCGCGCGGCGGTCGACGAGCAGCGCATGGCTCCGGGATTCCACATCGCCGAGCGGGAAGCCGGCTTCCAAATTCACGCGGATGCGCACCGGATTGACCTTGCCCCATTCGGGGCGCAGCACCGGCGCCATCAACTTGACCGTGTCGGCGACGGGGGCATTTCCGGGCGCATAGCGCGGGGCGACGACCAGCGGAATGCGTAGGCCATAGCGGCCGTGCTCGAAGCGCAGGCTCTCCTGGTATTCGATCTGGACGGTGACGGTCTCGTGCGGGCCGATATTGGCGACCTGGTTGGTGAAGACGTTGGGCCGGTCCTCCTCGACCAGGCTGGCGCGCTGGCCGTTGGCTTTCGCCTCTTCGTAGATCTGGCGTGCCTCCTGCTTCTCCTTCACGTCGCCTTCGATCAGCCGGCTGCCGATCCGCAGCTTCAAGGTGTCGACCGCGGCGCCGTCGGGCAGCGGGAAGAGATAGACGCCCTCGATCCAGCCGTCGGACGGGTTGTGGAAGCGCTGGGTGACGCGGGTGCGCGCGACGGGACCTGCGACGTTGACGGTGATGTCGGCGGCGACCCTGGGCGCGCCCAGGTAGCAGCCCGGCGTGCGGGTCTTGAGCAGCAAGGTGCCGCTCGCCGCTTCGTCGCGCCGCATCAGGCCCGGCGCGCAATTGGGCTTGTCCTGCGCTTCGGCGACAGTGCCGGCGCAGGCGATGAGAAACGCAAACGCCGGCAACAGCCGGCGCAACAGGTTCGGATGACGATGCCTCATTGGTGACCCCCTCAGGTAAAGGCGAGAGGGATTCAGCGCTTGCTTTGCGGCGCCATCGCTTCTGGACGATGGCGCATCGCGATCTTGTTGCGGCGAAATTGCGGTTTTGCTGTCGCGATCTGAAACGCGCCGTGAGACGTGGACTACCGGGCCGCCGAGAGGATGTCGGCGAAGGCGTCCGCGGTGGCGACGCGGTTCCAGTCGCGCTGCAGCTCGCAGCCGAGCGCCACCCAGGTCAGCGGCTTCGCGCCCGCCCGAACGATGCGCTCGACGGCCGTATCGTGCGCTTCGCGCGAAGTGCCGCCGACGGCATCGAGCACGGGATAGACCTCGTAGCCCTCGGCCAGCATGTCGATCGTCGGGAAGGCGAGGCAGGCCTCGGTCCACAGCGCGCCGATCACGATCTTCTTGCGGCCGGTGGCTTTCACGGCGCGGATGAAGTCTTCGTCCTCCCAGGCGTTGATCGACGTGCGGTCGATGGGCGCCACACCCGGCAGCGCGTCGGCGAGCTCCGCGACGGTCGGCGGCGCGCCGTCGGCGACGTTCACCGTCGACAGGATGACGGGTAGGCCGAACAGCCGGGCGAGCTGTGCCGTGCGCACGGTGTTGGCGACCAGCTCGGTCCGGTCGCGCGATTTGACGACGGCGATCTGGGGCGCCTGGTAATCGATGAAGATGACCGCGGCATTGCCGGAAGCTACCAGGGTGTCGGCCTTGGGATCGCGCTCGGGAAGTGAGGTCATGGAAATCTCCTTTAGGGCGAGCGTAATGCGTATTCGCAGGTGTCGACAATCGCGCCACCCAACTGTCACAATCAGCCGCTAAGCCCCGGAGCCGAAGGAGAAAAACATGTGGGGTTGTCGGGCGGTCGTGGCCGCCTTTCTGGGCCTGACGAGCGCGGCCGTCGCGGCGCCGGCGCCGGACGCCGTGATCGGCCGCTACGCCGACATGGCCGCGGCGATCTATGGCGACTCCGCCGCGAAGGCGCGCGACCTGCAGAGCGCGGTGAACGCGTTCCTGGCGCATCCCGATGCGGGCACTTTGACGGCCGCGCGCAATGCGTGGAAAGCGGCGCGCGTGCCCTACCTCCAGACCGAAGGTTTCCGCTTCGCCAATTCGGTGGTCGACGATTGGGAGCCCAAGGTGAACGCCTGGCCGCTCGACGAAGGGCTGATCGACTATGTCGCGCCGTCCTATGGGACCACCTCGGACCAGAACCCGCTCTATACCTTGAACGTGATCGGCTCGACGAAGCTGCGCATCGGCGCCAAGATGGTCGACGCCACGACCATCGACACGGCGCTGCTTCGAAGCCTGCAGGAGGCCGAAGGCGTGCAGGCCAACGTCTCGACCGGCTTCCACGCCATCGAGTTCCTGCTCTGGGGCCAGAACCTGAAGGGCCTCAGCGGCGGCGCCGGCGAGCGTCCGCCGAGCGACTACGACCCCGCTCATTGCACCCACGGCAATTGCGCGCGCCGCGCGGCGTATCTGAAAGCCGCAAGCGATCTTCTCGTCGCCGATCTCGACGAGATGGCGGCGGACTGGCGCGCCGGCGGCAAGGCGCGCGCCGAGCTGACGGCCAAAGGCAATGACGGCGGGTTGTCCGATATCCTCACCGGGCTCGGCAGCCTCACCTTCGGCGAGATGACCGGCGAGCGCATGAAGCTCGGGCTGATGCTGCACGACCCCGAGGAGCAGCAGGACTGCTTCTCCAACAACACCCACAACTCGCATTACTATGACGAGATCGGCATCGGCCAGATCTGGCGCGGCGAATATGCGGGCGCCGCAGGCCCGAATTTGCGCGGCTATGCGGCGAGCCTCGATCCTGCCGCGGCCAAGCGCATGGACGGCGCGCTCGCGGCTGCGCTGGCGGCCATCGCCAGGATGAAGGACGCAGCCGAGAGCGGGAAGATGGCCTATAGCCAGATGATCGCGGCCGGCAATGCGGACGGCAACAAGATGGTGCAGGACGCGATGGACGCGCTGGTCGCGCAGACCCGCGCCATCGAAGCCGTCGCGGCGTCGCTCCACTTGAAGGTCAATTCCGGCAAGTCGGACCACGCCGGCAGCGCGCTGAAGTGATGCCGTCGCGCCGCGAGGTTCTGCTCTCAAGCCTTGCCGCGCCGCTGGCAGGCTGCGCGCTGTTCGAGAGCGCGCCGCCGGCCGACGGGCGCCTGGCCGAGACGCGCATCGGTGGCCGCGCGATCACGCTGACCGCGCATGAGCAGGATTTCGCGCTCGGCCCCGAGCCCGCGAAGCTGTGGCTCTATGGCGAGCGGCCTTTCCCGGTCCTGCGCCTGAAGAAGGGCGAAGAACTGCGGGTCACGCTGAAGAACGCGCTCAAGGAGCACAGCTCGATCCACTGGCACGGCGTGCGCCTGCCCAATGCGATGGACGGCGTGCCGTATCTCACGCAGCTGCCGGTACAGCCGGGCGAGGAGTTCGCCTATCGCTTCACGCCGCCCGATGCCGGCACGTTCTTCTTCCATCCGCATTGCGACACGGTCGAGCAATTGGGCCGCGGCCTGATCGGCGCGCTGATCGTCGAGGACGAGGTCTATGACGACGACGTCGTGCTGGTCCTGAAAGATTGGCGCGTCGACGGACAAGGCCGCTTCCTGCCGCTGTTCACGCCGAGCGGCGCGAGCCGGGCCGGGACCTTCGGCACTCTGCGCACGGTGAACGGCGCGGCGCAGCCGGCCATCGCGCTGAAAGCGCTCAGCAATGTCCGTGTCCGGCTGATCAACGCCGACCCGACGCGCATCTGCGAGATCGGGGCTCAAGGCGGCGCGGCCCAGGTGATCGCCATCGACGGCAATCCCGTGACGCCGTTCGCGCTCGAGACCTGGCGGCTGGGGCCGGGCATGCGCCTCGATCTCCTGGTCGCGGGCGACGTCCAGGTGCTCGACTATTTCGCCGCCGCGCCGGTGCTGCTCGCGAGCCTGCATGCCGGCGGCGGAGAAGGGCGCGCACCGGCGCTTCCCATGCCGGTCGTGGAAGATTTCACCGGCGCGCTCGAGCACAATCTCGAGCTCGGCCAGGGCGCCTCCGCCGACATCCCCGACGCGCCGCCGATCGTGCTCCCCGACGGGCGCAAGATCGATATTGCGGATTCGCTGTGCCTGGCCGAGGGCGCGTTCTGGACCCTGGACGGCCGCTCCTGGCCGGGCCGCGACCATGCGCGCCTGCCGCCGCCGCTGCTCGAGCTGAAGCGCGGGCAGAAGGTCCTGATGACCATCGCCAATGCGACCTCGCGCGCGCATCCGATCCATATCCACGGCCACACGATGCAAGTATTGTCCGCGAGCGTCCTGAAGCGGCCGCCGCATCGGGCCGACACGGTACTGGTGCTGCCGAACGAGCGCGTCACCGTCGGGTTCACCGCCGACAATCCGGGCAATTGGATGATCCACTGTCATGTCATCGAGCATCAGGAAACGGGGATGATGGGATGGTTCCGCGTCTCCTGATCGCGCTCGCGCTTCTCGTCGCGTGCAGCGGCGCCGCGCCGCCGCCCCTGGTGAGCAACGGCGCGCGCACCTTTGCGGGCGCGACGGGCTGGGCGCTGTTCCGCAGGCCGTGGATCTCCGATCCCTCGTCGCTGGTCGCGGGCGGCGGCGTCGGTCCGCTCTACGACGCGCGCGCGTGCAGCTCCTGTCATGCGGGCGGCGGCGCGGGCGCGGTGAGCCAGAGCGCGCTCGGCAACGGCATGATCGTGCGCGTCGGCCGCGGCGATGCGTCGGGCGACGCGGTCTATGGCCATCAGCTCCAGGCGCTCGCGCTGCCGGGCTTCGAGCCCGAAGCCGATGTCGCGTTCCATTGGCGGGAGACGAACGGTCTTCGCGCGCCTGCGCTCGACATCGCACGGTACTATTACGGCGCGCCCGCCGACGGCACGCATCTGGCTTTGCGCCGCGCGCCGTCGCTGTTCGGCATCGGCCTGCTCGACTCCATTCCCGACAGCGAGATCCTGAGCGGCAGGGGCAAGCCGGCCTGGATCGCGGGCGCCGGCGGCACGCGCGCGCTGGGCCGTTGGGGCTGGAAAGCCGCGGTGCCGCAACTGCCGTCGCAGGTCGAGATCGCGTTCCAGCGCGATTTCGGCATCGGCACCGCGGGCCAGCCGGGCGCTTACGGCGAATGCACGCCGGCAGAGACGCTCTGTCGCAACGCGCCGGGCAAGGACGTCGAGCTGCCCGACGAATTCCGCGACGACATCGTCGCGTTTCTGAAGATGCTGCGCGCCCCCGATGCGCAGAACCGGGCGAGCCCCGGCTTCGCCGCGTTCCGCTCGGCGGGCTGCATGGCCTGCCACGCGACGCCGAAGGGCGGCAACGGCAAGCCCGTGCCCGCCTACACCGACCTGCTGCTGCACGATCTCGGGCCCGGGCTCGACGACGGCATCGCCGAAGGCGCCGCGAAATCCTCGGAGTGGCGCACCGCGCCGCTGTGGGACGTGAGCGCGAACCTCAAGCAGGGCGGGTTGCTGCATGACGGGCGCGCGCGCTCGATCGCCGAAGCCGTGCGCTGGCATGGCGGCGAAGCGTCGCAAGCGCGCGACGCCTTCAACGCTTTGTCGCCGAACAAGCGCAAATTGCTCGAAGCTTTTTTGCTTGGACACTGAGATGAAGATTGCCGTTCTTGCATTGCTCGGCGCGCTGTTCCCGTTCGCCGCCTCCGCCGCCATCGATCCCGTCCCGGTCGCGCAAAGCTTCGCGAAGGACTTCGCCGTGCCGCGCTTCCAGGCGGTGGCGAGCGCGGCGCATGCCCAGGCCGATGCGTGGTCGTCGTTCTGCGCCGACCGCAGGCACGGCAATATCGAGACGCTCAAGGCCGCCTACAACGCCGTTGCCGATGCCTGGGCGAGGATCGAGTTCGTGCGCATCGGACCCGCCGCGATTGCCTTGAGGGTGGAGCGCTTCAACTGGTGGCTCGACCGCACCGACGCCACGGGCAAGGCGCTGAGCGCGATGCTCGCCGATCCTGCGCCGCCGGCGCCGGAGAAGCTCGCGGCCGGCAGCGTCGCCGGCCAGGGCCTGCCGGTGATCGAGCGGCTGCTCTACGACAAGGCGTCGGCGGCCGATCTCAAGAGCAAGGCGGGCGCCAAGCGCTGCGCGATCGGCGCCGCGGTCGCGCAAGGCCAGGCCGTCATCGCCGACGCCATCGTGACCGATTGGACCTCGCCCGACGGCGCGCTCGCGGCCCTGATGGCGAACACGCGTTGGCAAGTCGCGTTCGCCGACGCCAAGGAAGCGGCGAGCGTCGAGCTCACCGATCTCGCGGCCGGGCTCGAAGGCTTGAAGGACCTTAAAGTGGCGATGCTTTTCCACGACGTGAAGAACGCCAAGGCGCCGCGCCTCGCCGAAGCGGTGCGCAGCGGCCGCACCTTGACCGATATCCGCCTGAACCTCGCCGCGCTGCGCGAAGGCCTGGCGCCGTTCGTCGCCGGCGCTTCGGCGGCGGACAAGGCGACGCTCGACAAGGCGTTCGACGATGCGGCCGCGGCGCTCGACGAATTCGAGCACGCGTCCGACAAGGACCGCATGAACACGGTGGTGAACACGCTCGCCGCCTTCACCGTGCTCAGCCAGGCCGCGATCGCGACCTTGCCCACGGCGACAGGCCTCAATCTGGGATTCAACAATCTCGATGGCGACTAGACGCGAATTCCTCCTTGGCAGCCTCGCCCTCGCCGCGACGCCGGCCTTCGCTTCGGCCGCGCCCGCGCCATGCCTCGTCGCCGCTGCGAAGATCGGAACGCGCGACGGCGGCATGCTGTGGCGCGCGGACGAGCCGCGGGCGTTCGATCTGCCCGCGCGCGGCCATGCGCCGGCGCATCTGCCCGACGGCCGCATCGTGGTGATGAGCCGGCGGCCGGGACTGTTCGGCACGGCGTTCTTTTCCGACGACCCGGCCCAGCGCACGATCTTCGCGCCGTCGGACGGGTATCGCTTCGCGGGCCATGCGAGCGCGTCGCCGGACGGAAAGCTGCTCGTCACCACCGAGTTCGAGGCCGCGAGTTTCGCCGGCCGGGTCGCGGCGCGCGATCCCAAGACCGCGGCCGAGCGCGCGGTGTGGATTCCCGGCGGGATCGAGCCGCACGAGCTTGTGTTCGCGAAAGGCGGATCGCGGCTCGTCGTGGCGATGGGCGGATTGATCAAGGATGGCGGCGTCGCGGCGCCCGCGTTCAATCCCGGCGGCATCGACAGCAGCGTGGTCGAGCTCGATCCATCGTCCGGCGCTGTGCTCGCGCGTCATAAATTCGGCGCCGCCTCGCTGTCGCTGCGCCATATGGCCGTGTCGCCCGACGGCGAGACGATAGCGGTCGCTTGCCAGGACCAGGACATCACCGTGACGCGCCCGCTGATCGGATTGCTGCGGCCGGGAAAAGGCATCGAAGCGCTCGAATGGCCCGACCCGCGCGATTGCGATTTCCGCGCCTATGTCGGCTCCGTCGCGATCGACAGGAGCGGCACATATGTCGCCGCCGCCAGCCCGCGCGGCAGCGTGCTCGGCCTGTGGCGCCTCGCCGACGGCAAATGGCTCGGCCACCTCGCCATCGCCGACGTCTGCGGCCTCACCGCGGGCGCCGAACCCAACCAATTCTGGGCCAGCACCGGCCTCGGCGAAGTGGTGAAGGTCTCCGCTTCCGGCACCCCGCGCATCGACGCGCAGTGGCATACGGATGCCGGGTTCGACAATCACCTGTTGATGGTGTGAGCGGCTCTTGAAATCCCGAGCGCGCACCCCAGATTCTTCCTGGAGGCGAAACATGCGCGAGGGAGGCGCAGGTGTTGCCGCGTCCGGCCGATACCGCACGGAGAATCGTCAAGCGTGAGGTTCGAATAGCTTCAGCCGCCGATGCTGCTCGGCGAAAAGCGTCGAAAAGCTCGGAACGAATGCCCGGCGAAATCTCGATAATTCGCCGAAACTTGAAAACGAATGCCCGCTGGCGCTTGGACCCGCTATATGTTGTGTCCAAAAAGCAACGGGCCGGTCGTTGCGAACCGGCCCGCCGTCACTTTCAAAACGCAAGAGACTTACTTCTTGCGGTTGCCCTTGAGGCCGACCGAGACCGCGCTCGACAGGTCGGACACGGCCGCGTCGCGGGTGCCCATCGCCGGCAGATTGAACTGATGCTCGATCGTGGAAAGGATCGAGGTCGTCTCGTGCTCGTCGTGGTCGACGCCGGAGTGCTTGAACTTCGGCGCGATCACCATCGTGGCGATGCGCGTGCCCGGACCCCACTTGTCGTGCGGGCCGTCCGGACCGCCCGGATTGCCCGGAGGCGGCACGTGATCCCATTGGCCGCCGAACTCGTCATAGGTGACGATGATCAGCGTGTTCTTGCCGTCCTTGCCGTTCGCGATCGCCTTGATCAGGTCGACGAGGTGGCTCGAGCCCTGGGATTCCGACGCATAGCCCGGATGCTCGTTCTCTTCGCCCAGCGCCTTGACGAAGCTGACGGGGAGAAGCTTGCCTTCGTTGGCGCGCTGGATGAACTCGGCTTCGTCGCGAAGGTGCTCGCGGCGCATCCGGGTGCCCGGGGCGAACGACGCATAGTAGTTGAGGGGCTGGTGGTGGAACTGGAAGTCCTTGTCCGGGCAGTTCGGCCAGGTCGCGGTCGCCAGCGCGTTCGGGTCCATGCAGGCATGGTCGGCGAAGGTGCCGTTGGTCCAGCCGGGGTGGCCCACGTCGCCGTTGGCGTTCGCCCAGCCGCCGGAGTACCAGGCCCAGTTGACGCCAGCCGCGCTCAGCTCGTCGCCGATCGTGGTGTTGGTCAGCGGCTGCACCTGCTTGTACGAAGCGGTTCCGGGCGAGAAGGGCTGATAGACCGGCTGCGACGTGTTCACCGCATAGTCGCCGCAAGCGAGATCGGTGTTGACGCGATGGCCGCCGCGCGTGGCGCAGGCCTGGGTCAGCTGGCTGTCCTTCACCGTCGCGGTCGGCGTGTAGAGCGGCGTCGCCGTCGGCATGCCGTTGCTGTCGACGACCGAGTGCAGGTCGGTCGAGCCGCCGTCATGGGCCGCGCCCGCGAAGAACGGAGGAGCCGCCGACACCAGCCACTGGTGGTTCAGGAACGAGCCGCCGAACGCGCCTTGGAAGAAATTGTCGGTGATGACGTAGTGCGGCGCGCCGTCCGAATGCAGGTACTGATAGATCGGCAGCTGGGTCGAATCGTAGTGCCCCATGGTCAGGCCCGACGCGTCGGAGCCGGTCATGTAGTGGTCCTGCCTGCCGCCGTCGATCTGGTACTGCTCGCTGTAGAAGCGATGGACGATGTCGCGCGTGCAGCCGCCGGGAAGGCCCTGGCCGTCCGGGATGCCGTTGGCGGCGAACTGGCCCGGCGCCGGGCAGGTCGTCGCGCTCGACGGGATGAAGCTGTCGATCTGGAAGGGCTGGTTGGTGAAGTCGCTCGAGATCGGGACCGAGCCGGAATTGTCCGTGCAGGTCGCAGGCAGCGGCGGCGAGGTCAGGTTGACGTCGAGCTGATAGAGACAGCCATAGGCCGAGTTGTCCTGACGCAGCTGCTTGGTGTGGTCGGCGTCGGCGCTGGCGAGACCGTTGACGGTCGCGCCTTCGACCGCGTCCCACGAGCCGTACAGATTGTCGAAGCTGTGGTTCTCTTGATAGATCACCACGATGTGCTTGAACTTGCTGTCGGGGCCGAACGCGGCATGCGCCGGCGAAGCAGCGGCGGCGACAGGGGCGAGAGCCCACGCGCCGAGCCCGACCGCTGCCGTGCAGCCGAGCAACCAAGTGGAAAGTTTCATAAGTGCCTCCGGTTAATCCTTGGGAATCCAAGGACGGCCGGGACACTGAGCGACGATAGCGACATTACGGATGAGAAAATTTGTCGGTTTTAATGCAATCGCGCGACAACGCCGGTCTGCGCCGGTGCCGTCGGAATCATCCACAACTCACTTGATATTCTTCGTTACGCACGCGACGTTATGAGCGAAATGCGACGCTTTGTTGAAGGCGCGTGATTTTTCTTTCGGTGTCGCGCAACGCGCTGCAAGCGCGCGTCCATCACTTCGTCAGGGCGACGGCACGAGGAACGACGGCAGCGCGCTCTTCGGATCGGCACGCAGCATTTGATAGACGACACCGCTCATGCCGAGCAGCAGACCGGGCACATATGCATCCTTGAGCACGCCATAGCTCGGCCCGCTGTCCTCGAGCGCCGAGACGACCGCCGACAGCATCGCTTCGCGCGAGACGTCCTTCGGGCCTTCGCCATGCGCGGCCGCCTTGTCGAGCAGCTCCCAGATGCCGATGGAGCCGTGACAGGCGCAATGGCTGCAGCCGAGCCCGAACTGCCACGCCGTCTCGGCGGCGCCGCGCAGCATCGCGCGCGTCTCGGGCTTTGCGAGCGTGGGATCGAGGTCGAGCCGCGCGAGCGCGATGCCGACCGCGCCGTGGCACCACGCGCAACCGGTCTCGGGTCCGCCGAGGTTGCGCAGGTCGCGCCAGTTGCGCGCGTCCGGGTCATAGAGCGAATCCTCGAAGGCGAAGGCGGCGCGCGCGGTGTCGTGGTAACGCGCCCCGCCGCTCGCCTCGGCGAGCTTGAACAGCGACCAGCCGATGCCGGTCGCGCCGTGCGCGAAGCCGCCGAGGCCCTGCGGCCAGCGCTCATGCGTCCAGAAGGCATAGCCGTTGTTGCGCGCGGCGCGGTCGCACAGCCCGTCGCCCATGACGCGCGCGATGTCGAGGAACTCGCGGGCTTGCGTGCGCTCGGCGAGCGCGAGCAGCGGCGGGATCGCGCCGGCGCGGCCGGTGAGCATGTCGAACAGCTCGTCATAGGCCGCGGCTTCGGACATCTCGCGCGCATAGCTCGCGACGCTGTCGGCATCGTCGGCGTCCTCCAGGCCCCAATCCGTCAAGGCGAGATGGCGCCATATCTGCGAGCCCAGCCCGAAATAGACGCCGATGGCCGGCGGCATCGTCCTGAGGCCGTCGCGCTTCACGCGCCGGCGCTTGGCCTCGCCGGCGCGCAAGGTCGCGCGCATGCCGTCGAGCAGTTCCTCGACGCCTTCGACGGCGTCGGCGCGCCCCGCGCGCTGCTCTTTCAGGTAAGCCGCCGCCGCCATGGTGATGCCGGAGAGGCCGCTATAGACGTCGTTGCCGAGCACGCGCACCGCGAGCCCGTCGGCCGAGAGCGTCGGCGCGATCCAGGTCACCGTGCCGTCGCGCCCGCGGATCGCCGTGTCGACGATCTTGCGCATCGCGACCGCGGCCTGCGCGCGCCGCCGCCGGTCGAGATCGTCGCGGCGCGTCGTGATCACCGCCATCGCGTCGCCGAGATTCTGCCAATCGGCGTCGGAGTAGGCGCTGACCAGCGTGTTGCGCACATAAGCGCTTTCGAGCGCGATATCGGCGTCGCGCCAGCTCTGCAGCGCCGCGTCGACGAGGTCGCTTCTGTCGAGCCAGGCCGTGCCGTTCGGGCCCTCGAGCGCGCCGCTTCTCGCGACCGTCGAGAAATAAGGAATGTCGCCGATCAAGAGGTCGCCGACCTCGGCTTCGATCACCAGTCGATCGGAGGGCGAGCCGGCGACGTTCTCGGCCATCTTCGCCAGCAGCTCGCGCGCCTGGCCGAGCGCGCGCGCTTCGTTGTGCAGCGACACGGGATGCCACAGCATCCGTCCGATCTCGTCATAGACCGTGGTCGGCCGCACGATCACGCGGATGCGGCAATCTTTGAAACGCTCGAGCATCGGCACCAGCGCGCCGCCCGCGTCGAAGCGGCGGAACGCGAAGCAGAGATCGCGAAAGCCCTTCACCACCTCGGGCCAGAACGCGAGCAGGTCGGGCTGGTCGGCGGGATGGTTCTGCTGCGGCGTCAATTGCACGGGGGCCAGGCCCAGCCGCGCCGTGTCGCTGCCGTCGTCGAGGACGCCGGGCAGCATCAGGCTCGGCTGCTCGCCCTTGATCGCGCCGGCTCCGGAGACGTCGACGCCGCGAAAGCCGAGCGCTGCGCTGCGCGTCGGCAGGAGGCCCGTCGCGAGCACGGTGCCGGCGACGATCGCGACCGCGCGGTCGGTGGCGTCGCCCAGCCCTTGCGGCAGCGGCGCGGGGTTGGGCGCGAACAACGTCTCGGCATCGACGATCACCGGCGTGTCGCCGCACGCGATCAGGTTCTCGGCATGGAAATCGGTGCCGCCGAGCAGGCGCATGATCGCGAGCCAGTGACCGATGCCTTCATAGAAGCGGCGAAGCTCTTCATCGTCCTTGGCGTAGCGGTGCTCGACGAATTCGGCCCAGCCATGATCTTCGCGCTCGACGACCTTGGGCAGGCGCGCGTGAAGCTTGCGATCCAGGCCGGACAGGAACTCCGCGAGCCGCGCTTCCGGCGCGACCGAGCGCGGCTTGTAGACGATGCGGGCGCGCTCGCAAGCGACGATGGCGACGGTCTTGCCGCCGCGATGGGTGTCGCCGGCGCCGAACGAGACCGCGACGAGGTCGCCCGGATCGCGTCCGCCGCAGATCGTTGCAAGCGCGTGCCGGTCCGCGGCCCAGCGTTGCGCGAAGAGAAGCGACGAGGCGCAGAGATTGGCGACGAGCCGCTCGATGCGCGCGCGCATGGTGGGATAGTGCGCGTCCATCCCGTCCCAGAACGCCGGCGTCGAGGCTTGCGCGACGAACTCGTCCCAGCGCGCTTCGGGCGTCGCGGCTTTCAAGCGGCCTTCGACGCGCGCGGCGTTGAGCTCGAGCAGCAGAAGCCGCGTCAGCCGGCGATTGAGATTGTGGAGAAGCGCCTCGCGCGTCGCGGCGAGGATCGCGTCGGCCGCGCGCGGCGTGAGCCCGGCGGTCGCGGCCAGCTGGGCCGCCAGTCCTTCGGCCGCGGCCGAGAACAGGCAGCCCAGAGCAGCGTCGAACCGGCTGTCCGCGTTCGACGCCACGTCAGGTCAGCAGCACTGGAACCGGCCCGAACCCGAGCAGCCGGTGCCGCACGCGATCGTCTGGCAGGCGGGCGTGGTCGTGACCATATCGCTCACCGCGACGATGTCCGCAGCCGCGAACTCGCCGCCCGCGAACAGCGGACCGGCGGGATTTTCGGCGCCAGCATCGTTGCGCCACTGGTCGGCTACCGATTTGTACGACATGTCTTCCTCCTTGCGTTCGCATTGACATGCGCAACAGCGAAAAACACTGTCAACTTTTAATAGAATGACAATGCATTCTACTGAAGCGTGAACGAGCCTAGCACCCGTCGCCGAGCAGTCAACATCGCGCGCGAAAGTTTATCGCGTACTACATTCGGTTGAGGCGCGGCGGGTCGGCAACCTCGACAATCTGCGATTGCCGGCGATAGAGATCGGCATACAAGCCGGCGCGCGCGAGCAAGCTTTCATGCGTTCCGCTCTCGACGATGCGGCCGGAAGCGATCACCAGGATGCGGCTCGCGCGCACGATCGTCGACAGGCGATGCGCGACGACGATCGAGGTGCGTCCTTCGAGCGCGGTGAAAAGCGCGCGCTGCACCTGCGCTTCGGATTCGGAATCGAGATGCGCGGTGGCTTCGTCGAGGATGACGATGTCGGGCGCCTTGAGCAGCACGCGCGCGATGGCGAGACGCTGGCGCTCGCCGCCCGAGAAGCTGTAGCCGCGCTCGCCGACCAGCGTGTCGAGGCCGCGCGGCAAGGTCGCGAACAGAGCGCCGAGCTGCGCCATCGTCAGCGCGTGCATGAGCTCGGCGTCGCTCGCATCGGGCTTGGCGAACAGCAGGTTCTCGCGCACCGTGTCGTGGAACAGGAAGGGCTCCTGCGTCACCATGCCGATGCGCGCGGCGATGGACGCGAGCGTCGCGTCCTTCAAGTCCACGCCGTCGATGCCGACCGTGCCCGCGGTCGGATCGTAGAAGCGCGCGACGAGCTGGGCGATGGTCGTCTTGCCCGCGCCCGACGGCCCCACCAGCGCGATCATCTCGCCGGGCTGCGCAATGAACGAGACGTCGCGCAGCAGCGGCAGCGGCATCGCCTGCTCGGGCCCGGCGGGATCGAGCGAAGCGATCGAGACTTCGTTCGGCGCCGGATAGCGGAAATCGACATGCTCGAAGCGGATCGTCGCCGGCCCGCCTTTCAGCGCCACCGCGCCGGGCTTCTCGCGGACCAGCGGCACGATGTCGAGCACCTCGAAGACGCGTTCGAACGAGACCAGCGCGCTCATCACCGTCGCCTGCGTGCTCGAGAGCACGGTCAAGGGACCGGCGAGGCTCTGCAGGTAAGCCGCGAGCGCGATCAGGGTGCCCACGTCGAGCGCGCCACGGGCCGCCAGCACGCCGCCCCAGCCATAGGCGAGCGCCGTGGTCAGCGCGGTCATCAGCATCAGCGCCCCGAGCAGCAGCCGGCCGGTCATCACGCGCCGGATCGCGAGAACGGAGACGCGCTCGGCCGTCGTGCGGAACGACGCCGTCTCGCGCGCGGGCGCGCCGAACAACTTGACGAGCTGCGCGCCCGCGACGTTGAAGCGCTCGACCATGAAGCTGTTCAGCGACGCCGACAGCTCGTAGCCCTCGCGCAGCAGCTTTTTGAGCCGCCGGCCCAGCACGCGCGCCGGCCAGATCATCAGGAGCAGCAAGACCAGCGAGGCGAGCGCGATCCGCCAGGACAGCGCGAACATCGCGCCCGCGATCAGCGCGACCGTGATCGCATGGCCCGCGACGTCGGACAGCACGCCGGTGAAGGCGGTCTGCGCGCCGGCGGCGTCGTTCTCGAGCCGGCTGACGAGCGCGCCGGTGCGCGCGCGGGCGAAGAAGGCGAGCGGCATGGTCTGGACATGCGCGAACAGGCGGATGCGGATGGCAAGCAGGATGGCGTTGCCGATCCCGGCCGCGACATAGGTCTGGGCAAGGCCGATCGCGGCGTCGAGCACCGCCAGTCCCGCCGCGAGGAGGGCGAAGCGCACCACCACCTCCGCATCGTGCGGCAGCACGCCCGCATTGACGATGTGGCGATAGACGAGCGGCAGCGACGCCGCGATCGCCGCCTCGATCACGACCAGAACGAAAAAGCCCGCGAGCGCCCAGGCATGCGGGGCCGCGAAACCGAAGACGCGCTTCAGCGTGCCGCGCGCGACGGCGTGCTTGGTGGGCGCGTCCTTCACCAGCGCGTGGACGGAGTGTGCGATGCTCATCCGGGCCGACCTCGGCCATGGACGATACACACGCCGGTTGCGCGGCGAAACCCGCCCCGTTTCGGGACGTCTAGCGGCCCGCTTTGATCGCGCCGTTGAAATGGCCGGTCGCGTCGTCGCCCGAGAAGGTGTCGCCGATCTTGTATTCCTTGACCGGGAAGCAGGTCGGCGTCGCGCCGGGCTTCTGCGGCGGATCGGTCACGGTGAAGCAGCTCTGCCCGCCCGCGTCGGCCCAGGTGCCTTTGAGCGTGGCGCCGTTCGGCAGCAGGATCGAATAGGAATGGTCGGCCTCGACATAAACCTTCACCACGCGGCCGTCGCCATAGGTCGACTCGATGGTGTTGCCATAGGCGCCGGTCCAGGTGTCGGCCGAGGCCTGTGTCGCTACGAAAAGGGCCGTGGCGATGATGAGCGTGCGCATGCGTTCCCCCTGTCAGTCTGTGAGCGGCTGGCCGAGAAGGTCCTCGACGCGGTCGATCTTGATCAGCACCGCCCAGCCTTTTTTCTCGGGATCGGATTTCTTCTCGGGCTCGATCAGGCGCTCCCAGACCTTGTCGTAGACCGGCCCGGATTTGTGCACCGACGCGGTGCCGTAAAGCCGCACGAGGCCGCCGATCGGCAGCACGTGTTTGGCGCCGAGATTGAAATAGAACACGGTTGTGTTGGTGCCGTCCTGCATTGCCGAGGTCGTCGAGCCGCGGCCGCGCTCCCAGATCGAAATGTGCTCGTCGTCATAGACCTGCGTCGAGCCGCGCGGCGTGATCTGCGCGAAGCCGTTGCCGAGCACCGTGCCGATCAGGCAGGTGTGCTCGGGGAACGCGCCGTCGATCAGCGGCCAGACTTTCTTCGGGATCTTCGTCACGACGCGGCCTCAGCGATAGAGGTTGTTGGAGGTGTGGTCGCCGCCGAGCCATTTCTTCAGCTCGTCATGCGCCTTGGTGCGGCGCTCGGCGTTGATTTCCTTGGCCTTGGGCGCGTCGAGCGTGAACTCGACGATCATGCCGTTCGGGTCGGTCGCATAGACCGAGCGGCAATAGCCGTGCTCGAGCACGAAGTGGCTGGGCTCGGTATAGCCTGCCGCCTTCAGACGTCCCTCGATGGCCCTTTGCGTGTCGGCGTCGACGTTGAGCGCGATGTGGTGGAAGGGCGAGAACGGCATCTTGGGCCCGAACTCGGCTTGGTCCTCGGGCCTGGCGAATTGGAAGAACGCCAACGCGCCGCCGTCGCCCAGGCCGAAGAAGCAGTGGCAATAGGTGCGCACGGCGCCGAACAGCTCGTCGGATTCGCTCCAGGTCGCGATCAGCGGCAGGCCGATCACGTCCTCGTAGAATTTGCGCGTCGCCTCCATGTCGTGGGTGACATAGGCGGTGTGGTGCAATCGGCTCGGCAACGACATGGTCAGATCCTCCAGAATTTCCTCGACGCGATCCGCGCGCCTTCGGCGAGCGCGGCAAGCTTGGCCCAGACGACGTCGGGATCGACGCCGCCCTGGCCGACATGGATCGAGAAGCCGCAATCGACGCCGGCCATCACGTTCTCGCGGCCCAGCGCGTCGGCATAGCGCTCGATGCGCTGCGCCACCAGCTCGGGATGCTCGATATAATTGGACTGGCACTCGATCACGCCGGGCACCCACACCTTGCCCTCGGGCGGCTTGACGTTGCCGAACATCGCCCATTCGTGGGCGTGGCGCGGATTGGCGGCCTCGAACAGGATCGTCATGGGCTTGGCATGGGCGAGCACGTCGACGATCTCGGCGAACGGCACGTCGCAATGGTGCGGGCCGGGATAGTTCCCCCAGCACATATGCAGGCGCAGCTTCTCCGCCGGGATGTTGCGCACGGCATGGTTCAGCGCCTCGAGATGCAGGCGCATGCGCTTCCGGAATTCGGCGAGGTCGAGGTCGGCGTATTGCACGTGGCGGCCCATCGCGAGGTCGGGGCAATCGAGCTGCAAGGTCGCGCCGTGCCCGACCACGGTCTCGTATTCGTAGCGCATCGCCTCGGCGATGGCTTCCAGATAGGCCTCGTGGCTCTTGTAATGATCGTTGCGGAAGAACAGCGAGATCACGCCCGGCGAGGCGGCGCTGGAGAACATCATCCGCCCGTCCGCCGCCGCCGACAAATTCTCCATGTCGAGCTTGGGCGAGCGCGCGTCGGCGAGCGCGATGGGTCCGTTGCAAGCCGGCGCTTTTCGCGCTTTCCGCCCGGGGTCGCCGAAGACGCGCGCGGCGCTCTTGGGATAATCCGCGAGGTCCTGGAAGACATAGGTGTTGCCGCTGCCGCCGAAGCCCGACAGCCGGTCCTTCACATAGGTGGCGTAAGACGGCTTCGACATCTCGCCGTCATTGACGATGTCGACTCCGGCTTCGACCTGGCGGCGCACCATCTCGTTCACCGCGTCGCGCACGCGGGCGTCGAGCGCGTCCGCGTCGACGGGCACGCCTTCCTCGCGCGCGAACATCATGCGCACGAGATCGTCCGGGCGGGGCAGGCTTCCCGTATGCGTGGTGAGGAAGCGGTCGGTGCTGCGCTGCATCTCGTGTTTTCGATTATCGAAGAAATCTTCGCATATCAGCGTATCCGCGGAGGGCTGCGAATTCAATCGCCGTCATATTCTATCGCCTCCGCCGCCGCGTGGCTCAGGATGAAGCCGATGGGCCGCTCGGCCTCTTCCTTGAGATGGGCCAGTAGCCCTGCGGTACGCGCCAGGATCGAGATGCTCTTGAGCGAGTTCACCGGGAAGCCGATCTCGAGCAGGATCGCCGGGATCGCGCCGTTGATGTTGATCGGCAGCGCGCGGCCCAGCGCCTCGGGCAGCGCTTTCTCGATAGAATAGAGCATGCGGAGATAGGGCCCATCGAGGCCGCGCTCGCGCGCGAGCTTGAGCAGCACGTTCGCGCGGGGGTCGCCGCCGGAATGCTGCGGATGGCCGAAGCCCGGTATCGGCGCCTTGCGCGCACGCATCTCCTTGAGCCGCGCCACGACCGCCGCGTCGTCGGCATTCGCCTCGACGAGCGCGTGCAGGAACTGGCCCGCGACCTCGGCGCTGCCGAACACCACCGAGCCCGAGCCCAGCAAGCCCGCCGCCACCGCGCCCTGGATCGCCTCGGGTCCGGCGGCATAGGTCATGCGCGCGGCCTGGACGCTCGGCACCAGCCCGTGCTCCGCGATGGCGACGAGGAGGGCGTTGACGAAGAAGCGCTGGTTGTCGGTGGGCACGCGGCCCATCAGCAGCAGATAGAAGTAGTCGGCGAAATCGATCCTGCCGATCAGCTCGCTGCACAGGTCGCGGCCGCGCACGGTGATCGAGGCCGCGTCCGCGGTCGAGATGGCGGTGAAAGGCGCGTCCTGCTTGCCGATGCGCATGGGGGAGCTCCGTCTGCCTCAAGTTCCGTATATCGAAATTGACTTCGATATACGGAAAAATCTAGTGTGCCGTCATGATCAAGGTCCTCGAAGGCGTGCGCGTTGTCGAGATGGGCACGTTCATCACCGGCCCCGCCGCGGCGATGTATCTCGCCGACATGGGCGCGGACACGATCAAGATCGAGCGGCCCGAGACGGGCGACCCGTTCCGCGCCTTCAAGGGCGGACTCTACAGCCCGCACTTCCAGACCTACAACCGCAACAAGCGCAGCCTGGCGCTCGACACCCGCGACGCCGCCGACCTGAAAGTGCTCGACGCGCTGGTCGCCGACGCCGACATCTTCATCCAGAACTTCCGTCCCGGCGTCGCCGAGGAGCTGAACGTCGGCGCCGACCGGCTGCAGGGCCTCAACCCGCGCCTCATCTATTGCGGCATTTCGGGCTTCGGCCCCGACGGTCCCGATGCCGGGCGGCCGGCCTACGACACCGTGGCGCAGGCGGCGAGCGGCTGGCTGAGGCTGCTGATCAATCCCGCGAACCCGCGCGTCGTGGGCCCGGCGATCGCCGATTCGATGACCGGCATGTACACGGCGTTCGGCGCGCTGGGCGCGCTGCACGAGCGCGCGCGCACGGGACGGGGGCGGCGCATCGACGTGTCGATGCTGGAAGCGATGTGCCACTTCAACCTCGACGACTTCACGCATTACTTCCAGGCGGGGGAGATCATGGGGCCGTACAGCCGGCCCAGCGTGTCGCAGTCCTATGTCTTCCAATGCGCGGACGGGAAGTGGGTCGCGCTGCACATGTCGTCGCCGCCGAAATTCTGGGAAGGCCTCGCCGAGGCGATCGGCAAGCCCGATTTGTTCAAGGACCCGCGTTTCGCCGACCGGCCGGCGCGCATCGCGCATCAGGAGGACCTGATCGCGCTGATGCGGCCCATCTTCGAGACGAAACCGCGCGGCGAATGGTGCGCGATGCTCGCCGAGCGCGAGGTGCCCCATTCGCCGGTCTACGATTCGAGCGAAGCGCTGGAAGACCGGCAGGCCAAGCATCTCGGCATAGCCGTGGAAGCGGAGCATCCCACGATGGGCAAGTTCCGCACCGTGCGCTTCCCGGTGAACTTCGATGGGCAGCATTGCAGCGACGTCTCGGCGCCGCCCACTTTGGGCGAGCACAATGGCGAGATCCGCAAATCCCCCGCGCAGGCCTGGAAAAAGCCCGGCCGCGCCGATGCGGCAGAATAGCGTCACTCGTAGGCCAAACCGCCCTTCTTCCGCATATCGAAATTGACTTCGCAAAGCGAAAGCACCTAGATTCCGCGTCAGGAGGAGTCCGCGGCGACGGCCCGTGTCTCAAGGGATCGCGCAACGGATGGCGTGGCGGCACCGCCGCCGGCGAAACAGGGGGCCGTTCCATGAAATCCATCGCGAAGATTCTTCTCGGCACGACCACGTTGTCGGGGGCGCTCACGAGCTTGCTGATAAGCGCGGCACCCGCACTGTCGGACGAGATCGAGACCGTCGTCGTCACCGCGCGCCAGCGCAGCGAGGACATCGAGAAGGTGCCGGGCCAGGTCAGCGCCTTCACCGCCGGACAGATCGAAGCCAAGGGCATCAAGAACCCGGCCGACTTCCTGAACGCCGTGCCCAATGTGAGCTTCATCTCGACGCAGAACGCCGGCACCAGCTTCATCGTCATGCGCGGCATCGGCCAGGCGCGCAACTCCGAGCCCTCCGCCGCCATCGTGGTCGACGGCGTGCCGCTGACCCAGCCGGCCGCGTTCAACCAGGATCTCTTCGACATCCAGCAGATCGAAGTGGTAAAGGGTCCGCAGGGCGCGCTATACGGCCGCAACGCCATCGGCGGCGCGATCCTGATCAACACCAAGCAGCCGGGCGACACCTGGGAAGAGCGGCTCACCGCCGGCTACGACGACGGTCCGGGCTACAAGGTTCAGGGCACGGTCGGCGGTCCGCTCGCCGACACGCTGAAGGTCCGCGCCGCCGTGTCGTATTGGAACACCGACGGCTGGCTGACCAACGTCGACACCAAGGACCAGTCGGCGCGGCGCAATGCCGATCCGGTGGAGGATTTCAACGCGCGGCTATCGTTCCTCTACACGCCGACGGAGGACTTCACCGCCGATCTGCGCCTGTCGACCGACCTGCTCAACACGCGCGGCCTGTACTACACGGTCAGCTTCCTGCCGGGACAGTTCAACAACCCGAACTTCGTCGATCAGCCGATCAACGAGAACAACTCCGGCATGGACGACCGCAAGATCTACGACGCGGCGCTGAAGCTCTCCTACAACACCAATGGCGGCACGCTGTCGTCGATCACGGGTTATTCGACGGTGTGGGAGATCCTGACCGGCGACGGTTATTCCTTCGATCCCTTCGGCCAGTCGAAGATCGGCTTCGATTTCGGCCAAGCCCAGTTCCTGACCGCGCGCACCTTCAGCCAGGAGGTGCGCTACACCTCGACGGCGACCGAGCATTTCCGCTGGATCGCGGGCGGCGAGATCTTCTACACCCAGCGCTACATCTCGACCGGCAACATGTATGACGGTTCCTTCGACTCGGGCGTGCAGCCGGTCTATCGCGACCCGAATCCGCAATTCGGCATAACCTCGTTCGATCCGCAGTCGCAGATCAGCTACCTCGCCGACGGCCAAAACCAGTTCGCCTGGGCCGGCTATCTCGACATGTCCTACGACCTGACGGACACGGTCGAGCTCTCCGCGAACATGCGCTACGACAGCGACCATCGCGAGAATACGACGCTGACGCCGCAGGAATTCCTCGACGCCAACCCGGTCACTCTCCGCCAGGCGATCCCCGCGCATACCGGCGACAAGCGCTCGCACACCTGGGACGCGTTCCAGCCGCAGGCGATCGTGCGCTGGCAAGCGACCGACAACCTCAATCTGTATGCGGATTACAGCCGCGGCTTCCGCTCCGGCGGCTTCAACCAGACCGGCGTCGCGCAGGCCGCGGCGGCCGCGGGCTTCGACAATGTCGGCGACCTGTTCGACGCCAACACCGCCGACACCATCGAGGCCGGCTTCAAGAGCCAGTGGGACGACGGCCGCTTCACCTTGAACGGCAGCGCCTATTACACTTGGGACCACAACGACTATTACTTCGTGTTCCTGGCTTCGAACTCGACCCAGAACCTCGGCAACATCAAGGAAGCCGAGCTCGCGGGCTTCGACCTCGACGCCACCGCGCACGTCACCGACTACCTCGCGCTCAATGCGGGCTTCGGCTACACCCACAGCGAGATCACGGAGTTTCCGGGACCGACGAGCGCGCTCGTGGTGGGCTCCAAGCTGCCGCTGGTGTCGGAGCTCACCTTCAATATCGGCGCGCAGCTCGACCTGCCGATCGGCGAGGGATGGATGTTCCACGGCCGCATCGACGACAACGTGATGGGCGACACGACCTTCGTGATCCCGGTGCTGTCCGAGCCGACGCCGATCGCGCGCAAGCCCGTTAACCTCCTCGACCTGCGGCTGGGCATCGAGCACGACAACTGGGTGCTGACCGCGTGGTCGAAGAACCTGCTCGACGAGAAGTACAACAGCGAATACTCGACGGGCGGCTTCCGGTTCAAAGGCCAGCCGGTGTCGTACGGCGTCGAGCTGACGAAGAGGTTCTGATCTTCAGTCGGGATGCACGGAGCGCAGAAGGTAGGGCTGGCGTCTGAGCGCCGATTCGATGAAGCGCGCGGCGCTGCGCAGCACGGGCAGGCGCGTGCGGATCAGCTCGTCCTTGCGCACCCGCGAGGTCGAGGTCGAGCAGTTGATCGCCGCCATGGAGCGGCCCGCGTCGTCGACGATCGGCACCGCGAGCGAGACCAGGCCGTAATCGAGCTCGTCCTGGATCGCCACATAGCCGGATTTGCGCGCCTCGGTCAGGATGCGCTTGAGCTCCGGCTTGGAGGTGACGGTGTGCTCGGTGAACGGCTTGAGCGTGGCGCTCGCGAGGTAGCGGCTGCGCACGGCCTCGGACTCGAAGGCCAGGATCGCCCGGCCCATCGAGGTCGCATAGGCCGGATAGCGCGTGCCGATGCCGGCCGCGAGGCGCACCATGCGGTTGGTCGAGACATGGACGAGATAGAGGACGTCTTGGTTGGAGAGCACGGACAAGGACGAGCTGTCGCCGGTCTCGTCGCGCACGGCCTGAAGGTGCGGGCGCACCAGCTCGCCCAGGCTCATGGAATCGAGATAGGCCGACGCAAAGCTCATCACTTCGGGGCGCAGCAGGAAGTGGCGATGGTGCTTGGCGACGTAGCCGAGCTTCTCGAGCGTGTTGAGGCAGCGCCGCGCCGCCGCCGGCGAGAGCTTGGTGATCGCGGCGACTTCGCTCAAGGTCATCTGCGGATTGTCGCGGCCGAAGGCGCGCAGCACCGAAAGCCCGCGGTCGAGGGTGGAGAGGTATTCGCTGTCCTCGGAGCTCTTGACCTTGCGGGTGGTTGCGGTCTGCTTCGCCATGATTTTTCGCTTTCCGGCATCGCGTGTCCGGAGAACGTCGCCGAACCTGCCGATTATCGAAATCCCTACCACGAGGAGTGAAGCCAATGCTACCGATCCTGCCGACCAGCCTCGTGGGGTCCTACGCCCAGCCCGAATGGCTGATCGACCGCTCCAAGCTCGCCAAGCGCTTCCCGCCGCGGGTGCGCGCGGGCGAGCTCTGGCGCGTCGACGAGCGCTGGCTGGAGGAGGCGCAGGACGACGCGACACGGCTCGCGATCCTCGACCAGGAGCTGGCGGGCCTCGACATCGTCACCGACGGCGAGGTGCGGCGCGAAAGCTATTCCAACCGCTTCGCCACGGCGCTGGACGGCATCGATCTCGACAATCCGGGCACGGCGCTCGACCGCAGCGGCCATCCCAATCCGGTGCCGCGCGTGGTCGGCAGGATCAAGCGCCGCCACGCGGTCGAGCTGCGCGATCTCGAATTCCTGAAGGCGCATACGACCAGGCCGGTGAAGATGACCGTGCCGGGACCCTTCACGATGTCGCAACAGGCGCAGAACGACTTCTACAAGAGCGAAGAGGAGATGGCGCTCGACTATGCCGCCGCCGTCAACGAGGAGATCAAGGATCTCTTCGCCGCCGGATGCGAGGTGGTGCAGATCGACGAGCCCTACATGCAGGCCCGCCCCGACAAGGCGCGTGCGATCGGCGTCGCCGCGCTCGAGCGCGCGCTCGAAGGCGCCAAAGGCGAGACCGCGGTGCATATCTGCTTCGGCTATGCCGCGATCATCCATGAGCGGCCGACGGGCTATTCGTTCCTGCCGGAGTTCGCCAAGAGCAGCGTGCAGCAGATCTCCATCGAGACAGCGCAATCGAACCTCGATTGCTCGGTGCTGAAGAGCCTCGACGGCAAGACGATCGTCTTAGGGGTGCTCGACCTCTCCGATCCGAACGTCGAGACGGCGGAGACAGTCGCCGCCCGAATCGAGCGCGCTCTGCCTTACGTCGATCCCAGGCGCATCGTCGTGGCGCCGGATTGCGGGCTCAAATACCTCCCGCGCGCGACCGCGTTCGGGAAGATGAAGGCGATGGCCGACGGCGCAAAGCTGGTGCGCGCGAAGCTCGGCGCATGACGCTCGTCCTGTTGCCCGGCATGCTGTGCGACGCCGCGTTCTGGCGCGCACAGATCGAAGCATTCGGCGATACGCAGGTGATCGGCTTCGGCACGCGCGACGATTTCGATGCCATGGCCGAACGCGTGCTGGCCGAGGCGCCGGCGCGTTTCGCGCTCGCCGGTCATTCGATGGGTGGCCGCGTCGCGCTCGAAGTGATGCGCCGCGCGCCGGAGCGCGTCGCGCGGCTCGCGCTCGTCGCCACCGACTATCGCGGCCATCCCGACGATGCCAGTTACGCCGCCGAGGAGGCGCGCCGGAGCGCGATCCTCGGCCGTATCGCGGCCGCCGGCATGCGCGGCTTCGCGCAGGGCTGGGCCGCGCAAGTCATCGCGCGAGAGAACATGGAAGACGCCGTGCTCGTCTCCGACGTCGTCGAGATGATGGCGCGGCATGCGCCCGAGGTGGCTGCGGCGCAGACGCTCGCCGGTCTCAAGCGCCGCGACCAGAGCGACGTTCTCGCTTCCGTCGCCTGTCCCACCCTGATCGTGGCCGGGGCGGAGGACGCGCTCCGCCCCGTCGCCGTCCATCGCGCCATGGCCGAGCGCGTGCGCCATAGCGATCTGGTCGTCGTCGAGGGCGCCGCGCACATGGTGGCGATGGAACGGCCGGCGGCAACCATCTCGGCCATGCGCAACTGGCTCGCCCACTAACCGTCCCACGATTTTCGTGGGCATCAAATTTGTTGACGATTCACCGCCCGGCGCTCAGCCTTCCTGTAAGGGAGGGACGCGTGGAAGGCGAAGCGCTGCTCGCGGAGATTTCCGATTTCTGCCGCCGCAACGGCTTGGCGGAATCCACCTTCGGCCGTCTCGCGGTGAACGACGGCAAGCTGATGAGCCGGCTGCGCACCGGCGGCCGCGTCACCGGCGACACGCTCGCGCGCCTGCGCGACTTCATGCAGGGCGGGCACAAGCCGCGCGCGCGCGACGCGGCCGCAGCACTTGCGCCGCCGCCGCGCAAGCTGGTCGACGTGGCGGTCGCTGTGGGCGAGGGCGAGAAGAACTTCCGCTTCTACGACAACCGCCAGAAATACCTGCTGTTCGTCACGACCTGTGGCGAGAAGTGGGTCGTCGCCGATCGCGTCAGCCACGAGCTCGGCAACATCCATCCGCGCCCGCCGTCCGTGCGCCTGTTCGACGCCGGCGTCGGCGACGGCACGGTGCTGTCGCGGGTGATGCGCGCGATGCATCACCGCTTCCCGACCATGCCGCTCTATATCGTCGGCAAGGAGATCAGCCTCGAGGACGTGCGCCTGACGCTCGAGAAGATGCCCGACCGCTTCTTCGAGCATCCGTCCACGGTGCTGGTCATGACCAACATGAACTATTCCGAGGCGCCGTGGCTGACGCCGAGCTCGGTGTCGGCGGCGACGAGCATGGTGTGGCACGAGCTCGCGCTCACCGGCCAGACCGGCCACGATTTCGAGCGCCAGATCACCGAGCTTCAGCCTCTGCTGGCGCAGCATTGGCGCGCCGGCGTCAGCCCGAAGTCCGGCAATCCCGTCTACGAGAAGCCGGTGGTGCTGGTGATCTATCGCGACGATCACCGCTTCCTGCTCGACGCAGTCAGGCCGCGCCGCGGCGTCGGGCGCGCCGACTACGACCTGGTGATCGCGTCGCAGCCCTATCGCGCGCGGGCCCCCGTCGCGTTCAAGGCGAGCAAGGTGATCGCGCCGCTGGTGCGCGCGCTCGGGCCGGGCGGACGGCTCGTCGGCATGCACAGCCATGGCGGGGATCCCGGCATCGAGATCATCCGGAAGATCTGGCCGGGCGAGAACCCGTTCACCACCGACCGCCATCAGCTGTTGCGCGCGGTCAAGGACGTGCTGGGCAAGGATGCGCGCAATATCGGCTTCCATGCGGGCTCGGACCAGCGCTCGCTGTTCCGCTACGACATGCACACCCTGCCGAACGAGGTCAGCGCCAGCATCGGCACGTCCACCTTGCTCGCGGCTTGGAACGCGGCGATCTATGTCGCGCAGATCGAGGACCAGCGCCTCGCCGGCGTGATGACCAACGACGCCTATCTCGAAGCGACGCGCGAGGTGCTGCACAAGCACGGCGGCCTGTGGTTCTGGGACGAGTCCTATGTGATCACCCGGCGGCCCGAGCTTTGAGCATCACGCGCGCGATGCCTGCGTCGTTCAGCGGCGCCATGACGTGCGCGCCGGCGACGCCTTCGATGGTGCGCAGCTCCGCGATCAGGTCGGCGCAGATCGCCTCGCCTTCGGCTTTCGGATCTGACGCCTTGTCCAGGCGCTCCACGATCCAGTCGGGGATGATCGAGCCTTTGAGGTTGCTCACGATCCAGCGCGCGGACTTCGCCGAAGCGAGCGGCGCGACGCCGACGATCAGCTTGAGCTTGACGTCGAGCGCGGCGAGGTAGCGGCGCAGCACGCCCGTGTCCATGCAAAACTGCGTCTGCGCGAATTGCGCGCCGGCGTCGATCTTCTTCTTCAGAGACGTCGGCTGCCAACCCGGCGGCGGATCGAGCGGGGAATCCGCGACGCCGATGAAGAAGTCCGGCGCGCCGCCGACCGCGCGGCCGTGCGGCAGCTGGTGCCTGTCGCGGATCGTGGCGGCGGTCGCGACCAGCGCGCCGGAATCGAGATCGAACACCGGCTTGGCGTCGGGCTGGTCTCCGGCTTTCGGATCGTCGCCGGTGAGCGCGAGCACATTGACGATGCCGAGCGCCGCCGCGCCGACAAGCTGGCTCTGCAGCGCGATGCGGTTGCGGTCGCGGCAGGTGAGCTGAAGGATCGGCTCGACGCCGTTCTGCAGAAGGAGATGCGCCGCGACCGTCGATTCCAGATGCGCGCGCGCATTGGCGCCGTCGGTCACGTTCACGGCGTCGGCCAAGCCCCTCAGCGGCAGCGCGCGCGAGAGAAGGTCGCGCGGATCGGCCGACAAGGGCGGCGCGATCTCCGCGGTCAGCACGAAGGCGTCCGCGTCCAGGCGCTGTCTCAGCTGCGATGTCATGCGGCAGAAGATAGCATCGCCGACGCGGCGGCGCGCGCGCGGCGCTTCGGGCGAAAGGCGCGGTGGGCGACGTTTCGGCGGCCAAGGTGGGATGCAGCCCATCGCCGCGACCGGCGTTGATAGAGCGGCGAGGAGGTCCGATTGCGGATTGCGACCTACAACGTCAATGGCGTGAACGGCCGCCTGCCGGTGCTGCTGCGCTGGCTCGGCGAAGCGCGGCCGGACGTCGCCTGCCTGCAGGAGCTGAAGGCGCCGGACGAGAAATTCCCGATCGAGGCCATCCGCAAGGCCGGCTATGACGCGCTCTGGCACGGCCAGAAGAGCTGGAACGGCGTCGCGATCCTGTCGCGGGCCGGCCAGCCGCTCGAGACGCGCCGCGGGCTTCCCGGCGATCCGGACGATCTGCACAGCCGCTATATCGAGGCGGATATCGGCGGCTTGACCGTGGGCTGCCTCTATCTTCCCAACGGCAATCCCGCGCCGGGACCGAAATTCGACTACAAGCTCGCCTGGTTCAAGCGGCTGAACGCCCATGCGCGCGTGCTGCTGAAGACTGGGCGGCCGGTGGTGCTGTGCGGCGACTTCAACGCCGTGCCCACGGAGCTCGATGCCTACAAGCCCGAGCGCTGGGCCGGCGACGCGGTGTTCTTCCCCGAGACGCGCGCGGCCTATGCGAAGCTCGTCGCGCAAGGCTGGACCGATGCGCTGCGCCAGACGCATCCGGGCGAGGCGATCTATACGTACTGGGATTATTTCCGCAACGCGTTCGCGCGCAACGCCGGGCTGCGCATGGACCACCTGCTGCTCAGCCCCGCCTTGAAGACGCGGCTCGCGGCGGCCGGCGTCGACCGCGACGTGCGCGGCTGGGAGAAGAGCAGCGATCACGCGCCGGTGTGGATAGAGCTCGCTCCAGAAGGTGCGGGTAAGCGGCGTCGAAGCCGGCGAGCGCGATGAGCTTGCTGCGCGAGACGAACCCGGCGAAGATGCCTCGTTTCGACGCCGTCGTCGCCAACCCGCCTTTCAGCTATCGCTGGGAACCCAGCGAGGCCTTGGCAGAGGACGTGCGGTTCAAGAACTACGCCCTGCCGCCGCGATCCGCCGCCGATTTCGCGTTCCTGCTGCACGGCTTTCATTTCCTCGAGGAGGACGGCGTGATGGCCATTGTTCTCCCGCATGGGGTGCTGTTCCGCGGCGGCGCGGAAGCCCGCATCCGCACCAAGCTGCTCCAGGACGGCCACGTCGACACCGTCATCGGGCTGCCGGCAAATCTGTTTTACTCCACGGGAATACCGGTCTGCATTCTGGTGCTGAAGAAGTGCAAGAAGCCGCGGGACGTGCTGTTCATAAACGCGGCGGAGCACTTCGAGAAAGGCAGGCGCCAGAATCGGCTTCTCCCCGAGCATATCGAGAAGATCGTTTCCACCTATCGGCAGCGCACCGAGGAGCCGCGCTATTCTCGCCGCGTTCAGCTGGAAGAAATTTCGGGTCACGAGTTCAATCTGAATATCTCGCGCTACATCAGCGCGGCCGACGCGGAAAAAGAGATCGACCTGAAAGCCGTCCATGCGAAGCTCGCATCTCTGGAGCAGACGATCGAGGCGGCAACGGTCCGGCACAACGCGTTCCTCGATGAGCTCGGACTGCCGGAGCTGCCTTCGTAGCGCGCCACCTCAACCCGCGACGATCTCGATGCGCGCGGGCGTCAGCCCGGGCGAGGAGGCGGCGAGAAGCATCGCACCCGCATTCGAGGCTTGCACGAGCGCGAGCGCGAGGCCGCCGAACGCCTTGCGGCGGTCGCTCCGATAGCTTTCGTGGCTGTCGGGCCGCCCGTTGTCGAGGCCGACGATCCGTCCGCGTCCGCTGAGCGTGAAGGCGATCTCGTTCTCGGCCGTCGGCACGACGCGGCCGGCGGCATCGACCACCTCGACCGTCACATGCGCGAGATCGCTGCGGCCGGCATCGATCCGGTCGCGGTCGGCGCTCAGCCGGATCGCCGCCGCGGGGCCCGTGGTCGCGCGCTCGACGACGGCGACGATCTTGCCGTCCTTAGTGCCCACCGCCTTCAGGACCCCGGGCGCGTAAGGCACGTCCCAGGCGAGATGCAGATCGGCGGTCGTCTGCAGCGCCAGCGCGCGCGGCGGATAGGTGCCCCATTGCTTGATCATGCCGGGTCGGGGGAAGGCGAAGCCCTTGGTGCCGAGGCTTCTGCCGTTCAGGAACAGCTCGACGGTGTCGCAATTGGTGTAACACGCGACGGCGACGGTCTCGCCTTCGCGGCCCTGCCAGTTCCAGTGCGGGAAGAGGTGCAGCACCGTCTTCGCGGTCCACAGGCTCTGATAGAAGTAATAGCCGTCCTTGGGAAAGCCGCTTGTGTCGAGCACGCCGCTCGACGCCGCCTTTCCCGGCCAGAAGGATTCGCCCAGATAGTCGATGCCGGTCCACATGAAATCGCCGCCGACATAGTCGTAGGTCTGGACGAATTTCTGCAGCTGCTCGACCTCGATGCGCGAATTGCTCGGTCGCTCGCCGAAGACCGGCGGCTCGTCGCCGAGCCGATAAGCGCCGCGCGAGCCGCCCATCGCGGGGCTCTCGGTGCCGACGAATTTCCGCGTCGGGAAATCGTGACGGTCGATGCTGTAGAACTTCTCGCGCCGGTCGCGCCAGCGGTCGACATAGTTGTAGCCGACCACGTCGAGCTTCCCGAGGAACTCCGGCAGCGCGGCTTTCGGCTCGGCCGCGATGTTGTCGCACGCCACGGTGACCGGCCGCCCGGGATCCATCGCATGGAAGATGTCGAGCAGCGTTTGCAGCGTCTCCGGCCCTTTCGCGTCGGTCTGGTCCGGCACCTCGTTGCCGGCGCTCCAGATCACGATAGAGGGATGATTGCGGTCGCGCGCGATCATATCGGCCAGGTCGCGCGCGCCCCATTCGTCGAAATAGCGGTGATAGCCGTAATCGGGCGTCTGCGCCTTGGGCTGGCGCCACTCGTCGAACGGCTCGCCCATGACGAGGAAGCCCATCGTGTCGCAGAGGTCGAGGAATTCCGGCGCGGGCGGGTTGTGGCTGCAGCGGATCGCGTTGCAGCCCATCTCCTTCAAGAGCGCAAGCCGGCGCCGCCAGATCGCTTCCGGCACCGCGGCGCCGACCGCGCCGCCGTCGCCATGCACGCACACGCCGTTCAGCTTGACCCGTGCGCCGTTCAACAGGAAGCCGCGATCGGCGTCGAACCGCGCGTCGCGGATGCCGAACGCGGTGGCGACGAAATCGGCGCCCAGGCGGCTGCGGGCCGTGTAGAGACGCGGCGTCTCGACCGACCACAGAAGCGGCGCGGCGACGCGGACGATTTGCTCGAAGACGCGCTCGCCGTTCGCGGGCACGCGGCCGCCCGCGCTCGCGGTGCCCACGATCTTGCCGTTCGGGTCCACGATGTCGGTATCGAGCGTCATCGCTTGCGTGCTCGGCGTGGCGTTGACCACGCGCGTGGCGATGCGCAAGCGCGCTTCGCCGCTCTCGATCGTGGTGTGGACCTGCACGCCCCAATCGGCGATGCGCATCGGATCCGCGACCGTCAGCCAGACATGACGGTAGATGCCCGAGCCAGAATACCAGCGCGAGTTCGGCTGCAGCGAATTGTCGACGCGCACCGCTACGACGTTCTCGCCGTCGACGAGATGCGGCGTGAGGTCGTAGGCGAATCCGATATAGCCGTAAGGACGGAAGCCCAGGCTTCTGCCGTTGATCCACACCTGGCTGCGCTGATAGACGCCGTCGAAGCGGATCTCGACCTGCTTGCCCGCCGCCGGCCTGGCGAAGCGCTTGCGGTACCAGCCGATGCCGGTCGGAAGATAGCCGCCCGAACCGCCGCTCGGCTCGTCCTTGGAATAGGGGCCTTCGATGCTCCAATCATGGGGCAGGTCGACGCGCCGCCAGGCAGCGTCCGCGAAGGCGGGCATCTCCGCGCCTGGGAAATCGCCGCGCGAAAACTGCCAGCCGTCGTCGAACGGCACGGTTCGCGGCGCAGGATCCGCCAGCGCCAAGGCCGGCGTCAGCCTGGCCGCGACGCCTGCGGTCGTGGCCGTTCCGAGGAATCCGCGTCGCGTGAAACGGCCGCTCATTTCAGGCTCACCGATTGCACCGCGATCCCCGGCCCGCCGCGCAACGCGACAAGCTGAAGCCGCTCGACATCGGCGATATGCACGCGGTCGCCTTTGCCGCCGCGATGCGCCGGCATTTCGCGCCAATAGTCCCACAATCCGGGAAACGGGCTCGGGATCAGCACGCTGCGCGACGCTTTGAGAGCGGCGAGCGGGATCGCGACGGTCCTCCAGTTCTTGCCCGCGACGATGGACGCCTTCCACGCGCTGCCGTCCTTCTCGATCAGGCTCACCTCGGACCGGGTCGCAGCCGCACCCGTGCTTCTGAGCGTGATCTCGAGCGTTGCGGCGCGCGTCAGGATCGGATCGACATCGATCTGCGCGGCGTAAAGCTCCGGCGTGTCGGACCCGAGATCGGGAACCCCGAACGCGAGCGCGAACTCGCCCGCGTCGCGCCCGGGCACGATGCTGTAGAGGCCGCCACGGACGTTTTCGTGCGGGCGCACGAAGGACAGGCTTGAAACGTCGTTCTTGGGATCGAGCAGGCGGACCGGAGCGTCCGGCGCAACCACGCGGAAGCTCCAGAATTTCTCGGCGAAGAACGGCCACTCGCCGGGCTCGCCGGCGACCGCGGCGGGGAACGTCATCGCGCGCCCCGCTTTGGTCTCGCTGATCGCGTACTCGTAGAGCCCGGGCGCGAGGCGTCCCGCATCGACCGTGTAGTCGTTGCCGTGCGACCGCGTCATCGCGATAGGCTTGGCGAAGCCGCGCGCGCCCACGGGCCGAACCCAGAGCTTGACGCCGTCGGGCAGGACGTTATCGGCGACGCGTGCGGTGAGAGCGATCGGCGCTCCCGCGGCGAATTGCTTCGGCGCCAGCGACAGCACCTCGTCGGGATAGGACACCGGCGCGTTGACGTGGAACTCGTCGAAGCCGACGCGGTTGATGCGCTTGGGCAGGTTTCCGACGGAGGCCTCCTTGCTCAACAGCCACACGCCGGGTTCGACGACGAAGCGTCCTTGCTGCGCTTGCGCGGCCTCGCCATGGCGCACGTTGATCGGCGCCGCGTGGAACGCGTCGCCGAGGTCCGGCAAGGTCACGCGCATCGGCCAGGCGCGGTGGAGCAGCCGCGAGACGACCTTGTCGGGCCGGGGCTGCTCGAACGGATCGCGCACCAGGACCTCGTCGGGATAGACTTCGAGCCGCCACACCCCGTCGCGGACCTTGTCGAGGAAATAGGCGCCGCTGCCTTCGTAGCCCACGAGCGGCGAGGACTCGAAGCCCGCGATGCGCGTGAGCCTGGCGGGATCGCGCGGCATGGTATCGGTCGCGCCGGCGTTCATGAACGCGTCCGGCGCGTTGAGCTCGCTCAGGTCGTGCTCGTAGTCGACGCGGAAATCGCCGAACGCGCGGTTGTCGGGATAGCGGCCATAGGAGCGGAAGCGCGGCAGCCGGCGCATGGCTTCCGCCGCGATCACCGCGCCGATCGCCTTGCGCGGCGAATGCACCAGGTTCAGGAAATGCGTCTGCCAGCCGAGATTGTACGGCGCGGTCTCCAACTGGTCGTAGGCGAACATCGAGGCGAACTGGATGCCGCCGGCGCGGTAGGCGCGCACCATCGCCGGATACATGTAGCCGGTGTTCATGTCGGCACTGTCGAACTCGTAGACGATGCGCGGACGGCCCTTCAGCTCCGGGCGCAGCATGTCGGGATAGGAATCCACGGCCTGCAGGAAGTTGCCCTTGAGCGTTCGCCCCGCGACGAGGCCCGACGGATACCAGCCGAAGCTCGCGCCGTCGACGGTCGATTGGCGGATCGCCTCCGCGATGCGGAAATCCTGCGAGACGTTGAAGAAGGTGACCTTGTCCGTGCCGGTGTCGCGCACAGATTTCACCAGCGCGTCGATGTAGGAGACCGAGCCGGCAAGGTCCTCGGGATGATGGATCGGCTCGTTGATCACCTCGACGAACAACAGCGCGCTCTCGTCCTTGAGCGCCGTGCCGGTATAGGGATTCACGTGGCGCAGCAGCTGGCCGATATAGTTCGCCTGCGCCGCGATCGATTTCGCATCGGTGCCGAACGCCTTCTTCTCGAACCAGCGCGAGAAGCCGACATTCTCTTCCGGCTTGTTCATCCGGTCGGGAAAGGCCGGGCTGTAGCCGTGGATCGGCGTGAGCAGGATATAGATGCCGCGCTCGCGCGCCTTGGCGATCAGATAGTCGAGCAGGTCGACATGATCGTTGACGACGAGGTTGCCGTCCTTGTCGGAATTCTCCCAATCGCCCCAGGAGCACAGGCGCAGGCCCGTCCAGCCCATGCGCGCGAACTGCGCCATGTCTTCGTCGATCATCGTCTTGCGGTCGGCGCCGACCAGCCCCGCCATGCGATAGTCGCCGCCCGACATCAGGCAGTAATTGGCGCCGAACAGTGCGACCTCGGAATTGTCGTCGCGCCAGCGGATCGTGCCGTCCTTGTCGAGCCAGGCCTTGCGCGTCGCGGCTTCGGAAGTTTGCGCGTGCGCCGCCGGCGCGAGCACGCAGAACGCCAGGAAAATCGCCGCAAGAACCCGCATCTGCCGCCCCGGAAATATTATATCTTACTAATCATATTAATTGATCGGGCTGCGGAATTCCAGCCCGGCCGGCGGACTCATTTCGGCGCGGGACGCCGTCCGTTGGCCTGGCGCGGGATCATCCAGCCGGGATATTCGGGAGCGAGCGCGCTCAATTCGTCGAGGCGCGCGAGATCCTCGGCCGACAGCGCGAGGCCGGACGCCGCGAGATTGTCGTCGAGCTGCGCGAGCGATTTCACGCCGACGATCACGCTGGCGACGAAGCGTCGCGCCAGCAGCCAGGCGATGGCCACGCGCGCGGGCGAGGCGCTATGCGGCGCGCCGATCTCGCGCATCGCGTCGACGATGCGCCAGACCTTGTCCTTGTCCACCGGTGGAAAGTCGAAGCTCGTGCGCCGCGCGCCTTCCGGGCTTTGGTCGCGGTCGAACTTGCCCGACAGGATGCCGTAGGCGAGCGGGCTCCAGACCATGAGGCCGATCCTGCGGTCCTCGAGCAGCGGGACGATCTCGCGCTCGATGTCGCGGCCCGCGAGCGAGTAGTACGCCTGCACGGTCTCGAAGCGCGCCTGCCCGCGATGCTCGGCGAGCGCGTCGGCGCGCGCGATCCGCCACGCCTGCCAGTTCGAGCAGCCGATGTAGCGCACCATGCCGCGACGCACGAGATCGTCCAGCGCGCGCATCGTCTCTTCGAGCGGCGTGACGAGGTCCTGCGCGTGGACCTGGTAGAGGTCGATATGGTCGGTGCCCAACCGCTTCAGGCTTTGCGCGACCGTATCCAGGATGTGACCGCGCGAGGTGCCGATGTCGTTGGCGCCGGGCCCCATTCGGCCGTAGCATTTGGTAGCGATGAGCACGTCGCTGCGCCGGACGTTGAGGTCCTTGAGCGCCTTGCCGACGAGCTCTTCCGAAAGCCCCTCGGAATAGACGTCGGCGGTGTCGACGATATTGACGCCGGCTTCCAGCGCCCGCGCGACGATCGCGGTGGGATCGTCGACCTTGCCCATGACCTCGAAGAAGCCCTTGCCGCCGAAGGTCATGGTGCCGAGACAGAGCTCGGACACGAACATCCCTGTGTTGCCGAGCTGGCGATAGCGCATGACGGCCTCCTTCGAGGCGCGCAGTGGTAGCGCAGGCGCGTTGCGCTTTCCAGCGGCGCGCGTGTTGGTCATACTGCGCGCATGAAGAAGATCGCACTCGTCACCGGCGCGGGCAGCGGCATCGGCCGCGCGGTTGCGCTCGCGCTCGGCGGCGCGGGATACGCGCTCGTGCTCGCGGGGCGCAGGCGCGAGGCGCTCGAAGAGACGGCGTCGCGGAGCGGTGCGGAAGCGCTCGTCCATCCCGCCGACGTGCGCGCGGAAAGCGCGGTGGAATCGCTGTTTTCCGCTATCCGAAGCCGCCATGGCCGGCTCGACCTGCTGTTCAACAATGCCGGCACCAACGCGTCCGCGCCGGTCGACGGCTTCACGCTCGCGCAATGGAACGAGGTCGTCGCCGTCAATCTCACCGGCATGTTCCTGTGCGCGCGCGAAGCGTTCCGGATGATGAAGGCGCAGGACCCGCGCGGCGGGCGCATCGTCAACAACGGCTCGATCGCCGCGCACACGCCGCGACCCTATTCCATCGCCTATACGGCGACCAAGCACGCCGTGACGGGGCTGACGAAATCGCTGTCGCTGGAGGGCAGGGCGTTCGACATCGCCTGCGGCCAGATCGATATCGGAAACGCCGCGACCGAGATGACGGCGGCGATGCAGCGCGGCGTGCCGCAGGCGAGCGGCGCGCTCGCGGTCGAGCCCACCTTCGACGCGCGCCACGTCGCGGACGCGGTGCTCTACATGGCCGCGCTGCCGCTCGACGCCAACGTCCAGTTCATGACCGTCATGGCGACGGCGATGCCGTTCGTCGGGCGCGGCTGATTAACCGCGCCCGACGAAGCCAATTGTATGATAATTAAATCCGGCCTATTGTCCAAGCAAATCGCGCTTGGGGGCCGCTTTGCATTCATCCGTACACGCGACCGAGAGCCTGCTGTTCGTGACGCTGCTGCAGCTGATGGTGATGATCCTGGCGGCGCGGGCGGGGAACACGCTGCTGCGGCGGCTGGGCCAGCCCGGCGTGATCGGCGAGATCGTCGC
>DASZQV010000022.1:0-1782 GCA_035549495.1 Rhizomicrobium sp. | reverse complement strand
CGCTGACGCCTCCCCGAAATCTTCACGCTCTTCGCTCGCGAAGATTTCGACCCTCCCTCAAGGGGAGGGTGGTTGCTATGGTCGGCGCATGCGAAGTGAAAAATCTCATCTCCGCGACGAGGCGCGCGGGCGGCGCGCGGTCGCGGCGGCGGAATGCCCGGATTTCGCCGAGCGGATCGCGGCGCATGCGGGCGCGCTCGAAATCCCGCGTGGCAGCCTCGTCGGCGCCTATGTCGCGATGACGGGCGAGGCCGATCCGCGGCTGCTGCTCAAGAAGCTCGCGCTCGCCGATTGCACCTTCGCGTTTCCGCGTGTCGCGGCAAAGAAGCAGCCGCTCGCCTTCCATCGTCGACAGGATGGCCGCGAACTGGTGACGAGCGCCTTCGGCGTGCCCGAGCCTGCGGCGGACTGGCCGCTCGCCTTTCCGCGCATCCTGCTCGTGCCGATGCTCGCCTTCGATCGCGACGGCTATCGCCTTGGCTATGGCGGCGGGTTCTACGACATCACGTTGGCGGCGCTGCGTTCGGCGGGTCCGCTGCGCGCCATCGGGGTCGCCTTCGCAGGTCAGGAAGTGGAATCGCTTCCGCGCGAGCCGCACGACCAGAAGTTAGACGCCATCGTGACCGAGAACGGCTTGCGGCGGTTCGTGGAGATGGGTTAGCGAACGGCCGAAAAAGTCCTCGTCCTTCGACAGGCTCAGGATGAGGACTTTTCTGGCCTCCTCATGCTGTTCTGGCCTCCTCCTGCTGTTCTGGCTTCCTCATGCTGAGCTTGTCGAAGCACGAGGAGGCCGAAATTTGGAAATCCAAACCTTGATCACCAGACTCCCGGAACGATCCGCCAGCGCACGCGGCGCATGTAATCCGCATAGCCGGAAAGTTCGCGCGCGAGCAGGCGCTCCTCGAACACGGCGCGGATCGAAATGCCGGTCATGAACACCGGCACGAACAGAAGCCCCCGCCACGATCCGAGCAGCAGCGGAATCCCCACGAGATAGGGAATGGCCGACGCGTACATCGGATGGCGCACATAGGCGTAAGGTCCGGTGTCGATGACGCGCTGGCCGCGTTCCTCCTGGATGCGCACGACGGGCGCGGCGAAGCTGTTCTCGCGAAGGACAAGAGCGGTCGCGACGAAGCCTGCGACCATGAGCGCCGCGCCGAGCGCGTTCGCGGCAGGCGGCACAGACGAAATATGCCAGCGCACGGCGTCGAAGCCCATCAGGACAAGCCATCCGAACCAGACAAGAATGAAGAAGATGAGAAACAGCTTGTCCCAGACCGACTGTCCCTGCTGGACCACCTGAAGCCGCGAGGCGAGCAGCGCCGGGTCGCGCCGCGCAAGCCACAGGCTGAAAACAATGCTCGCCATGACGAAGATCGCGATGAAGGCCCAGCCCTGCGGCCACCTCCAGTCGCCCGCGCCTGAGAAAAGCGCCACCGCCATCAGCGCGAACCAGATGAAGCTGCGCAGGTATAGCTGAAATGTCGGTTTCGTTTCGGCCATGGCTCTGTGCTAGGAGACGACATGCGCATTCTATTCATCGGCGATATCATCGGTAAGCCCGGCCGCGCCGTGGTTGCTGCGGAACTGCCGCGTCTGCGCGAAAGGCTCGGCCTCGATTTCGTGGCGGCGAACGGAGAAAATTCCGCGCACGGTTTTGGCATCACCCGGGCGACCGCGAACGAACTGTTCTCGGCCGGCGTCGACTGCATCACCAGCGGCAATCACTGGGCCGATCAGAAGGAGATCCTCTCTTACATCGGCGAAGAGGATCGCATT
>DASZQV010000021.1:0-62024 GCA_035549495.1 Rhizomicrobium sp. | reverse complement strand
TAGGGGAAGCCGCCATTGCCGACACGAAGCGCGGCAGGGCTCGTGTAGCCGAGCGATCCATCCTTGAGATCGACGCCGAGCGCGTTCGAGCGGTCGACGAATTGCGACTTGACCACGTCGGCCGCCGTCGCGGGGTTGTAGGTGCTGTTCATGTCGGGCTGCGCGCCGCCGCCGCCGCCCTTGGTAACGGCATAGGTGCCGTCGAAGATGTTGCGCTCGCCGATCTGGATATGCGCGATCTCGAGCGGCTCGACGCCGCCAGCGTCATACCTGGTCGCGACGAAGGCGCCGCCGCGCTGCTTGGACGGCTGGTGCGAATAATTGCCCAAGGCCGTGTTGCGCAAGAACGATCCGCCGCGCTGGCCGGGCCCGAGAAACGTCTCCTGGGGCGTGACCACGTCGAAGCCCGCCTCGATGAATCGGGTCGCCTCGCCGACGAGGCCGTCGCCCCGCTCGACGCACTCGCCCCCGCCGAAGATCGGCTGCTGCATCCACGGCGTGTCGCCGCTCGCGCTCGGGCAATCCGTCGTCGTCGGCGTCGGGTGCACGCGATAGCCGTCGGCCTGAACCAGCCCGGAGGCCTTGTCGATATTGGTCGACACGAAGCGATAGAATTTCTGGGCCTGGAGGTTGCGCGGGTTCTGCTTGGCGTCCATGGGCGGGTTGTTGGCCCATTCGAAGCGCGTCGCGGTCGAGGCCGGGTCGACGATGTCGAAGAGCTGGGAGCTTACGCTGCCCTCGAGCGCGGCGGCGGTCGCCGCGATCGCATGCAGCGCGCCGCGCCGGTCGGCCGCCGCGCTCGGCCCGCCGGTGCGATTGGTGAGGCTGAGCGCCGAATCGATGTCTGCGCGGTCGAAGCTGCTCGCGATGTTCGTGTCGCAGGGCTGAAACGGGCCATAGCGGCACGTTCTGATGATGTCGTTGTCGGCATAGACGAAGCCGATGGCGTGATGGAGCTGGACCGTCGAATGGGCGAGCGCCGCGTGGATTTGCGCGGCGCGGGAGTATTGCGCCAGCCATGCGGCGGCCGTGTGCTCGCGGTCGGCGTCGCCGACCGATCCCGTCCGCATCAACGAGCACGCCTCGCCGAAGCAGGTGAGCGGCTTGGGCAGGAGGTCGTTTTCCGCGTGCTCGTTCGACCATTTGGTGAACAGATCCGAACTCACATCGCCCCAGCCGTGCACGATGGTGAGCGCGGATGTGAGCGTTATGTGCTTGTCGACGGCGACGTTCATGTAGCCGCCATTCGCCGTCGGCGTGCCGTCGGCCGACGCCGCGTAAGGATGCGAGACCATCAGTTCGATGTGCGCCGGTTGGTCGCGCGCGCTGCCCACGAGAGACCCCGTGGCGTAGTTCGTGAAATCGTCGACGTTGGCGAACTTCTTGCCGTCGAACCGCAGCCCGATGACGTTGTTGTCGGGATCCTCGTGCTGCCCGTTGAGATGATAGAGCGTGAAATTCGTGTCGACCGTGAGCGGACGTCCGTAGATCTCGTCGATATAGAACGTCTTGTCGAACATGATCGCGTCTGACGGCTCCCCATCGGTCCTCGTCCAGACCTGCACATGGCCCTTCACCTCGAGCGTCGTGCGGTATTGGTCCGGGATTGCGTTGTAGCGCGCCGCATCCGTCGGCGACGGCGTCCAGACGATCGGCGTGTAGGGCGGCGCCGGGTCGGCATAGGGCAGCGTCGACTGGCGCGTCGCGGTCATCGTCGGGACGATCACGCTCCCGCCGATGATGTCCTCCATCTGCGCGCCCTGCAGGTGCTGCGTCTGGATGGCGTTCAACAGCGCGGAGGTATAGCCCTGGAGCTTCGCATTGAGACCGCTCGAATCCGCCGACGTGTCGAACGTCTTGACCCAGGGTACGGTGTCCGCGTCCGTTCCGGTGGTGTTGGTGTTGGTCGCTGCCGCATAGGGCTGGCCGCTCGTGAACCCCATGGCCGAGGCGAGGTCGATCCCTGTCTTCCATGTGTGGTTCTTGTACGCCGGATCGAACACGCATGCGGAAGCGCATCCCGAAAGCGCGACCTTCACCCAGATATGCGCCATCTGGACGCTCGTCACGGCGGCGCCCAAGGGGAAGCCGCTCGCGCAGTTGGTGGCCGTCGTGCCGTTGATCACGGCCGGGATCGACCCGCTGGAGAGCAGCTGACACGCGGCGCGCGAATTCGTGATGCCCGTCCAAGCCTGGAATTGCGCGCCGTTCAGCAGGATGGTTCCCGCCACGTATTGCGGCGCAAAGCCCGACTGGCGCAGAAGCGCGACCAGCAACTCCGCCTGGTCGAAGGCAGTGCCCGATTTGTCTATCTCCGCGCCGAGCGCGCCCTTCTGCAAGCCATACATCCAGACGATCCGGATGTTGTTCGCGACGTATTGGTAGATGAGGTCGGGATCGTGCTTGAGGGCGTTGGCCAGCTCGACGATCTCCGGAGGCGTCGGGGTTTCGACGCCGGTCAGCGGCGCGAGACCGTCCGTCGAGTCGGTATTTGTGCCATAGTGGTTTTTCGCGTCGAGCGGACCGATCAGCGCCGCGATGCCGATCCTGACCGATGGAAGATACGTCGTTTGGGCGAGGGAGGCAGAACTCGCCGTTGCGGCGGCGAAGAGGCCGAGCGCGGCGCAGCGCATAAGTTGCACGAAAGCCGAAAAACGCTTGCCTGCATGCATCATCGCCCCTACATCCCTGGAATGCCGCGATCGAATTCGCCGTGCGCACGCGTCGACAACGATATGCTATTCCGTCTTGAGAGGCGGTTCAACCACGACTAGATTGCCGATCGTGAGACCATGCGCGGAGAGCGGCATGCGCAAGACGGTTGCATTGTGCTTTGCTATCGCGATCACAACGATATCGCGCGCCGAGGCGGGCGTGTCGTATCAATACGATACGCTCGGACGGCTTTCGAGCGCGAGCTACGACAACGGCAGGCAGATCGTCTACACCTACGACCCCGCCGGAAACCGCACCCAGGTCGTGACGCAGGCGACGCCGCCGCACGCGGCTCTCGCGAACACGCCGAAGAAGGCCTCATCGAAGCATCGCCCGAAACACGCAAAAGCGCGGTAGCGTCCAACCAGCCTGCTCGTCTCGGAGAACCTCCCGCGCAAAGGCGAACGCGGCTCCCTCATCATCTTCCACAAGAAGCTCGACGGAGAGGCCGACGAGGACGCGAGCGATGCGGCCGATGCGGATGCTCGCCACAGACCCCCGGTCTAGGGCCGCTATGCTTCCGCTCTCCATCGCCATGGTCGCGTGAGCGCCGTCCCGGAGCCCGGCACTCCTTGAGGCCGATCGGACACTGTGCTAGTCAGACCTGCCCGCGCGAGACAATGGCGAGACAAGCGCCGAGCGGATATCAAATCTGCTTGTGACCCCGTAGCTCAGCAGGATAGAGCGGCGGTTTCCTAAACCGTAGGCCGGTGGTTCGAGTCCTCCCGGGGTCGCGCGCGCGAGGCCGCTATCTCGCAGCCGCGTGCCGCGCCGCCCAGCTCAGGCAATCGTCAAGCGAACGGCGATAGACATCGTGCCGGGTGGCTTCGTCCTCGCCCTGGAACGCCGCGTCGCGCGTTCGCTGCCCGGCCAATTCGCGGCAATGCGCCTGCGCCGGATCCGCGCTGGGAGCGGCGGACGGCGCTTCGGGCGCCGTGAACCATGCGGTGATCGGATGCTCGACATATCTGGAATGCGCGCATCCGAAGAGCGGCAGCGTCGCGACCGCCGCGATCGAGAACAAAGCCGGCAGACGGCCTACCATCGATAGGTCAGCTTCACATAGCCCCCGCGGGACGACGCATAGGCTTCCGTGTCGAGCCCGCGCTCGTGCCATTCGCTCGTGATCAACCGGCTCCAGGTCCAGGCGATGCCGACGCTTGCCGCCGCATCCCACCAATGATGTTCCTTGGCGTCGACGACGGAATAGCCGACATAGCCGGCGGCCAGATAGGCGGGCACGCCATATTCCCAGCCATAGCGATCCCAGAGATAGGCCGCGGGCCCAGCCGCGACGGCGGTCGTCAGCGACGGGAAGGAACGGAAATCTGCATGGTCGGGCCGCTGCTCGCGCACGATCTGCTTGAGCAGGAGCGCGGTGCCGATCGTCAAGCCTTCGTCGACGGCAAGCTGCTTCACGCCCTGCCAATCCCAATCGTGCAGGAGCGTTGCGCCGCCCGCCACGATAGGCAGCGCGATGGCCACGGCCTTTCCCGCATTGTCGCTCGCGCCCGCGTCCGTGGACTGCGCGAACAAGGCCATCGCGGCAAGAGAAATCCAGCGCCTGTACATAGCGCGGCAATTTTCCACGATCCGACCGCGGCCGCAACGACCCATCGCGCCCGCCTCTCGCCCCGCCCTTGACCGGAATCCCGCTTAACCCCATATCATCGCTGGGAATTCGGGTGTGTCGGAATGCTGTCCCAGAAAGCGCGTTACGCTCTGCATGCGCTGATCGTGCTGGCCAATCACGCCGGCGACGAGCCGATGATGATCGCCGACATCGCCGACGAAGCGGGCGTGCCGCGCAAATTCCTCGAGCAGATCCTTCTGGGCTTGAAGAAGCGCGGCATCGTGCAGAGCCTGCGCGGCCGCGCCGGCGGCTACCGGCTGGGGCGCCCCGCAAAGGAGATCTCGTTCGCCGACATCATCCGCGAGACCGACGGGCCGCTCGCGCTCAGCCCCTGCGTCAGCGTCACCGCCTATCACAAATGCCCCGATTGCGTGGACGAGGCGACCTGCGCGATCCGCAAGGTGCTGCTCGCGGCGCGCGACGCGACCGCCGAAGTGCTGGAATCGCGCACCCTCGCCCAGGCCGTGGCGGGCGCGCGGCGCGGGCGCGGCACTTAACTCGATCTTGTGCGTTTCCTTTGCGGCTACGGATGGCGTTAACCAGCGCGTCCGCCGGGGGCCAACTCATCAAAGGACAACGTGATGAAAAGCAAAGTTCTTGCAACCGTGCTGCTCGGCGGATCGATCCTGGCGGCCGCCGCCGCGTCGGCCGGCCCCCTTGGCGGCGTCACCGGCGGGGTTACGGCCGGCGCGAACGCCACCGTCAACACGGCGCCGATCACGCGCAATGCGGGCGACGCGACCAAGGACACGGAAGCCACGGCGAACGGCGCTGCCGGCAACGCCGCAGCCACGGCAAACGATGCGGCGAGCGCGAACGGCTCCGCCGCGGCGAGCGCGCCGGGCGTGACGGCGTCGGGCAGCGCGGACACCTCCGCCGCGACCGACACGGCGAAGAGCGGTGAAAACACCGCCACCGATGCCGCTGCCGCGACGGAGACCACGGCCAACAAGGCCGAGCGCACGGCGCACAAGCACACGCGCGCCAAGGCATCGGCCGGCGCGAGCGGCGACGCGGAGGTGCCGCACTGATGACATCCCGGCGGAGCGGTTTTTGCCGCTCCGCCGGGACCATCCATCCCAAGAAGAGGTGCGCGAATGATCAGGACATGGACAGCGGCGTCTCTCGTCTGCGCCGCGCTTGCTGCAGGCGCGGCTGCGCAGACCGCCACGCCCGGCGGCGCGACCACCATCCCGCCGACGGCGACGGGCGCCGCGCGCCAGCCGCCGCCGACCACGGGCTCGGTCGATGCGCCCAAGACCACCACCAGCCAGACGACGCCCGACCAGCAGCTGCCGGGCGAGGCGAAAGCCACGACCGCGACCGACATCGAGAAGAAGCATCCCGACGTGCCGACGCCGGCGGTGCCGAGCGCCAGGCCGCACAAGCATCATCCGCACACGCGCGCGGTCCCGAACAGCGCGCCCGACGAGCCCGGCGCGCCGCCGCCGCACTAAGCGATCAAGACGCCACTTTCGCCTTCTTCGACCACTCGAAGACGATCTTGCGGTCGGGCTTCGCGAGCTTCTTGTCCTTGCCCTTGTAGTCGAAGCTCGCGAGCAGGTCGCGGATGAGCGCCAGCCGCGCGGTCTTCTTGTCGTCGGCGCGCACCACGCGCCACGGTGCGTCGGCGTGGCTGGTGCGGGCGAACATCGCGTCGCGGGCCTTGGAATAGGCGTGCCATTTCTCCTGCGCCGCGGCGTCGACGGGCGAGATCTTCCACTGCTTCAACGGATCGTCTCTACGGTCGTCGAGGCGCCTGGCCTGCTCGTCCTTGCCGATGTCGAGATAGTATTTGCGCAAATGGATGCCGTCGCGGATCAGCAGGCGCTCGAACGGCACCACGGATTCGAAAAACGCCTCGACGTCGGCCTCGGTGCAGAAGCCCATCACGCGCTCGACGCCGGCGCGGTTGTACCAGGAGCGGTTGAAGACCACGAACTCCTCCGCCGACGGAAGGAACGGCACGAAGCGCTGGAAATACCACTGCGTCTCCTCGCGGCTCGACGGCTTGCCGGGCGCGTGGATGCGGGTCTCGCGCGGGCTCATATGCCCGGTCAGCCGCTTGATGGCGCCGTCCTTGCCCGCGCCGTCGCGGCCCTCGAGCACGATCAGCACCCGCGCGCCGTCGGCGATCAGGTTGCGCTGCAGCTTGACGAGCTCGATCTGCAGATCGCGCAGGCGGTCTTTGTAGTGGTCGTCGCTCAAATCAGCCTCCATGGCACCACGGTGCCCTCGCTGCGCAGCGCCTCGATCCCGAACACCTGGGCTAACGTTCGATCGGAAAGATCGGACGCAGCGACGCGCCCCTCATGCAGCACGATCGCGCGGTCGCAATGGCGCGAGGCGAGCGAGAGGTCGTGCAGGGTGACCGCGACGGCGGTGCCGCGCGCGGCCTCTTCTTTCAGCAGGCGCATCAGGCGCAGTTGATGCGCCGGATCGAGATAGGCGGCCGGCTCGTCGGCGAGCAGCACCGGCGCCCCGGTCGCCAGCGCCCGGGCGAAGAGCACGCGGGCGCGCTCGCCGGCGGAAAGCTCGGACGTCGAGCGGTCGGCGAAGGCGGTCGCGTCGGCGCGCTCGAGCGCCGCGTCGATGGCTTTGGCGTCGCGGTCGCGATGCGGCAGGCGTCCGAGCGCGACCAGCGCGCGCGCGGGCAGCGGCCAATGCGCCTCGCCGCCTTGCGGGAGATAGGCGATGGTGCGCGCCAAGGCTTCGCGCGACCAGTCCTTCAGCGCGCGATCCCGGATGCGCACCGCGCCGCCCGCGAGCGGCAACAGCCCGAGCGCGGCGCGGAACAGGCTCGTCTTGCCGGCGCCGTTGGGGCCGACGATGCCGGTGACGATGCCGGCTTCGAAGCGCGCGCCGACGCCGTTCAAGCCGTAGGCGGCGCTGACGTTGTCGAACACGATCATGCCTCGCGCCTCAGCTTCAGGATCAGCCAGAAGAAGAACGGCGCGCCGAGCAGCGCCGTGACGACACCGAGACGCAGCTGCTCGCCCGGATCGACGGTTCGCACCAGAAGGTCCGACGCCGTCACCAGCAGCGCGCCGCCGAGGGCCGACGGCAGGATCAGCCGCGCCGGCTGGTATCCCGTGAACGGCCTCAGGAGATGCGGCACGACGAGGCCGACGAAGCTGACCGCGCCGGCGGCGGCGGTCGCGGCCCCCGTCGCCAGCGCCACGCCCACGACCACGCGCATGCGCACGCCCGCCACGTCGACGCCGAGGCTGTGCGCGGCCTCCTCGCCCAGGGTCAGCGCGTCGAGGCCGCGCCCGGCGCTTGCGAGCAGCGCGATGCCGGCCGCGACCAGAGGCGCCGCGAAAGCGAGATCGCTCAGTGTACGGTCTTTCAGCGCGCCCATCATCCACAGCACCATCTCGCTCATGGCGTAGGGGTTGTGCGCGAAGGACAGCGCGAGCGCGGTGAGCGCGGTCGCCAGGCTCGAGATCGCCACGCCCGCCAGCACCAGCGCCATCACGCCGGCGCCTTGCCGCGACAGCAGATAGAGCAGGCCCGCCGACGCGAGGGCGCCCAGGATCGCGAACGCCGGCAGCAAAGCGGGGCTCGCCGCGGCGAAACCGAAATAGAGCGCCAGCACCGCGCCCAATCCCGCGCACGACGTCACGCCGGTGATGCCGGGCTCGGCGAGCGGATTGCGGAACAGGCCTTGCAGCGCAGCGCCGCTCGCGCCCAACGCGCTGCCCACCACCAGCGCGAGGCCCGTGCGCGGCAGGCGGATCTCGCGCGCGATGGTGCCTGCGATCCCCTGCCCGTCGAACAGGCCGCCCAGGATTGCGCTTGCGCTCAGATGCGACGGCCCGACGAAGAACGACAGCGCCGCGAACGCCACGGTCGGCAGCACGAGCGCCACGATCGCGCGGGTCATCTGGCCCTCGCTTTCGCGCCGAGCGCGGCGAAGGTCGCGACCGCATCCGCCGACCACGGGCCGGGACAGAGCAGCGGCGTCAGCTTCGCCCACGCCGCCGTGCCTTTGAACGCGGCCAGCGCCGGATGATGCGGCACCAGATCGGCGCGCGAGCTCACCGCCCGCGCGTCGCCGCTCAGGATCAGAAGCTCCGGCGGGTTGGCGAGGATGTTCTCGACCGGAACGGTGTCGAGCCGCGTCGGGCCCATTCCCGCGGCGACGTCCTCGAGTCCGGCGCGCGCCATCAGCGCCGTCGTCATCGCGCCGGTGCCGGTATAGCCGTTCGCCTCATAGATGAGCGTGCGCACCGGCGGCGTCAGCTTCGGCGCATGCGCGAGCTTGGCGTCCATCTCCGCGAGCAGCGCCGCGGCCCGCGCCCGCGCGTCGAGCTTTTCGCCCAGCATCGCCGTCACCCGCCGCACATCGTCGAGCGTGCTCGCCCACGGCACGTCGAGCACCGCGACATGCGCGCTGGCGAGCGCCGCGTGCAGCGCCGGCATGGTGCCGGCATACATCACCACCAAATCGGGGTCGTGGTTCATCACCGTCTCGGCCGACGGGCGGATCGTGGGGATGCCGGCCGCCGCGTCGGCGATGGTCGAGACCACGGGATGGCGGTCGGTCGCCTCGAAGGAGAGCGCGGCGATGTGCTCGCGCGGCACCAGCCGCCAGACATATTCGTCGGTGCAGAGGAAGGTCGAGACGACCCGTTTCGGAGCGCAAACACCCGGCGCGCTTGAGAGAATCAGCATCGCCAGGGCCAGGGCAACCCAGCCATGCGCGCCCTGCATATTGCGGGGATAGGACCGGCCTACCACCTGTCGCCTGCCAAAACGGGAGATTCCATGCGCACCAATTTCGCCACATTCGCCTTCGCCGCAAGTGCCGTCGCTTCGAGCATCGTTGCGGCGCCCGCTTATGCCACGACCGCCGCCGACGTGCTCGCCGCCAACAAGGCCGCCACCGGCGGCGCGGCCTGGGACGGCAAGGCGAGCCTGCACGAGACCTTCGACTTCGTCGGCCAGGGCATGACCGGCACGGCGGAGACGGATTTCGACCTTTCGAACGGCCGCTTCGTCGACAACCTCGCGCTCGGCCCGCTGCATATCGTCCAGGGCTATGACGGCGCGGGCGCGTGGGCGAAGGATCCGTCGGGCACGATCACGCCGCAGAACGGCGCCGGCAGGGTGTTCGCGGTCAACGAGGCCTATCGCGACGCGAATTTGTGGTGGCGCGCGGATTTCGGCGGCGCGCAGGTGAGCCTGGAAGCGCCCAGGACCGTGGACGGCACGCGCTATGACGTCGTGCATTTCGTGCCGAAGGACGGCGGACCGTTCGACGCGCTGTTCGATCCTCAGACCCACCTGCTCGCGCGCATCGACGAGAAGCAGGGCTCGCTGACCTTGATGACCACGCTCAGCGACTACAGATCCTTCGACGGCGCGATGATCGCGGGCAAGCAGGACCAGATCGCCAGCGACGGCAAGAACCCGCAGACCATGACCTTGAAGGACGCGCGCTTCGAGGCTGTCCGGCCCGACGCGTTCTATGCGATGCCCAAGGTCGTGCTCGCCGACTATGCGATCGCCGGCGGCAAGGAGACGACGTTCCCGTTCCGGCTCGTCAACAACCACATCTATGCCGACGTAAAGATCAACGGCACCGGTCCCTATGTCTTCATCTTCGACACCGGAGGGCTCAACCTCGTCACGCCGACGCTCGCCCAAAAGCTCGGCCTCAAGGTCGAAGGCGCGCTGGATGCGCGCGGCGGCGGCTCGGAGACGATGAAGGCCGGGATGACCAAGGTCGCGCGCGTCGATCTGGGCAACGCCACGATCACCGACCAGTCCTTCATGACCCTGCCGCTGGATTCGATGGCGCATGTCGAAGGCATGGAGATGCCGGGCATGATCGGCTTCGAGACCTTCCGCCGCTTCGTCACCCGCGTCGACTATGGCGCCAAGACGATCACGCTCATGGACCCGAAGGATTTCGATCCGAGCAGCGCCGGCACCGCGGTGCCGATCGCCTTCGACGGCAACGACATCGAGATCGAAGGCAGCTATGACGGCATCCCCGGCAAGTTCGTGATCGACACCGGCGCGCGCCAGTCGCTGATGCTGACCACGCCCTTCGTCGAGAAGAACCGGCTCCACGACGCCTCGGTGAAGAGCGAAGAGGCGACGACCGGCTGGGGCATCGGCGGGCCGACCAAGGCCTATGTCATCCGGCGCGGCGTGCTGAAGCTGGGCAGCGTGGTCGTCGACAAGCCGCTGACCCTGCTCACCACCGACAAGGGCGGCGCCAATGCCGAGGACCTGCTCGCGGGCAATATCGGCGGCGGCGTGCTGAAGCGCTTCGTCGTGACCTTCGACTACGAGCGGGGCACGATGTACCTGAAGCCCGTCGCGGGCGCGGTCGCCGATCTCGACACCTTCGACCGCTCGGGGCTGTGGCTCAACGAGGATGCCGACGGCTTCAAGATCGTCGACGTGACCGCCAAGGCGCCGGGTGCCGAGGCCGGGCTCGCGGCTGGCGACGTCGTGACCGCGGTCGACGGCAAGCCGGCAAAGAGCATCGCGCTGCCCGATCTGCGCCAGCGCCTGCGCAACGACAAGCCGGGCACGGTCGTCGTCTTTGCGGTCAAGGGCAAAGGCGATATCAAGGTGACGCTGAGGGAGCTGATCTGAGATGACCGACACCGCCGTCGCTTCGCGCCCGCTCGCGCGGCGCGTCTTCGACAACCGCCCGGTGCGCGTCGTCGTGCTGTTCGTCCTGGTGACGCTCGCCGACGCGCTGGTGCAGATGGGCTCGGTCGAGCTCGTCAAGCGCGCCACGCCCGAAGACGCCGTGTGGTTCAAGCTCGGAGCGACCACGGTGTCGGCGCTCGCTTTGCTCTTCGTCTATTGGCTTTTGGTCCGGATGATGGAGCATCGCCGCATCGCAGAGCTCGGCCCGCGCAAGGCGCCCGGCGGGCTCGTCGCGGGGGCCGCGATCGGGCTCGGACTGTTCTCGCTCGCGATCGCGCTGCTCTCGGTCATGGGCGTCGCCAAGATCGCGCCGGCGGGCAGCGCGGGCGACCTGCTCGCGCCGGCGAACATGGCGGTGCTGTCGGGGATCGGCGAGGAGCTGATCTTCCGCGGCGTCGTGTTCCGCATCTTCGAGGAGATGTTCGGGAGCCTCGTCGCGCTGATCGTCTCGGCCGCGTTCTTCGGCGCGGTGCATCTCGCCAACCCCGGCGCCACGCTGGTCAGCGGCGCGGCCATCGCCCTGGAAGCGGGCCTGCTGCTCGGCGTGACTTACATGGCGGCGCGCAATCTGTGGCTCCCCATCGGCTTGCATTTCGGCTGGAACTTCGCCGAGAGCGCCATCTTCGGCAGTGTCGTCTCCGGCGCCGCGTTCAAGGGCCTCTATGCGACGACGCTCGCCGGCCCCGACAGCCTCACCGGCGGCAAGTTCGGCCCCGAAGCCTCCGTCGTCGCCGTCGCCGTCTGCGCCGCGGCCGCGCTCGCGATGCTGGTCGTCGCGTTCCGGCGCGGAGAGTGGAAAGGGCTCAGGCTGGCGGCGAACGACCGAGGCTGAGCGCGGGCGCCACACATAAACCGAGTATCAAGGACGTTCGCGCACAACGGCCGGTGCGCAAGAGTTCTTTCTCATCCAAACATTTGTCTGCGGACAAATCCAGCCGAGCAAATTGCTGATCTGCGCATAGTCGTCCAGCAGATCCCGTCCTAACAGCGGCTCATGATGGAATATCCGATTTCGCAAATTCTGAATTTGTTCCGCCGTGCGTGCAACGCCCTCGAAACTCGTATTTGCTGGCAAGTTCGGAAGGGCCGCGAAGCGGCGCGCCGGCCATATGCGATCATACCTTGTGTTCGTCAGTGCAGCCCAGAAGCCAAACATCAATGACGCCATTATCTGATCGGTGTTCGGGACAATGCCGTACACATTGCGTATGCGCGTTTCCGCTTTATCGATTTCGCTGCGGCGGTTTGGGCCAAGATGTGTTCTGCAAGACGGGCTTTTCCACCACTCGTCTCCAAATATAGCGATCAAGGCATCATTGACGGCATTGCGAAGCGCGACTTCCACCGTCTGAAGAGGAAAGCGGAAACTTTGGCCCACTGCCGCGTTCCAGAGATACAGACGCAACGCCCTATTTTCGTCACCGCCGGCAGCTAGAAGATAGGTCTGCCAGCGCGCTAGCGTGCCGGTTGCCCTAGCGACCGGACTAGACAGAGCCCCCGGACAGCCTTGAAAAACAGGTCCTCCGGGGGTTTCGCTTTTAGCGGAATTTAGGTTTTTTTCGAAGACGCTCGTCCCGCATCTTGATCTGACAAACCGTCACACCAAATAGTTGTGATGGCGCACGAGACCCATATTGCAGTTGCGAAGGCGAGGCGGGACCGGCGGATAAAGCCCCGGTGCCGCAAATATGCGCTCGCGCCGCGGGTGATTTCCCAATCAGGACGGTGGGTTAGACCCGGTTTTCCGGAATTGAATTCGCGAAATTTGGGGGCCCCTCCCCCCAATCCGCGACGGGGAGCCCCTTTGGGCAACAAAAATGCGCTCAAGCATGGGCGGCATACAAGCAAGATGAAGGCGTTCCGGGCCGAGCTCCGTGCCCATCTCCGCCGCTGCCGGGAGTTTGCGGAGCGGATGAATCTCATGGCCGGGCGCGGCATCCGCCTGCGGTTTCCGCCGGATCTGTCGTTCGGCATCACGCAGCCCGACGCGCATGCGATGGAAAAATCCTCTACAAGAGAGGCTTCGCTTCCAGCCGCCCCGAAGGACCCCGATGCCCCTCTATCGCGCCCCGATCGACGATTTCAAATTCGTGCTCAACGAGCTGCTGGAGATCGACCAGCACCGCGACCTGCCCGATTTCGGCGAGCTCACGCCCGACCTGCTCGACGACATCCTGACCAACGCCGGCAAGTTCTGCGAGGAGGTCCTGCAGCCGATCAACCAGTCCGGCGACGAGGAAGGCGCGCATTTCGAGAACGGCGTGGTGCGCACCCCGAAAGGCTTCAAGGAAGCCTACAAGGCTTATTGCGAGGCGGGCTGGGGCGCGCTGTCGGCGCCCACCAAGGTCGGCGGCGCGGGCTTGCCGATGCTCGTCACCATGGCGGTGGCCGAGATGGCGCAGTCCGCCAACCAGTCCTTCGCGATGTATCCGGGCCTGACCGGCGCCGCGGCCGGCGCGCTCGGCGCCACCGGCGCGCCCTGGATGAAGGAGCACATCGTTCCGAAGATGATCAGCGGCGAATGGGCCGGCACCATGTGCCTGACCGAGCCGCATTGCGGCACCGATCTGCGCCTGATGAAGACGCGCGCGGTCGAGCAGCCCGACGGCACCTACAAGCTCTCGGGCACGAAGATCTTCATCTCGGGCGGCGACCAGGATTTGACCGACAACATCGTGCACATGGTGATCGCCAAGATCCCCGACGAGAACGGCCAGATCCGCGACGACCTCTCGACGGTCAATTTCTTCATGGTGCCGAAATTCCTCGTCGACGAAGAGGGCCGAATGGGCGCGCGCAACGGCGTGTCGACCGGCGGCATCGAGAAGAAGATGGGCATCAAGGCGCAGGCGACCTGCGTGCTCAATTTCGACGAAGCCAAAGCGTGGCGCCTGGGGCCGAAGCCTTCCGCCCCGAAGCCCGGCGAGAAGCGCTCGGCCTCGGCCGGCATGGCGGGCATGTTCGGGATGATGAACAACGCGCGGCTGGGCGTCGGCGTGCAGGGCATCTCCATCGGCGAGGTCGCCTATCAGAACGGCATGGCCTATGCGCACGAGCGCCGCGTCGGCCACGCCCTCACCGGGCCGAAGGAGCCCGACAAATCCGCCGACCTGGAGTTCGTCCATCCCGACGTGCGCCGCATGCTTCTGCACTGCAAGTCCTTCGTCGAAGGGGCGCGGGCGGTTGCGATGTGGACGACGCTCAACATGGCGATCGCGGAGAGCGACAAGCCCGACGCGGCGACAGCGGGACTCCTCGCCGATTTGATGACGCCGGTGATCAAGGCGTTCTTCACCGATATGGGCTTCGAGGCCGCGAACCTCGCGATGCAATGCTATGGCGGCCACGGCTATATCCGCGACAACGGCGTGGAGCAGTTCGTGCGCGACGGGCGCATCAACCAGACTTATGAAGGCGCGAACGGCGTGCAGGCGATGGACCTCGTCGGCCGCAAGCTCGGTCGCAAGGGCGGCGCGGCGCCGCTGGCGCTTTTCGGCTTGCTGTCCGGCTGGATCGCCGAGAACGAGAGCGATGCCCAGATGGTGCCGTTCGTGAAGCCGGTGAAGCGCGGCATGGACACGCTGCAGCAGGCGACGATGTGGCTGGCGCAGCACGGCCTCGCCAATCCGAACGACGCCGGCGCCGGCGCGGTCGACTATCTGCGGCTGATGGGCATCGTGGTGACGGGTTGGATGTGGGGCCGCATGGCGAAGGTCGCGCAGGCGAAGCTCGCCACGAACCCGCCCAACGCCGAGTTCTACAAGCAGAAGATCGTCGCGGCGAAATACTGGATGGAGCGCATGATCCCCGAATGCCCGATGCTGTTCGAGCGCATCCAGTCGGGCAGCGAGACGATCATGGCGTTCGAGCAGGTGGGATGATGCGCGCGCTTCTTTTCCCGGCGCTGTTGTCGGCGCCGGCGTTCGCCGACACGCTGCCGCCCGTTCCCGCCGACCGCACCCGCCTGGTCGTGGTGCGCGAATCCGACTTCGAGCTCGGGGGCGTGGAGGCGCGCGTGAGCGCGAACGGCACGAAAATCGGCTCGCTGAGCAATGGCAAAGTCGGCGTTTTCCTCGTCCCGCCCGGCGATCTCGAGGTGCGGATCGCAAGCTCGCTCAGCCTCTGGGGCTATAACGACGGCGCGAAGCTGAGCGCCGCGGCCGGCGAGACGCACTATATCGACATCTGGCCGAACTCGATGCTCAGCTTCCTCAGGCGTCACGATCCGGAAGGCCCGCTCGTCGGCGGCGACGGGATCTGCAACGGGGATTGGTGCCTGAAGTCGATCGATGCGGCCGAAGCGGCGCCGTTGCTGCAAAAGGCGGGCTTGCCGCTGCCGCCGAAGGAAGAGCCACAGGGAGTCACGCCATGAACCGTCCCGTGCATTTCGAGATCCATGCGAGCGATCCCGCGAAACTGTCGAAATTCTATGCCGAGGTGTTCGGCTGGCAGATCACGCACATGCCGCAGTTCGACTACTATCTCATCAACACCGGGGACGACGACGGGCCGGGGATCAACGGCGGCTTCGTCAAGCGCATGGGCGCGGCCGCGCCGGACGGCGCGCCGGTGAACGCGTTCGTCTGCTCGCTCGGCGTCGCCTCCGTCGACGACGCCTTCGCCAAGGCGCTCGCGCACGGCGCGACGGCAGCGCTGCCCAAGATGGCGATCCCGGGCGTCGGCTGGCAGGCCTATATCAAGGACCCCGACAACAACATCGTCGGCCTTCACCAGCGCGATCCGAATGCCCGTTGAGCCGAAAGCCCTGCTCGCCTTGCTGATCTCGCCGCAGGGCCGCATCGCGCGCACCGCGTTCTGGCTCGGCTTCCTGATCGTGATGGTGGCGAGCACGTTTGTGAACGCCGTGCCCGGTGGGCAGATCCTCGGCCTCGCTCTGGTGTGGCCGCAGCTCGCGGTGCACATCAAGCGGCTGCACGACATGGGCTGGTCGGGATGGCTTCTGCTGCTTCCCATCGGCACCAGCGTCGCCTGCTTGACCCTGATGGTGCTGACGGGCGGCACGCCGCTGCTCACCGCAAGCCCGGCCGAGCTCGCAGCCGACCTCGCCAAGCCCGAGCTGCGCGTGCCCTCGATCTGCCTCGAGGTCTCGTTCGCGGTCGAGGTCGCGTTCCTGTTCTGGGTCGGCTTGACCAAGGGCCAGCCCGAGGCCAACCGCTTCGGGCCGGTTCCCAATGGCTAGCTTGCCGAATGGCTGACGGCGATGATGGAAGCTCCCAAGTCTATCGGACGCGTGATCGACCTGGTGCGCGAGGCCGGTGTCGACGTGTCGACATGGAAAGACTATGCGGGCGGCAAAGCCAGGGAAGCCGCCAATCCGAAATACTGCTACGAATGGGCCTTCATCCAGCCCGGCAGAGTCGTCGTTCTGAACCTCTGGCACGACTCGATGCAGGAGAAGGACGGAACCGTCTTTCAAGACATCAACATGCGCGAGCGCGCCGAGAAGCCGGCCTTGGCAGCGGGCGCGCCGGTATGGGTCAAACGCGCCAGGCACATGGATCGAGCGATCCGCACGGCCTATCTCGAGCACCTGCCGGTGCGCGTGATCGTTTGCGCCGGCGCGAGACGCAATCCCGACGATCCCTATGCGGAGGCATCCAAAGTCCGCAAGCGCGTGCTCGATGCCAGTCCCTGGGCGGTCACGTCCTATGCGAAGGCCGGGCAATGCCGGCTGACACGCGGCGCGGCGCCGGCGAGTTTCGTCGATCAGTTCGCCGTCGCCGCGAAAGGACAGGCGATGCCGGTGAAAATCGAGGTATCGGGCACCGTTTTCAAGAGAGACCCGGAAGTCCGCAAACTGGCCCTTTTACGTGCCGGCGGGCATTGCGAGTTCTGCGGCCAGCCAGGCTTCGCCATGGCGAACGGGAACGTCTATTTGGAGACCCATCACATCGTGCCGCTCAGCGAAGGCGGCGCGGACGATGCCGCAAACGTCGCTGCGCTTTGTCCCGGCCATCATCGCGAGGCGCATCACGGGACCAACGCGACGCTGATACGAGAGGTGCTGCTTGGGCACTTCGTCTGACGTCCGCCGGCTCACGGCCGCGCCGCGTTCGCCTTCTCGGCCGCTTCGTTGACCGGCTCGGCGTTGAGCCCGGACTGGGTCATCACCACCTTGTACTGCGCGCCGTCGGCGTTGGGCATGTAGGCGGCCGAGCCGAAGCGGCGATGCTCCGTGTACGAACGGTCGAGCAGCCAGAACAGCCACGACTGCGGCACGTAAGTGTCGACCGCCGGCGGCGGGCCTTTCAGGTCGCAGGCCGTGATCGGCTTGCCGTTGGCCCGCGCCGCGTCGAAATACTTGTTGTCGATCTGGTCGAGCGTATAGGTGGTGTCGAGGCCGAGCACGTTCGCCCACGGCTTCCATTTCTGCACCCGGGCGCTCATCTCCCATTCGTCGCCCTGGACGCGGCAGGTCAGCGCGGCGATGTTGGGCGCGTCGAGGCGCTGGATGGTGAGCTCGTAGCGGTCCTCGGCCGGGTTGGTGCTTTTGATCGAAATCTTCGCGACGTCGCTTTCGTGGCTGAGCCGCGCGAAGGTCTGGGTGTTGAGCGCGATCAGCCCGGCGCCGAGCCCGATCAGCGCCAGGGGCGAGCCGACCACCAGATGCGTCGCGCCTTTGCCGCCGCGCCCGCGCGCCATATGGCCGAACCCGCGCAGCACGACGATCACGCCCAGCGCCGCGACGGCGAGCGGAACGACGACCCAGTACCAACCCAAAGGCGACATGAACATGTTGACGATCCTCCCCCGCACACCTGGACTTTAACGCAGACCGAGGCCGTAAGTATCCTTAACGCCGTTTGTGGTGAAAATGGGCCATGAGCAACACGCACGGACCCTGGCGGGCGCCGCCCCGCGAGCCGCCGACCGACCGCCGCTTCCTGCTGTGGCTGGCGCTGATCGCCGCGGGGGCGCTCGCGATCTGGGAGCTGTGGCGGCTGTTCCCCGGCGCGCTTTCGACCACGAGCGACCAGGTCTGGCTGGTGCGCGGTTGCATCATCTTAGGCATGCTCGCGTCGGGCATCGCCTATGCGCCGCGGATCGGCATGCGCCAGACCGTGCGCAACGTCGCGATCTGGGGCGGCATCGTCGCGGTGCTGGTGTTCGGCTATGTGTTCTATCAGCGCTTCGAGGATGCGGCGCTGGACGCGCGCTCCGAGTTCGCGCCGGGCTATCCGGTGTCGACGGGCGACGGCCGCGTCGTGTTGAGCGAGAATTCCGACGGCGACTTCTCCGCCATCGGCAAGGTCAACGGCGCGACGGTCGAGTTCGCCATCGACACCGGCGCCAGCGACATCGTGCTGGCGCCCGGGGACGCCGAGCGCGCCGGCATCGACCTCGCGTCGCTGCATTTCAACCGCGTCTACGAGACCGCGAACGGCCAGGGCCGCGGCGCCTCCGCCACGCTCGACAAGCTCGAGATCGGCCCCATCGTGCTCCGCGACGTCCCGGTGTCGGTCAACGCCACGCCGATGCGAACCTCGCTGCTCGGCATGAGCTTCCTCAAGCGCATGAAGTCGTTCGAGATGCGCGGCCGCAAGCTCACTTTGCGCTACCGCTAAGCCGCCTGCGCCAATTTCGCGAGCTGGCCGAGCAAGGCGGCGGCGCCTTTCAGCCGCTGCTCCGGCGTCGGCCAGTCGCGGGTGACGACGACCTTCTGGTCGGGGCGCACCTTCATCGTACCCGAATGCGCGGCGATCAGCTTGACCAGCGCGAGCGGGTTCGGGAACTGGCTGTTGCGGAAGCTGACGGTGCCGCCCTTCGGCCCCGCCTCGATCTTCTCGACCTGCGCGATGCGGCAGAGCTGCTTGATCGCGACGATGTCGAAGAGATGCTGCACTTCCTCGGGCAGCGGTCCGAAGCGGTCGATCAGCTCGGCGGCGAAGCGCTCGATGTCCTCGCGCGTCTCGATGCCCGCGAGGCGCCGATAGAGCGACATGCGCACGTTGAGATCGGTGACGTAGCTTTCGGGGATCAGCACGGACGCGCCGATATTGATCTGCGGCGACCACTGGTCGGCGATCTCTTCCGCCTCGGCGCCGCTGCGCATCTGCGACACGGCCTCTTCCAGCATCTCCTGATAGAGCTCGATGCCGACCTCTTTGACGTGGCCGGACTGCTCCTCGCCGAGAAGATTGCCCGCGCCGCGGATGTCGAGGTCGTGGCTCGCGACCGAGAAGCCCGCGCCGAGCTGGTCGAGCGATTGCAGCACGTGCAGGCGGCGCTCCGCGGTCTCGGTGAGCTTCCTGTCCGCCGGCGTCGTGAGGTACGCATAGGCGCGTTGCTTGGCGCGGCCGATGCGCCCGCGCAGCTGATAGAGCTGCGACAGGCCGAACATGTCGGCGCGGTGCACGATCATGGTGTTCGCGGTCGGGATGTCGAGACCGCTTTCGACGATGTTGGTCGAGATCAGCACGTCGATCTTGCGGTCGTAGAACGCGGTCATCACGTCCTCCAGCACGCTCGGCGCCATCTGGCCGTGGCCGACCGCCGATTTGACCTCGGGCACGGTGGCTTTCAGGAACGCCTCCGCCTCGCGCAGATCGGCGATGCGCGGCGCGACATAGAAGCTCTGCCCGCCGCGGTAATGCTCGCGCAAAAGCGCCTCGCGCACGGTCAGCGGATCGAATTGCGTCACGAAGGTGCGCACCGCGAGGCGATCGATCGGCGGGGTGGCGATCAGCGAGAGGTCGCGCACGCCCGACAATGCCAATTGCAAGGTGCGCGGGATCGGCGTCGCGGTCAGCGTCAGCACGTGCACATCGGCCTTCAAGGATTTCAGCCGCTCCTTGTGGCCGACGCCGAAATGCTGCTCTTCATCCACGATCACCAAGCCGAGGTTCTTGAACTCCACGCTCTTGGCGAGCAGCGCATGGGTGCCGACGACGACGTCGATGTCGCCGCTCGCGAGCGCCGCCTTGGTCTCGCGCGCGTCCCTGGCGTCGACGAAGCGCGAGAGCTGGCGCACCTTCAAGGGGAAGCCCTGGAAGCGTTCCGCGAAGGCGCGATAGTGCTGGCGCGCGAGCAAGGTCGTCGGCACCACGACCGCGACCTGCTGGCCGCTCATCGCCATCACGAAGGCGGCGCGGAGCGCGACCTCGGTCTTGCCGAAGCCGACATCGCCGCAGACCAGGCGGTCCATCGGCCGGCCTTTACCGAGATCCTCGAGCACGTCGGCGATGGCTTTTTCCTGGTCCTCGGTCTCCTGATAGGGGAAGCGCGCGACGAACTCGTCATAGACGCCTTGCGGCGGATCGACGGCGGGAAGCGCCTTCAGCTCGCGCGACGCGGCGATGCGGATCAGCTCCGCCGCCATCTCGCGCACGCGCTGCTTCATCTTGGCTTTGCGCGTCTGCCACCCCGCGCCGCCCAGGCGGTCGAGCTGCGCGTTGCCCTCGTCGGCGCCGTAGCGCGTGAGCAGCTCGATGTTCTCGACCGGCAGGAACAGCTTGCCGCCGTCGTACTGCAGCTCGAGGCAGTCATGCGGCGCGCCGGCGGCGTCGATGGTCTTGAGGCCCAGATAGCGCCCGACGCCGTGCTCGATATGCGTCACCAGATCGCCCGGCGCGAGGCTCGACGCTTCCTGCAGGAAGTTCTGCGCGCGGCGCTGGCGCGTCTGGCGCACCATGCGGTCGCCCAGCATGTCCTGCTCGGCGACGATGGCGATATCGGTCGTCTCGAAGCCGTGCTCGAACTCCAGGCACGCGATGCCGACGGCATCCTTGTGCAGCTTCAGCGTTTCCGGCCAGTCCGTCACGCGCCGGATCGCGGGCAGTCCGTGGTCGGACAATACGCCGCCCATGCGCTCCGCCGAGCCTTCGCTCCACGAGGCGACCAGCACGCGACGGCCCGCGGCCTGCAGCGCCTTGATGTGCTCGGCCGCCGCCTCGAAGATGTTGACGCCGCCCTGCTTTCGCTCCGGCGCGAAGTCGCGACCGCTGCGGCCGCCCGCATCGACGGACGTCATCGATTCCGGCGCCTGGAACGGGGAGAGGTCGCGCACCTTGTACCTGGCGAGCGACGCATCCCATTCCGCCGCGGTGAGGTAGAGCTCGGCGGGCTTCAGCGGCTTGTAGGGCGGCGCCTTGATCGCCTGCTTGTTGTGCTCGTGGCTTTCGGCGAGCATCTCCTTGCGCGTCGCGTAATAGTCGGCGACCAATTCGATGCGCGCGGCCTTGGCTTCCTCGCTCTGATGCGCGAGCAGGATGAGCGCGTGGGGCACGAAGTCGAACAGCGTGTCGAGACGCTCGTGGAACAGCGGCAGCCAGTGCTCCATGCCCTGCGCCTTGCGGCCGGCGCTCACCGCTTCGTAGAGCGGGTCATCCGGATCGGCCGGACCGAAGCGCGCGACGTAGCCGCTGCGGAAGCGGCTGATCGAGGCGGCGTCCAGCGGCGTCTCGCTCGCGGGCAGAAGCTCGACCTCGTCCACGGTGTCGGACGAAAGCTGCGTCTCGGCGTCGAAGCGGCGGATAGTGTCGAGCTCGGGCCCGAAGAAGTCGAGGCGCAAAGGCTGTTCGCTCCCCGGCGGCCAGAGATCGACGATGCCGCCGCGCAAGGCGAAATCGCCCGGCTCGCGCACCGTGCTCGCCGCCGCATAGCCGTTGGCGGCGAGGAAGGCGGTGAGCTTCTCGAAGCTGACCTTCGCGCCGGCCTTGGCGAAGAAGCTGGCGCGCTCGATCGCTTCGCGCGGCGGCACGCGCTGCAGGATCGCGTTGATCACCGTGACGACGACCGCGGGGCCTTTCGTGTGCCGCGCCAAAGCCGCGAGCGTGGCCAGCCGCTCGCTCTCGATATCCGGCTTGGGCGACATGCGGTCGTAAGGCAGCACGTCCCAGGCCGGGAACGACAGCACGGTCGTCTTCGGCGCGAAGAAGCGCACGCCCTCGGCGACCGTCGCCGCGTGCAAATCGTCGGCGGCGACGAACACCACCAGCCCGTCGCTGCGCCCGGCCGCTTCCGCCGCGAGATAGGCATCGTAACCGCCCGGCGCGCCGCTGATTGCGAGCCGGCCCGGTTGCTTCGCGATGTAATCTAGACGTTCCACGTCGGGTTCTTGCGCGCGCAGAGCGCTCTCATGCGGGTGAACACAGGGCCGTCGTGGCTCTCGGGCACGGGCGCGTCGCCGCGCAGCCAGGCATAGACCTCCCAGTCGGGCGCGGTCAGCAGCGCCTCGAACTGGTCGAGCTCGGCCGCGTCCATCGCCTCCAATTCGGCCGCCGCGAAGGTTCCGAAGACGATGTCGACCTCCTTGAAGCCGCGCCGCTGGGCACGGAACAACAGCCGTTTGCGACGGGCCTCCGAAGAGCCGCCTGTTTCAGGTCCGGTCATGGGTCGCGATATAGCCCCGTGCCGCGTTGAGAACAACTCGCTCGCCACTTAATGTTTCCGGAGCATGCGGCCCGCGATTCTCTTTCCCCTGTTCGCCGACACGCGCACCCTGCCCGGCGTCGGCCCGCGCATCGAGAAGCTGATCGCGCGGGTTGCGGGCACGCGCCTGCTCGACCTGATCTTCGACCTGCCTTGCGGGGTGATCGACCGCTCCTACCGCCCGAAGCTGATCGCCGCCGAGCCCGGCCGCATCGCCACCGTGACCTTGAACGTGCTCGACCACATCGCGCCGCGCGACCGCAGGCAGCCCTATCGCGTGCGCTGCTCCGACGACACGGCGGCGATCGACCTCGTCTTCTTCCACGCGCAATGGGACTATCTCGAGAAGACCCTGCCGCAGGGCCAGCAGCGCGTCGTCAGCGGGCGCATCGAGCGCTACAAGGACAGGCTGCAGATGCCGCATCCCGACCATATCGTGGAGCCGGGGCGCGAGAGCGAGCTGCCGCTGCACGAGCCGGTCTATGCGCTGACCGAAGGGTTGCCCGCGAAGTCGCTCGCCAAGGCGGTGCGCGGCGCCGTCGACAAGGTGCCTGCGATGCCCGAATGGCAGGACGCGGCGTTCCGCAAGAGCCAGAAATGGGATGCGTTCCTCGACGCGCTGCGTTTGGCGCATGCGCCGGCGCATGAGAGCGATCTCGCGCGCGATACGCCGGCGCGGCGGCGGCTGGCGTACGACGAATTGCTTGCGAACCAGCTTGCGCTGCTGATGATCCGCTCGCGCATGCGCGCCGCCAAGGGCCGCGCGGTGAAGGGCGATGGGCGCCTGCGCGCGAGGGCCAAGGCCGCCCTGCCCTTCGCGCTGACCGAGGGCCAGGCGCAAGTTGTCGCCGAGATCGAGGCCGACATGGCGTCGCCCGCGCGCATGCTGCGGCTGCTGCAGGGCGATGTCGGCGCGGGCAAGACGGTGGTGGCGATGCTGGCGCTGCTCGACGCGGTCGAGGCCGGCTGCCAGGGCGCGCTGATGGCGCCGACGGAGATCCTCTGCCGCCAGCACATGGCGTCGCTCGAACCGCTCGCGAAGGCCGCCGGCGTGCGCATGGTGATCCTCACCGGGCGCGAGCGTGGGCCGTCGCGCGACGCGACGCTCGAGCGGCTTGCCAAGGGCGAGATCGACATATTGGTCGGCACGCATGCGCTGTTCTCCGAAGACGTCGCGTTCAAGGACCTGGGTCTCGCGGTCGTCGACGAGCAGCATCGCTTCGGCGTGCATCAGCGCATGAAACTGCAAGGCAAGGGGGATCGCCCGGCCGACGTGCTGGTGATGACCGCGACGCCGATCCCGCGCACGCTCGCGCTCACCGCCTATGGCGACATGGACGTCTCGCGCATCCTCGGCCGCCCGCCGGGGCGCAAGCCGGTCGACACGCGCGTGATCGCCGACACGCGCCTCGACGAGGTGGTCGAGCATCTGCGCCGCGCCACCCAGAAAGGCGCCCGCGCCTATTGGGTGTGCCCGCTGGTCGAGGAGTCCGAGAAGATCGACCTTGCCGCGGCGGAAGAACGCGCGGCGACCTTGAAGCGGATGCTGGGCCCGAAGGTCGGGTTGATGCACGGCAAGATGAAGGCGCAGGACCGCGACGCGGCGATGGAGAGGTTCAAGAGCGGCGAGACCGCAATCCTCGTCGCCACCACGGTGATCGAGGTCGGCGTCGACGTTCCGGAAGCCACGATCATGGTCGTCGAGCATGCCGAGCGTTTCGGCCTGGCGCAGCTGCATCAGCTGCGCGGGCGCGTCGGGCGCGGGGCGGCGAAATCGAGCTGCCTGCTGGTCTATCACGCGCCTTTGGGCGAGACCGCGAAGGCCCGGCTCAAGACCATGCGCGAGACCGACGACGGCTTTGTTATCGCAGAGGAAGACTTGCGGCTGCGCGGCGCGGGCGAGCTGCTCGGCAAGCGCCAGAGCGGCATGCCGGAATTCAAGCTCGCCGACCTTGCAGAGCATGCCGACCTGCTCGCTGTGGCGCGCGACGATGCGCGGCTGATCCTGACCCGCGATCCGGAGCTGAAGAACGAGCGCGGCACGGCATTGCGCGTGTTGCTTTATCTGTTCGAACGGGACGAAGCTGTGCGCCTGCTGCGCACCGGATAGACGATGAGCGACTTTCTCCCCGACCTCGAACGCGCCATCGGCATGCGCGTCGAACGCCTGACGCGCCTCTCCGGCGGCGCGAGCCAGGAAACCTGGTCGTTCGACGGTGTCGGCGACGGCGGCGGCACGATGCCGCTGATCCTGCGCCGCGCGCCGGGCGGCGTGGTGCGCACCACGGGCATCCCGCTCTCGACCGAAGCCGCGGTCATCGAAGCCGCGCGCGCGCAGGGCGTGAAGGCGCCGCGCGTGCGCTTTGTGCTGGGCGACGGCTATGTGATGGACCGCCTCACCGGCGAGACCATCGCGCGCAAGATCCTGCGCGACGACGCGTTCGCGCAAGCGCGGCCGAAGCTCGCTTACCAGTGCGGCGGAATCCTCGCGCGCATCCACAAGGTCGATCCGGCGCCGCTTGGCGACCTGCTGCCCGTGGTCGACGGGCCGATGCAGCTGCGCGCCTATCGCGACACGCTCGATGCGTTCGATTATCCGCATCCGGTGTTCGAGCTGGCGTTCCAGTGGCTCGAGCCGCGCATGAAAGCGAGCGCGCGACGGACCCTGGTGCATGGCGATTTCCGGCACGGCAATCTGCTGATCTCGCCCGCGGGTGTCGAGGCGGCGCTCGATTGGGAGCTCGCCCATATCGGCGATCCGCTCGAGGATATCGGCTGGGTGTGCACCAATTCGTGGCGCTTCGGCGTCGCCGACAAGGTCGTGGGCGGCTTCGGCGATCTGCCCGATCTGCTCAGGGGTTACGCGGATGCGGGCGGCGGGCATATCGACGAGGAGGACGTACGCACCTGGATCGTCTATGGCTCGCTGAAGTGGGGAATCATGTGCATGAAGATGTACCAGGGCTTCCTGAGCGATCGCTCGGTCGAGCGCGCCGCCATCGGACGGCGCTCGTCGGAGACCGAGATCGACCTGATCAACCTCATCGTCGGGGGCAAGCTATGATGGACCAGCCTTCGATGCGCGAGCTGGTCGAGGCGGTGCGCGATTTCCTGGAGCGCAACGCGATGCCGGAGCTGAAGGGCCACACGGCGTTCCACGCCCGCGTCGCCGCCAACGCGCTCGCCATCGTCGCGCGCGAGCTGGAGCTGGGGCCTCAATCCGCCGCCGACGAGCATGCGCGCCTCGCGGCGCTGCTCGGCCATGACGGCACGCTGGAAGAATTGAACCGCGAATTGTGCCGACGCATCCGCGCGAACGAGTTCACGCTCGCGACGCCGGGCCTCGCCGAGCACCTGACCGTCACGACGCGGGAGAAGGTGCGGATCGATCAGCCGGGCTATGCCGGATTGAAACGCGGCTGAAGGCGAGCACCGCCACCGCGATGCCCTCCGCCCAGGCGATGACGGGCGACAGCCACAGCGGCGCGGTCGGCTGCGGATAGAAGGCCGGCAGCGCGCTTTCCAGCCCGAGGCTCTTGGCGATCGACGGCGCGAGCAGATAGAGCGCGACCAGGATGGCGATGGCCGCGAGGTCGCTGCGCCGCCGCGCCGAGCGCATGGCGACGAAGATCGACACGTCGCGCGTCAGGAACCCCGCGCCCGCCGCGATCAGCGCCGGAAGCTCGCGGCGCTCGGGATGCGCCTGCATCAAGGTGACGAGCAGCGCCGCGGTGCACAGGATCGCGGCCGCATAGGCCATCATCCAGGCCTGCAAGCCGCCCAGGAACGCGCCCACGCGCGCGGACGCGATCTGGCTGCCCAGCCAGCGGTAGTGCACGCGGTCCTTGGGCTCGAGCACGACCATCAGATAGGTCAGCATCGCATAGGCCGTTCCCGCGAGCGCGAGGCGCAGCGAGCCCGTGTCGAGGCCCGACAGCGTCTTGTCGTCCGAGAGCCATGCGTCGAAGCCCGCGACATAGAGGCCGATGAAGGCGAGAAACGCGAGCCACACCAAGACGCCGCCCGGCATCTGCAGCTCGAGCCGCATCTCGCGATAGCACGCGGCCAAGGTCCACGCGGTGAAGATTGCGAGCGACACCAAGAGGAAGCCGCGATTGTCGAAGCTCTGTCCCCACCACACGATGAAATCGCTCGCCTTCTTATGGGTCAGGATCGAGCCCGCCGGATCGGCGATGCTCCAGATCGTGTACACCGCGATGCCCGCGGCCAATCCCACGACCTGGTAGATGAAGACGTCGAGACGCGAATGCGCCTGACGCCGCCTGACCGCGACGAGGCTCGCCAGGAACGCGGCTGCCTGCGCGATCACGCCGACCGCGAGGTAATATACCACGCCGATGAGCGCCGGCCCCACGCCTCCGCCATGCGCCACGGTCTCGATCGTCATCACCGCGAGACAGATCGCGCCGCCGAACCAGTTGTAGATCGTGGACCCGAACAGCTTTCCCCAGCTCATCGCGCCGGGCCCGATCGCCGAGAGCAGCTGCATGTCCCAGGTGCGGTCGCGGATTTCGCCGACCACCGCGGTCGCCGCGTTGCGCGTGCCCCAGACCACGACGATCATGTAGTAGAGGAACTCGGCCGTGGCGGGCAGCGTGCCGAACACCTGGTCGCTCTGGTTCGTCGTGATCGCCGCCGCGAAGAACGCAAGGCCCAGCAGCACCGTCATCAGGACCATGCGCCGCGGCGTCAGCTCGAGCCAGAGGTTGCGCTGGAATTCCGGGTTCATGCGCGGCCCACCTGCGCGAAATAGGTCTCCTCCAGCGCCTTGGTCGATTCGCCGAAGCTCGACACTTCGAAGCCCGCGCCGACGAGGTCGCGGATCAGCTTCGCCCGCGCGCCCGGGTTGCGCGTGAAGGTGAAGAGCGCGTGATGCCGGTCGGCCTCGATCACGTCGAGCCCCGCGCGCTGGTTGAGGAAATCCTTCAAATCGCTGCGCGCGGTGGCGATCTCGAGCAGGTAGCGCGGCCGCTCGACGTCGCGCACCTTGACCGGCTTGCCGCCGACGATGCGCCCCCCCTCGATGATGATCATCTCGGAGCAGTAATCCTCGAGCTCGGCCAGGATGTGCGACGACACCATCAGCGTCATGCCCGCGTCCTTGAGCGACACCAGCAAGGTCGAGAGATCGCGCCGCGCCTGCGGGTCGAGGCCCGCGGCCGGCTCGTCGAGGAGCAGCACGCGCGGCTCGTGCACGATGGTCTGGCCGATGGCGAGGCGCTGGCGCAGCCCGCGCGACAGCTGACCGGCCGGCGTCTCCAGGCGGTCGGAAAGGCCGACGCGCTGTGCGGCTTTCTCGGCCGCCGCCTTCGCCGCGTCCGGGGCGATGCCGCGCGCCCGCGCCGCATAGGTCAGGCAGCGCCTGACGCCGAGCTCGTCATAGAGGCCGTAGAAATCCGGAAGGTATCCCAACCGGGCATGGATCTCGCGCGGCGCCGCTGCCGTATCGAGGCCGTCGATCAGCACATGACCCGAGTACGGCACGTCCAGCGCCGCCAGGCAGCGCAGCAAGGTCGTCTTGCCCGCGCCGTTCGGGCCCACCAGCGCCGTGATGGTCTGCGGCGCCACGCGCAGCGAGACGCCGTCCAGCGCCCGCGCGGCCGGGTATTCGTAAACCAGGTCCGTGACTTCGATCATCGCCCGGAAATGTAGCCCCTTCGCGGCAGAGCATATATCGTTTCCCGGAATTAAGGCACGATTTGGGAATTCGTCATGCGCATCGCGATGATCGGGACGGGCTATGTGGGGCTGGTGTCGGGCGCCTGCCTGTCGGAGTTCGGCCACGACGTCGTCTGCATCGACAAGGACGAGGCCAAGGTCGCGGCGCTTCGGGCCGGCACGATCCCGATCTTCGAGCCGGGCCTGGACGAGGTCGTCGCCGCCAACGTCAAGGCGGGGCGCCTGTCCTTCGCGACCGGCATGGCCGAGGCCGTGGCCGGGGCCGAAGCCGTATTCATCGCGGTGGGCACGCCCAGCCGCCGCGGCGACGGCCATGCCGATTTGAGCTATGTCTTCGCGGCGGCCGAGGAGCTGGCGGCGCATCTCACCGGCTACACCGTGGTGGTGACCAAATCGACCGTGCCGGTGGGGACGGGGCGCCGCGTGAAAGAGGTCATCGCCCGCGCCCGGCCCGGCGCGCAATTCGACGTCTGCTCGAACCCGGAATTCCTGCGCGAAGGCTCGGCGATCGAGGATTTCCGCCGGCCCGACCGCGTGGTCGTCGGCTGCGACAGCGCGCGCGCGCGCGACGTGATGCGCGAGATCTATCGCCCGCTCTATCTCCACGACACGCCGATGGTGCTGACGAGCCTCGAAAGCTCGGAGCTGATCAAATACGCGGCCAACGCGTTCCTCGCGACCAAGATCACCTTCATCAACGAGATGGCGGAATTGTGCGAGAAGGTCGGCGGCGATGTGCAGGACGTGGCGCGCGGCATCGGGCTGGACGGGCGCATCGGGTCGAAGTTTCTGCATGCGGGGCCCGGCTTCGGCGGCTCGTGCTTCCCGAAGGACACCCTCGCGCTGCTCAAGACCAGCCAGGACAGCGGCGCGCCGACGCGCATCGTCGAGGCCGTGGTCGCGGTCAACGAAGCGCGCAAGCTGCGCATGGCCGAGAAGATCGACGCCGCGTTCGGAGGCGTGAAGGGCAAGACCATCGCGGTGCTCGGGCTGACCTTCAAGCCCAACACCGACGACATGCGCGACGCGCCGAGCCTCGTCATCCTGCCGTGGCTGCAAAAGGCGGGCGCGATCATCCGCAGCTACGACCCGGAAGGGACCCGGGAGGCGGCCAAGCTGATGGCCGATATCGGCGCGCAGAACAACGCCTATGACGCGCTGGACGGCGCCGACGGCGTGGTCATCCTCACCGAATGGAACGAGTTCCGCGCCCTCGATTTCGCGCGCATGAAGGCGCTGCTCAAACGGCCGCTGATGGTGGATTTGCGCAACATCTACCGCCCGGCCCAGATGGCCGCGGCCGGCTTCACCTATGTCAGCGTGGGCCGCGCGACGGTGGGCTAAGCATGATCCATGCTTATTGAAAGGGCACGCCGCCCTTCGAGGGCCGCTCTCGCGGCCACTTCAGGGTGACGTGCCTACTGCAGAGAAAGCGCGTCATCCTGAGGTGCGAGCCGAAGGCGGGCCTCGAAGGATGACACCTCCGATTCAATTTCGGTGAATCTTGCTTTCGCGCTTGAGATAGGTCTTGCAGAATCTCGGCTTGATGTCGGGCTGGCCGATATTGAGATCGGCGCAACCCTTGGCGATCGCGTCCATGATCATGCGGCAGCGATTGTCCGCGTTGCACGGCCAATGGCGCGATTCTTCGACTTGCACGCATTGTTCGGCCAGCCGCACCGCCGCCTTCGCGCCGATCTCGCTGCGGCAGGAGCGGTCCGCCGCGACGGCCTGCCCCGCTATCAGCAGCAGGCCCAGGCAAAGGATCGTCGAATTGCGCATGTTCCCCCCTCTCACGAATTGAACCGCCGTTCCCAGTCCAGCGCCGAGCGGACGATGCCGGCGAGGTCGTCATGCTTTGGCGTCCAGCCGAGCGCCTGCTTGATGCGCGTCGGATCGGCGATCAGCGTCGGCGGATCGCCGGGGCGGCGCGGGCTTTCCTTGACCGGCAGCTTGCGGCCGACGACCTGTTCCACCGTGGCGATCACCTCGCGCACGCTGGCGCCGCGGCCATAGCCGCAGTTGAACGTCGCGGATGGGTGTCCGGCGCGCAGCGCGTCGAGCGCGAGCAGATGCGCCGCCACGAGATCGCCGACATGGATATAGTCGCGCACGCCGGTGCCGTCGGGGGTCGGATAATCCGTGCCGAAGATGTCGAGATGCGGCACGCGGCCGAGCACGACCTGCGCCGCGCGCTTGATGAGATGCGTCGCGCGCGGCGAGGACTGTCCCGTGCGGCCTAAAGGGTCGGCGCCCGCGACGTTGAAATAGCGCAGCACCATGTGGCGGAAATCGTAGGCGCGCGACGCGTCGGCCAGCATCCACTCGGTCATCAGCTTGGACTTGGCGTAAGGGCTGATCGGAACGGTCGGCTCGGTCTCGCTCAAGGGCTGCTTCGCGTCCTCGGCATAGACGGTCGCGGTCGAGGAGAAGAGGAACGCCTTCACGCCACTCTCGACGCAGGCCTCCATCAGCGCGCGCGAGGCGACCGTGTTGTTGGCGTAATAGGCGAGCGGCTGGGCGACCGAATCCGGCACCACGATCGAGCCGGCGAAATGGATCGCCGCGTCGATGCCGTGCCCGGCGATCAGGCGGCGGACCAAAGCCTGGTCGGCGACGTCGCCCTCGACGAGCACCGCCTTCTCGCTCACCAGCCCGCGCGTGCCGGTGGTGAGATTGTCGAGCACGACGACGCTCTCGCCGCGGTCGACCAGCGCATAGGTCATGTGGCTGCCGATATAGCCGGCGCCGCCGGTGACCAGGACGCTCATGTGGCCTTGGCGGGCGCGCGGCCGTAGACGTCCTCGAAGCGCACGATGTCGTCCTCGCCGAGATAGCTGCCGCATTGCACCTCGACGAGATGCAGCGGCGTGTCGCCGGGATTCTCGAGCCGGTGCTTCTCGCCCAGCGGGATGAAGGTGGACTCGTTCTCCTTCAGGATCGAGACCTTGTCGCCGACGGTCACTTGCGCCGTGCCCTCGACCACGACCCAGTGCTCGGCGCGCTTGTGATGCATCTGCAGCGACAGCCGCCCGCCGGGCCGGACCATGATGTGCTTGACCTGGTGGCTTGCGCCCAGATCGACGGTCTCATAGCTGCCCCAGGGCCGGAACACGCGCTTGTGGTCGGCGTGCTCGGAACGGTTGTCGGCCTTGAGCTTGTCGACGACATGCTTCACGTCCTGCGCGCGGCTCTTGTCCGCGACGAGGATGGCGTCGTCGGTCGCGATGACGACGAGGTCGCGCACGCCGACCAGCGCGGTCAGCTGCTTGCCGGCACGGACGTAGGAGCCCGTGGAGTCGTGCGCGATGACGTCGCCGAGCAGCACGTTGGATTGGTCGTCGCGGTCGCGAATGTCCCACAGCGCCGACCATGCGCCGACGTCGCTCCAGCCGATGTCGCAGGGCACGATGGCGGCGCGGTCGGTCTTCTCCATCAGCGCGTAGTCGATGGAGATGTTCGGCGCGGCCCTGAAAGCATCCGCGTCGAGGCGCACGAAATCCGCGTCGCGCCTGGCTTTGGCGAGCGCGTCCTTCGCCGCTTCGAGCACGTCGGGCGCGTGGGTGCGCAGGTCCTCGACGAGCACGTCGGCGCGGAACACGAACATGCCGCTGTTCCAGTAATAGCCGCCGTCGGCGAGGTAGCGCGACGCGGTCTCGGCGTTCGGCTTCTCGACGAAGCGCTGAACCTCGAAAGCGCCGTCGAGGGTCTCCAGACGCACGCCGCGATGGACATAGCCGTAACCGGTCTCGGGTCCCGAGGGCTGCATGCCGAAGGTGACGATATGGCCCTCGCGCGCCGCGGCCGAAGCCAGCACCACCGCGCGCGCGAACGCCGGCGCGTCCTGCACGACATGGTCCGACGGCAGAAGCACGATGACGCCTTGCGGATCGTGCTCGGCCACGATCAGGCCCGCGACCGCGGCGGCCGGCGCGGTGTTGCGGCCCATCGGCTCCAGCACGATGGCATGCGGCACCACGCCGATGGCCTGCATCTGCTCGGCGACCAGGAAGCGATGCGCCTCGCTGCATAACAGCAAGGGGGCCGCCGCGCCCGGCAGCGCCGCGCGCAAAACCGTCTCCTGGATCATGGTGCGCTCGCCATGGAGCGCGAGCAGCTGCTTGGGCAGCGAAGCACGCGACAGCGGCCACAGCCGCGTGCCCGAGCCGCCGGACAGGATGACGGGGTGGATGCTGGCGGACATTTACGCTCCCTGTGCGCCGATGATCGCGACCGAGCAGACGTTCATCGCCGGCGCGCCGCCGAGATTGTGGGTCATGCCGATCTTGGGGTTCTTGAGCTGACGCGCGCCGGCGCGACCCTGGAGCTGGAGATACATCTCGTAGAGCATGCGCAGGCCCGAGGCGCCGATGGGATGGCCGAAGCATTTCAAGCCGCCGTCGATCTGGCACGGCACCCGGCCGTCGGCGTCGTAGAAGCCGTTCATCACGTCCTTCCAGCCTTCGCCCTCGGCCGAGATGTGCAGGTCTTCCATCGTCACCAGCTCGGTAATGGAGAAGCAGTCATGCACCTCCATCATCGACACGTCCTCGCGCGGATTGCGGATGCCGGCCTCGTCATAGGCGCGCTTGGCGGCGATGCGCGCGGTGTGGAAATACGAGCCGTCCCACGAATTGTGCTGGCTCTCGAGCCCGTTCGACAAAGCCAGTTGAAGAGCCTTCACGGTGACGAGATCTTTCTTCCCCATCGCGCGCGCGATCTCCGGCGTCGTCACGATGGCGCAGGCCGCCCCGTCCGACACACCGCAGCAATCGAACAGGCCCAAGGGCTCGGCGATCATCGGCGCGTTGAGGCACATCTCCTCGGTGATGGCCTTCTGCAGATGCGCCTTGGGGTTCTTGGTGCCGTTGGCATGGCTCTTGACCGAGACATGGGCGATGGCGCGCTTCAAATCCTCCTTCGACACGCCGTGCTTGGAGCGGTAGGCCGAGGCGAGCTGCGCGAAATTGCCCGGCGCCGATCCATTGGCCGACCACAGCGGCGAAAGCGTCGCGCCTTCGCGCTGCGGCAGCCCGCCATAGCCGGTGTCCTTCAGCTTCTCGACGCCCAGCGCCAAGGCGATGTCGGCCGCGCCGGCCGCCACCGCATAGACCGCGCCGCGGAAGGCTTCCGAGCCGGAGGCGCAGAAATTCTCCACATGGGTGACGGGGATATTCGGCAGGCGCAGCGCCACGGAAAGAGGCGTCCCGCCCTTGCCGACATGCTGCTCCTCGATGGCGGTGCCGAACCAGGCGGCGTCGATCTGGCTGGTCTCGACACCGGCGTCCTGCATGGCCTCGAGATAAGCCTCGACCATCAGCTCCTCGGCGCCCATGTCCCAGCGCTCGCCGAATTTCGAGCAGCCCATGCCCAGAATAGCGACCTTGTCCTTGATGCCGGCGGCCATGACGCACTCCTATCGATAGCGGTTGGCCGCATCTTAGGCGCCGGCGGGACCAAGTCAAAAAGCGTGTCAGGCGCCGACGATCCGGGCGCGGCCGTGATGGACGTTCTTGGTGGCGTTGCGGGTGTCGATCACGAGCTTCGACCACGACACCAGCGAGGCATAGTCGACATTGGAGTGGTCGGTGGTGATCAGCACCGCGTCGAACCCGGAGATCGTGGCTTCGTCGAAGACGATGCTCTTCATGCCCTGCAACCCGGCATGCTCGCGCGTGGGAAGGATCTCGGGGATATAGGGGTCGTGGAACGACACGCGGCCGCCGCGCTCGGTGACGATTTCCATGATCTCGAGCGCCGGGCTTTCGCGCAGATCGTCGACGTTCTTCTTGTAGGCCACGCCCATGACCAGCACCCGCGCGCCGCTCAGCGTCTTGCCTTCGTGGCCGAGCGCGTCGGCGAGCGTGTCGACCACCAGCTGCGGCATGGCGCGGTTCACCATGCCGGCGAGCTCGATGAAATGGGTGTCGACGTTGAAGCGCTTGGCGCGCCAGGAGAGATAGAACGGATCGATCGGGATGCAGTGCCCGCCGAGGCCCGGCCCCGGATAGAACGGCATGAAGCCGAACGGCTTGGTCTTGGCGGCGTCGATCACGTCCCAGACGTTTATGCCCATCTTGGTGTAGGCGACCTTGAGCTCGTTCACGAGCGCGATGTTGACGGCGCGGAAGATGTTCTCGGTGATCTTCACCGCTTCCGCGGTCTGGGTGTCGCGCACGCGATGGACTTCCGCGAAGGCGAGGCCGTAGAGCGCCTCGGCGCAGGCGCCGGAGCGGTCGTCGATGCCCCCCACGATCTTGGGAATTTTTCGCGTCTCGTAACCGCTGCCCGGATCCTCGCGCTCGGGCGAGAAGGCGAGCAGCACGTCGGGGCCGGCCTTCAGCCCGCTGGTCTCCAGGATCGGCTTCACCACCTCCACCGTGGTGCCGGGATAGGTCGTGGATTCGAGCACCACCAGCATGTCCTTGTGCAGGTGCTTGGCGATCATCTCGGTGGTGGTGACGACGTAAGAGAGGTCGGGCTCGCGCTGCGCGTTCAAGGGCGTCGGAACGCAGATGAGCACCGCGTCGACGTCGCGCAGGCGCGCGAAATCGCTCGTCGCCTTGAAGCGGCCCGAGGCGTTCATCGCGCGCACGTTCTCGGGCGCGAAATGCTTGATATAGGTCTCGCCCTTCTCCAGGCGCTCGATCTTGCCGGGATCGATGTCGAAGCCGACGGTGCTCAAGCCCGCCTGCCAGAAGACATGCACCAGCGGCAGGCCGACATAGCCCAGACCGATCACGCCCACGCGCACGGTCTTGTCCTTCAGCCTGTCCTCGAAACCCGCCATGTCCTCATCCGCTGAATCGACCGCCGAGCCTAGAGGCCGGCGGACGAACAACTTGTTAAAAAGCGACCGACAGCCCGGCCTCGAACGCGCCGGTGAAGCCCTTGTCCGGACGCGGCTGGTCGTCCTGGATGCGGCCCGCGAGATCCAGCTTCATTCCATGGAAGGGGATGTTCACCCGCGCTTCCGCCAGGTTCACGATCACCGGCGCCGTGGTCACGACGTTGCCGACGGTGTTGTTGGGGTTCGAGACGATCGCGTGATGGAACGTCGCCTCGTACTGCCAGTCATGGGTGTCCGACCACGCCGCCTGCAGCGACAACAGCCGCGAGTCGCTGTCGAGGCTGAAGCCCAGCGACCGCCCGCGATAATGCATGCCGTCGATGTAGTCGAAATTGTTGTAGGCCGCGCCGTGGTCGACATTGCCGAAGCTGAAGATGTCGAAGGTCGGCACCGTGTCGGTGTACTCGACCGTCAGCCGCATGGTGTTGCGGTTCACCGGCAGCCAGATGCTTGCGCCGATCAGGTGGCTGGTCACCGAATGGACGATCGGGTTCGAGTCCTCGTTCATGAACTGGGTGTAGATCTCCCACGGCATCCGCCCGATATGGCCGGTGTAGTGGATGTCGATCAGGCCTTCGTCGTTGGTGCGGTCGACGTGGCTCGCCTGGTTGGTGAACTCGAAATACTCCGCGAAGGGCACACAGGGGTGTCCCGTGCCGCACAGCTCGGTGGTGCGCGCGATGCCGATCTGCAGGCCGGGCAGCGGATTGAAGGTGAAGCGCATCCCCGTATAGGCGGTGTTCATCGCGATGCGCTTGTCGTCGAGCCAGCCGACGAAGAACTCGCCTTGCCACGGCCCGAGCCAGCTCAACAAGGGCGTGCCGAACGCCTCGGTGCCGATGCGCTGGATGCCGACCTGCGGGAACGAGCGCGCATTGTTGGAGAGCGACAGCGCCGAGATCCAGCCCGGCCCCCACCAATGGTCGAGATAGCCGGCATAGACGACCGCGCCGCCGAGGCGTTGCGCGATATAGGTGCCTTCCGGATCGTACATCGTGCCGCGGCCGGTATATTTGTCGCTGACGATGCCGACCGAGAGGCGGATCGCGGTGTCGCTATCCAGATATTCCGCCGAGACGTGGCTCTGCGCGTCGTAGCGGCCCATGCCGTCGAAGCCGCGCACCACGCTCTTGTCGTTGGTGAAGTCCCAATAGGCCTCGCCCGAGAACGTGTTGCGATGCATGTGCGCCTTGGCATACGCCATCACGCGCCGCGCCGCCTCGCGCACGAAGGCGGGCTGCTCGGCGAGCGAGACTTCGTCGCGCAGCCGCGAGATCAATCCCGCCCATGGGATCGGCCATTGCGTCGTGACGTCGTCGACGATGCCGGCATTGGCGAGGAGCTGGATGTCGGAGCGCAGCTGGGAATCGCCGACCTCGGCCCAGGGCGACGCCTGCGCCGCCACGGCCTGCAGCCACAGCGCCGCCGCGCAGCACAAAACGGTCCGAAACAGCCTCACGCGGCGACCCCTGATTGGTGGCCGGACCCTAGGCGGTCGCTCCCGAAACTTCAACTCGCGAAACGACTTATCCGGAAGGGCGAGAGGTCCTGGGCAGGCTTTGCGCCGGTCGCGAGCTCGGCCAGCGCCTCGCCGATGGCGGCCGAATGCTTGAAGCCATGTCCCGAACAGGGCGAGGCCACGATCGTCCGCCCCAGTTGATCGATGACGAAGCCGTTGTCCGGCGTGACGGTGTAAAGGCACGTCGAGGCGCGGACCACGCGCGGCCCCACGCCCGGCAGATAGGGCGCGATCAGCGCCTGCATCGCGGCGCGCTCGTCCTCGCCCACGCCGTCGACCGCGTTCGGCGCCGTCGTGGTCTCGTAGCGTTCGGTCGCCACTTTCGACGAGGCGCCGTCGAGGCTCGGAAAGCCATAGATGCCCTGCCGGCCCTTCGGCAGCTCCCAGATGAAGACCGGGAAGCGGCCGGGCGCGAAATCGCCCCTGGCCTCGAACCAGAACTGCACTTGGCGGTGGATCTTGAACAGCCGCTCGAGCCCGGCGAGCGCGGGCAGCCAGGCGCCGGCGGCGAGGACGATCCTGTCGGCCGCATAGGTGCCGCGCTCGGTCGCGACGCTGCCCTCGTCGAGCGACAGCACCTTCTCGTTCAGGCGCAAGGTCGCGCCGTGCTTCTCCGCCAGCGCGAGCTGGGCGGCGACGCAGGCTTCCGGCCGCACGAAGCCCGCCGTCGGCTCGTAATAGCCGTACTCGTCGTCGGCGACGGCGAATTGCGGATAGCGGCGCCGGATCGCAGCCGCGTCCAGCACCTCATGCGCGATGCCGAACTTCTCGGCGGCGGCGACGGTGTTGGCGAAGAAGCCCTCGACATGGGTGATCGCCACCTTGTTGTCGCTGGAGATGAAGAGCCCGCCGCATTCGTTCAACAACTCGACGCCCGTCTCGCGCTCGATGCCGCGCCAGATCTGATGGCTGCGCATGACCAGCGGCGAATATTGCGCGCCCTCGCCGATCGCGAGCCGCGTGACGCGGGTCTCGCCATGGGTCGAGCCCAGCGCGTGCGGCGGCGCGTAGCGGTCGATGCCCAGCACGCGCGCGCCCCGCTTCGCCAATTGATAAGTCGCGGCGGCGCCCATCGCGCCGAGGCCCACGACGATCGCATCGTATCTAAGCTGCTGCACGCGGTGCGGGCTTTCTCAGATCGGGCGCAAGGCCCTCGCCCATCAGATCGACGAAATTGTCGCAATAGAAGCGCTCGACGGCGCGTGACGGTGTCGCAGCGAGGCTGTCGTTGAAGCGCTTCAAGGGATTGCGGCCGCCCTCGACATGCGGGAAGTCCGACGAGAACAGGCAGATCTCCTCGCCCGAATTGGCGACGATCCAGCCGGAATCCTCGTGGCAATAGGGCGTGACGCGCACTTGGCGGCGCACGATCTCGGACGGCCGGGCCGAAAGCTTCCGCAGCCGCTCCTCGTTCTTGATGAAGGCCTGGGCGGCCGAATCCATGTTGCGCATCCAGCCCGGCAGCCACGACGCGCCGAGCTCGATGGCGCCGAATTTGAGCCGCGGGTAGCGGTCGAGCACGCCGTCGAAGATCAGCGCGGCGAGCGTCGTCATCACCGAATAGGCGATGGGCATGTAGCTGACCGAGGTGAAGTTCTCCTCGCCGCCATGGAAGTCCTTCACGCGCGGCAAGCCGTTGGCGAAGTAGTCGGGGTTCAGCTTCTCCTCGCCGCCGACATGGAAGACGATCGGCAGGCCAGCCTCCTGCGCCATCGCCCAGAGCGGCTCGAACATGACATGGCTCGGCGAATGGCCCTTCGGACAGCGCGACGGGATCAGCAGCGCCTTCAGGCCGAGCGCGACAGCCTCGCGTGCCGTCTTCATGGTCGCGTCGGCATCGATCAGCGGAACGTAAGCGGTGCCGAGGAAGCGGCGGTCGACCGAACAGAAATCGGCCATCATGCGATTGTGCGCCTGCGCGGTTGCATAGGCCAAGGCGGGGTCCGCATCGTCGAGCCCGAAATTGCCCAGGCACCAGGTCGTAAAGATCAGCTGGCTCGAAAACCCGAGCAGGTCGAGCGCGCGCGGCCGGTCCTGCTTGCGGAACGCGCCCAGCGCTTCGTAGTTCTTGCGCAGCAGGATGTTCGCGTCCGAGCCGGCGCGGAACTCGGGATCGTCGTGGCGAGCGTTGGCCCAGACCGGCAGCTTGCCGTCGCGCGGCCACGCCTTGAGCTTCGGCAATTCGTCGTAAGCGGCGCGGAACTTGGGATCGAGGAAGGCGTCGAGGCAGTCGCTCAATTCCATCAGATGCGAATCGGCGTCGTGCACGACGCGGTTCTCGACATAGGCCATGGCGCCCTCTCCCGTCCTAGGTCGGCAATTCTAACCCCGGCCGCAGATTGTCCCAAATCATCGACATGATGAGCCAGCGCCCGTCCGCGCCTTTGTAGAACTGGATGAAATTGACGCCGCGGCGGTCGTTCGCCTGGTAGGTGCTCCAGGCCTGCGCGACATTGCCGAAGACCAGGATCTCGCGCGCGATCTCGGTCTCGTGGAAATCGGTCGCGGCGAAGAACGGCGTCGTGTCGGCGGCGTATTCGTCCGGCGACATGATCTTGATCCAGGGCTTGCCGTCGTCGCCGATACCGGTGCGCATCTGCCGCGCCTCGGGGTGGAATACGCCTTTCTGGCGCGACCAGTCGCGCGGGCCGGCCGGGCCCGAGATCATCGCGTACATCTCGTCGATGACCGCGCCGATTTTCTCGCGGTCGCTCAAAATCCCCAATCCGGTTCCAGCTCCTCGACGGGCTTGCGCAAGCGCAGCCGACCGATGGTCAGCTCGGCGATCTCCAGCCGCTGGATGCGCGCCCGGCGCACCACCAGCCAGTTGATTGCCACGAAGCCGAGCGCCAAGGCGCCGATGGCGAGCGCACCGACCGCCATCACGGCGACGGCCTCGGACGCCAGCGCCTCGGCGGCCAAGGCCCGGGCGGGCGGGGGCTTGCGAAATCGGGCGGGAAGATAGCGGTTCATAGTGACTCCTATACCGGCACGGCTTTCCAGAAGTAACGCACGAAGCCGCGCTTCTCGTCGCGGTCCTTGACGCGGAAGCTCATGCGCACCTGCGTGCCGGTGTCGATCTGGCCCTGCTCGACATCGGTGATGTCGGCCATGAAGCGGCCGCCGTCGGCAAAGGTGATCATGCCGTAGTGGTTGGGCGGGTCCATCGAATAGGTGAGGAAATCCGCCGACCACGACAGCACCTGGCCCGTCCGCTCGGAGAAGCCGTAATCGTCCTGGGAATCGATCGCCTTGCAGTTCGGGCTCACGCAGACGCGGCTCTTGGGGAACTGCGCCGTGCCGCATTGCCGGCATTTGCCGCCGACGAGTCCGAGCAGCATGTCGTTCTTGCGGTAGAGCACGCTGAGCGCGGTGCGCTTGTCGACCTCGGCGCGCATGCCCTTTTCGAGCTCGACCAGCCCGTTGAAGCCCAGATATTTGAGATAGTTGGTCTCTTCCTTGCGCCGCGCCAGCGCGCCGGTCACGCCGTCGCGCTTGGGAAGATCGGCGATGGCGGGCGTGACCTCGAACAGCAGCGCCTCGCAGCCCTGGCCGAATTGCGCCACCAGGATCTTCTCGCCCGGCTTGGCGCTTTCGAGCGCATGCACGAGCATCAGGAGCGCGTGCGCGGCACCGCTGTCTCCCACATTGCTCGCGAGGTTGTCGCGCGTCTTCGCGGGATCGATGCCGCAGAGCTTGGCGATCTGCTGGTCGAGCTTGGCGAAGGGGCACGGCAGGATGAAATGCGCGATGTCGCTCGCGGCGACGCCGGCGCGGTCGAGCAAAGCCTTCACCGTGCCGGGCACGATCTTGGTGTAGCCCTCGTCGCGGATCCAGCGCTCTTCCCAGCCGTAGTCGAAATCCTCGCCCTCGCCGCGGAAGTGATCGACGAAATCGACGGTGCGCGACTGGCTGCCGATGAACCGCGCGATGACCTTGTGATTGCCGACGGTCAGCGCCGCCGCGGCATCGCCGTAAGCGAGTTCCTGCGGCGACGCCGCGCGCGCCTTGCGATGCTCGCCCGCCACGACGAGCGGCGAAATCGCGCGGCCCGCGCCCACGGCATCCATCGCCATGACGAGCGCGGAGAGACCCGCGCGCTGCGACGACGACACGTCGGCCGACGACACGCCTTCGCAGAGCTGCAAGGCAGCGGCGACGATGCCGGCATTCTGGCGGTCTTCGAACGGCAAGGTGGTGGAGGCGAAATAGATCGCGTCGACGAAGGCGCGATCCGTGCCCGGCTCGGTCGCGGGGAGGCAGTCGCGTCCGGCCTCGACGGCGAGCGTCACCGAATCCTCGTCGAAATTCGCCATCGCGCGCTCGCCCTTGGCGCCGCCGACGAGACCGGGCGCGAACCATCTGTTCGCCTCCGCCACCGCTTTGCGCTGCAGCCTGCGGCGCGGGATATAGGCGCCATACGCCGTGATGCCGATCATCATCTCACTCCGGGATAGGGATCGGCTATCAATGCACGACGATGCAGGCGATGGAAAGCGCCTTCAGCCGCGCGCAAATTGCCGCCGCGGCGGCAGGATCGGCCGGGCCCGCGCGCAGCCGCCACAGCGTTCCCTTGTGCGGCACCTGGACGGGCGCGATCTTGGGCTTGAGGCCGTCGAGCACGCCCTGTGCACGGTTGCGGATCGCGATCCAGTCATGCGCGGCGCCCGCTTCGCTCTGCTCGGCGCCGAGCTGGATGCGCCAGTCGTCGCCCGGCTGGAGCGACGCGGCAAGCAGCAGGGCGAGCACGAGCGTCATAGCGCGTGGTACCGCCGGAACCAGTCGACGAAGCGCGGGATGCCCTCGGCCAGCGGCACGCGCGGCGCGAAGCCGAAGTCGCGCGCGGCGCGGGTGATGTCGGCATAGGTCTCGATCACGTCGCCGGGCGGGCCGTCCTGGTAGTCGAGCTTCGCCGCGCGGCCCGTCGCGCGTTCGATGATTGCGATGAGATCGTTCACCGTCTCCGGCTTGTGGTTGCCGAGATTGTAGAGGCGGTGCGTCTCGCCCGCATGCGGCGTCTCCACGATGCGCACCAGAGCGTCGACGATGTCGTCGATATAGGTGAAGTCGCGCCTGAGCTTGCCCTCGCCGAACACCGGGATCGGCCGTCCACGGAGTATCGCATCGGTGAACAGCCAGTACGCCATGTCGGGCCGCCCCCATGGTCCGTACACGGTGAAGAAGCGCAAGCCCGTCTGCGCGAGCCCGAACAGGCTGGCATAGGAATAGGACATCAGCTCGTTCGCGCGCTTGGTCGCGCCGTAATAGGAGACCGGCTTGTCGGCGCGCGCGCCTTCCGAGAACGGCGCCGCCGTGTCGTTGCCGTAAACCGAGCTGGACGACGCATAGACGAGATGTCCCGCCCCGCCATGGCGCGCGAACTCGAGCACGTTCTGGTGGCCGACGAGGTTCGAGCGCGTGTAGTCGGCCGGCGCTTTGAGCGCATGGCGCACGCCGGCCTGCGCGGCGAGGTGCAGGATGACGTCGTAGCTGCCGCTCAGCGCGCCGGGCGCCGCGATGTCGGCCTGTCTGAAATCGAACGCTCCGAGCTCGGCCAACCGCGCCCGCTTGAGCGCCGGGTCGTAATAGGCATTGACCTCGTCCAGCCCGGTCACGGCATGGCCGCGCGCGATCAGCGCCTTGGCGGCGTGGAAGCCGATGAAGCCGGCGGCACCTGTGACCAATATCTTCATTCGCGACTCACGCCCAGATGGACTAGCCCGGCGCGATTATGCCATGAAGCGCGCATGCCAAAGACCAGACCCGTCAGAAAAGCCGTCTTCCCCGTGGCCGGCATGGGCACGCGATTCCTCCCCGCCACCAAGGCGGTGCCGAAGGAGATGCTGCCCGTCGTCGACAAGCCCGTCATCCAATACGCCGTCGAAGAGGCGAAAGAGGCCGGGATCGAGCAGTTCATCTTCGTCACCGGCCGCGGCAAGCACGTGATCGAGGACCATTTCGACCACGCCTACGAGCTGGAGAGCCTGCTCACCGCGCGCGACAAGACCACGGAGCTCGATTCGCTGCTCGAAGGCCTGCCCAAGACCGGCTCGGTCAGCTTCACCCGCCAGCAGAAGCCGCTCGGGCTGGGCCATGCGGTGTGGTGCGCGCGGCATTGGGTCGGCGACGAGCCCTTCGCGGTGCTCCTGCCCGACGATCTTCTGTTCGGCAAGCCCGGCGCGCTCAAGCAGATGATCAACGCCTATGAGAAGGTCGGCGGCGGCGCGGTCATCCTGGCCGAGAACAAGCCGCGCGACGAGACCAAGCGCTATGGCGTCATCGATCCGGGCAGGAAGTCCGGCAACATCACCGAGGTGAAGGCGGTCGTCGAGAAGCCCTCGCCCGCCAAGGCGCCGTCGACGCTCTGCGTGATCGGCCGCTACATCCTGCAGCCGGAGATCTTCGCCATCCTCGACAAGCGCGAGAAGGGCGCGGGCGGCGAGATCCAGCTTACCGACGCCATGGCCAAGCTGATCGGCAAGATGCCGTTCCACGCGGTCGAGTCGACCTGCGCGCGCTACGATTGCGGCGACAAGGTCGGCTTCCTGCACGCCAATATCGCGGTCGGCCTGGCGCGCCCCGACATCGCGCCGGCGCTGAAGCCCTTGCTGCGCGCGATAAAGCTGGAGAAATGACCGTCATCCTGAGGTGCCTGCCCGCGCTTCGAGGCTCGCTCGTCATCCTGAGCGAGCGTCACCCTTCGAGGCTCGCTCCGCTCGCGCCTCAGGGTGACGCGAAACGAAGGACGCTCGCACCTCCTCGAAGGATGACGCATTTGGCAACAATTCGTCCGTTGTGATGGCCCGGCGCGCCCGGTAGAAGGCCGACCATGACCCAACCGATCCAATTCATCGACCTGCAAGCCCAGCGCCGCCGCCTCGGCGCCCCCCTCGAACAAGCCATCCTTGCCGCCGTGCAGGGCGGCCAATGGATCATGGGCCCGCAAGTCGCGGCGCTCGAAAAGCAGCTCGCCGAGTTCGTCGGCATGAAGCACTGCATCGCCTGCGCCAACGGCACCGATGCGCTTCTGATCGTGCTTCGCGCCTGGGACATCGGTCCGGGCGACGCGGTGTTCGTGCCCGCCTTCACCTTTGCCGCGTCGGCCGAAGTGGTCGCGCTGGTCGGCGCCACGCCGGTCTTCGTCGACGTGTTCGAGGACACCTACAACATCGATCCCGCGAGCCTCGAAGCCGCGATCGCGATGGTCAAGCGCGACGGCAAGCTCAAGCCCAAGGTCGTGATGCCGGTCGATCTGTTCGGCCAGACCGCGGACTACCGCGCGCTCGAGCCCATCGTGAAACGCGAAGGCCTGAAGATGCTCTGCGATGCGGCGCAAGGCTTCGGCGCGCTGCTCGACGGGCGCCGCGCCGGCGGCATCGGCGACGCCGCCTCGACGAGCTTCTTTCCCGCCAAGCCGCTCGGCTGCTACGGCGACGGCGGCGCGACCTTCACCAACGACGACGCGCTGAACGAGCTGCTGCGCTCGATCCGCGTCCACGGCCAGGGCAGCGACAAATACGAGAACGTCCGCATCGGCGTGAACTCGCGCCTCGACACCATCCAGGCCGCGGTGCTGATCGAGAAGATGAAGCTCTTCCCGGAAGAGATCGAGCTGCGCGACGCCGTCGCCAAGCGCTACAACGAGCGCCTGCGCGCCTCGAACCGCATCGTGGTCCCGCGCGTGATCGACGGCGCGACCTCGACCTGGGCGCAGTACACGATCCAGGTGCCCGACCGCGACAAGGTCGCGGCCGCGCTCAAGGCCAAGGGCATCCCGACCGCGATCTACTATCCGACGCCGCTGTCGCAGCAGAAGGGCTACAGCCACTTCCCGTCCGCGCCGACGCCCGTGAGCGAGAAGGTCTCCAAGACCGTGCTCAGCCTGCCGATGCATCCCTATCTGGACGAAGCGACCCAGGACCGGATCGTCGAAGCGGTGCTGGACGCGGTCTAAGGGACCACGCTAAACCGGCGGGAGGCGCCGGGAGAGCGCCGCCAACGGGCTGAGAATGCATATTGATTTCAATGGGATAGAGATCGCAAGCGCGCTGGCCGCGCTGGCGCTGTCGCTCGTCCTGTTGTTCGCCGCCGAGTCCCTGGCGCGATTCTTAAGCGTCCTCGACCACCCCGACAACGGCCGCAAGCGGCATGCCCGCGCGACGCCCCTGATCGGCGGGCTGGCGATCATGGTGCCGGTGCTGGCGTGGTCGGCGTTCGCGCTGTTCGTGCCCGAGATCAACGCGCCGCTCGCCTGGAGCGTGCTGTTGTGCGGCGGCGGCGCGGCGCTGTCGGGCTTCATCGACGACCGCGCCTCGACCTCGCCGCCGATCCGCCTCGTCACCTTGCTCGCGCTGACCGTCCTTGCACTGATCATCGATCCCGAGCTGGTGCCGGCCGCGTTCAACTGGGGACACCTCGCGCCGACCGCCGTGTCGCCCTGGCTTGCCATCGTCCTCGTCGCCATCGGCATGACGGGCTTCGTCAACGCCGTGAACATGGCCGACGGACAGGACGGCTGCGTCGCGGGCATGTTCACGATCTGGTCGGCGTGCATGGTCATGACCGCGGGCAACACCACCGCCGATCTCGCTCTGGTGCTGCTGGCGACGAGCCTCGCGGTGCTCGCGTTCAACCTGCGCGGATTGGTGTTCCTGGGCGGCGCCGGCGCTTATGGCGCGACTTTCGTGTTCGGGCTGCTGATCCTGCGCCTGCACAATTACTGGGGCGTGACCGCCGAGACGATCATCGTGTGGTTCTTCGTGCCCATCGTGGATTGCCTCAGGCTGCTGGTCTCGCGGCCGCTCACGGGCCGCTCGCCGTTCGAGGGCGACCGCAACCATTTCCATCACCGCCTGGGCGAGCGCTATGGCGACGCCAAAGGGCTCGCGATCTATCTGAGCCTTGTGGCGTCGACCTCGTTCGTCGCGGCGCTCAAGCCGGGCCTCGCGCCCGCCTGCCTGGTCGCGCTCGCGCTCGCCTATGCCGGGCTGATGTGGTGGACCGGTCCGGCCATGCTCCATGCGCGTCGACCTGTTTGATTTCGAGCTGCCGGAAGAGCTGATCGCGCTGCGCCCGGCGAGCCCGCGCGACAGCGCGCGCATGCTGGTGGTGCACGCGGATGGAAGCTTGACGCACGCGCAGGTGCGTGACCTGCCGGAGTATCTGGGCGCCGGCGACGCGCTGGTGCTCAACGACACCAAGGTGTTCCCGGCAAGGCTTCGCGGCGTGCGCATCGGCCGCGCCGGCACGACGCCGAAGCTCGAGATCATGCTGCACAAGAGGCTCGGCCCCGACCGGTTCCTCGCTTTCGCGCGGCCGGCGCGCAAGCTCGAAGCCGGCGATCGTGTTCAGCTGGGCGATCTCACAGCCCAAGTCGAAGCGCGCCGCGAGAGCGAGGTCGAGCTGCGCTTCGAGCTTTCGGGCGCGACGCTCGATGCCGCCATCGCGCGCACCGGCGAAGTTCCGCTGCCGCCCTATATCGCCGGCAAGCGCAGAGCCGACGCGCAGGACACACGCGACTACCAGACCGTCTATGCCAAGGATGCCGCCTCGGTCGCAGCGCCCACCGCGGGGCTGCACTTCACGCCGGAGCTGTTCGCGGCCCTCGACGCGAAAGGCGTCGCGCGCGAGACCGTCACGCTCCACGTCGGCGCGGGCACCTTCCTGCCGGTGAGCGCGGACGACACCGCCGGCCATCGCATGCATTCGGAATGGGCGAGCCTCTCCGCCGACACCGCCGCGCGGCTGCGCGACGCCAGGCGCATCGCTGCGGTCGGCACCACCTCGCTGCGCACCCTCGAAAGCGCCGCGCGCGGCGGCCAGCTCGAGGCTTTCGAAGGCGAGACCGACATCTTCGTCACGCCCGGCTATCGCTTCCGCACGGCGGAGGTGCTGCTCACCAATTTCCATTTGCCGCGCTCGACCCTGTTCATGCTCGTCGCGGCGTTCTCGGGGCTGGACGCGATGCGCGCCGCCTATGCCGAGGCGATCCGGGAGCGCTATCGCTTCTATTCCTATGGCGATGCTTGTCTGCTATTGCGCCCGCCATGTTGAGCCTTTCGCACACGGACGGCGCGGCGCGCACGGGAATCCTTTCGCTGCCGCGCGGCGAGATCCGCACGCCGGCCTTCATGCCGCTCGGCACCGCAGGCTCGGTGAAGGCGATGATGCCCGAGAACGTGCGCGAGACCGGCGCCGACATCATCTTGGGGAACACCTATCACCTGATGCTGCGGCCCGGCGCCGAGCGCGTGGCGCGGCTGGGCGGCCTGCACAAATTCATGGACTGGCGGCGGCCGATCCTCACGGATTCGGGCGGCTTCCAGGTGATGTCGCTCGCCAAGCTGCGCAAGCTCGACGAGGACGGCGTGCGCTTCCGCTCGCATATCGACGGCTCGGAATGGTTCCTTACGCCCGAGCGCGCGATGGAGATCCAGCGCCTGCTCGGCTCCGACATCCAGATGGTGCTGGACGAATGTCCCGCCTATCCCGCCACGCGCGAGGGCATCGAGACATCGCTCGCGCTCACCACGCGCTGGGCCAGGCGCTCGAAGCAGGCGTTCGGCGCGCAGCCCGGCCACATGTGCTTCGGCATCGTGCAAGGCGGCATGTTCGCGGATCTGCGCGCGCGCTCGGCCGAAGCGCTGATCGGGATCGGCTTCGACGGCTATGCGGTCGGCGGGCTCGCGGTCGGCGAGACGCAGAGCGCGATGTTCGAGACGCTCGACGCGGCGGTGCCGCTGCTCCCCAAGGACCGGCCGCGCTATCTCATGGGCGTCGGCAAGCCCGACGACATCGCGGGCGCGGTGCTGCGCGGCATCGACCTGTTCGACTGCGTGATCCCGACGCGCTCGGGGCGCAACGGCCAGGCCTTCACGCGCGCCGGCACGCTCAATCTGCGCAACGCGCGGCACGCCGAAGACGGCGGCCCGCTCGACGCGGAATGCCGCTGCCCCGCCTGCGCGCGCTTCAGCCGCGCCTATCTGCACCACACCGTCAAGGCCAACGAGATCATCGCCGCCATGCTGCTCACCTGGCACAATCTCACTTATTATCAGGACCTGATGGCCGGCCTGCGCGCCGCGATCGCGCAAGGCCGCCTGGCCGAGGTCGCGGCGGGAATCGCGCAGGTTTACGCCCGCGCACCCGATGAATCCGCCGAATTGACCTGAGGCGGCGCGGTCCCTATGGTCCGCGCCCTTGTGGGCCCGTAGCTCAGTGGTAGAGCATTTGACTTTTAATCAAAGGGTCGATGGTTCGAACCCATCCGGGCTCACCAGTCTTCGCCAAACCTCGTTTACGGTAGCGGCAACCGGAACGCCTCGCCACAGCCGTTCGCGCTGCAATCCGGCGAATGGTTGGGGCCTCCGGAATCGGTCGTCCCATACAGGTTGCCGTTGGCGTCGAGGGCAAGCGCGCCGTAAGGCTCCCGTCCCGCCGGCAATGGGGGGAAAGGATAGACGATGCTCTCGGTCTGATCGGCGATCGAATATTTGAAGATCATGCCCGGGCCGCCGCTGCCGTCGGTCGGAAGCGCGCCGTACAGATTGCCGAGGCCGTCGAAGACGACGCCGCTCGATGGAAACGCGCCGTCCTCGAACGCACCGAACGCCCAGGCCACCGACACCTTGCCGTTGCGCGTCATCTTGTAGAGCGTGCCGCGGACATGATCGCCGCCCTGCAACGTGGTGCCCCACAGCGTCCCCTTGTCGTCGAAGGTCAGCCCGCCCATGGGATCGCTGCCATCTTCGACATCGGCGCCGAAATTGTGAAGGATGACCTTGGTGCCGTTCGGCTTGATCTTGAACAACGTGCCGCAACTGAAGGTGCATTCGCTGCTGCCGCCGGACGACGTCGTCCCGTAGAGATTGCCGCTGTCGTCGAACACCATCTCGCCCCAGGGCGACAGCCCGTCGGTTCCGCCGTCGAAGCGGTGGAGGATGGTCTCCTCGCCCGAGGGCGTCAGCTTGAAGACGGTCCCGCAACCGCCGGTGCAGTTGTCCGATCCGCCGCTATAGGTCGTGCCGTAGATATTTCCGTCGCCGCCGAGGATCACGCCGGCCCTGGGCGTGGCGCCGTCGGTGCCGGCTTGGAACCGGTGCAGCGTGGTTTGCTTGCCGTCCGGACCGATCTTGAAGACCGTGCCGCAGCCGTCGGTCTGCTGCGGGCAGAAGATCCCGCCGGATTGGGTGGCGCCGTACACGGACCCGTCCGCCCCCACGGCAAGAGTGCCCACCGGCGCGCCGCCGTCCTTCTTGCCCTTGAAGGTGTAGAGCATGACCTTCTTGCCCGCCGCGGTGATCTTGAACACGGTCCCGCAGCCGGCGACGTTGCCGAAGAAGTCGTGGCATTCGCCTTTGCCGCCCTGGCGCGTGGTGCCGTAGAAATTCCCCTGCCCGTCGGCGACCAGGCCGGACTCCGGCTCGCCGCCGTCTTTCCCGCCTTTGAAGGCGTGAAGAACCTTCAATCCCCGCGCCTCGGCCATGCCTGCGGCGGTCGCGATCGTAAGAACCGCAATCGCGGCGATACGCAAACTCGTGTTCATCCTGAACGCTCTCCGGTTCCAGGCCAAACCAGAGCAGAAGACCGTAGGGGCTGCAAAGCGGCCGCGCCGCCCTCACACCGCCCTCGCCCCCCAGGCGTACGACATCGCCTGGAGCTGCATCCGCGCCATGCGGCGGAGCGTGTCGGCCATGGCGCCTTCGACATCCTCGAGCGCGCCGATGAGCCCGAGGAAATGCATCCGGTTGGCGTGGTGGACGAGGTCGAACGCCTCTTCGGCGCCGCTCAATCCCGCCTCGCGCATGCGCTTGTAGAAGATGCCGCGCGCGAGCCGGGGGAAGTTGCGGTTGCCGATCATCAGGAAGTCGAGCGCGACGCCGCCGCCCGCCTGTCGCGCCATGTCGGGCAGGCCGACGCGGTCGGCCGCTTTCAGCTTGGCGAAGAGGCGGTCGACCTTGAGCTGCGCCGGCCCGACATTGCCGAGCAGCCCGATGCTCAGCGCCTGCTTCTGCTCGGCGGCGAAGCCCCAGCTCAGGAACAGCCCGTAACTGTCCATGTCGGTATAGCCGACCAGCACCTCGTCCGCGGTCGTCGCCTGCAGCACGATGCCGTTCTGCAGGCGGAAGCTCGCATGGCCCCCGTGATTGGCGAGATCGAGCACCGGCATGATCACCGTGCGCGCGCCATAGCCGATCTGGCGCGAGGCGAGAAACTGGCGCTGCACCAGGCCTTCGCTCGCCTCCTCGAACCACGGTCCGCAGCGGAACTCGCTCAGCAGGCGGCGCCGCAGATCGGCCGGCAGCGCCTGCGCCGCATCGAGCACTTGCGCGATCTCGGCGCGGCCGCCCTCGCCCCAGCCGAACCGCGCGTGATACGCCTCGATGAAGCGGCGCTCGCGCTCGGCCGTCCTGGCTGCGGGGCCGACCGTCAGCGCCCCGTTCTCGAACGCGACATCGGCGGAATCGACCAGCAGGCTCTCGGGCACATGGATGCGCACGGGCCGGGCCGGATCGATCGCGAACAGCCCGCGTCCGAGCGCGCCATGGCCGAGACGCAAATTCTCCGCCACGCCGCCCAGCGCGCGGAACTCGGCGATCATGTCTTGCCAATCCTTCATGGCCAATCCTTCATGGCCAATCCTTCATGGCCAATCTTTCATGGACCAAGCGTTCATACCGCGCGCACTCCGAACGAGAACGACATGGCGGTGAGCTGATGGCGCGCCATCCGGCTCAAGGTCTTCGCCATCGGCCCCTTCACGCCTTCGAGCGCCGCGAGCAGGTTCAGGAAATGCGTGCGGTTGACGTGCTGGATGGTGTCGAACGCCTCCTCGAAGCCCGCGAGCCCCGCCTCGTGCATCACCTTGTAGAAGATGCCGCGGCACAATCGCGGATACTGGCTGTTGCCGATCATCAGGAAATCGAGCGCGCCTCCGCCGGCGCTGCGCGCGAGCCTGGGCACCCAGGCCTGCGGCGAGGAGAACTCGGCGATGTCGCGGCCGATCTCGAGCTGCGCCTCGCCGACATTGCCCGCGAGCGCGATGCTGAACGCCAGGCGCTGCTCGTAGGCGAAGCCCCAGGTGAGGAACAGGCCGTAGGGATCGAGGTCGGTATAGCGCACCAGCACCTCGCCGCCGAACTTGCCCGCGAGCTTGAGCCCGTCATTGGTGTCGTAGTTGACGCCGGCGCCGTGGTTGACGAGCTCGACGATCGGCATGATCACGCTGCGCCCGCGATAGGAGATGCAGCGCGAGGCGACGAACTGCTCTTGGATGCGCGCTTGCGTCGGCTCCTCGAACCAGGCGCCGCAGCGATATTCGCCGGCGAGCTCGCGGCGCAGCGACGCGGGCAGCGCCTGCGCGTCGGCGAACACCTGCTCGGTCTCCGCGCGCCCGCCGCCGCCCCAGGAGAAGCGGTTCTCGTAGTCCTCGAGGAAGGCGCGCTCGCGCGATCCTACGTTCGCTTCGGCGCGCACGCGGAAGATGCCGTTCTCGAAATGCGCGTCGGCGGTGTCGATCAGCAGATTGTCGGGAATGCGGATCGTGACGGATTTCGCGGGCTCGATGGGGAAGATGCCGCGGCCGAGCGCGCCGGCGCCGAGCCGGATATTGCTCGCAGTCCCGCCCAGCGCGCGGAACTCGTCGAGCATCTCGTCCCAGTTGCTCGTGGGCCAAACGCTCATCGGCGCGCGAGCCTCAGCCAGACCTGGCCGTTGAACGCTTCGCCGAAGCGGTCCGCGACGAGCCCGCGTTCGCGCGCCATGGCCTCGAGATACTCGAAGCGGTAGCGGCGGAATTTCCAATCGTCGCCGCTCTCTTCGGTTTCGACGACGTCCAGGCCGCGATGCTTGGGCAGGGTGGGGCGCCAGGAAGCCAGCATGATCGCATTGTCGCTCGTATTGCCGCGAAATGCATCCATGACCCTGGCGATCATCGCGGGCGAGGCATGCGAGAAGATCGACCGCGCCACCACATAGTCGAACGCGACGCCGAAGACCGAGAAGTCGAAATTCCGGTTGCGGTCGAAGCGCGGCCGCTTCAGCGCGCGCAGCTCCATGCCGATGGCATGCTTGAGGCCGGCCGCGAGGTAGTGGCCCGTCGGCTCGATGCCGAAATAGCGCTCGGGATCGAGATAGCGCACCAGGAAATAGCCGAGCCGAAGCGTGCCGCAGCCGAGATCGAGCAGGCGGTGATGCGGCGCGAGCCCGTTCTGTTGCAGCGAGAGCAGCGTGTGGCGGCCGACCTCCTCGAACAGGCCGACATCGCCGCCGGTGAAGCCGCCGGTGTCGGCCGCGATCCGACGCGCCACTTCGGCGATCGCTTCGGAGTCCGACATCGCGTTTCTCCCTGTCTCATTTGCGACCTAACAAGTTTGAGCGGGCTGCGCTAGACTGCGCGACAAACGGAGACACGGATATGAGACTGGCACTGGCGGCGCTGATCGCGTTCGGGCTTTCGGGATGCGCCGATGGCGGCAGCCTCATCCCCTTGTGGGACGACGACGATACGGCGCAGGCGCGCCAGGCCGAGCCAGCGCCGCCGGCCGCGGCGCCTGTCGAGACCGCGCAGATGGCGCCGGTCGGCGACACCGCGCCGCCCGCCCCGCCGGCGACGCCGCCCGCCAGCCAGCCACTCTCGGTCCAGACCGCGCAATTGCCGCCGCTGGCCCAGCCCGCCGCGATCGGCGACCATTGCCGCAGGATCGCCAAGCAGCGCTCGACCGACGCGGCCTATGCCGGCGAGGACGAGGAGACGCAGGAATCCGTCTACAACCGGACCTATTCCGATTGCGTCGCCTGGGACACGCGCCACGCGTCGTGACTAGGGTCGATTGTCATCGATTGGAATCACAAACAAGATTGTCACGGCCCGCGAATGCGGGCCGCCCAGGTGACGTTGTTTTTGTCATCGAAGAAAAAACTTCCGAGCAGCCTTTGGCTTCGACGTGCAGGGCCCAGCTGGGTGGCCCGCATCCGCGGGCCATGACATCGCGTTTATCGCGCCAATTTGAAAACAACCGGCTCTAAGACTTGGCGTCGGCCTCGATCCGCATGCTGACGATCTTGTCCGGAGCGCCCGCGACGGCGCCGCTGCTGCCGTCGCCCTTCTTGATCGCGTCGACATGCTCCATGCCGGAGACGACCTCGCCCCAGACCGAGTACTGACGGTCGAGCCACGGCGCGTCCTCGAAGCAGATGAAGAACTGGCTGTTGGCGCTGTGCGGATTGTTGGTGCGCGCCGCCGACACCGTGCCGCGCACGTGCTTCCGGTCCGAGAATTCCGAGCGCAGATCGGGCAGATCCGAGCCGCCCGAGCCGGTGCCCGTGGGATCGCCGGTCTGGGCCATGAAGCCCGGGATGACGCGGTGGAACACGACGCCGTCGTAGAAGCCCTGGCGCGTCAGCTCCTTGATGCGCGCGACGTGGCCCGGCGCCAGATCGGGCCTGAGCGCGATGACGACCTGCCCCGACTTCAATTCCATGATCAGCGTGTTCTCAGGATCCCGCGCCATCAGCCTCTTGCTCCCAATTCCTTGCATCTCTTGACCAAACGCTCGGCGACGTCGGGGGTGACGAACTGCGTCACGTCGCCGCCGAACATCGCGATCTCCTTGACCAGCCTGGACGCGATCGCCTGGTTGCGCGGATCGGCCATCAGGAAGACCGTCTCGATCTCCTTGTCCATGCGCTGGTTCATCGCCGCCATCTGGAACTCGTACTCGAAATCCGACACCGCGCGCAGGCCGCGGATGACGACCGACGCGCCGACCTGGTGCGCGAACTTCACTTGCAGCATGTCGAAGGTGCGCACGTCGACCGTGGCGCGCGCATCCGCCGCCTTGGTCGCCTCTCGGCGCATCATCTCGACGCGCTCTTCCAGCGTGAACACCTGGCTCTTGGACGAGTTCGTCGAGACGATGCCGATCACCAGGTGATCGACGATCTTCACCGCGCGCTTGATGATGTCGAGATGGCCCAGCGTCACCGGATCGAAGGTGCCCGGATAGAGCCCCACCCGCTTCTTGGCCATGTCAGCCCTCCGCGCCTTCCGAAACGTCCTCGATGCGCTCGACCGAGACGACGCGCTCGCCCGCCTCGACGCGGAACAACGTCACGCCCTGGGTCGCGCGGCCCTTGATGCCGATCTCGGACACCGCGACGCGGATGGTCTGGCCGAGATTGGTGATGAGCATGAGATGGTCGCTCTCCTCCACCGGGAACGAGGCCACGACCGCGGCGTTCTTCTTCGACATGTCGAGCGCGTTGGTGCCGCGGTTGCCGCGGCCCATGGTGCGGTATTCGTAGGACGAGGTGCGCTTGCCGAAGCCTTCGGCCGAGACGGTGAGCACGAACTGCTCGCGCGCGCCGAGCTCGGCATAGCGCTCGGGCGTCAGCGTGATCTCTTCCACGCTCTCCTCGCCGTCGTCGCCGTCCTCGACCGCTTCGATCTCCTCTCCGGTGGCGGCTCTGCGCGCGGCGACGGACTGCTTGAGATAGGCCTTGGCTTCGGCCGGGGTCACCTCGGTGTGGCTGAGCAGCGCGAGGCTCACGACCTCGTCCGTCTCGGCCAGCTTGATGCCGCGCACGCCGGTGGAGTCGCGGCCCTTGAACACGCGCACGTCGGTGAGCGCGAAGCGGATGCACTTGCCCATGCGGGTGGTGAGCAGCACGTCGTCCTGGTCGGTGCAGGTCTGCACGCCGACGATGCCGTCCGCCGGCTCGAGCTTCATCGCGATCTTGCCGTTGCGGTTGATGCTCGCGAAATCCGACAGCTCGTTGCGGCGCACGTCGCCCGACTTGGTCGCGAAGACCACGTTGAGCTTCTCCCACTCCGCCTCGTTCTCGGGCAGCGGCAGGATGGTGGTGATGCGCTCGTTTTCGGACAGCGGCAGCAGGTTCACCATCGCCTTGCCCTTGCCCTGGATGCGCGCCTCGGGCAGGCGCCACACTTTTAGCTTGTAGGACATGCCGTTCGACGAGAAGAACACCAGCGGCGCATGCGTCGAGGCGACGAACAGATTGGTGACGTAGTCCTCCTCGCGCGTCGACATGCCGGCGCGGCCCTTTCCGCCTCGGCCCTGCACGCGGTATTCGGCGAGCGGCGTGCGCTTGATGTAGCCGGCATGGGTCACGGTGACGGCGACGTCCTCGCGCTCGATCAGCGCTTCGTCCTCCATCTCGATTTCGGCGTCGACCAGCTCGGTCAGGCGCGGGGTCGCGAACTCGTCGCGGATCTTGCCGAGCTCGTCGCGGATGATCTGCAGCACGCGCGGGCGCGAGCGCAGGATGTCGAGATAGTCCTGGATCGCCTCGCCGAGCTTCTTCGCCTCTTCGCCGATCTCTTCGACGCCGAGCGCGGTCAGCCGTTGCAGGCGGATCTCGAGGATTGCCTTGGCCTGCTCCTCGGACATGCGGATCGTGCCTTCGGCCGAGACCACGTGGCGCGGATCGGCGATCAGCGCCACCAGCGGCGCGACATCCTTCGCCGGCCAGTCGCGCGCCATCAGCTGCTCTTTCGCCGTCGCGGCGTCGGGCGCGGCGCGGATGAGGCGGATGACCTCGTCGATATTCGCGACCGCGATCGCGAGGCCGACCAATATGTGGCCACGCTCGCGCGCCTTGGCGAGATCGAAGCGCGTGCGCCGCGTGATGACTTCCTCGCGGAAATGCACGAAGGACGCGATCATGTCCTTCAGGCTCATCAGCTGCGGGCGGCCGTTGTTCAGCGCCAGCATGTTGACGCCGAAGCTCGTCTGCAGCTCGGAGAAGCGATAGAGCTGGTTCAAGACGACGTCGGACGACGCCTCGCGCTTCAGCTCGATCACCACGCGCATGCCGTGGCGGTCGCTCTCGTCATGGATGCCCGAGATGCCTTCGATGCGCTTGTCGCGCACCATCTCGCCGATCTTCTCCTGGAGCTTGGCCTTGTTCACCTGGTAGGGCAGCTCGGTGACGATGATCGCCTCGCGGTCCTTGCGGATCTCCTCCACGTGGCAGCGCGCGCGCATCAGCACCGAGCCGCGGCCGCGGGCGAGCGCGGCCTTCGCCGCCAGCTTGCCGATGATCATCGCGCCGGTCGGGAAGTCGGGGCCGGGCACGATGTCGGTGAGCTGCTCCATGGTGATCGACGGGTCGTCGATGTAGGCCAGGCACGCGTCGATCACCTCGCCCAGATTGTGCGGCGGGATGTTCGTCGCCATGCCGACGGCGATGCCGCTGGCGCCGTTGACGAGGAGGTTGGGATAGCGCGACGGGAGCACGATCGGCTCCTGCTCCGAGCCGTCGTAGTTCGGCTGGAACTCGACCGTGTCCTTGTCGATATCCTCGGTGAGCTCGTGCGCGATCTTGGCGCGGCGCACTTCGGTGTAGCGCATCGCCGCGGGATCGTCGCCGTCGACCGAGCCGAAATTGCCCTGGCCGTCGATCAGCGGCACGCGCATCGAGAAGTCCTGCGCCATGCGCACCAGCGCGTCGTAGATCGACTGGTCGCCGTGCGGATGGTACTTGCCCATGACGTCGCCGACGATGAGCGCCGATTTGCGGTAGGGCTTGTTCCAGTCGCGGCCGTTCTCGTGCATCGAGAACAGGATGCGGCGATGCACGGGCTTCAGCCCGTCGCGCGCGTCGGGCAGCGCGCGGGAGACGATCACGCTCATCGCGTAATCGAGGTAGGAGCGCTTCAGCTCGTCCTCGATCGCGATGCCGCTGATGCTGCCGCCGGCGGGCGGCGCGGGGGTGCCCTCGTCGCTCAAGCCCGGGCCCTGTCCAGGAGGGAGAATCCGTTCAAAATCATGCCCTTTTCGTAGCATTTGCCGAAGGTTTCGGCCAGAAAGACGAGATGCCGTGCGGTTTGGCCGCAATCTTCGCGGGCGGGAATATTCGACCCGCTTCGAGACCGGAAGCCGCCAAGTCTTCCCGCTCGGGAAGATTTTACTCGACAGGGATCGCCCCGCCTGTCATTCTTCCCGCTCGGGAAGATTTCATGACGCCAGAACAGCTCGGAACCGCCGTCAGGGATGCGCGACGACGCCAAGGTCTGCGCCAGGACCAGCTCGCCGCCGCCGCCAATGTCGGCGTGCGTTTCGTGGTCGACCTCGAGGCCGGCAAGCCGACGGCGCAACTGGGCAAGACCCTCGACGTGCTGCGCGCGCTCGGCCTTCGCCTCTCTCTGGGCGAGGCACCATGAGAGCAGCGCTCGGCGTGTGGTGGGACGAACGGATCGCAGGCCGGCTGACCATGAACGAGCATGGCGACATGGGCTTCGTCTACGACAAGGCCTGGGTCGACGATCCGGCGGCGCGCGCGATCTCGCAATCCCTGCCGAAGCGCGCCGAGCCGTTCAAGCGCCGCGAAGCCCGACCCTTCTTCGCCGGACTTTTGCCGGAGGCGGAGATGCGCGAGGGCGCGGCGCGCGCGCTCGGCGTCTCCGAGAAGAACGATTTCGCGCTGCTCGACAGGCTCGGCGGCGACGTCGCCGGTGCGCTGACCTTGTGGCCGGAGGGCGAGACGCCGCCCGCCCATGACGGCAAGCGCGCCACCGAGCCGCTGGGCGACAATGCGTTCGTCGACCTCCTGGATCGGCTTCCCGAACGGCCGTTGCTTGCGGGGCGCGAAGGTCTGCGCCTCTCGCTCGCGGGCGCGCAGGCGAAGCTGCCCGTCGTGATGGTGAAAGGCCGCGTCGCATTGCCCGCGCCCGGCCAGCCCACCACGCATATCGTGAAGCCGCCCATCCGCAGCCTTCCGTTCACGACCGAGAACGAGGCCTTCGCCATGCGGCTCGCGGAAAGCTGCGGGCTCTCCGTGGCGCAGGTCCAGCCGCGCCGGATCAAGAACCGGCCTTATCTCCTGGTCTCGCGCTACGACCGCGGGATGGACGCGCAAGGACGTATCCGCCGCGTGCATCAGGAGGATTTCTGCCAGGCGCTCGGCATCGTGCCCGAGCTCAAATACGCAGCCGAAGGCGGTCCCACCTTCAAGAAAAGCTTCGCGCTTCTGCGCAGCGTCGCGACGCGCCCGGCCGTCGAGGTGCTCAAGCTGCTCGACGCGGCGCTGTTCAACCTGATCGTCGGCAATGCCGATGCGCATGGCAAGAATTTCGGCCTGCTCTACCGGTCCGGCACGACGTCGCTCGCGCCGCTCTACGACTTGATGTGCACCGCCGCTCTTCCGGGCGTATCCCCCAAGCTCGCGATGAAGATCGGCGAGGCTGGAGAGCTGAAGGACATCACGACCAGGACATGGGAGAAATTCGCCCAGGCCGTCGAGCTCGGCATTCCCTTCCTGCGTCGCCGGGCGGCGGAGATGGCCGCGCTTGCGGCGGCCCATGCGCAGGAAACCGCGCGGCAGGTCGCCGCGAGCGGTTTCGACCGCGCCGCGCTGGAGGTCTTCGCCGACATCGTAAGAAGCCGCGCGGACGCGGTCGCAAGCACGCTTTAAAACGGTATCTCGTCGTCCATGTCGCTGGAGCGGTCGAAGCTCGACGGGCCGTCGGCGCTGCCGCCATAGGAGCCGCCGCGGCCGCCGCCGCTGCCACCACCCCCGCCGCCTTCGCCTTTGCCGTCGAGCATGGTCAGCTCGCCGCGGAAATTCTGCAGCACCACTTCGGTCGAGTATTTCTCCTGGCCGTCCTTGTCGGTCCATTTGCGGGTCTGCAGCGAGCCCTCGACATAGACCTTCGAGCCCTTGCGCAGGTACTTCTCGGCGACCTCGGCGAGGTTCTTGTTGAAGATGACCACGCGGTGCCACTCGGTCTTCTCCTTGCGCTCGCCGGACGACTTGTCGCGCCAGGTCTCGGAGGTGGCCAGCGACAGATTGACGACCGGGTCGCCGCTCTGCATGCGCCGGACTTCCGGGTCCTTGCCCAGATTGCCCACCAGGATGACCTTGTTGACGCTGCCCGCCATTGCCTTTGCCTTCCATGCCGTTCGTTGAAGCCGGACCCTAGGCCGCGCCTCGCCGCGCCGCTATTGCCGACTCCAGATGTTCTCTTTATGTTCACGGAGAGGTTCGAGTCAATCCCCAGGTTTCGGCGGATTTTCTCGACCGCGCCGTTTTTCTTTTCACCAGCTTTTTCTGTTAGCGTGAAGCGAGATCGAGGTCGTCCGGGAATGGCCTATACGGAAAATCATTCGGAAGAAAGCAGCATCGGACGGGAAACCGAAGCGGTGCGCCGGCATCTTGTCTTGATAGAGACTGAACTTCGCCGGATTGAAAAGCTGACGGGAACCACCTCGCGAGAAACAGATATTCCGGAAGAAGCAGGAATTCGGGAATTTGAAATCCCAGCCGATGTTGAGCTGATCGTCTCGCCCGAAAGGCGGTTGTTGTCGGAAAACTTGGACCGCATCACGCGGATATTGTCGATGACCGTCAACTTCGTTGCCGTGATTGGTGGAATTTCGGCATTCTATTATCTCGCCTCGGAGACCACGGGCATCCGGCTTTCGACGAATTTCTGGAATCTGCTTTCCCTTGGCGCGGCGTTTTCCTGCCTGGGGCTTGGAGGAGTATTCGCGATATTCAATTGGCGTCGCCGCGATCAAGCGAGCCTTTTGGACAGGCGATACGGAGAGCTCCAGGCCAAAGCCAGCGCCCTGGCGGTCCGGATCATCGGTGTCGAGGATGACCGACGGCAAGGCATGTGAGACGTGGAGGAGCGGGATCTCTCAAAGCTGTCCGATGCAGACCTCGACGCTCTTTTCAACAATCTGAATGTCGATATCGCGACAACAAGGACCAGGCTGAGCGGGCTGATGTCGCGCCAGAAGGTCACTCTCCGCATTGTACGCAGCACGTTGCTGAACTTTGGCGGACTCGCATTGTCGTTTCCGACGGGCGGGCTGACGCTATTCATGTGCGCCCTCGGTATGTCCGAATGGGTGGAAATGATAGCGGAGGATGCCAGGGACTATAATCTTGGCATGCAGCTCAGCATCACTCTGCGAACACAGGAGCGGCTTCTCTCCTCGATCCACGAGGAGTACGCCCGTCGCGGAAGGTTGAAATAGCCCAGTACCGCTACTCTAGGGCCGTTGCGGCTATTGTCCGTTCCAGATGTTCTCTATATGTTCCATATATGTGCGAGTCGATCCCCAGCTTTTAAGGGCTTGAGAATTGCGCCCCGAAGCACCATTTAAGGAACGCCGCGCCCGGGCCAGAGCGCCTGCGCGGACATCAACCGGAATATGACACGCACGCGGTTGCCCGGCCCTGCCCGGCTCGCCAAAGTGCGCGTTTCGACTGACGGAAAGCCATGCTGAAGAACATCTCCATCCGCGGCGCCCGCGAGCACAACCTCAAGAACGTCGACGTGGAGATCCCGCGCGACACGCTGACGGTGCTGACCGGATTGTCGGGCTCCGGCAAGTCCTCGCTCGCCTTCGACACGATCTACGCGGAAGGCCAGCGCCGCTATGTCGAGTCGCTGTCGGCCTATGCGCGCCAGTTCCTCGAGCTGATGCAGAAGCCCGACGTCGACCACATCGAAGGCCTGTCGCCCGCGATCTCCATCGAGCAGAAGACGACCTCGCGCAACCCGCGCTCGACGGTCGGCACGGTGACCGAGATCTACGACTATCTGCGCCTGTTGTTCGCGCGCGTAGGCCAGCCCTATTCGCCGGCGACCGGGCTGCCGATCGAGAGCCAGACGGTCAGCCAGATGGCCGACCGCATCCTGGCCCTGCCCGAAGGCACCCGGCTGTTCCTGCTCGCCCCCATCGTGCGCGGCCGCAAGGGCGAGTACCGCAAGGAGCTCGCCGAGCTGCAGAAGAAAGGCTTCCAGCGCGCCAAGGTCGACGGCAAGTTCTACGACATCGGCGAGACGCCCGCGCTCGACAAGAAGCTGAAGCACGACATCGAGATCGTGGTCGACCGCATCGTGGTCAAGCCCGATATCGGCAACCGCCTGCCCGACTCCATCGAGACCGCGCTGGGCCTCGCGGACGGCTTGCTGGTCGTCGAGTTCGCGGATGAAAAGGACGCCGACGGCAAGCCGCGCCAGATGCTGCTGTCGTCGAAATTCGCCTGCCCGGTGTCGGGCTTCACGATCCCCGAGATCGAGCCGCGCCTGTTCTCGTTCAACAACCCGCACGGCGCCTGTCCGGTCTGCGACGGGCTCGGCACCCAGCTCTATTTCGATCCGGCGCTGGTGGTGCCCGACGAAAGCCTGACCTTGAAGAACGGCGCCATCGCGCCATGGTCGAAGAGCTCTTCGCCTTATTATCTTCAAACGCTCGAAGCGCTCGCCAAGCACTACAAATTCTCGCTCAACGAGGCGTGGGAGGACCTGCCCAGGAAGGCGCGCGAGATCGTGCTCCACGGCTCGGGCGAGGACGAGATCAAGTTCGTCTATGACGACGGCCTGCGCCGCTACGAGACCAAGAAGCCGTTCGAAGGCGTCATCCCGAACATGCAGCGCCGCTTCAAGGAGACCGACAGCTCGTGGGTGCGCGAGGAGATGGAGCGCTTCCAGGATACGTCGCCGTGCGAGGCCTGCGGCGGCTATCGCCTGAAGCCCGAAGCGCTCGCCGTGAAGATCGGCGGCATCCATATCGGCCAGCTCTGCGAGATGTCGATCCGCAAGTCGGACGAGTGGTTCCGCGACATCGAGAAGCAGCTCAACAAGCAGCAGCGCGAGATCGCGGTGCGCATCCTCAAAGAAATCCGCGCGCGGCTGAAGTTCCTCAACAATGTCGGCCTCGACTACCTGACCCTCAGCCGCAACTCGGGCACCTTGTCGGGCGGCGAGAGCCAGCGCATCCGCCTGGCGTCGCAGATCGGCTCGGGGCTCACCGGTGTGCTCTATGTGCTCGACGAACCGAGCATCGGATTGCACCAGCGCGACAACGCCAAGCTTCTGGAGTCGCTGAAGGGCCTGCGCGACATGGGCAACACCGTGCTCGTGGTCGAGCATGACGAGGACGCGATCCGCCAAGCCGATCACGTGATCGACATGGGACCCGGCGCGGGCATCCATGGCGGCCACATCATCGCCGAAGGCACGCCGGACGACATCATGCGCTCGCCCAAGAGCCTGACCGGCAAGTATCTCGTCGGCCTCGAGCAGATCGCCGTGCCGGCCAAGCGCCGGCCGGCGGCGCACAACCGCTGGCTCAAGGTGAGCGGCGCGCGCGGCAACAACCTCAAGAACGTGGCGGCGCAGATCCCGCTCGGCACCTTCACCTGCATCACCGGCGTGTCGGGCGGCGGCAAGTCGACGCTGGTGATCGAGACGCTGTACAAGGCGGCGGCGCGCAAGCTGAACGGCGCCCGCGAGCATCCGGCGGCGCACGACAGGATCGAGGGCCTCGAGTTCCTCGACAAGGTGATCGACATCGACCAGTCGCCGATCGGGCGCACGCCGCGCTCGAACCCGGCGACCTATACCGGCGCGTTCACGCCGATCCGCGACTGGTATGCGGAGCTGCCCGAGTCCAAGGCGCGCGGCTATGCGCCGGGGCGGTTCTCGTTCAACGTCAAGGGCGGGCGCTGCGAGGCGTGCCAGGGCGACGGCGTCATCCAGATCGAGATGCACTTCCTGCCCG
>DASZQV010000020.1:0-38031 GCA_035549495.1 Rhizomicrobium sp. | reverse complement strand
CGGCGTGGCCGCGGCGGCCGGGGCCTGCGCAGCGACGGCGCGCGAGGCGTCCTGCAGCTGCTGGTCGCGGGCGGCCAGCGGGTTGTCGGCGTGGCGGCAATTGCCTTCGAAGAAGGCGCCGGTCTCCACCGCGAAGGCCTCGTGCAGGATGTCGCCCTCGACATGGCAGGTCGAGGCGAGGAGCACCTTGCGGGCGCGGATCGCGCCCTTGACGCGGCCGCGCACGGTCACGTCCTCGGCCATCACGTCGCCCTCGATGAAGGCCTTGTCGCCGATGACGAGTCCGGTCGAGTTGACGTTGCCCTCGACGCGCCCGTCGATCTGGATGTCGCCGGTCGAGGTCAGCGTGCCGTTCACGACCAGGTCGGCGCTGATGATCGACGGCGCCGAGGACGAGCGCATCGGACGCTTCGCGCCCGGGGCTGCGGCTTGCATGCTCGGCGGCGGGGGAGGGGGAGTGTCCTTACTCTTACTAGAGAACATGGCGGCCAGCCTCGATGAATTTGCTCGGATTGCGGACGACGTCGTCGTACCAGATCTCGTAATGCACGTGCGGCCCGGTGCTGCGCCCCGTCGACCCGAGTTTTCCGACGGGAAAGCCTTTGGTCACCTTGGTGCCGACACGCACGAGTACAGCAGACAAATGACCATACCGTGTATGAATTCCCAGACCATGGTCAATTTCCACCATGTTGCCATAGGCGCCGTGCGGCCCGGCCCACACCACGGTGCCCGGCGCTGTGACGCGCACGAGCGCGCCCCAGGGGCCTGCGAAGTCGATGCCGGGATGGAAGGCATAGCGGCCGGTGAAGGGATCGACGCGGGCGCCGAAGCCGCTGGTGCGCGAGAATTCGGGGCCGCTCACCGGCACGGTCAAGGGCACGTGGCGCATGGCGCCGAGCAGCTCTGTGATCTGGTTCAGCACCGCCGAGGCCTTCAGATAGGCGCTCTGGAACCCGGCATCGGCGATGCCTTCGATATGGACGTTGCCGAGCGGGATGTCGGGGCCGCCGATGCCGTAAGCGGTCTCGTATTTCTGCTGGAACTTGTCGGGATCGATGCCCGTGGCGCCCATCAGCGAGCGGATGTTCTGCACGCCGCTCGCGACTTCGGCCTGGGCCTGGGCCATCAGCACCGTCTCCTGCGCGCCGATGCGGCGCACGCGCTCGGTCTGCTGCGCCAGCACCGCGAGCGCGGGATGGCGCGCGAAGGCCTCGGCCGCCGGCGCGGGCTTGGGCTGCTTGCTGCCGAACAGGATGCCGGTGATGCGCCCGACCGCGCCGCCGAGATCGAGCAGGCTCGCATGCGTCGACTTGGCGGTGCGCGGCTGCGGCGCCACGGGCTGCGGCATCGGCTGGAGCGAGGTGCCGCCGCCGCTGATAGCGTCGTCGTCGGAATCGGAGCCGCCCGGCGCTTGCGCGTCGAGGCTGTCGCTGCCCGCCGAGCTTTCCGGCTGCGCGGGCCCATTGCCGATCGTGGGGCCGATCATCGGCATGTTGCCGCCCGACGCGACCAGCGCGTCGACCTGGTGCTTGCGGTCGAGGAATTTCTGGATCGTGTTCTGCTTGGTCTGCAGCTCGTTGGCGGTCGACTTGAACTGGTCCTCGGCCGAGACCAGCGCGTTGTTCAGCTCGTCATAGGAATATTGCAGGTCGGCGACGCGATTCTCGTAAGCGGACTGCATCTGCTGATAGCGATGGTCCTTGGCCGCGATGATGCGGTCCTTGAAGATCACGTTGACGGTGGAGAACGCCACCCAGCCGAGGAAGATGAGGGTCAGGCCCGCGAGCGTCGCCTGCAGCGAAGGCCCGAAGGTGAAGAATTGCACCCGCCCGTCGCTGCGGATGTAGATCTGTCGCTCGGGAAAGGTTTCATGGAGCCACGCCCACGCGCGCTCCACGAGCGAACCTTGCATACCGGAAGTTCCCTTTTGGGCGTCTTGGGCGCCAACCCCACTTTCGCCCATTTCACCCAATTGTCGGCGGCTGATCAAGCTCTTAGCCCAGAAAAACGACCGGGAGGTTAACCGGGGACCAAAGGGGTGGCGCGCGCTCAAAGCGATTTCGCCGCTTCGAGGACGGCCTCCACATGCCCCGGAACCTTCACTTTCCGCCAGATTTCGCGGATGACGCCCTTGGCATCGACCAGGAAGGTGGCGCGCTCCAGCCCCATGTATTTCCGTCCATAGAGGGTCTTCTCGCCCCATACCCCATAGGCCTGGGCAGCCTCGATGTCGGGGTCGGAAGCCAGGGTCAGCTTCAGACCGTACTTGGCCTTGAACTTGTCGTGGCTTGCAACGCTATCCTTGGAAACACCCACAAGATTGACGCCTAAGCGCTCGAATTTCTTGAGATTATCCGAAAAGCCCTGGGCTTCCCTGGTGCATCCGGCAGTATCGTCCTTGGGATAGAAATAGAGGACGAAAGGCTTTCCCTTGAGCGCGGCCAGGGAGATGTTGCCGCCGCCATCGGTGGCGAGCTTGAAGCTGGGGGCCTTGTCGCCGGGCTTGAGGTCCATGCGGGCTCCTCGCGGTTGGGTTAACGGTAGGCGATAAAGCCATGTGGGATTCGATACAAGTGGCCAAGGGGTGAGTTATTCAGGGGGTATTGGGGATTGGGGGCGCAGACTTGACGAACCTTGGGCGGCCCTCGTTCGGCCCCAATCGGCGGCAATAGGAGCCCGGCTCTGAAACTTTTCCGGAATATCCGTTTGTTCATAAGCCGGTACATCAAGGCGCATCACATCAGCCGCGCCGCCCTGATCGCCGGCGGCATCGGCGCGGCGGTGGTGTTCTTCGTCGTCGGTGCCTTCATCCGCCTTCTGGTCGGACCGGTCTCGCTCGGGCCGTTGGGCAGCGCGCTCCCCAATGCGCTGGCCGAGGCGCTGCCGGGCGTCACCGTGCGCTACGACCAGGCGGCGATCGAGTGGTCGCGCGACCAGGGCAAGGTCAACCTCGTCATCCTGGGCGCCAAGGTCTACGACGCCGAGAACCGCATCATCGCCCAGGCGCCCGAGGCCGATATCGGCCTGGCGGCGGGGCCGCTGTTCCTGCACGGCAAGGCGGTGGTGCAGCGGATCACCCTGGTCGGCGTCCAGCTCACCTTGGTGCGCACGCTTTCGGGCGGTCTCCGGCTGGGCGTCGAGAAGGACAAGAACCAGCACGACATCCTGAGCCGCATCGCCGACGCGGTGACCTTGCGCAGCGACAAGAAGTCGTCGCTCCAGGCCTTCGCGGTGCGCCATGCGCGGCTCGCCTTCTATGACGAGCCGACCAAGCTGTTCCTCGTGGCGCCGGATGCGAATTTCCGCGTCGCCACCGCGGGCGCCGACCTGAAGGCGCAGCTCGACGCCGATGTCGAGGTCAGCGGCCATCCCGCCCATGTCGTCGGCGAGTTCAACATCCCGCAAGGCAAAGCCCCGGTCGCTGGCTCGCTCTCGGTCAGCGGCCTGGACCTGCGCGCGCTCGGCGCCGACAGCAAGAGCTTCGCCAGCGTCAAGGATATCGGGCTCGTCGTCGGCATGTCGGCCTCGTTCAAGATGCAGGGCGTGCACATCTTGAGCGCCGATTTCGGTCTCGACGCGAAAGGCGCGCTCGACGTGCCGGGTCTGATCCATGGGCCGCTCCAGGTGCGCAGCCTGCAATTCGCCGGACGCTATGACGGCGTGTCGAATCGCGTCCTGATCGAGGACGGCACGCTCGACGCGGGCGGCGCGACCGCGCATCTGGTCGCCCAGGCGGACGTGATGCACGACGCGGACGGCGCGATCGCGAGCGTCGCGTTCCAGACCACCATCGACAAGGTCGCGCTCGACATGCCGGGCGTGCTGCCGGGCCGCGCGACGCTCAGGCAGATCGCAGCGCGGGGAAGCTATGTCCTGCCGACGCGCGACATCGTTCTGGATCATCTCGACATCTCCGGGCCCTCGCTTTCCGTGCAGGCGTCGGGCCTCGTGACCCTGGTGCCGGGCAAGGCGCCCGCGGTCGCGGTGAAGGGACAGATGGCGGCGCTCAATGTGCGCGACATGCTGCGCTACTGGCCGCTCGGCGTCGGCGAGGGCGCGCGCAGCTGGATCGACAAGAACATGCCGGCCGCGACCGTGGGCCCGGTCGGCTTCGAGACGCATATGCCGGCTGGCCTTCTCGACGAGAACGCGCTGCCCGACGGCGCGATGAAGGTGACGATCCCGGTCGCGGGCGCCGAGGTGAACTATATCGAAGGCCTCACCCACATCACGCAGCTGAAAGGCGTCGCGACCTTGACCGGCGACACCTTCAGCGCCGACATCGCCTCGGGCAAGGTCGGGCCGCTTGCCGTCGGCCAGGGCAAGGTCGTCATCGCCAATCTCCATATCCCCGCGTCGCCCGGCGATTTCGAGGTCAAGGTGAGCGGCGCGATGCAGGACGTGCTGAGCCTGGTCGACAAGAAGCCGCTCAACTATCCGACGCGCTTCGGCATCGACATCGCCGGCACCAAGGGCAACGCGGCGCTCGATCTCTCGTTCCACCTGCCGATGCGCAAGGCGCTCAGCGTCGACGACGTCGCCATCGGCATCAAGGCGGCGGTGACAGGCTTCTCCATCGCGCTGGGCGAGCATGCGCGCTTGAGCGACGGCGCGGTGAATTTCGAGATCGACAACGCCAAGCTCCATGCGATGGGCACGGCGTCGCTGGCGGACTCCAAGCTGCAGCTCGACTGGCTCGAGGACTTCCGCACAAAGGATCCGGTGACCACGCGCATCGCCGTCAAAGGCACGCTCGACAATGCCGGGCGCGAGGCGCTGAACTTCCGCTCGGGTGCGTTCCTGCGCGGTCCCGCGCTGGTCAACGCCACGATCACCGGCCATCGCGGGCAGCTCTTGAGCGCCGACATGACGATGGATCTGACGCCGTCCAGGCTGATGCTGGACCTGATCGGCCTCGACAAGCCCGCCGGCTTCCCGGCATCGGCGCGCGTCGGCGCGACCTTCGGGCCCGAAAGCGCGATCCGCTCCGAGACGATGAAGATCTCCGGCCCCGGCGTGACCGCGACCGGGGGCGCGACCTTCGACAGCAACGGGCACATGGTCCAGCTCGCCTTCCCGACGATCAAGTTCGGCGCCATCGACGATTTCGCGTTCACCCTCACGCGCAACGCCGGCACGACCGAAATCGTGCTGCGCGGGCGCTCGCTCGACGGCACCAAGCTCGCCAGCCGCGGCTCGAGCAGCGCGAACGGCGGCGCGGGCAGCGCGAGCGACAGCAGCACCACCATCGACGGCCCGTTCAAGATCAATGCGCGCATCGACAAGCTTGTCCTGCGCGAAGGCGTTGCGATCGCGCCCTTCGCGCTCGACGTGGCCGGCGTGGGCGACAGGCCGTCGTCGCTCCTGCTCAGCGGCACGATGGCGAAGGGCGCGCAGATCGCGGGCGAGATGACCGGCGGCGAGGGCAGCCGCAAGCTCAATTTCTCCACCGGCGATCTCGGCCTCTTCGCCAAGGGCATGTTCGGCTTCACCAGCCTGCGCGGCGGCCGGATCGAGCTCGCCGCCAATTTGCCGGGCGCGGCGAACGATACCGGCCCGAAGGAGGGACCGGACTTTCAGGGCAAGCTGATCCTGCGCGACTTCAAGATCGTCAATCAGCCGTTCCTGGCGCGCCTGTTCTCGGCCGGCTCGCTCGACGGCCTGCTGAATCTGATGCAGGGGCAGGGCATCGCCGTCGACAAGCTCGAGGTGCCGTTCACCTCGAAGAACGGCGTCATCGACGTGCATGGCGCGCGCGCGACGGGACCGGCGATCGGGCTCACCGCCGACGGCTGGATCGACCGGCCGAAGAACGCCATCGCGATGAAGGGGACGCTCGCACCGCTGTTCGGCCTCAACAGCTTCCTCGGCAACGTGCCCATCGTCGGCCAGGTGCTGGTCGGCAAGCAGGGCGAAGGCGTGTTCGGCATGACCTATTCGGTCAAGGGCAACGCCGACCAGCCGGATGTCAGCGTGAACCCGCTCTCGGTGCTCGCGCCCGGGATCCTGCGCCGCATCTTCGAAGGCAACATGCCCAAGGCCGCCCAGGCGCCGTCGAACGCGGCGCAGCAGTCGCAACCCGCGCCCGCCGCCCCGCCGCCGGCTCCCGCGCCGGAGCCCAAGCCGCAATAACGCAACTACCGCTTGAAGTCTTGCCGCGCACCACTATCTCTCCCGTCGGAGAGGAGAAGCGCATGCGCATCGACGATGTGAAGATTTCGCCGGATACCGTCTATCGGGACTTGGTCGCCGCCATGGCCGCCGCGGACAAGCGCAAGGCGCGCGCGAAAAGAAGGAGAAAGCTCGAAACGACTGCTTCGGTTCGGGGTGCGCCACAACATCTGGAGGCGGCGCCCGCGGAAAACGTCGAAAAGCTCGGAACGACTCCTCCGGAAAATTCCGAAAAGCTCGGAACGACTGCCGCGGCGTTCCCCACGCCACAAGACCTGGTGCCGCCGAAGCGCAGGCCCGGTGGCCAGCCGGGCAACAGCAACGCGCAAAAGCACGGCTTTCACTCCGCCGACCAGCGGGCGCGACGGGGCGCCTTGCGCCTCTTCGTGCGCCGCACCGATGCCGCGCTGGCGCATGCCAAGGCGCAGGTGCGCCTGCTGAAGGCGAAGGAGGCTGCCGCCGAGCAGAACCGCTGAGCCGTTCAGAACCTCTGCCCGAAATGCAGCGCGATGGTGCGCGGGCGGTTCGGGATGATGTAGGTCTCGGGCCCGCAGACCGACGGCGTGCATTCGCTGTAGCGGTAGAGCTGGGCGCGCTCGTCGAAGGCGTTCTCGAGCGTGAGCTCGGCCGTCCAGCTGTCGCGGCCGAGGCCCGCGGCGAGGTTCACCACGGTGTATTCCGGCTGGCTGCCGGTGATGCTGCGCTCGTTCGAGCGCAGATCGCCGAAGCTCGACGACTGGTGGTTCAGCGCGGCCTGCAGATGCGCCCGGAAGTCGGCGATGTTGAAGCCGTAGCGCGCCTGGGCGCTGACTTTCCATTGCGGCGTGATCGGCAGCGACTGGCCGTTCGGCGCCTGGGTCGTGGCGGCGCAGTTCGCCGAGTCCTTGCAATAGGGCTGCGACAGATGCGCGTCGGTATAGGTGGCGTTTCCGTTCAGGCTGAGGTCCTCGGTGACGCGCCATATCAGGCTCGCCTCGACGCCCTTGATCTGGGCCCGGCCGGCATTGGCGATGACGGTGAGCGAGTTGGGGCCGAGGAACGAGAACTGGAAGTCCTTCCACTTCTCGAAGAACGCCGCGCCGTTGAATTGCAGCGAATTGTCCAGCCAAGCCGTCTTCCAGCCGACCTCGATATTGTCGAGATATTCGGGCTTGTAGGGCAGCGAGGTCACGTCGGCGTTGCGGTTCACGCCGCCGGGGCGGAAGCCGTTCGACCACGTCGCATAGACCATGTGGTCGTCGTCGATCTGCCAGGAGAGGTTCACCTTGCGCGTGGCGCCGTTCTGCTTGGTGTCCTTGTTGAGATCCGTGCACGGACCGTTGCCGATGATCGGATAGGGCAGGAAGCACTTGTTCATGCCCGAGCCGAAGCCCGACAGGTCCTGGAAGCCCTGACTGAAGCCGAAGAAGCCCTTGAGCGAGTTGTCGGTCTCGAAATAGCGCCCGCCGAGCGTCAGCGTGAGGGCCGGCGTGAGCTTGTAGGACGCCTCGCCGAAGATCGCCCAGTCCTCGTCGTTGCGGTCTTCCTGGGTCAGCCACAGCGTGTTGGGCCAGCCGGGGATCGACAGGGCGTCGGCGAAGTCCTGCACCTCGTAGCGCTGCTCGATGCGGTGGAACTCGTGCTCCCAGAACGCGCCGGCGACGTAGCTCAGCCGCTGGTCCGACGGCGAGGCGAAGCGCAGCTCGTGGCTCTGCTTGGTGAAGTGGTCCTTGCCGACGATGAGCTGCGACGGGTTGATGAGATTGCCGGAATTGTCGGTGAAGTACTGGCCGTAATAGGCGTCGTAGAAATAGGAATAGTCGGAGTAGTCGAGCTGGGTGTGCTCCTTGCGATCCAGGAACGCGGCCGCATAGGTGACGTCGAGATTGGCGATCTTGCCCTGGATGGTGAGCGCCGCCTGCCACCAGGTGTCGTTCTGGTATTCGGGCTGGAACTTCACGACCTCGAGGTCGCCGACGGCCGGATCGTAGGCGAAGGATCCGTTCGCCTTCGTCTCCTGGCCCTGGAAGGTCGTCGTGGCGGTCCAGTTGTCGTCGAGCGCGATCTTCAGCGCCGCGCGGCCGCCATAGATGTCGTCGTCGTTGTAGTCCTTCTTGCGCAGGGCGGCATTGCTCATCTTGATGTTGCCCGTCGGGAAGGTGCGCACGCCGTCGACGATGCCGGCGGCGGCGTCGGTGCCCGCGACGTTGTCGATATAGCCCGCGTCGTGCTCTTCCCAGGCGACGAGGCGGATCGCCATGTTGTCGGAGATCGGATAGTTCACATAGCCCTCGACCGTGCCGCCGATGCCGCCCTTCTCGACGGAGTTGATCTCCACGTCGTAGCCGGCCGAGAAGCCCTCGAGGTCGGGCTTGTTGGTGATGATACGCAGCGTGCCCGCTTCCGAGCTCGCGCCGTAGAGCGTGCCTTGCGGACCGGGAAGCGCCTCGATGCTCGCGAGGTCGTAGACATGGACGTCGGGCGCGCCGCCGATGAGCGTGACCGGCTGCTCGTCGAGATAGATGCCGACGCTGGGCAGCGAGCCCGAATGGTTGCCGTCATTGCCGGAGGCGACGCCGCGCATATAGACGTTGAGCGAGCCGGGGCCGCTGAGGCCGCCGCCGGACGCGTTGGCGGAGAACGAGACGCTCGGCATATAGGCCGCGTAGTCGGCGAAGCTCTTGACGTCGAGCTGCTCGAGCTTCGCCGTGTTGAACACCTGGATCGAGAGCGGTGCCTTCTGCATGTCCTCGGCGCGTTTCTCGGCGGTCACCACCACCGTCTCGATCGCCTGGCCGTAAGCCGCGCTCGCCCCGGTCAGCGCCGTCGTCGCCAGCAAAGCCGTCAGAAGCACCGGACGCGCATGGTCCCGGCCGTAAATCCCGCTCATCGCAAATCCCCTCGCGAACTGTCGAAAATATGTCAGTCGGACGACAGCGGGCTGTCAAGGAGGGGATTGATTCGATTTAGCTTTCCGGCACCGCCGGGTAGGCGCCGGCGAGGCTGCCGAGCGAAGTCTTCAACGGTTCCAACCACTTCTCGTAGTTGCGCCAATGCTCCACCCCTTCGGTGAAAATCGGGCGGCGGACCTGCTCGGAGCTGGCGGTGCGCACCGCGCGGGCGTTGCGGTGAAAGTCCAGGCACCCCTCTTCGAAGGCCAAGCCGCAATATTCGAGCAGCCGGCGGATCTCCCGCTCGGGGTCGGCGACCATCTCCTCATAGAGGACGCGGTGCACCCGGCCGGGCAGGACGCGATCGTAGTGCGCCATCAGCTCCGCATAGTCGCGCCAGTAGCGGCCGAGATCGTCGAGCCCATAGCTGAAGGTCTGGCCATGGGCGAAGTGCTGCTTGAAATTCGAGAAGCAGCAGGCCATCGGGTGGCGCCGCGCGTCGACGATCTTCGCATGGGGCAGCATCAGATGGATGAGGCCGATGTGCTGGAAATTGTTCGGCATCTTGTCGATGAAGAACGGCTTGGCGTCCTTGCGCTGGATGCGGGTGCGGCGGAGATATTCCTCGCCCAGCGCTTTGAAGTCGTGCGGCTCGGCGAGCGCATCGAGATAGGCGCCGAATTCGCTCTTCTTGTGGGCGCCGCCGAGCCTGCGCGCAATAGCGAGGATATCGGGAAGCTCCATCGTGCCTTCGACCCGGCTGTGGCTCGAGAGAATCTGCTCGATCAATGTCGAGCCCGAACGCGGCAGGCCCACGACGAAGATCGGGTCGGGCGCGTCGCTGCCGCCGATGCGGCTCGCGAAGAATTCCGGCGTGAACACGGATTTGGAGCGGCGCATATGCTCGGTCGCGATCTCGGGATCGTAGGGCGCCGAGGCGCGGCGGAGCGCGTTGCCCTCGGCGTAATGCGCGAAGGACGCGTCGTATTCGCCCCTGTCCTCCAGCGCCTTGCCGAGCGCGAATTCGAGGTGATAGCGGTCTTCCTGCGCAAGGTCGGGCCGCGCGAGCGCGGCCTGCATCTGGGCGATGTCGTCCTCGCCGAAGCGCGCGGTCTTGAGGTTGGCGAGGCTCCAATAGGCCTCGCCGAGATGGGGCGACAGCGCGATGCTTTTGCGGTAGGCCGCGATGCTTTCGTCCTGGCGGCCGGTGGTCTTGAGCGCATGGCCGTAGCTCATCCACGCCTTGGCGATCCCGGGGTGGTTCTTCAGCAAAGCCTCATAGAGCGCGATCGCCTGGCCGTACTCGCCGATGCGCACCAGGACCGCGGCGCGCAGGGTGCGGTAGCCGGGATTGGCCGTGTCCTTGGCGATGAGGATGTCGATCTCTCTCAGCGCCTCTTCCGATTTGAGCTGACGATGCAGCACGGTCGCGTAATTGTGGCGCGCGGCATGGAAGCTCGGCGCCAGCTCGACCGCGCGCGCGAGCAGGTTCTCGGCGTCGTCGTAGCGGCCGAGCCGCGAGCCCGTCTCCGCCAGCATGCGGATCGCCGCGACATCGGTCGGATGCGCTTTCAGGTACGCGCGCAAGAGGCGTTCGGCGATCGCGAGACGGTTCTCGATCAGCGCGCTCGCGGCTTCGACGAGTTCGGGATCGCGCGTCGAGGCCCTGACGCCGCGCACATAGACATCGTCGGCCGCCGCGCTCTCGCCCAGCGCCGTCAGCACGTCGCCGAGCTCGACGAAGGCTTGTCCCATGGCCGGCTGCGACGCGGTGAGCAATTTGAGCACTTCGCGCGCGCCATCCAGCTTGCCTTGAAGGCGCAGCGCCTGCGCCAGCAGCAGCATGGTCTGCGGCTGGCCGGGGATGACCCTCAGGATCTCGCGCGCTTGCGCTTCGGCCTTGACCGGATTGCGCTGCAGCAGCCGCGTCGCATGGGTCAGCGCCGTGTTGAGCGAGCCGAGCGGCTGGTCGCTCATGCCACGCGGCGCCGCCGCCGGTCGCTCAGGATCTCGCGCGCGGCGTTGTGGCCCGGCGCGCCGCTGACGCCGCCGCCGGGATGCGTGCCCGAGCCGCACATATAGAGTCCCGGCACGGGGCTCCTGTAGTTGCCGTAGCCGAGCACGGGCCGCGCGGAATAGAGCTGATCGAGGGTCAGCGCGCCATGCATGATGTCGCCGCCGACGAGGCCGAAGGTGCGCTCGAGGTCGAGCGGCGAGAGGATCTGCCGGCCGAGCACCGAGGCCTTGAAGCCCGGCGCCATCCTGTCGACCGTCGCGATCATCAAATCGGCGACTTCTTCGCGATGCGCGTCCCAGCCGCCCTCGACCTCGGGCGCGACCTGCTGGCAGAACATGCTGGCGACGTGTCGGCCCGCAGGCGCGAGGCTGTCGTCGAGGGTGGAGGGGATCAGCACCTCGACGATGGGCTCCTTCGACCAGCCGCGCTCGCGCGCGGTGAGATAGGCGCGGTCCATGTAGTCGAGGCTCGGCGCGATGATGATGCCCGCCGTCATGTGATCGCCGGGCTCGGGCTTGCAGGTGAAGCGCGGCAGCTCGCTGAGCGCGACGTTCATGCGGAAGGTGCCCGAGCCGACGCGATAGCGCTCGATGCGCTCGCGGAAATCGTTCGGCAGGACGGCCTTGTCGACGAGCTTCCGGTACAGCAGCTTCGGGTTCAGGTTGGAGGCGACGATCGGCGCGCGGAAGATGTCGCCGCTCTCGGTCGCGACGCCTGTGGCGCGGCCGTTCTCGACGATCACTTCTTTCACGGGCGCGTCGAGGCGGATGTCGACGCCGTGGCTCGCGCAGGCCTTCGCCATCGCCTGGGTGATCGCGCCCATGCCGCCGATCGCGTGGCCCCACGAGCCCTTCTTGCCGTTCACCTCGCCCAGCACGTGATGCAGCAGCACATAGCCCGAGCCGGGGGTATAGGGGCTCGCATAGTTGCCGACGATGCCGTCGAAGCCGTAGACCGCCTTGATCGGATCGCTCTCGAACCAGCCCGCCAGATAGTCGCCCGCCGATTGGGCGAACAGCGCCAGCAGGTCGCGCCGCGCCGGCATCGAGAGCTTCGCGAAGGGGCTGCCCTGGTTCGCCGCCTTGAGCATCTCCGGGATCGCGGCCATCCAGCCGCCTTCGGTGACGTTGGGCGGCGTCGCCAGCATCAGCCCGCGCACGACGTCGGCGATCTCGCCCAGCCGGTCGTTGTAAGGGCCGAGCATGTCGGCGTCCTTGTTCGAGAACTTGGCGACGCTTTTCTTGGTCAGCTCGCCGCCGGTCTCGAGATAGTCGCGGTCGTTCAGCGGCAGGAAGTTCTGCACCTTGCGCTCGACGACGCGCAGACCGTTACCCGCGAGGTCCATGTCGGCGATGATCTTCGGATTGAGCAGCGAGACGGTGTAGCTCGCGACCGAATTGCGGAAGCCGGGATGGAATTCCTCGGTCACCGCGGCGCCGCCGACCACGCCGCGGCGTTCGAGCACGGTCACTTTCAATCCTGCGCGCGCCAGATAGAACGCGCAGACGAGCCCGTTATGTCCGCCACCGACGATGACGACGTCCGAAGTATTCATTTCACGCACCAATCCAATCCGTCCGTGGCGACGCTCGCCGCGGCTCCGCGCAGATGCGCCGAGCGGCCGGCAACGTAGCGTCCCGGACGGTCGGCGCGCCAGTGGTCGGGATTGGGCAAAACCGCCGCAAGCCGTGCGGCCTGCGCCTTGGTCAGATGCGCGGCGTCGATGCCGAAATAGACCTCGGACGCGGCTTCGGCGCCGTAATTGCCGTGGCCCCAATCGACGAGGTTCAGATAGGCGGTGAGGATGCGCTTCTTCGGCCACAGGAACTCGATCAGCACGGTCAGATAGGCTTCGACGCCTTTGCGGATCCAGCTCCGCGCCGAGATCAGGAACAGGGTGCGCGCGGTCTGCTGGCTGATCGTGCTGGCGCCGTGCAGCGGCTTGTTCGGATGGCGCTCGTGCTTCCGAATCGCGTCCTGGATGCCTTTCCAGTCGAAGCCGTGGTGACTGCAGAAATTCTGGTCCTCGGCGCCGATCACGGCGCGCGCCAGATACGGCGAAATCTCGTCATAGGAGCGCCAGGAATACTTGACGGGGTTGAACGTGACCGCGTCGAGCACCATCTGCGGCGTCCCGGGAATCGGCACGAAGCGGAAGAACAGGATGAGCAGCACCGGCGCGGGAAGGAGAAAGAAGAACAGCGCCGCCAGCACGCGCCTGACCCACGGCGTGCGTGTGCCGTCGCCGAACCACAGCCAGCGGCCGCAGCGCGCGAGAAACCGCCCGGTGTCGCGAATCCATTGCCCCATCGGCAGCACATTACATAGGGGCGAGATCGGCGAAAACTCGGGGTAATTCTACCTTTTGACGAATCGCTATCGCCTCGTCCGGAACGCGACTACACTGTCCGCATCCAAAGGGAGGGGCATATCATGTGCGAGCAACACGATCACGCGCACGATTCCGCCGAGACCGGTCTCAGCCGCCGCAGCTTGGGCCTGCTCGCGCTGGCAGCGGGCGGGATGACGCTGGTCCCGTTCGGGGCGAAGGCCGCGGAGGTCGACAATCTGGCGATCATGTGCATCGATTTCCGCCTGGTGGACCAATCCATCAAGTGGTTGAATTCCCATATGCCGGCGGCTTCGAAGCCGCCCAGGACGCGCGAATACGATCTCGTGGCGCTGGCCGGCGCGTCGCTCGCCGGCGTGGCCGCAGGCTTGTTCGAGCCGACCACGCACGGCTTTTGGCAGCAGGTCTTCGCCGCCGACAAGCTGCACGACATCAAGCGGGTGTATGTGCTCGACCACATGGGATGCGGCGCCTTCAAGGAGGAGTTCAACAACGGCGTCGATTTGCCGGCGGCTCGGGAGCGCAAGCTCCATATCGACATGATGACCGCGCTGGACGCGAAGCTGCGGGCTTACTACCCCGAGCTCACGACCAGGGAGTTCTGGCTGTGGCCCGATCCGAAGACGACCAGGCCCTATCCGACCCAGCCCGAGCGTATTACCCTCTGCACGCCGCCGTCATAGCGCGCGCCGAAGCGTTCAAGGGTCTGCATTGCGTCGTATCGGGTTGATCGCCGTCCTGTTGGCAGCGTGGGGCTTGCCGGCCGCGCATGCGCAGGAGATGCCGGGCATGGACATGAGCCACATGGACATGGACATGGCCATGCCGATGGCCATGACCGGCGTGCTCGGGCCTTACCCGATGACGCGCGAAGCGTCGGGCACCAGCTGGCAGCCCGACGCGGCGCCGCACGCCGCCTATCACGCGAGCTTGGACGGCTGGGAGCTGATGGGGCACGCGATGCTCGACCTCGTCTACGACAGCCAGAGCGGCCGTCGCGGCGACACGCAATGGTTCGCCGAAGGCATGCTGATGGGCGCGGCGCGCCGCGGTCTGGGCGCGGGCGACGTGTTCAATCTGCGCCTGATGCTGAGCCCCGATCCGTTCATGGGCGCGCGGGGCTATCCGCTCAGGCTCGCGAGCGGCGAGACGGCCGACGGTGCGACGCCCTTGATCGACCGCCAGCATCCGCACGATCTGGTGATGGAGATGGCGGGCTCGCTCAGCCATGCGCTGTCGAGCGCGGACAGCGTGTTCGTCTATGCCGGCTATCCGGGCGAGCCGGCGCTCGGCCCGCCGGCGTTCCAGCATCGCGCCTCGGGCATGGACATCCCGGAGGCGCCGGTCAGCCATCACTGGCTCGACTCGACGCACATTACTTTCGGCGTCGTGACCGCCGGTTTCGTGCATGACGACTGGAAGCTGGAAGTGTCGCGCTTCACCGGCCGCGAGCCCGACCAGCAGCGCTTCGATTTCGATCCGGCGCGCTTCGACAGCACTGCGGCGCGGCTGACCTGGAATCCCGATGCGCATTGGTCGCTGCAGGCGTCATGGGGCTATCTCGTGAGCCCGGAGCAATTGTCGCCCACCGTGAACGAGACGCGCTATACCGCGAGCGCCGAATATGTCGACGGTCCGTTCGCCGCCACGCTCGCCTGGGGCCACAAGCTTGCGAGCGACGCCGTGCTGCTCGAAGGCGAATACCGCTTCGGCGATTGGACGGCGCTGCTGCGCGCCGAGCATCTGTCGAACAGCGAATTCTTCGGCGACGCCGACAAATTGTCACCGGGGCTTATCCACGATTGGAGGGTGGGAGAGCATTTGAAGCTTGGAATCGGCGGGTTGTTCGACATCGACTTCACGGAAGGCGGCCGCGCGCATGGCGCGATGCTGTTCGCGCGGCTGGCCGCGGAGTGAGTTTTCATTAACCGCCGCGCGCGACAATATGCATGACCGGCAGAGGCCGTCATGTCCCAGGCAGACGCCATCGCTGAATTCCGCCCGCGCACCGCGATCGCGCTCGATGCGCTCGAGAACGCGCTCGTGCGCAAGGGTCTCGCGGTGTGGAACGCCGCGCGCGGCACGCGTCCGTTCCCGAAGAAGTCCGAGCTCACGCCGCGCGCGATGCTGCCGTTCCTCAAGCACACCGCGCTGCTGCGCGTGATCGACGGCGGCGCGGAGTTCGTGTTCCGCATCACCGGCGACCAGATCGACGTGCAGCAGGGCGCGCAGTTCCAGGGCCTGACCATGGCCGAGATCGACGAGAAGCTGCCCGGCCATGGCAGCGTGCTCAAGCGCATCTATCAGAGCGTGCTCGCCGCGCGCGCGCCGCTCGCGTTCCGCGGCTGGTATCTGCGCCCCGCCGACCAGCATCCCTTCTGTCACGAGGTCGTGATCATGCCCGTCGGCGACGACGGCGAGGCCATCGACCATCTCTTCGTCGTGGCGGCATGAGCGGCGGCGATCACGGCGATCCGGTGCTGACGGCGATGCCGCCGGGCAAGGGCCGCGACCGCGCGCGCACCGGCATCGCGATCGAGGACCTGAAGCATCCGATCGTCTGCGAGGCGTATCGCGTGTGGAACGGGTTGCGCGGCGACACGGCCATGCCCGCGCGCGCCGCCATGACGCCCAAGGCCATGCGCGGCTTCCTCAAATACCTCGCGCTGGTCGAAGTGCTCGACGGCGGCCGCGAGTTCCGCTTCCGCGTCTCCGGCGACGTCGTGAACGTGCAGCAGGGCATGCCGCTGCAAGGCATGACGACGGCGGACATCGACAAGCGCGCGCCCGGCTATGGCGCCAATCTCAACCGGCTCTATGCCCGCGTCTTCCGCCGCCGCGTGCCGCACGCCTATCGCGGGACCTATTACCGGCCGACCGATGGCCATGCCTTCAGCCACGAATCCGTGATGCTGCCCCTGAGCGACGACGCCGAGACCGTCGATCACGTGCTGATTGTGGCGGCTTGAGGGGACCGAACCTTTCCGCAGTTGCGCTTACGATGCGATAGCTCGAAGGCTTTGACGGATTCAATGACCTCCGGAAGCTCGCCTGCTCCCGAAATGGATTTGGGGATGATGAAGATGTTTCGCGGGGAAATGAAACGCAAGAATTCCGCTTCGAGCTTTGGAAAAGGTGCTTCTTCGACTTTATAGCGCTCGCGGTCCGACACCGGATCTATGTGACAGATCTTCCAACCGCGCCTGTTGAGATCTCTTTTTGCCGCTTGTCCCTTTGTAAGAAACGTGAGCGGCACGTTTTGGGAGAAGTTGTCCTTGGTCCAACCGGATATATCCGGGACCTGCCCCGCAAGCGCCAAGCCGAACGACCAGTTGGCAGGTGTATTGTCGGCGAAGGCAATGGAGCGGCCAGTCGTACCGGTCGCTGTTTCACCGCGACGACGGCTGTCGCGTAAGAGGAGCGGATGGGATGAGCGCGACCATGTCTCCATGAATTCGTCCCAACGCCTCAAAACGTCCGGGCTGGGACGAGGGCGATGCATCGACGCGGCCCATCGCCGGCCCAGTTCTGCCAGAGGTTCGCGAAGCTCAGCCAAGGCTTCCGGGTGAGGGTGACCTATGCTCATTCCGCCGCGATCTGCTCGATGCGCAGCGGGTGCGGAAGCCTGTGCGCCATCTCCTTCGGCACGACCTGCCAGAAATTGGGCTGCTCGCGCTCCCAATGGGCAAGGAGCTCGCCCGCGAAGGCCGAGCCGGTTTCGGCGCGGTGCTCCTCGACCATGTCGCGCAGCACCTTGTCCCAATGCGCGGTCTGGATGCGCTGCCATACCACGGTGTCGGGATTGACGTGCTCGGCGAACTTGCCGTCGGCATCGTAGACGAAGGCCATGCCGCCCGTCATGCCGGCCGCGAAATTGTCGCCGATGAGGCCGAGGATCGCGACGGTCCCGCCGGTCATGTACTCGCAGCCGTTCGAGCCGCAGCCTTCGATCGCGGCCAGGGCGCCCGAGTTGCGCACGGCGAAGCGCTCGCCCGCCTGACCCGCCGCGAACAGCTTGCCCGCGGTGGCGCCATAGAGCACCGTGTTGCCGACGATGGTGTTGTCGCGCGCCACGAACCTGGTCGACACCATGGGGCGCAGCGCGATCGTCGCGCCGGAAAGCCCTTTGCCGACATAGTCGTTGGCGTCGCCGAACACCTCGATCTTCAAGCCCTGCACGGCAAAGGCGCCGAGCGACTGGCCGCAGGTGCCGCGCAGGCGCAGCGTGAGCCGCGCCGGCGGCAGGCCGGTCATGCCCCAGCGCCGCACGATGCGCGACGACACCCGCGCGCCGATGCTGCGCATCGTGTTCCTGACCGCATAGGTGAGCTGCATCTTCTCGCCGTGATCGAAGAACGAGGCGGCGTCCTTCTCGATCAGCGCATCGAGCGCGTCGGGCACCGCGTTGCGCGCGCTGCGGGGCGAGGGCGCGACGTCGCCCGCGCGCACCAGCAGCGGGTTCAAGTCGAGATCGTCGAGTTCTTCCGCGCCGCGGCTCATCTGATGCAGAAGATCGGTGCGGCCGATCACGTCCTCGAGCTTTCGCACGCCGAGCTGCGCCAGGATCTCGCGCACGTCCTCGGCGATGAAGCTGAACAGGTTGACGACCTTCTCCGGCGTGCCCGCGAACTTCTCGCGCAGCGCTTCGTTCTGCGTGCAAACGCCGACGGGGCAGGTGTTCGAATGGCATTGCCGGACCATGATGCAGCCCATCGCCACCAGCGACGCGGTGCCGATGCCGAACTCCTCCGCGCCCATCATCGCCGCCATCACGACGTCGCGGCCGGTGCGGATGCCGCCGTCGGTGCGCAAGGTCACGCGGTGGCGCAGATTGTTGAGCGTGAGGATCTGGTTGGCTTCCGTCAGTCCCATCTCCCACGGGACGCCGGCATATTTGATCGAGGTCTGCGGCGAGGCGCCGGTGCCGCCCGAATGCCCCGAGATCAGGATCACGTCGGCATGGGCCTTGGCGACGCCGGCCGCGATGGCGCCGATGCCGGTGAGCGCGACGAGCTTCACGCAGACCCGCGCGTCGGGATTGATCTGCTTGAGGTCGTAGATGAGCTGCGCCAGGTCCTCGATGGAATAGATGTCGTGATGGGGCGGCGGCGAGATCAGCATCACGCCCGGCGTCGCATGGCGCAGGCGTGCGATCATCTCGGTCACCTTGAAGCCGGGAAGCTGGCCGCCTTCGCCGGGCTTGGCGCCCTGCGCGACCTTGATCTCGATCTCGCGGCACTGGTTGAGATACTCCGCCGTCACGCCGAAGCGGCCCGACGCCACCTGCTTGATCGCGGAATTGGCGTTGTCGCCGCTCGGCTTGGGATGGAAGTGCTCGGGCTTCTCGCCGCCTTCGCCGCTGTCGGATTTCGCGCCGATGCGGTTCATCGCGATGTTGAGCGCTTCGTGCGCCTCGGGCGAGAGCGCGCCCAGCGACATCCCCGGCGTGACGAAGCGCTTGCGGATCTCGGTGATGGACTCGACGTCCTCGATCGGGATCGGCTTGGCGGCGTCGCGGAACTCCATCAGATGGCGCAGGCTCACCGGCGGCAAGGCGCGCACGCCGTCGGCATAGCGCCGGTACAGCCCATACGAGTCGCTGCCGACCGCCGATTGCAGCAGATGGATCAGCGCCGCGTCGTGCGCGTGCGCCTCGCCGTCGGCGCGCTGCTTGTAGAAGCCGCCGATGGGCAGCGCGTCGTCCTCGTCGAAGGCCGTGGCATGCAGGCGCGCGGTCTTGGCGGCGATGCCCGACAGTCCGATGCCGGAGATGCGGCTCGGCATGCCCGGGAATATCTCCGCGACGAGGGCGCGCGACAGGCCGACGGCTTCGAAATTGTAGGCGCCGCGATAGGACGAGATCACCGAGATGCCCATCTTCGACATGATCTTGAGCAGGCCCGCGCTCACCGTGTCGAGATAGCGCTTCACGCAAGGCCCCAGACCCATCTTGCCGAACAGCCCGCGCGCATGGCGGTCGGCGATGCAGTCCTGTGCGAGATAGGCGTTGACGGTGGTGGCGCCCACGCCGATCAGCACGGCGAAATAATGCGTGTCGAGACACTCCGCCGCGCGCACGTTGATCGAGGTGTAGGTGCGCAGGCCCTGCCGCACCAGATGCGAATGCACCGCGCCCGTCGCCAGGATCATCGGGATGGCGGCGAGGTCGCCCGATATGCGCTCGTCGGTCAGGATCAAATGGTTGTAGCCCTGGCGCACCGCGTCCTCGGCTTCGGCGCGGATACGCTGGATGGCGGATTGCAGCGCGCCGTCCTTGCCCGCCTGGAACACGCAGTCGATCTCGTAGAAGCGGCCCTCGAGATGGTCCTTCAACCGCTCATACATGCCGTTCGAGATGACGGGGCTCTCGAGCACGAACACTTCGGCCTGGCTTTCGTCCTGCGCCAGCACGTTGCCGAGATTGCGGAAGCGGGTCTTCAAGGACATCACCCGCTCCTCGCGCAGCGCGTCGATGGGCGGGTTGGTGACCTGGCTGAAGTTCTGGCGGAAGTAATGCGACAGCGGTCGGTAGCGGTCGGACAGCACCGCGAGCGGCGTGTCGTCGCCCATCGAGCCGACCGGCTCCTTGGCGTCCTCGACCATGGGATGGAGGATCAGTTCCAGGTCCTCGGTGGTGAACCCCGCCGCGATCTGGCGCCGGCGCAGCAGGTCCTTGCCGAAGACGCGCGGCTCGGGCCCGGGGCCGATGATCGGCTCGAGCTCGACGATCTTCCGCGTCCATTCGGTGTAGGGATATTCGTTGGCGAGCTTGTCCTTGATCTCGCGGTCCTCGTAGAAGCGGCCTTCTTCCAGGTCGAGCGCGATCATCTGCCCCGGCCCGACGCGGCCCTTGCGCAGGATGCGCGTCTCGTCGAGCACGACCATGCCGGCCTCGGAGCCGCTGAACAGCAGCCCGTCGTCGGTCACGACGAAGCGCTGCGGCCGCAGCCCGTTGCGGTCCATGCCGGCCAGCACCCAGCGCCCGTCGGTCGCGACCAGCGCCGCCGGCCCGTCCCAGGGCTCCATCACCGCATTGGCATAGGAATACATCGCGCGATGCAGATCGGGCATCGTCGACGCCTTCTTGGTCCAGCTCTCCGGCACCAGGATGGTCTTGGCGAGCGGGGCGGAGCGGCCGGCGCGCACCAGCACCTCGAAGACGTTGTCGAGCGCGGCCGAGTCCGAGCCTCCCGGCTGGACGATGGGCTTGATGTCCTCGCCCGCCTCGCCGAACAGCTCGGACGCCATCTTGAACTCGTGGTTCTTCATCCAGTTGACGTTGCCCTTGAGCGTGTTGATCTCGCCGTTATGCGCGAGCATCCGGAACGGCTGGGCAAGGCGCCAGGTCGGGAAGGTGTTGGTCGAATAGCGCTGGTGGAAGATCGCGAACGCGCTCTCGAAGCGCTCGTCTTTCAGGTCGGGATAGAAGTTCGAGAGCTGCTCGGCCAGGAACATGCCCTTGTAGATCAGCGAGCGCGTCGACAGCGAGCAGACATAGAAGTCCTGGATCGACGCTTCGCGCACGCGCTTCTCGATGCGGCGGCGGCAGAGATAAAGGCGCCGGTCGAGGGTCTCCAGCTCCATCCGGTCGCCGGCATCGAACATGATTTGCTCGATCTCGGGGCGGGTGAGGTTGGCTTTCTCGCCGATGATCGCGATGTCGACGGGCACCTGGCGCCAGCCGTAGAGATGAAAGCCCGCGCGCAGGATCTCGCTCTCGACGATGGTGCGGCACAGCTCCTGCGCGGCATAGTCGGTGCGCGGCAGAAAGATTTGGCCGACAGCGATGCGGCTGGAGCGCAGGCGGCTCTCGCCGATCTGGGCCCGGAAGAAATCCTGCGGCACTTGCAGATGGATGCCGGCGCCGTCGCCGGTCTTGCCGTCGGCATCGACGGCGCCGCGATGCCACACGGATTTCAGCGCTTCGATGGCACCGAGCACGACCGCGCGTCGCGGCTTGCCGTCGATGGCGGCGACTAGGCCGGTTCCGCACATTTTTCCGCCACCTGCTTCTCGAGATAGGAATGGATGGAACGCGCCGCGTCGCGGCCGTCCTTGATCGCCCACACGACCAGCGAGGCGCCGCGCACGACGTCGCCGCCCGCGAACACGCCGTCGCGCTTGAAGTGCTCTTTCCAGTGCGGCTCGGGGTCGAAGCCCAGCGCCTTGATGACGATATCGGCCTTGAGCGTGAAGTCGGCGCCCGTGATCTCTTCCGGCGCCTTGCGGCCCGAGGCATCGGGGAGGCCCAGCCTCATGCGGGTGATGCGCACGCCGTCCATGCCCGCGCTCTTGGGCAGGGTCAGCCATTCGAACGCGACGCCTTCCTCTTCGGCGTTGACGACCTCGCGCAGGCTGCCCGGCATGTTGTCGCGGTCGCGGCGATAGAGGCAGGTGACGCTCGCAGCCCCCTGGCGGATCGCGGTGCGCACGCAATCCATCGCCGTGTCGCCGCCGCCGATCACCGCGACGTGCTTGTCTTTCGCATTGGGCGCGCCGCCGATGAGATAGTCGAGCGCCGCGATGCCGTCGATCTCCATCTCGCGCGCCTGGTACGCGCCCGGCGCGAGGAACACCGCGTCGTGGCTCCGATGCAGCGCCTCGAACGACAAATCGCGGCCGATCTCGCAAGCGAGCTTGAACTTGACGCCGCCTTCGGCGAGGCGCTTCACGCGGCGCGCCACGACATCCTTTTCGAGCTTGAAGTTCGGGATGCCGTACATCAGCAATCCGCCCGCTTTGTCGTGGCGGTCATAGACCGTGACGCGATAGCCCTTGAGGCGCAGCTGCTCGGCGCAGGCGAGGCCGGCGGGGCCGGCGCCGACGATGGCGACGCGTTGGGGCCGTTCGCGGCGGGCTTTCAGCGGCCTGACCCAGCCTTCGCGCCAGGCGGTGTCGGTGAGGAATTTCTCGATGGCGCCGATGGTGACGGTGCCGTGGCCCGACTGCTCGATGACGCAGTGGCGCTCGCAGAGCCGGTCCTGCGGGCAGATCCGGCCGCAGATCTCGGGCATGTTGTTGGTCGATTGCGAGAGCTCGTAGGCCTCCTGCGTGCGGCCCTCGGCGGTGAGCTTCAGCCAGTCGGGGATGTTGTTCGCGAGCGGGCAGTGCACCTGGCAGAACGGCACGCCGCATTGCGAGCAGCGCGAGGCCTGCTCGGCCGCCTTCTCGGCCGCGTAGCCGGCATAGACCTCGCGAAAATCTTGCGCCCGGGCTTCGGGCGGGCGTTTCTCGGGGCCTCTGGGCTCTATGGTCGTGAATCGCAACATTCGTTCGTCTTCAGCGAATCTGCCGGAATAGTTTTGCTATTGACCTGGATATGTGGAAACCGAACGAATAAAAAGTCAGCTATCTTGACCTATATGCAGATGTGGTGCCGGTTCCTGGGGACGGCGGCGCAATCGCGGCTCAATCGAGTCAGGGATACTGACCTTTAAAATCCGGCGGCACGCTGCATCCGAAGCCGGGCTTGGCGGCATCGACCCTTGGGCGAAGAAGGGGAGATGCGATGCGACGCTGGATTTTGGGCGCAGGGCTGGCTTGGGCGTGGCTGGCGACGAGCGCTGCCGCCGCCGACTACCCGGCGCTGTTCGACAAGGTCTGGTCGACGGTCGACGAGAATTTCTACGACCCCGGCTTCAATGGCGCCGACTGGAAGGTCATCGGCGAACGCTATCGCGCGCGTGTCGCCGGCGTGAAGACCGACAAGGAATTCGCGGCGCTCGCCTCGGCGATGCTGAAGGAGATCGGCACGTCGCATCTCTATCTGGTGCCGCCGCGGGCTTCGTCGGCGGCCGCGGTCGGCGTCGGCATGCAGTTCACCGCGATCGCGGGCCAGGACATCCTCACGGACATCGCGCCGCTCTCGGACGCGCACGCCCAAGGACTGCTGCTTGGCGCGCGGCTCGTCTCGCCGAAGGACGCGCTCTATGGCGCGCTCGGCACGACGGCGAGAGCGCGCTTCGAGGATTGCGAGGGCCGCACGCGCGCGGTCGCGCTGCGCCGCATCGCGGCCTATTGGCCGCCGCCTCATCCGGGCTTTGAGTGGTGGACGACGAAAGTCGCGCAAGGAAAAGGCATCGGCTATCTGCGCATCGACCGCTTCGACGACGGCGCGGCCGCGCTCGCCGACCGCGCGATGGACGAGCTGAAAGACACCGCCGCGCTGATCGTCGATGTGCGCGAGAACAGCGGCGGCAACGCGTCGGGGCTTCGGCTGCAGAGCTATTTCGCGCCCGGCGAGGCGCCCGCCTTCGCGCTGTTCGCGCGGCCGTTCCTGGCGGCGCTCGGCCACAAGGTCGGCAAGGACGACGTGGCCAAGGTCGCGAAAGTCGCCGGCGCCTATACCGACAAGGACATCTTCGCGGCGGTCTCGGCGAACAACGGCGCCGTGACGTTCTGGTCGGAGGACGTCGGCGCCAAGCGCTATATAAAGCCAGTGGTCGTGTTGATCGGCCCCGACACCGGAAGCGCGGGCGAGGGCTTCGCCTGGATGATGCGCCTGCCGCAAGTGAAGCTCGTCGGACGGCGCACCGCGGGCGCTCTGCTCAGCGGCGAAGAGTTCGATCTGCCGGACGGCTGGTCGCTGACCGTGCCGGTGCAGGGCATCTGGAGCGCCGACGGCGTCGACTATCGCGACCGCGCGCTCGATCCCGACATCGCGGTCGCCTGGGCGCGCAAGGACGTCTGCACGGGCCGCGATCCCGACATCGAGGCGGCTCTTGCGATGCTAAGGTAGCCCGCGAATCATCTGCCGGCGCGGACTATGGGCGATCTTCTGAACGCGGTGTGGCTTGGCATCGTCGAGGGACTGACCGAGTTCATCCCTGTCTCTTCGACGGCGCATATGCTGGTGACCGAGCATTTCATGCACCTGCCCGGCGAGCATTGGGACGCGTTCACCGTGGTGATCCAGCTGGGCGCGATCCTGGCCGTGGTCGTCACTTATTGGCGCAAGTTCTGGGACGTGCTGGTCGGCCTGCCGGGCAGCGCCGACGCGCGCCGCTTCGCGCTCGGCATCGTCGTCGCCAGCATCCCCGCGATCGTGGCGGGCCTTCTGCTCGGCAAATACATCAATGCCTGGCTGCTCGACCCGGCGCGCGCGCTGCCCTTCATCGCGGCGTCGTGGATCTTCGGCGGCGTGCTGATCCTGGTCCTGGAGCGCATCGCGCCGCCGCCGCGCTGGCTCGACGGCGACAGGCTGCCGCTGTCGAAGGCGTTCCAGATCGGGCTCTGCCAGGTGCTGGCGCTGGTGCCCGGCACCTCGCGCTCGGGCGCCACCATCCTGGGCGGCGAGCTGCTCGGCGTCGAGCGCAAAGCCGCGACCGCCTTCACCTTCTATCTCGCGGTGCCGATCATGGTGGGAGCGACGATCTATGAGCTCCACAAGAAGGCGGGCGCGTTGACGAGCGCAGACGCGACCAACATCGCCGTCGGCTTCGTCGTCGCGTTCGTCGTCGCCTTCGTGGTGATCCGCGGCTTTCTCGCGATGGTGGGCCGCTATGGCCTCGCGCCGTTCGGCTGGTACCGCATCGCGGCCGGCTTCGCGCTTATCGCTGCGCTGGCACTCGGCTGGTAGCGACCTCTTCGTACTGCCCCTTGGCGCGGAAACGCCAGAGATAGGACGCGGTCACGGCCTCGGGTGCGATCGGCGCTATGCCGAGATCGGCAAGCGTGAGCGCGCCGTCATGGACGACATTGTCGACTTTCAGCATGCGCACCTGATCCATCGTCAGCATCGGCTCGAGGCCGAGGATCGCCGGCATCTGTAGGAAGAACGCCTTGATGCTCGCGAGCACGAACGGCACGGGCACGAGCAGGCGCTTGCGGCCCGTCTCCTGCAGCACGATGCGCATCAGCTCCGCGAAGCTGTAGACCGTCGGTCCGCCGAGCTCATAGATCTTTCCGTGCGTGCTCACGTCGCTCACGCAGCGCGCGATCGCCGCGGCGGCGTCGCCGACGAAGACCGGCTGGAGCCTGGTGTGCCCGCCGCCGATCAGCGGCAGCGCCGGAACGAAGCGCGCGAGCGACGCGAATTTGTTGAAGAAACGGTCTTCGGGTCCGAACACGACCGAAGGGCGCAGGATCGTCGCCTCTGCGAACGCCTCGCGCACCTTCGCTTCGCCTTCGCCCTTGGTGCAGAGATAGCGCGATGGCGACCCCGCATCGGCGCCGATGCTCGAGACATGGACGAGGCTGCGCAGGCCCGCGGCGCGCGCCGCTTCGGCCACGATCCGCGCCGCGTCGACATGCAGGCTCTCGAAGCGTCCGTTCAGGCTGCCGATCAGATTGACCGCCGCGTGAGCGCCGTGGAGCGCGGCCGCGACCTGGTCCGGATCGGTGGCGTCGCATTTGACGACCTGGATCTGGCCGACATGACCGTTGGGGATCAGGAAATAGCCGCCATGGACGTGGCGCACTGCGACGCGGATGCGGTAGCCGGCCTTGGCCAGGGCGCGCACCGTGTGGCGGCCGAGGAATCCCGAGCCGCCGAAGACCGTGACGAGAGAATTGTTCATAGGCGCCTTCATAGCGGGCGCGCCCGGCGCTTGCAAAGGCACGCTTTACTCGGTGACGTAACGCCGTTCCCCGGTCGCGGGCTCCAGCCAGACGCGCACGGGCTTGCCGGTCTCGTCGTCGATGAAGCGCTCGGAGGTCGCGATCCATCCCGGTCCGGGGCGGCCGTTCTCGAGCTGTTTGTAGCGCACGCGCTCGAGCACCGTGCCGAGCAGCAGGATCGCGCCCCAGAACACCGCCCAGCCCGCGGCGAGGGTGCCGGTCGCGAGGCCGGCGAGCCCGCATACGACGCAGAGCGCGCCGACCGCGATCAGCGCGCTACGAAGCATGGGGCGTCTCCTGCTCCATCACCACGGCGGTGCCGTAAGCGACGATCTCGCTCATGTTCTGGCCGATCTCGGAGGAATCGAAGCGCATCATGATGACGGCGTTGGCGCCCATGGCGGTGGCGTTGCGCACCAGCCGGTCGACGGCCTGGCGGCGCGCCTCCTCCAGCAGCTGGGTGTATTCGTGGATCTCGCCGCCGACGATGGAGCGCAGGCTGGCGACGATGTTGCCGCCCAGCCCGCGCGAGCGCACGACGACGCCGAAGGCCTGGCCCAGGGTCCTGGACCGGCGGTATCCCGGAATGGTTTCGGTGGTGACGACGAGCATGGCGCGATCCCTCCCTGACCCTGTCGCCATTCTATATGGGGAGGGGTAAACGGGAAGGGAAGGGGGCGCCGACGTCGGGGCCTCCGCCGGGAGGAAACGATGCGATTGTCCGTTCTTGTCTTAGCCGTGTTTGCGTTTGTGACACCCGCAATCGCCGCGGTGGTGCCGTATCCCAGGAGCTTCCACGCCCGGGACATCGCGACCAACGGCACCGTCTTGCATGTGCGGATCGGCGGCAGCGGGCCGGCGGTCGTTCTGCTGCACGGCTTCGGCGACACCGGCGACATGTGGGCGCCGCTCGCCGCGAAGCTCGCCAAGGAGCACACCGTGATCGTGCCCGATCTGCGCGGCATGGGGCTCTCGGCGCATCCCGACACCGGCTACACCAAGAAGAACCAGGCGCTGGACATCGCCGGCGTGATGGACGCGCTGAAGGTGGACAAGGCGGATCTCGTCACCCACGACATCGGCAACATGGTGGGCTATGCGCTGGCGGCGCAGTTCCCGGCGCGGATCGCGAAATGGGCGGTGATCGACGCGCCGCTGCCGGGCATCGGCAATTGGAACGAGATCCTGCTCACGCCGATGCTGTGGCATTTCAATTTCCGCGGCCCCGACGAGGAGCGCCTGGTCAAGGGCCGCGAGCGCATCTATCTCGACCGCTTCTACAACGAGCTCTCCGACGACCGCACGAAGATCGACGAGGCGACGCGCCGGCACTATGCCAAGCTCTATGCGCGGCCGCACGCGATGCACGACGCCTTCGAGCAGTTCGGCGCCTTCGCCCAGGACGCCATCGACAACCAGGCGCTTCTCGCCAAGGGCGGCAAGCTCCCCATGCCGGTGCTGGCGCTGGGCGGCGACCACTCGTTCGGCCTGCAGCAGGCCGTCGTGCTGCGCAACGTCGCGAGCAACGTGCAGGAAGGAATCGTGCCCAGCTCCGGCCACTGGATCATGGACGAGAACCCCGACGCGACGATCAAGCTCGTGGTGGCGTTCTTGGGGAAGTAGGGACTGGCTTGCCAGGGCGTAGCTGCGCGGGCCGATTCCCGGCCCGGCTTCGCGCTGGCGCGCTACGCCGTGGCAGGCTCCGCTGCTGCGCAGCGTAGCCTGGTGCCCGAAGAGGACTCGAACCTCATGCTTAACCCTCTGGCTTTGCTGCACTCTTGTTGGAACGAACCGGTCGGACCAACGCCGGACCGACAGTCCGAAACTCCAAATCCGTCCCTACCTTGAGCCGATCGAGATAGGCTTGGTAGGCGAAGCTGCGATCCCGTTTGCGACCCGTGATCTCAACAAGAATACCGAGTCTCGCCATCACGTCGATGGCCCGTGTCGCCGTGGGCTTGGTCGTCTTCAGAAGCTGCATGGCGGATGTCACGGATAGGATAGGCTGTCTCGGCAGCTGATCGAAGAGGCGCACCGCAGAGACAGATGCCGCCCCGGCACCGAGTAGGCGAACGCGATCGGCATTGATTTGCGCGAACAAGTCGCGCGCGGAGGCAACGGCTTCGTCGGCAATGGTGGCCACGCCATCAAGGAAGAAGTCCAGCCAGCCTTCCCAATCGCCATCCGTGCGGACCGCATTGAGGCGTCGGTAGTATTCCTCGCGGTGGCGCTTGAAGAACAGGCTGAGATAAAGCAGCGGGCCGTGCAGCAAGCCCCAATGCTCAAGGAGCAACGCGATCAGAAGGCGCCCAATCCGCCCGTTGCCGTCGAGATAGGGATGAATCGTTTCAAACTGGGCGTGCAGCAACCCCGCGCGCACGAGCTCCGGCAATCCGTTGCCGGCATGAATATATTTCTCGAAGGCGCTCAGCAGCCCGCCCAGTTTCTGGGGCGGGGGCGGGATATAGACGGCATTGCCGGGCCGGCTGCCGCCGATCCAGTTCTGACTTCTTCGAACCTCACCCGGCTGCTCGTTGGCGCCGCGCGCGCCCTGCATCAGACGCCGATGCGCTTCATTCAGAAGTCGCATGGAAAGCGGCAGGCCCTTGTCCTTCCGGAGCTCTGCCCGCGCGTAGTCGAGGGCGTCGAGATAGTTGCAGACATCGCGAACCTCGGCGTTCGGCTCGGCTCGATCGCCGGATTCGAAAGCGAACAGGTCGACAAGTGTCGCCTGCGTGCCTTCGATCTGCGAGGTGATGACCGCCTCCTTGCGCACGAAGGCGTAGATGAACCAGTCGAGCGACGGGACCATGTCGCCCGCGAGATCGAGGCGGACGAGAGCCCGCTCGGCCAACCGCAACCGGTCGGCAAGACGTCCCTCAAGATGCAAAGGAGGGCTGGCCGGCGGCAGCGGCAGGGGGACGAACGCCGTTACACGCTCGTCTGCCACCGCTGTGGCGACGTACGAGCCGACGGCGCGGCTTTTTCTGCCGATCTTCCTTGCCATGGGCGGAGCAGGCCTATTTAGTAACGGTCGTGTTCTTTTACCGATACATTAAGAACGTTGACGTTACCAGTCAAAGGTGTCGAGAACGGCGTCGTTCCGAGCCTCCGGCGAGGTCGTGCACACCTCCTCCCATACAGATTTCACGACCCTTTTGCCCCACGGCGCTTTCGGCCGGAGCAGTCCGCCGCGGTTGCAGGCTTCGGCGGGTCGATGCCCGGATCGCCGGTCTTCGACAGACGCCGGCGCGCCGATCACGGCCTTTTCAGACGGAGACGGGCTCTTCGCGGCTTGGACCCAATGACGCGTGCGCATCGTCTCCTCCACGAGCTACATCGATTCGACGGCTAACTGCCGCAGATGTTGCCTCAGCTCAGGTCGCGCGTCTTCGGCGCGTGCAAACGTGGAAGTCGAAATATTGTCCGCCGTTGCCGCAAGCCCATCGGCTGTTCGGCTTGCCTACGTGGACGGCAGAAGCTCATTCGCTTGTAGGAATAAAATCCTGGTGCCCAGAAGAGGACTCGAACCTCCACGCCTTGCAGCGCTAGTACCTGAAACTAGTGCGTCTACCAATTCCGCCATCTGGGCACGGGTTGGGGCGCTGTGTTTACGGGCGGGCGGAAAGCCTGTCAAACCCCTGTTTCGGGCCCTAGTTGATCTTCCCGAAATCGGCCTTGCGTTTCTGCAGGAAGGCCGAGACGCCTTCGCGGAATTCGGCCGTCCGCCCGGCCTCGCGCTGGGTTGTACGCTCATGGCCGAGCTGCTGCTCGAACGGCGCCTCCAACGCGCCCCAGGCGAGGCGGCGGATCAGGCCGAGCGTGGCGCGCGGACCATCGGCCAGCTTTTGGGCCAGCTCGAGCGCGGTCTCGAGGTCTTTGCCCTCGGGAACGAGGCGGTTGATCATGCCCCATTCGTAAGCCGTCGCGGCGGGGATGCGCTCGCCGAGCAGCATCGCCTCCATTGCCCGGGCCCGTCCGGCCGAAGCCGCGAGCAGGTAGGGCGAGCCGCCGTCGGGCACCAGGCCGATGTTGCGGAAGGCCTGAAGGAAATAGGCGGTCTGGTCGGCGACGATGAGATCGCCCATCAGCGCGACCGAGCAGCCCACGCCCGCGGCGGCGCCATGCACTGCGGTCACCAGCGGGACGGCCAAGTTGCGCAGCGAGAGCATCATCGGGTTGTAATGCGACTCCAGCGCCGCACCGGCGTCGAACTCGCCGCCACTCTGGCCCATGCCGCCGCCGGTCAGCGCCGCGCCGGAGCAGAACGCGCGGCCTTCGCCGGTGATGACGATCGCGCGCGCGGTCTTCACCGTTTCGTCGAGCGCGGCGCGCACCTCGTCGACCATCTTGACCGACATCGCGTTCAAGGTCGCGGGATCGCTGAGACGAAGTATCGCCACCTGTCCTTGGGTCTCGGTCGTCACCAGCGCCATCGTGCTCTCCATCGAAGCTTGTCGAATGCAATCCCTTGGGCGGCACGAAATCAACCGTGCCGTTGCGGCACCCTTCGGGGCTCCCCCGGCGTAGGGCCGGGTCGCACCTCAGGGTGACGAAGGGACGTCATGCTGAGGTGCGTCGCGTAGCGGCGCCCCGAAGCATCAGAACTCGTCGTTGTTCGCGCCCGGCCGCGGCGGGTCGAGACGGATCGAGGCCGGCGTCCTGGCGAAGTTGATCGGCGGCTTCATCGCGCGCCAGCGGCTCTCGCCGTCGAGGTTGCGCAGCTCGAAGAAGCCGACGGCCTTGAGATGCGGATCCTCGAGCACCTGCTCGAGATCGTTGGCGCGCATGATCGCGATGCGATGCTCTTCGCCCAAGCGCATCCAGTCCTCGGTCGTATGCGCGCGCGCCGCTTCCTGCATCATCTGGTAATAGACGAGCACCTTGGCCTTGCCGCCGTCGGCCTTGACGAAGCGTTCGCTCTCATAGGCGTTGGCGAGGCCGCCCAGCTCCATGAACTTCTCCGCTTGCTTGCGCGACACGGGCTGCACGCAGATATGGCCGTCCCTGGTCGCGAAGGGCTTGCGGTCGGGCGCGAGCGCGGGCGTGTTGCCGACATGCGAGACGGGGGGATCGAAGGATTCGCCGAAGAGATGCTCGATCATCAGGAACGAGGTGAAGCTCTCCAGCATCGGGATCTCGACGAACTGGCCTTCGCCCGTGCGCTCGCGATGGAACAGCGCGGCGAGCACGGCATAGAGCGCATGAAGCCCCGAGACCTTGTCGGCGAAGTATGACGGCATCAGCCGCATCTCGCCGCCGTCCTGGCGCGCGGCGAGATCGCTCGCGCCCGAGGCGGCTTGCACCAGGTCGTCGAAGCCCATGCGCGAGGCATAAGGCCCGCCCGAGCCGTAGCCGACGCAATGCGCATAGACGATCGACGGGTTCAGCCTGGCGACCTCGTCATAACCGAAGCCCAGCCGCGACATCGCATCGGCGCGCACGTTGTGGATGAAGACTTGCGCCGTCGGCACCAGCGCGCGCAGCTTGGCGCGACCCTCCTCGGTCTTGAGGTCCAGGGTGAGCGAGCGCTTGTTGCGGTTGAGCGAAACGAAGGTCGAGCTCAAATCCCCGCTCTTGACGTTTTTCTGGCCGTGGCGCTGCGGGTCGCCCTCGGGCGCCTCGACCTTGATCACGTCCGCGCCGAGATCGCCCAAGGTCTGCGTGGCGTAAGGCCCGAAGATGAACGAGGTCAGGTCGAGCACGGTGACGCCGTGCAGGGGACCGTGTTTGGCAGTCATGAACGGAAACTCCGAGTAGCGATCCCGCAAGATTAAGGCCGCCGCGCGCGCGCCGCTCAAGAAAAATCGCGCGCGGCAGTTGGCGTGGCGGAAGGGCTGGGCGATAGTCGGCGCGCTTTTGAGGGCAGGGGGCCGTGGTGCTGCGTCTTCGTTCGATCGGGTTGTTGCTGGCTGCGGTCTTTTCTCTGACGACGGCGCGCGCCGCGCAGGTGCTCACCGGGGAGTACAAGCTGCCGGCCTCGTTCGACGCCGAAGTGACCACCGAGCTCGAGACCGAGGAATGGGCGCGCGTCTGGCGGCCGGCTGACGACGGCCACTATCCGCTGGTGATCTTCCTGCACGGCAATCACGGCACCTGCGGCCATTTCGACGCCGGCCTCGGCGTGCGCATCGACGACAACATCGACTACACCTTCGACGGCACCTGCCCGGACGGCTATGTCGTCACGCCGAACCATCGCGGTTACGACTACATGGCAGCGGATCTCGCGAGCCACGGCTATATCGTCGTCTCGATCAATGCCAATCGCGGCGTCACCGCGGCGCCGGGCGATTTCGACGACGAGGGGCTGAACCTGCGCCGCGGGCGGCTGGTGCTGCGCCACATGGAATATCTCTCGCAATGGAACGCGAGCGGCGGCGCGCCGGATTCGCTCGGCTTCCAGCTCACCGGCCAGATCGACTTCAGGCATGTCGGGCTGATGGGCCATTCGCGCGGCGGCGAAGGCGTGCGCGCGGCGGTCGCGCAATACAAAGACAAGAACAGCCCGTGGCCCGGGCGCATCGGGCCGGTCAAGTTCGAGGCGATGTTCGAGATCGGGCCGGTCGACGGCCAGACGTCGCGCGTGCTCGACAACACCGGCATGGCGTGGAACGTGCTGCTGCCGGGCTGCGACGGCGACGTCTACGACCTCGAGGGCCTCAGGCCCTACGACCGCGGCATCGCGAACACGGGCGAGAAGAAGAAGCTGAACAAATCGACCTTCGAGGTGTTCGGCGCCAACCACAATTTCTACAACACCGAGTGGCAGCTTTCGGATTCCGGCGACTGCACCGGCCAGACGGCGCTGTTCCCGCAGCTCAAGGGCTCGCGGCCGCAGCGCGCCACGGCGCATGACACGCTGATCCCGTTCTTTCTGGCGCATCTGGGCAGCCACAAGAAGCCGCTCAAGGCGCGCATCTTCGACCCGAGCTATCCGCTGCCGACCAAGCTCGCCTCGATCACGGCCTATGACCGCGGCTTCTCGCCGGCGCCACGGGAGCAAGAGAACTTCGTCGTCGACAATTTCGACAAGCAGACGGGCACCTCGTCCGAAGGCGTGGCCAATCAGTCGTCGGGGCTGTCTCAGTACTTCCACGGCCAGGGCAGCGAGGACGACGATCCGGTGCAGCGCGCCGCGCTCGTCGCCTGGACGTCGAATGGCGGCTTCCTGGAGGTGAACGCGACTGCCGCGGGCAGCGCGGCGGATATCTCGGACTATCCCGCGCTCGAGTTCCGCGTCGCGTTGCGCTGCTTCGCGCAGACCTGCACCAACGATCCCGATCCGAGCGGCGACGTCGATTTCTCGATCGCGCTCGCCGACAGCGCGGGCAATCTCTCGCAGCAGGTCGCGGTCAAATCGGTCGCGGCGGTGCATCGCCCGGCCGGCACGGCGGGCGTCGACAACGTGATCTTCCAGACGCTGCGCGTGCCCGTGTCGAGCTTCACCGGCTTCGATCCGGCGAATTTCCACGGCGTGCGCTTCACCTTCGACAAGACCAAGAGCGCGTCGGTCTATTTCGCAAATGTGCGCTTCACGAAGACGGCGGCCGGGACGGGCGGATTGTCGAGCTTTGCGCCGGCGCAGGCGCGGACGCTCGTGAAGCCGCCGGCGAAGGCGGACACCAACCGCATCGCGCTCGACCGTGCGGCGGCCGGTGTGGAGGTGGCGCTGTCGTCGTCGCGACGGTTCCCCATCGGTGATGCGCTGCCGGTGCTGACCATAGGCGAGCGCCGGTTCACGCTGTCGCGGCTCACGCGCGACGGACGCATCGTCTTCAGCGTGGCGGCGCGCGACTTCGCGGGTCTGCGCGACGGCGAAGCGGTGACGCTCAGGATCGGTGGGGCACCGGCCTGGTCGTTCGGAGATCTGCGCAAATAGAGCATCCGCGTTAACCCGCGGATAACCGTCTCGCGAAGGAATTTGACTCGAATTGCAACCGGAACGGCGCGCCTACGTTGCAGCGATGTAACGTCAAAGGGTCCGTCATGTTCCGGGCTGTCGATCCGGTGCACGAGACGCGTCGCAGCAAGACCGCGGTCGAGGCGATCAGCCTCGCCGACATCGTGTCGGCCGAGGTCAACGTGCTCGTGCAGTCGTGGAAGAAGTGGCGCGGCTGGAACGCGATGCCGCTGCACAGCGCCTGGATCGACGCGCATCTCGGGCCCTATCGCGCCTATGCCAGCGTTGCCGAAGTGATCGGCGGCGGCGCCGACTACCGCTTCGATTTCATCGGCGGCGCGCATGTGCAGGCTTATGGCGTCGATCATTGCGGCAGGCGCGTCAGCGAGATCGCCGAGCTCGCGCCGCAATTCGGGCGACAGCTGAAAGCCTCCTACGATCTCGTGCGAATCTCGGGCCATCCGCACGCGTTCCAGGGCTCCATCGGACCGGAGCACGCCGCGTCGCGCTTCGCGTGGTTCGAGACCGTCTATCTGCCGCTGCGCGAGAACGGCGTGGTCAGCCACATCATGAATGCGGCGTTATACAAGCTGCGCCGCGATCTCGCCTGCTGAGCGGAAAACCCGCGGAATTCCTCGCTTATCCGGCGATGGAACTTTGGGAACTCCGTCACCGAATCGCCCCATTTCGGAACTCCGGATTTGGTTCCGGATTTTTCTTGAAATCGCATCCCAAAATTGCCACTTGTCCCTCGGCGCGGTGACGCGCCGGTTCACGACGAGCGCTTGAGCGCCGTCCCAAAGGGAACCGAAGCCTGCGGTGTCTGGCCCGCGGCTCATATCCACCATCGCAAGAGAGAGCACATGGGATTCAAACTCGCGCGCGCGGATGCAATCGGCTTTGACGGCACGGACCGCGGCTCGCCGGCCTTGAGCATCGCAACGCTCCTGTTCCTCGTCAGCCTCACCGCGTGGTCCATGCTGAACGCGCGCCCGCATCGCAACAATTTCGCCGGCGATCCGGTCGCGGCCACGTTGCGCCACGTCGTCGAGCAGGCGCTGCCCAAGACGTCGGTCTACGAACGGGAATCGGCGATGACGCCGACCGAGCTGATGACGCGCTGGGAGCCGCTGATCGGTGAAGCCGCGCAGCAGTTCCACATTCCGAAGGAATGGATCCGCGCGGTGATGCACATGGAGAGCCGCGGCCGCACCATGCTGGGCGAGGGCCAGCCGATCACCTCCGGCGCCGGCGCGATGGGGCTGATGCAGCTGATGCCGGGGACCTACAACGAGATGCGCGCGATGCTCAAGCTCGGCGCCGATCCCTACGACCCGCACGACAACGTGTTCGCGGGCGCGGCCTATCTGCGCTTCCTCTATCGCAAATACGGCAACCCGCACATGTTCGCCGCCTACAACGACGGTCCGGGCAATCTCGAGGACCATCTCTATCGCGGCGCGTCGCTGCCCGAAGAGACGCGCAACTACGTCAAAGGCATCGCGAGCATGCTCGGCAAGCCCGAGATCGCGCGCGGCACCGTCACGCTGACCCGGCCCGACGGCAAGCCGATCGTCGTCGCGCGCGCCAGGATACGCTCGATCCGCAAGGCGCTGCCGGGCGAATACGCCGACGGCGTGCAGGCGGTGCTCGTCATGGGCAGGAAGCGGCAGGGCGTGCGCGAGAGCGTCGCCGATGCGAGCGCCGCGGTCGGCGTGCTCTGATCCGTAGACCGAGCATCGCGCTTGCGCAGGTGTGCGAACCGGCAGATAATACAACTCAAGATTGCTAATATAGGTATACATCGCGAAATTGAATCCTTGGGGGAGGATGCCGATGTCCGCCGATCGCTTCTCGCGCTCCATTCTTTTCGCAGGGCTTTGCATCTCGGGCTCGATCTTCGGACAGGGAGCCTCGACGGCGGCGGGCGTCGTGCATGGCCCCTACGTCCATCCGGTGAAGCGCGAGCCGGTTCCGTGCCACCCCGACACCGAATTGCCGAATGGGCTCATGATCAGGTCCGACGGCAGCATCTACAATTCCGACCCGCAAAATCTCGAAATCCTCAGCGATCAGGTCACGACCACGACCGAGGACGTCGGCACCGATTTTCCCGCGCTCCTGGAGGGCGACGATTCCGCGATCGCGAGCGATCCTTGCGACTCCACCGTCGATATCGAGCCCGACATTCCGGCGATGCGAGCGCCGCAGGTGCCGCCTACGCCGTCCTTTCCGCCGCCGGTGATCCCGCCGACACCGCAGCCGCCGCTTCCGATCGTCACGTTGGGAGTCGGAGGCTGTCTCATCGATCCCGCGACCCCTTGCAAGGCGCCGGCGCTGGATTGCCGTCTTCCCTTCTGCGGGCGCGACATCATCTTCGTCCACGGCTTGGTCTATGAATCGCTCATCGACGTGATCAAGGCGCGTCTCGGTCTCCACGGCGATCCGCGCTCGCTCGCGACGTGGCCGCAAGACGCCGCCGATTTCACCACGCCGGGCGGCTACTATCGCGAACAGGCTTTCGGCCGCTGGGATCACTTCATCCGCAACAAGCTGGCGCCGACCTATGCGGCGGCCGGCGCGGCGCACGGTCCGCGCTTCCTCATCGTCGCCTGGGCGGGCCATCAGCGCATGAGCGTCGCGGCGCACGCGATCCTGTCGCAGATCACCGACACGATCAGGACCGACGCCCATGTGATGACCGTGACGCTGACGGGCCACCGCCGGATCGTCGACGCGTCGCAGATGGCATGGTGGAAGCCGCACACCTTCTGCGAGCGCGGCTGCGTGCTCGTCTCCAGCTCGAACGGCGGGCCCTTGGTGGCCGGCGCCGTTGCCCTCGCGGCGACTCCGCAATCCACGTCGTGGTGGACGCCGTCCCTCGGCCTGCTGCCGCGCTTCTTCAAGGGACATGTCGCGTTCCATCCGGCGCTCAGCGGATCGTCGATCGCGGACGTCGCCGTCGGCGTCGGACTGCTGGGCGGGCCGTCCTGCGCGCTGGGCATCGATTTCCTCAACAACCTGTCAGGCAGCGGGGGACGCATCATCGGAGCGAACGTTCCGCCCTGCCAGGCGATGAACGAGATCGTTCATTCCTCGATCGTGGATCTCATGCCGGCGACGCTGGCGCTGTTGTGGCGGCCGCTGATCAGCAACGCGCCGTTCGACATCTTCAACGAGGTTCCGAGCGTGATCGTCGCGGGCGCGCATCCGACGAGCCTGCCGCTGATCCACTTCGTGCGCTCTCTGGAGCCCGGCTTCGGCGACGGCATCGTCTCGGTGGATGGGCAGATGGGCCGTCCCTGGGCGCCCGGATTGTGGCCGCTGCCCGAGGTCCTGCCCGATTGGGGCATCCTCGGCGTGAAGTACTACGACCGCGGCAGCTCGGTGGACAAGGCCGTTCCCTATTTCGTCGATCAAAGCCTGGAGCTTGGACATATTCCGGGCCTGCACGCGGGATCGGTGAATCCCTATCTCTCGCCGACCGGCATGATCCTGTCCCACGCTTCGTTCGGCACGATCCCGCCCACCTCATCGGGCTTGCGGAACTTCCATTCGTTCCTGCAGTCGACGTCGACGCATTTCTTCCCGCGCACGGTCGGCAGCGGTGTCGCGTCGCCTCCGGCCGGTCCGTTGTGCCCGCCCGACAGCTACAACTACCTCCCCACCGGAACGAACCTCGCGGGAATCTCGAACATCCTGGGTCTCGACTCGCCCGTGCTCGAGGAATCCCGCGCCGTGTTCGAGCCGGACGTCTACACGACCATGGGGCGCAATTTTTTCACGGTGGCGGAGGCCGGTTCCGGCGGGACGCTGCCCTCCATCCCCGTGCTGTCGCCGCGGCTGAAGGGCGATATCGATCTCCAGACCAAGGGACGCCCCATCGTGATCAACTTCAAGCTTCTACACATCCACAAGACGGTCTGGATATGGAAGCGGCAGTATCTGCGCATGCTGAACTGGCGTTGCCGCGACGAGATCGACTACGCTCTGGACTACGCGTTCCGCAAATGAGGCTTAGGCGGTGTGGACTCTTGGGATTCCCAAGAGGCAGCAAATCAGATTCAAGACTGCTTTTGGAGGCAGTCATGGGTGTGTTGGATCGGTTGCTGCTGAGCGATGCCCAGTGGGATCGGATATCTGGTCTTATCATCGGTCG
>DASZQV010000019.1:0-173136 GCA_035549495.1 Rhizomicrobium sp. | reverse complement strand
AGGCCGGATCGCCCTCGCCTTCGATCAGGATGCCGACGAGCTTGGCGCCGCCGAGCAGCAGGTCGTTCGGCCATTTGAGCGTCAGCGCGGGCCCGAGCTGCGGCGCGCAGGCGGCGACCGCGTCATGCAAGGCGAGCGCGGCGACGAACGACAACTGCGGCGCCAGGGCCGGCGGCGACGGTTCGGTGAGCAGCAGCGTGGCGTAGAGATTGCCGGGCTTCGATACCCAATTGGCGCCACGGCGGCCGCGGCCGGCGGTCTGCTCGGCCGAGACGATCCACAACGGTCCGCGCTCGCCGGCACGCGCACGCACCAGCGCCTCGGCGTTGGTGGAGCCGAGCGTGTCGAACCTCAGGTATCGGACCCCCGCTAGGTCCGTGGCTTCGCGGTACATTCAGGCCGCACGCCGCTTGGCGCGCGTGCAAATCAGAACAGCGACTTCGCCGCCGCCGAGGCCGCGCCGATGATCGGCGCCGGCCAGGCGAAGAACAACAGGTTGATCACGCCGCTGATCGCCAGCACCAGGCGCAAGAGGCCCGGCATCGCGTCGAAGCTCGCCTTCGGATCGTCGAAATACATCGTCTTGACGATCATCAGGTAGTAGTAGGCGCCCACGACGCTCGACAGCACGCCGATGACGGCGAGCGCATAGAGCCCGGCATTGATGGCGGCGAGGAAGACGTAGAACTTGGCGAAGAAGCCGGCGAGCGGCGGAATGCCGGCCAGCGAGAACATCAGCATGGCGAACAGGAACGCCATGGTCGGATGCGAGCGCGCCAGACCGGCGAGGTCGGAGATCTCCTCCACGGCCACGCCCTGCCGGCGCATCGCCAGGATCACGGCGAACGAACCGAGGGTCATCGCCACGTAGATCGACATGTAGACGAGCACGCCCTGCACGCCTTCCGGCGAGGCGGCGGCGAGCCCGACCAGCGCGAAGCCCATGTGGCCGATCGAGGAATAGGCCATCAGCCGCTTGATGTTCTTCTGCCCGATGGCGGCGAAGGAGCCGAGCGCCATCGACAGGATCGAGACGAACACGACGATCTGCTGCCACTCGTGCGTGATGCCGGGAAAGGCCGTGATGGTGGCGCGCACGAAGATGGCCATGGCTGCGACCTTCGGCGCCGAGGCGAAGAAGGCGGTCACCGGCGACGGCGCGCCCTCGTAGACGTCCGGCGTCCACATGTGGAACGGCACGGCCGAGATCTTGAAGCAGAAGCCGACGAACAGGAACACCAGGCCGAAGATCAGGCCGATCGAGGCGCCCGCATGGGTCGCCTTGGCGATGCCGGCGAACGAGACCGTGCCGGTGAAGCCGTAGATCAGCGAGGCGCCGTAGAGCAGCATGCCGGACGAGAGCGCGCCGAGCACGAAATACTTCAGGCCCGCCTCGGTCGACTTGACGTTGTCACGGTTCGACGCCGCGACCACGTAGAGCGCTAGCGACATCAGCTCGAGGCCGAGATAAAGCGAGATCAGGTCGCCGGCCGAGATCAGCATCATCATGCCGAGTGTCGACAGGACGAACAGCGAGCCGTACTCGAAGCGCTGCTGCTTCTCGATCGACAGCCAGTCGAGCGACAAGAGCAGCGCGCCGGCCGAACCGATCAGCGTCAGCAGCTTGAGGAAGCGCGCGAAGTCGTCGACCACGAAGCTGCCGCCGAACAGCGACAGATGGCCGGCCGGCACCCAATGCATCGCAGCAGCAGCAGCGACCAGCACCAGCACGCACCACGAATTGACGACGCGGCCGCTGCGCTCGCCGAACAGCACGCCGAGCATGAGCATCAGCATGGCACCGACGGCGAGCACGATCTCCGGCAGCACCGGCATGTATTCGGACCAAGTCGTGAGCTGGTTCATCGTGCGGCAATCCCTGCGCGGTCGGCGGCGGCGACCTTCTCTCCCGTCAAGCCGGGTTCACCCGCTTCGCGGGTGCCCTGGGACGGCGGCGTTGCGGCAGTCTTGGTGCCGGCGATCGCATGATTGTAATTGTCGAGAAGTTGGGCGACCGACGCCGCCGACATGTCGAGCACCGGTTTCGGCGCGACGCCGAACAGGATGGTCAGCACGACCAGCGGCGCGAAGATGACCGCCTCGCGCCAGCCGATGTCGCGGATCGAGGCGAGCGTCGGCCTCAAGGTGCCGAAGATCATCTTGCGGTACAGCCACAGCGCATAGGCCGCCGACAGGATGACGCCGAGCGTGGCGATGAAGGCGACCTGGATATTGGCCTTGAAGGTGCCGATCAGCGACAGGAACTCGCCGACGAAGCCGGAGGTGCCCGGCAGGCCGACATTGGCCATGGTGAACAGCATGAACACGAAGGCGTAGAGCGGCATACGGTTGACGAGGCCGCCATAGGCGGCGATTTCGCGCGTGTGCATGCGGTCGTAGACGACGCCGACGCAGAGGAACAGCGCGCCCGAGACGACGCCGTGGCTGAGCATCTGGAACACGCCGCCCTCGATGCCCTGATGCGTGACCGTGAAGATACCCATGGTCACGAAGCCCATATGGGCGACCGACGAATAGGCGATCAGCTTTTTCATGTCCTCCTGCGCCAGCGCGACCAGCGAGGCCCAGATGATCGCGATCACCGACAGCACGAATACCAGCGGCGCGAAGGTGACCGAGGCGCTCGCGAACATCGGCAGCGAGAAGCGCAGGAAGCCATAGCCGCCCATTTTCAGGAGGATGCCGGCCAGGATCACCGAACCCGCCGTCGGCGCCTCGACATGGGCGTCGGGCAGCCAGGTATGCACCGGCCACATCGGCATCTTGACCGCGAAGCTCGCGAAGAAGGCAAGCCACAGCCAGGTCTGCATCGCGACCGGGAAATGCGCGGTGTTGATGATGGTCTCGATGTCGGTCGTGCCGGTATGCAGATACATCGCCAGGATCGCGAGCAGCATCAAGACCGAGCCGAGCAAGGTGTAGAGGAAGAACTTGTAGCTCGCATAGACGCGCCGCTTGCCGCCCCAGATGCCGATGATCAGGAACATCGGGATCAGCCCGCCCTCGAAGAACAGATAGAACAGGAACAGATCGAGCGCCGCGAACACGCCCATCATGAGCGTCTCGAGCGCGAGGAAGGCGATCATGTATTCGGCGACGCGGGTCTCGATCGATTCCCAGCTCGCCAGGATGCAGAACGGCATCAGCCCGCCGGTCAGCACGATGAACAGCATCGAGATGCCGTCCACGCCCATGCGATACGAGATGCCGTTGGTCAGCCAGCCGACATGCTCCTCGAACTGGAACGCCGCGGTCGAGCCGTCGAACTTGGCCCACAGGACCAGCGTCAGCAGGAAGTCCGCGATGGTGAAGATGAGCGCGATCCAACGCGCGTTCCTGGCGACCGTCTCGGACGCGCCGCGCAGGAGAAGGATCGCCAGCGCGCCGACCAGCGGCAGGAAGGTGATGATGGAGAGCAGATGGCTCACGGCGCGCCTCCCGTGGCGATGAACCAGGTGGCGAGCGCGAGCACGCCGATCAGCATCGCGAACGCGTAGTGATAGACGTAGCCGGACTGCATGCGCACCGCGCCGCGCGTCACGTCGAGCACGCGCGCCGAGATGCCGTCGGGCCCGAAGCCGTCGATCAGGAATCCGTCGCCGATCTTCCACAGCATGCGGCCGATCCACTGCGCCGGGCGCACGAACAGGAAATCGTAAAGCTCGTCAAAGTACCACTTGTTGTAGAGGAACGTGTAGGCGAGGCCCTTGTTCGCCGCCATCTGCGCCGGACGCTCCGGGTGGCGGATGTAGTAGAACCAGGCGACCAGAAAGCCCAGGATCGTCAGCACGAAGGGCGCGAGCTCGACCCAGAGCGGCACCTCGCCCTCCTCCGCGACATGGCCGAGCGTGCCGTGCCAGAAGCCGAGCGCATCGGCGCCGATGAAGAAGCGCGCGAAGACCAGCCCTGCGAGCGCCGCGCCGGCCGCGAGCACGCCCAAGGGCACCAGCATGGTCAGCGGCGCCTCGTGGACCTCCTCCAGCTTCGGCGCGTGGTGATGCGCGTCATGGTCCAGCGGCTCGTCATGCGTATGCGCGTCGGAATGCGCCATGTCGCGCGCGTCGTCCCGGCCGCGATAGCGCCCATGGAACGTCATCAGGAACTGGCGCCAGGAATAGAACGAGGTCATGCCCGCCGCGACCAGGGTGAGCACGAAGGCGTAATGCGCCATGCCGCTCGTGCCGTCATACGCGGCGTTGATGATCGCGTCCTTGGAATAGAAGCCCGCCAGGCCGATGCCCAGCACCGGCAATCCGACGCCGGTCAGCGCGAGGTTTCCGATCAACATCATCGCCCAGGTGAACGGGATCGCCTTGTAGAGGCCGCCCATCTTGCGCATGTCCTGCTCGTGATGCATCGCGTGGATGACCGAGCCGGCGCTCAGGAACAGCAGCGCCTTGAAGAAGGCGTGCGTGAACAGGTGGAACATCGCGCCGCCATAAGCCGACACGCCCGCGGCCACGAACATGTAGCCGAGCTGCGAGCAGGTCGAATACGCGATCACGCGCTTGATGTCGTTCTGGAACAGGCCGACCGAGGCCGCGAAGAACGCCGTCGTGGCGCCGATGAACGTCACGAACTCGCGCGCGCTGGGCGCCAGCTCGTAGAGCGGCGAGCAGCGGCAGACGAGGAACACGCCGGCCGTCACCATGGTCGCGGCATGGATGAGGGCCGAGACCGGCGTCGGGCCTTCCATCGCGTCGGGCAACCAGGTGTGGAGCCCGATCTGCGCCGACTTGCCCATCGCGCCGACGAACAGCAGAAGGCAGAGCGTGGTCAGGATGTCGACGTTGTGGCCGGCGAACACGAAGCTGTGGCCGACCATGCCCGGCGCGGCCTTGAACACGGTGTCGAAGTCGAGGCTGCCGAAGATCGCCCACACCCCGAAGATGCCGAGCGCGAAGCCGAAATCGCCGACGCGGTTGACGATGAACGCCTTCATCGCCGCGGCATTGGCCTCGGGCTTGTGGTACCAGAAGCCGATCAAGAGGTAGGAGGCGAGACCGACGCCCTCCCAGCCGAAGAACATCTGCAGGAAGTTGTTCGCCGTCACCAGCATCAGCATCGCGAAGGTGAAGAGCGAGAGATACGAGAAGAAGCGCGGACGGCTGTCGTCCTCGTGCATGTAGCCGATGGAGTAGAGGTGCACGAGCGAGGAGACGCCCGTCACCACGACCAGCATCACCGCGGTCAGCGCGTCGACCCGGATCGTCCAGTCGGCGGCGAAAGCGCCCGAATGGATCCACGGCGCCACGGCCACGATCGTCGAATGGCCGAGGAAGCAGACGTCGTAGAACGCATAGATCGACAGCGCCGCCGAGACGAACAAGCCGCCGGTCGTGATCAGCTCGGACGGCCGCGCGCCCAAGAGGCGGCCGAACAGCCCCGCGATGGCGGAGCAGATGATGGGGAGGAAGACGATGGTCTGGTACATCCTAGCCCTTCATCACATTGACGTCTTCGACGGCGATGGAGCCGCGGTTGCGGAAATAGACGACGAGGATCGCAAGCCCGATGGCGGCTTCGGCGGCGGCGACGGTCAGCACGAACATCGCCATCACCTGGCCCGCGAGGTCGTGGAGATAGGCCGAGAATGCCACGAAGTTCAAATTTACCGCGAGCAGGATCAACTCGATCGACATCAGGATGACGATGACGTTCTTGCGGTTCAGGAAGATGCCGAACACCCCGATGGTGAACAGCAGAGCGCCGACGGTCAGATAGGAGCCGAGACCGATTTCCATCACGCACCCTCCCCCGGCCGCGGATCGGCCAAAGCCATCGCATCGGCGGGCTCGCGCGCGTTCTGCGCCGTGATCGATTGGCGCCGCACGCCGGAACGATGGCGCAAGGTCAGCACGATGGCGCCGATCATCGCGACCAGCAGCACCAGGCCCGCGACCTGGAAGTAATAGACGTAATCCGTATAGAGGATGCGCCCGAGCGCGACCGTGTTGCTCACGCCCTTGGGCGTGGCGCTGGCGAGTGCCGTCCCGGCATTGGGCGCGAGCTTCCACACCGTGCCCACGGTCACCAGCTCGGCCAGCAGCACCAGCCCGAGCGCGCCGCCGATCGGCAGGTATTCGAGCGCGCCGCGCTTGAGCTCGGTGAAGTCCACGTCGAGCATCATCACCACGAACAGGAACAGCACCGCCACCGCGCCGACATAGACGACGACCAGGATCATCGCCAGGAACTCGGCGTTGGCGAGCACGAACAGGCCGGCCGCGTTGAAGAAGGCCAGGATCAGGAACAGCACCGAGTGCACGGGATTGCGCGCCGCGATCACCATGAAGGCCGCGAGCAGCATCACCGTCGAGAAGGCGTAGAAGGCGATCGTCTGGAAGATCATCTGTAGGGCGCATCCAGCTCGAGGTTGCGGGCGATCTCGCGCTCCCAGCGGTCGCCGTTCGAGAGCAGCTTCTCCTTGTTGTAGTAGAGCTCCTCGCGGGTCTCGGTCGAGTATTCGAAGTTCGGGCCCTCGACGATGGCGTCGACCGGGCACGCCTCCTGGCACAATCCGCAATAGATGCACTTGACCATGTCGATGTCGTAGCGCGTGGTGCGGCGCGAGCCGTCGTCGCGCGGCTCGGCCTCGATGGTGATCGCCTGGGCGGGGCAGATCGCCTCGCACAGCTTGCAGGCGATGCAGCGTTCCTCGCCGTTCGGATAGCGGCGTAGCGCGTGCTCGCCGCGGAAGCGGGGCGAGAGCGGGCCCTTCTCGAACGGATAGTTGAGCGTCGCTTTACGCCCGAAGAAATAGCGAGTCGACAGCGCGAAGCTCTTCAGGAACTCCCAGAAGAAGATCGAGCGGGCGGTGCGGTCGAGGAAAGCCATCAGGCGCCTCCGTGGCGGACATAGACGACCCACGCGGCCGTCACGAGGACCCAGAGCAGGGACGTCGGCAGGAACACCTTCCAGCCCAGCCGCATCAGCTGGTCGTAGCGGTAGCGCGGCACGAAGGCGCGCACCATCGCGAACAGGAAGAAGAAGAACCAGATCTTGATCACCAGCCAGACCACGCCGGGGATCGCGTTCAGCGGCCAGATGTCGAGCGGCGACAGCCAGCCGCCGAAGAACAGGATCGCGACCATCGCGCTCATCAGGCAGATGTTGAGGAACTCGGCCAGATAGAAGAGCAGGAACGGCGTCGAGGAATATTCGACGAAATAGCCGGCGACGAGCTCGCTCTCGGCTTCGACGAGGTCGAAAGGCGGGCGGTTGGTCTCGGCGATGGCGGAGACGAAGAAGATCGGCAGCATCGGGAACAGGATCGAGAACACGTTCCAGTGCAGGAACGAGAGCGGGCCCGTCGCCTGTTGCGCGCGCACGATGTCCGACAGATTGAGTGAGCCCGCGAACAAGAGCACCGTCACCAGCACGAAGCCGATCGAGACCTCGTAGGACACCATCTGCGCCGCGGCGCGGCAGGCCGAGAGGAACGCGTATTTCGAGTTCGACGCCCAGCCCGCCATGATGATGCCGTAGACGCCGAGCGACGACACCGCGAACAGATAGAGGATGCCGACATTGATGTCGGCGAACACCCAGCCCTGGTCCATCGGGATCACGACCCAGGCCGCGAACGCCAAGGTCGCGCTGACCAGCGGCGCGAGCAGGAAGATCACCTTGTTGGCGCCGGCCGGGATGATCACCTCTTTGATGAGGTATTTGCCGAGGTCGGCGAAGCTCTGCAGCAGGCCGAAGATGCCGACGACGTTGGGGCCGCGGCGCATCTGGACGGCCGCGAAGATCTTGCGGTCGTAAAGCAGGATGAACGCGACCATCACCAGCAGGCAAACCAGGAAGATCAGCATCGACGCGACCTGGCTGAGCGCCCAGGCCCAGGCATACGGCATGTGCTGCGCGAAATAGCTCGTGAAGATCATTCGGCGGCCATCCTGTTCGCAGCCGTCACGAACTCGCGCGAGCAGGCCGCCATGGTCTCGCTCGCGCGCGCGATCGGATTGGTGAGGTAGTAGTCGGCGATGGCCGAAGCGAACGGCACGGAGCGGTCGATCGCGCCTTCGGCGCCGATATCGGCCCAGAGCGACGCGTCGGCGCCGGCATGCGCGGGCACCTGGCCCACTTCCGCGAAATGCGGCGCGTCGGCGATCAACGCAGCGCGAAGCTGCTCGAGATTGTCGTAGGGCAAGCGCTTGCCCAGCACGTCGGAAAGCGCGCGCAGGATCGCCCAGTCTTCCTTGGCGTCGCCCGGCGGGAAGGTGGCGCGGCGGGCGCGCTGCACGCGGCCTTCGAAATTCGCGTAGAGGCCGTCCTTCTCGGTATAGGCCGCGCCCGGCAGCACGACGTCGGCATTGTGCGCGCCGGCATCGCCATGGCTGCCCTGATAGACGACGAAGGCGCGGCCGAGATGGCCGACGTCGAACTCGTCGGCGCCGAGCAGATAGAGGAAGTCGATCTCGCCCTTCTGCGCGCCGTCGACGATACCCGCCACGTCGCGACCCTTGACGAAGCCGAGGTCCAAAGCCGCTACGCGGGACGCCGCGGTGTGCAGGATGTTGAAGCCGTTCCAGCCGCCCTCTTCCGCCGAACCTGCCGGACCGATCATGCCGGTGTCGGCCGCGATCTTCGCCGCCAAGCGCAGCACCTGAGCGCCGTCATGGCGCGCGAGCGCCGCCGGCCCGAGGATGATCATCGGGCGCTTGGCGTCCTTCAGCACTTGCGCGAAGGCGTGGCTGCCGTCCGCGATGGCGCCGAGCGCGTCGCCCAGCTGCTCGACCGGATAGGTGAGATCGACCGCGGCGCCGATGTTCGCGACCTTGAGATTGCCGCCGAGCCAGGTCTTGCGGATGCGCGCGTTCAAGACCGGCGCTTCCCAGCGCGGATTGCAGCCCACGAGCAGCAGCGCGTCCGCCGCCTCGACGCCCGCGATGGTGGAATTGAACAGATAGTACGGCCGCGCGCCGGGCATCAGCTTGGAGCCGTCCTGGCGGCAATCGAGATGCGCGGCGCCGAGCGCGCTCATCAGATCCTTGAGCGCCTTGATCTCCTCCGCCGCCGCGAGGTCGCCGACAATGGCGGCCATGCGCTCCGGCGCGCCCACGCGCGCGGCGATGGCGGCGAACGCCTCGCCCCAGCTCGCGGGCTGCAGCTTGCCGCTCTTGCGCACATAGGGACGGTCGAGGCGCTGGCGCATCAGCCCGTCACAGGCGTGACGCGCCTTGTCGCTGATCCACTCCTCGTTGATCTCTTCGTTGAGCCGCGGCAGCACGCGCAGCACCGCCGGCCCGCGCGTGTCGACGCGGATGTTGCAGCCCTGCGCGTCCATCACGTCGATGGACTCGGTCTTCTTGAGCTCCCAGGGCCGCGCGTTGAACGCATAGGGTTTCGACGTCAACGCGCCCACGGGACAGAGATCGACGACATTGCCCGACAGCTCGGAGGCGAACGCCTTCTCGAGATAGGTCGTGATCTCCATGTCCTCGCCGCGGCCGGTGGCGCCCAGGTCGGGGACGCCCGCGACCTCGGTCGCGAAGCGCACGCAGCGGGTGCACTGGATGCAGCGGGTCATGATCGTCTTGATCAGCGGGCCCATGTACTTGTCTTCGACGGCGCGCTTGTTCTCGTTGAAGCGGTGGAACGCGGCGCGGCCATAGCCCATCGCCTGGTCCTGCAGGTCGCACTCGCCGCCCTGGTCGCAGATCGGGCAGTCGAGCGGATGGTTGATGAGCAGGAACTCCATCACCCCTTCGCGCGCTTTGCGCACGTAAGGCGATTTGGTGTTGATCTTCGCCGGCGTGCCGTCCTTGTTCGGGAAGATGTCGCGCACCTGCAGCGCGCACGACGCCTGCGGCTTCGGCGCGCCGACCCACTCGACCAGGCACATGCGGCAATTGCCGGCGACCGACAGGCGCTCGTGATAGCAGAAGCGCGGGATCTCGGCGCCGGCCATCTCGCAGGCCTGCAGGAGGGTCAGGCCGTCATCCGCCTCGATCTCCGTTCCGTCGACGATGAGCTTGCGGCTGGGCATCGTCTACTCCGCTGCCTGTTTGCGAGCGGCCATGCGGCGCTCGAGCTCGGGACGGAAATGGCGGATCAGGCCCTGGATCGGCCATGCCGCCGCGTCGCCGAGCGCGCAGATCGTGTGGCCTTCCACTTCCTTGGTCACTTCGTAGAGCAGATCGATCTCGGCCGGATGGCTGTCGCCCTTCACCATGCGCGTCATCACGCGCCACATCCACCCCGTGCCTTCGCGGCACGGCGTGCACTGGCCGCAGCTCTCATGCTTGTAGAAGTAAGCGAGCCGCTGGATCGCCTTCACGACGTCGGTCGACTTGTCCATCACGATGACGGCGGCGGTGCCGAGGCCGGACTGCACGTTCTTGAGGGAGTCGAAATCCATCAGCACGTCGTCGCAGATCGATTTCGGGATCAGCGGCACCGAGGCGCCGCCGGGGATCACCGCGAGAAGGTTGTCCCAGCCGCCGCGCACGCCACCGGCGTGCCGGTCGATGAGCTCGCGCAGCGGAATGCCCATCTCCTCTTCCACGTTGCACGGCTTGTTCACATGGCCGGAGATGCAGAACACCTTGGTGCCGGTGTTGTTCGGACGGCCGATGCCGGCGAACCACTCCGCGCCGCGGCGCAGGATGGTCGGCGCGACCGCGATGCTCTCGACATTGTTGACGGTGGTCGGGCAGCCATAAAGGCCGACATTGGCCGGGAACGGCGGCTTCAGGCGCGGCTGGCCTTTTTTGCCCTCGAGGCTTTCGAGCAGCGCCGTCTCTTCGCCGCAGATGTATGCGCCGGCGCCATGCGCGACATAGAGGTCGAACGGCCAGCCATGGACGTTGTTCTTGCCGATGAGATTCGCGGCATAAGCCTCGTCGACCGCGCGCTGCAGCGCCTCGCGCTCGCGGATGAACTCGCCGCGCACATAGATATAGCAGGCATTCGCGCGCATCGCGAAGCTCGCGATCAGGCAGCCCTCGACCAGCGTATGCGGATCGTGGCGCAGGATGTCGCGGTCCTTGCAGGTGCCGGGCTCGGACTCGTCGGCGTTGACGACGAGATAGTGCGGCCGCTCCTTCACTTCCTTGGGCATGAACGACCACTTCATGCCGGTCGGGAAGCCCGCGCCGCCGCGGCCGCGCAGGCCGGATTTTTTCATAATATCGATGATCGCGTCGATACCGAGATCGAGGATCGCCTTGGTGCCGTCCCAATTGCCGCGCTTCTTCGCCGCATCGAGGCCCGGATCCTGGAAGCCGTAGAGATTGGTGAAGATGCGGTCGCGGTCTTGCAGCATCAGGGGCTTGCCTTGCGGCTATAGCCGCCATTGTAGAGCTGCGGATCGGTGAGGGTGGTCGCGCCGCCTTCGGGCTCCGAGGTATGACGTCCGTTGCCTGCTCCGGGTGTCACCGCTTCTCCGCGGCGCAGCGCTTCGAGCAGCGCTTCGGTCTTGGGCCCGTCGAGGTCCTCGTAAAAATCCTTGCCGATCTGCAGCATCGGCGCGTTGACGCAGGCGCCCAGGCACTCGACTTCCATCCACGAGAACTTGCCGTCGGCCGAGACCGTGTGCTCAGTCGGCGCGATGTGCTTCTTGCACGCGGCGACGACGACGTCCGAGCCGCGCAGCCAGCACGGCGTCGTGGTGCAGACCTGCACCAAGTGCTCGCCGACCGGCTCGAGGTTGAACATGGTGTAGAAGGTCGCGACCTCGAGCACGCGGATATAGGGCATGGCAAGAAGACGCCCGACCTCCTCGATCATCGGCTTGCTGACCCAGCCCTCCTGCTCCTGGCCGAGCCAGAGCAGCGCGATCACCGCGCTCGCCTGGCGGCCTTGCGGATATTTCGCGATCTCGCGGTCGATGCGCTCCTGGTGCTCCGGCTTGAAGGCGAAGCCCACGGGCTGGCGCGAGGAAAGACGGCGCAGGCTCATTTGTAGAGATGCCCCCCGCCATTGAGGCGCCGGATGCCCTCGAAGCAGACCGGGCACAGGGTCTCGATGTTGAATTTCAGCGGCACCGGATTGCCGTTCGCCGCGGACCGCTCCATGCGCGCGTTGCACTCGTCGCACCACGCGTTCACATTGCCGTCCTCGTTCTGCCACTGATATAGCCCGCGCGGAGCGTTGTCGCGCAGCGATTTGAGCGTGTGGTCGCAGACGAAGACGGTGTCGCCTTCGCCATGCACGGCACAACGGATGCGTTTCTTGCTCATTTCATGTCCACCAGCTTGCCGCGCGCCGCATCGGCGATGACGTTCTTGAGGTCGTGGCGCGTGCCGCCATAGGACGCGCACCAATCGTTGCCCGCCTCGAACAGCCCGGTCAGGTATTTCTCGAACGAAGCGGCGCCCTTGGCCTTCTCGCGCGCCATGTCGGCGGCGGCGACCTTGTTGTACCGGTGCGTGATCTCGCCGGTCACTTTGATCTCGGGCGGATTGCCTTCGAAGATCTGCTCGTTGTTGTCGGCATAGACGTTGATCTCGGCCGGCTCGACGAAGATCTCGTCGCCACAGCTATGGCAGGTGATCTTGCTTTCGCTATCCGGTCCCGAGCAGTCGCGGAAATAGACCGTCACCGCCGTCGCGCGGCTGGTCGGATAGTCGCCGACCGCCTTCTTCTCCATCGCCGGATCGGCCTTGGCGCAGCCGGCGAGCAGCAGAGCGAGGAGCACGGCGCGGATCACCGGTCGACCTCCCCGAACACGATGTCGAGCGAGCCGAGGATGGCGGAGACGTCGGCGAGCATGTGGCCGCGCGACATGTAGTCCATTGCCGCGAGATGGACGAAGGACGGCGCGCGCAGCTTGCAGCGATACGGCTTGTTCGAGCCGTCGGCCACGAGATAGACGCCGAACTCGCCCTTGGGCGCCTCGACCGCGGCATAGACCTCGCCCGCCGGCACGTGGAAGCCCTCGGTGTAGAGCTTGAAGTGGTGGATCAGCGCCTCCATCGACGTCTTCATCTCGGCGCGGCGGGGCGGCACGACCTTGTTGTCGGTGGAGACGACGGGGCCCGACGGCATCTTCTCGATGCACTGCTTCATCAGGTACGTCGCTTGGCGCATCTCTTCCATGCGCATCAGGTAGCGGTCGTAATTGTCGCCGTTCTTGCCGACGGGCACCTTGAAGTCGAGCTCGCTGTAGCACTCGTAGGGCTGCGCGCGGCGCAGGTCCCAGGCGACGCCGGCCGAGCGCAGCATCACGCCGGAGAAGCCCCAGGCTTCCGCTTCGGCGCGCGTGATCTTGCCGATATCGACGTTGCGCTGCTTGAAGATGCGGCTTTCGGTCAGCAGGCCTTCGATGTCGTCCAGCACCTTGGGGAACGTGCCGCACCACGCATAGATGTCGTCGAGCAGCGCCTGCGGCAGGTCCTGGTGCACGCCGCCGGCGCGAAAATACGCCGCGTGCATGCGCGAGCCCGAGGCGCGCTCGTAGAACACCATCAGCTTCTCGCGCTCCTCGAAGCCCCACAGCGGAGGCGTGAGCGCGCCGCAGTCCATCGCCTGCGTCGTCACGTTCATCAGGTGGTTGAGGATGCGGCCGATCTCGCAATAGAGCACGCGGATGTACTGGCCGCGCTTGGGCACCTCGAGGCCGATGAGCCGCTCGATGGCGAGCGCGAACGCGTGCTCCTGGTTCATCGGCGCGACGTAGTCGAGGCGATCGAAATAGGGGATCGCCTGGAGATAGGTCTTGTGCTCGATCAGCTTCTCGGTGCCGCGATGCAGAAGGCCGATATGCGGATCGACGCGGGTGACGATCTCGCCGTCCATGTCGAGGATCATACGCAGCACGCCGTGCGCGGCCGGATGCTGCGGGCCGAAATTGACGGTCAGCGTGGGCTCCGGCTGGGGAGTGATCTCGGGCTTGTCCATCACGGCTTCTTCCCCGGATCGCCGGAGGCCGCGCCCGGTGCCATCGCCACCTTCTCGTCGCCGGGAAGGATGTGCGGCGCGCCTTCCCAAGGGCTCATGAAGTCGAAATCGCGGAATTCCTGCACCAGTTGCACCGGCTGATAGACCACGCGCTTGAGCTCGTCGTCGTAGCGCAGCTCGACGAAGCCGGTGAGCGGGAAGTCCTTGCGCAGCGGATAGCCGGAGAAGCCGTAATCCGTGAGGATGCGGCGCATGTCGGGATGGTTGTCGAAGGCTATGCCGTACATGTCGAAGGTCTCGCGCTCGAACCAGTTCGACGCCGGATAGACGCCGACCGACGAGGCGATCGTCTCGTCCTCGCCGACCTGGACTTTCACGCGCACGCGCTGGTTCCGGGTGAGCGACAACAGGTGATAGACGACGTCGAAACGCTTCGCCCGCTCCGGCCAGTCGACGCCGCAGATGTCGACCAGGGTCTTGAAGCCATGCGCGTCGCGAAGCTCGGTCAGCACGCGCACGATGTCGGCGGCCTCGACCTCGAGGGTGAGCTCGCCCAGCGCCATGCTCGCGCGCGCGCCTGCGATCTTCTGGCCGAGCTCTTCCAAGCTTTCCATATCAGCGCTCGATGTTGCCTGTGCGGCGGATCTTCCGCTGCAGCAGCATGATGCCGTAGACCAAGGCCTCCGCCGTGGGCGGACAGCCGGGCACATAGATGTCGACGGGCACGATGCGGTCGCAGCCGCGCACCACGGCGTAGGAATAGTGGTAGTAGCCGCCGCCATTGGCGCAGCTGCCCATCGAGATCACGTAGCGCGGCTCGGGCATCTGGTCGTAGACCTTGCGCAGCGCCGGCGCCATCTTGTTGGTGAGCGTGCCGGCGACGATCATCACGTCGGACTGGCGCGGAGAGGCGCGCGGGGCGATGCCGAAGCGCTCGAGGTCGTAGCGCGGCATGTTCGCCTGCATCATCTCGACCGCGCAGCAGGCGAGCCCGAAGGTCATCCAGTGCAGCGAGCCCGTGCGCGCCCAGTTGATCAGCGAGTCCAGGTTCGCCGTGAGAAAACCCTTGTCGGCGAGCTCGGCCTGGGCCGCCTTGAAGAACGGATCGTTGTCGGAGGCGGGATGGCCGCCCTCGACGTTAGAGCGCGCCGCGGTGCCTGCGGGGATCACTCCCATTCGAGCGCTCCCTTCTTCCATTCATAGACGAAGCCGACGGTCAGGACGCCCAGGAACACCACCATGGACCAGAAGGCGAAGAGGCCCATCGAGCCCAGCGTGATCGCCCAGGGGAACAGGAACGCGACCTCGAGGTCGAAGATGATGAACAGGATCGAGACCAGGTAGAAGCGCACGTCGAACTTCATGCGCGCGTCGCCGAAGGCGTTGAAGCCGCACTCATAGGCCGAGAGCTTCTCGGGGTCGGGCTTGGAGGGGGCGAGCAGGAAGGGGGCGACGAGAAGCGCGGTGGCGATGACGCCCGCGATACCGATGAAAAGAAGGATCGGCAGATATTCGAGAAGAAGCCGTTCCATGCGTGCCGCCGTTTCCGGTCTCTTCGCGGGTGCAAAAGAGCCAAACCTTAACCCGCGAGCCACGCGGGTTTAGAGCAAGATTCGGCGCAGGAAAACAGGATTCTTCGTGCGTATTTGCGAGTCGGTCGCAAGTGACGACGTTGTGCGAAGGAGTGCTCGGAATGGAGGGAAACCGGGCTCTGCCGGCTGTCATTCTGCGTCTGTTGGAAATGGCGGGAGCGACGGGGCTCGAACCCGCGACCTACGGCGTGACAGGCCGTCACTCTAACCAACTGAGCTACGCCCCCGCGGGCGCTCGCGGCGTGCCGCGAAGGACGGCCGATGTAGGGCCCGCCCCCTCCACTGTCAAGGCGAATGTCGCCGCTTGTGCGCCGGCGCGGCGGCGGGCGCCGGGCCCTCCTGCTTCCGGCCCATTTCCTTGGGCGTCAGGACCCCGTCGCCGTCACTGTCGAGCTCGGCGAACAGCGAGCGCGCAGTGCCGGCGAATTCGTTGAAATCGACGAAGCCGTCCTGGTTCCAGTCGACCAGGGTCGAGGTCGTGGATGCGTTCTCGCTCCAGCGCTGCTCGTTCACCGCGCGGGTCTCGTCGCCGTCGAGGCGGCCGTCGTGATTGGTGTCGGCGGCGGCGAAATCGGTCTTGAGCCCCGCCTCCAACTGCGCGCGCGTCAGCGAGCCGTCTTGATTGGTGACGTAGCGCTGCAGGATCTCGATCGGCGGATGGAACGGCTTTGCCGGATCGTGCGGCTCGCGCTCGCGCGGACGGTCATCGGCGCAGGCGGACAGTGCGACCGCAGCGCCCAACATTACAGGAATAAAACGTCTCATCGCGCCACTTCGCCAGCCGCGCGCGAGGACGTCAATGTGCCCGATGTTAATATGGGCGACGGAGGGAGTCGCCCATGTCCCCGCTTCGCCCGCTGCTCAGCCGGCCCTATCTGCTCGCCTCGATCGCGCTCGGCGTCGCGCTCTATTTCGCCGCCATGCCGTGGATCGCGCGCGAGGTGACGCGGGCGCTGATCGGCTGGGACGCCGGCGTGATCGCGTTCCTCGTCCTCACCTTCGTGTTCATGAGCGGCGGCGACGCGCAGGTCATGAAACGCCGCGCCGTCGCGCACGACGAAGGCGGCGATCTGATCCTGGTGCTGACGATCCTGGCCTCGATCGCCAGCGTCGGCGCGCTGGTCGCCGAGCTGCTCGACGCCAAAGGCCGGCCGAACGGCGGCTGTCAGGTCGCGCTCGCGGCCGGCACCGTGGTGCTGTCCTGGCTGTTCGTGCAGATCGTGTTCGCGATCCACTACGCCCATGTCTACTACCTCGAGGAAGAGGAAGGCAGTCCCAAAGGCGGCCTCGCCTTCGGCGAATGCGGCGAGCCCGACTATTGGGACTTCGTGCACTTCGCCATCGTGCTGGGCGCCACGTCGCAGACCGCCGACATCACCTTCACCAGCAAGCGCACGCGCCGCATCGGCACCTTGCACACCCTCGTCGCGTTCGGGTTCAACACCGCGATCCTGGCGACGATGATCAACCTCGCGGCCGGGTTCTTCTAGTAGAGCCCGACCTGCCCCTTCATCGCGTCGAAGATCCTGGCGGTGTCGTAGCCGATGCCTTTCTTGAACACGAGCGGCATGGCTTCGAGCGCGCTCGCGTTCTTTGCGGGATCGCCCTCGACGACCGCGATGTCGGCGCGCTTGCCTTGTTCCAGCGAGCCGACGTCCTTGTCGCGGCCGAGATAGCGTGCGCCGTTGAGCGTGGAGATCTCCAGCGCCTGGGGGAACGTGAAGCCCGCTTCGACCAGCAGCTCGACCTGGCGCTTGCCCGAGAAGCCCGGGATCACGCCGCCATAGCCGGTCGGGTCGGTGCCGGCGAGCAACGTGCCGCCGGCGTCGACGAACATCTTCTCGAGCGTCATCAGCTTCGGGAAAATCGTCACGTAAGGCTTCATGCGCTCGTTCGTGGCGCTCTTCGCCCAGACGTCCTCATATTGCTTGCGCAGCTCGGGGATCAGCAATTCGAGCGCGCGCTCGGGCGCCTTGGGGCGGCCGGGGGTGAAGGTCTCGAACACGGTCAGGGTCGAGGTCAGCGCGACGCGCTTGGCGACGAGCAGGTCGATCAACGACTTCACGGCCGCACTGTGGACGTCGAGATCGGCGAGCGATTGCTGCGAGCCTGCCGGGCATTCGTCGGGCTTCTTGTCTTTGTTGAAGTCGGTCATCACCGCGAAGCTGTGCTCGAGATTGTCGATGCCGCGCTCGGCCGCCTCGCGATAGGTGACCGAGCAGAGATGGCCGGTGACCTTCAGGCCACGCGCGTGCGCCGCGTCGACTGCGGCCTTGAGCTCGTCGCGCGTGATGTTGATATAGGCTTTGAACGAGGTCGCGCCTTCGTCGGCCCAATAGTTCACCGTCTTGACCGCGTCGTCGGGGCCGGTGAGCACATGCATCTTGAGCACAGGAAAGCCCGGGCCGTTCAGATAGGGGCCCGTCGCGTCGAGGTCGGGCCCGAGCGCCTCGCCCTTGTCGATCGCGAGCTTCAGATTGATGTCGCCATAGGGAGACATAGAGCCGCCGGTGCGCGCCGTTGTCGTTCCGCCGGCGAGATAGAGCCGCGGGAAGCTGTAATGCAACGAGCCGTAGTTGGCCTTGCCCATTGGATAGAACAGATGCTCGTGCATCATCACGAAGCCGGGCAGCAAGGTCTTGCCCCGCGCATCGATCACGGTGGCGCTCTTCGGCACGCGCACATGCGCGCCCAACGCGGCAATGCGGCCGTTGGCGATCACCAGCGTCTGACCGTAGCGCGGCGCGGCGCCGGTGCCGTCGACGATCTCCGCGTGGATGAAGGCGATCGCCGGCTGATCGTAAGCGACGAACTTCGCGTCCTCGGATTGCTGCGCGGCCGGCGGCGCCGCGACGTCGTCCATGTCCTGAGCGAGCGCAGGCGTGGCAAGCGCAACGAAAAGCAACGGCAGCAGACGCATTCTTTCCCCCGACAAGGCTTTCGCGGAGGCTATCACGGCCAGCGGGCCTTGGTCTTGAGGAACGCCTCCTCATCCGGCGTCGAGGCGCGGCCGAGCGCCGCGTTGCGGTAGGGGAAGCGGCCGAAGCGGTCGACGACCTCCTTGTGCTCCTGCGCGAAGCGCTGGGCCTCGGGCAGGTCCACCGTCGCGAACAGCGCGAGAGAGCGCGCCTGGTCGGCCTTGGACTCGCTGTGCTGGAACGGCATGTAGAGGAATTGGCGCTCATGCGCGCTCATCCCCTTGTCCAAGCCGCGCTCGACCGCGTCGCGCGAAAGCGCGAGCGCCGGCGCGTCGGTCGCGAAGGCGTCCGCCGTGCCGCGGAACAGGTTGCGCGGGAACTGGTCGAACACGATCACCGCGGCGAGATGCGCGCGAGCATCCAGCGTCGCCGGATCGGGGGGCGACGCCTTCATCGCAGCATAGAGATCGCCGAAGCGCGCGCGGATCGCCTCGTCGGTCTTGGGGTTGACGGCGAACCAATCCGCGGGCCCGAGCTCGGAGAACCAGAAACTGTGGACGGCGGAAAGAGAGGTCATGAGAGCAGAAAGCCTTTCGCCGGCCCGGCTTCGCCTTTGGCTACGCCGTGGCACTGTTCGCGGGCTTGCCCGCGAAAAGTGGTGGGCGGTGACGGGCTCGAACCGCCGACCCTATCGGTGTAAACGATATGCTCTACCAGCTGAGCTAACCGCCCTGTCCGGCGGCTTATACGGCGCTGCGCCGTCCGAGGGGAAGAGCATGCAGGGCTTGAGCGAGTGGGACACGTTCTACGTCATCGTCGGCGGCGCGGCGGGCGCGCTGATCGGCCTGCAATTCGTGGTCATGACCCTGATCGCCGAGCGGCCGACCGCGGTGACGGCCGAAGCCGGTCGCGCTTTCGCGACGCCCACGGTGGTGCATTTCAGCGCCTGCCTGCTGCTCGCGGCGCTGGTGCGCGTGCCCTGGCCGAGGCCCGAGCTCACCATCTGGGCGGCCGGCGCGGTCGGCGCCTGCGGCCTCCTCTACATGGCGCTGCCGGTGCTGCGCATGCGCCGCCAGCGCGCCTATCAGATGGACTGGGAAGACATCCTCTGCCACGTCGTCCTGCCGTTCGCGGCCTATGCGCTGCTCGCGCTCTCCGCGGCGCTGGCCTCGAGCCGGCTGGATGCAGCCACGTTCGGCGTCGGCGGCGCGGCGCTTTTGCTCCTGTTCGTCGGCATCCACAACGCGTGGGACGCGGTCGCCTATCAGGTCTACGTCCTGCGCAACAAGCCGGAAGCCTAATCCGAGCCGACCACGAAGCGGTTGCCCTCGCTGTCCTTCATGATGACGTAGCTGCCCCAGGGCTGCTTCTCGGGCGGACCTTCGAACTCGACGCCGCGCTCCGATAGCTGGCGGTAGGTCGCCTCGACATCGTCGCAGGCGAGCGAGCAGTTCATCCGCGAGCCGATGCGGCCCTCCTCGCCATCCATGGTGAAGAGCACCACGCGGGTCTCGGCCTTGCCGATGCGCAGCTCGATCCAACGCTTGCCCGGCCCCATCTCCTGGTTGGTCGCGACCTTGAAGCCGAGCTTCTCGGTATAGAATTTGAGCGCCCGGTCCTGGTCCGCGACGGGGATGCTCATGAATTTGAGCTGGGTGATCATTGAAGGCCTCCGTTGGCGCATTGCTAGGGCCGCGCCCCTTGCGCGCTCAAGCATCCCAGTGCCTACTATAGTGATGGTGAGGAGAGCGCCGCTGGACGATTACGTCGTCGAGACCCTGATGCCCGATCTGATCGGGCACGACCGCTCGCCCTCGTCCTTCATCGTATACGTGAAGCTGTGGCACGAGTCCGGCGGCGCGGGGCGGCGCGTTCAGGCGAGCCTGTCGACGCTCGCGGTCGAGACCGGTCTGTCGAAATCCTCGGTCCAGGCGGCGCTGCGCCGCCTGCGCCGCCGCGGCTATATCGCGACGCGGCAGTCGACCCCGACCGCGGTGCCCGTCCACACCGTCCAGGCGCCGTGGCGGCGATGAGCGCGGCGGCCCAGATCTTCGCCGTCAACATGCTCGCCGCGATCGGCGTGGTGGCGTTCGGCTGGAGCGCGCTGACCCTGCTGCTGCTCTATTGGGTCGAGAATGTGATCGTCGGCCTGTTCAACGTCGTCAAGATCGGGGTCACCGGCGCGAGCACCGGCCGCGCGGGAACCTTGGCGGCGTTGTTCCTGGTGCCGTTCTTCGTCGTCCACTACGGCATGTTCTGCTACGTGCACGGCATCTTCATCTTCGGGCTGTTCGGCGGGAACATCGACATCGTCCCCAGCCTCCACACCGCGGGCCTCGTTTCGGCAGTGGTCGCGCGCATCGAGAGCGACCGCGCGATGGCGGCCGGCGTCGCGGTCGCGCTCGCCTTCCACCTCTATCTCTTCGCGCGCTATTGGGTCGGCGCACGGCGCTGGGAGACATCCGATCCCATGACGCAGATGTTCGCGCCCTATGGGCGGATCGTCGTCGTGCATCTGACGATCATGGTCGCCGGCCTGCCGGTGATGCTGTTGGGCCAGCCGGTCATCGCGGTGATGTGCCTGGCGCTGCTCAAGACGGCGCTCGAAACCGGGCGCGCGAAGATGTTCGACGCTTTCGCGCAGAACCCCGCGCTTTCGCTTCGCGTGCGCCGGATGCTGAGAGACGTGGACGACCACGCCTGGCATTGACCCGCCGCCGCTTCGCTTTGGTGCGGCCGAGGGGGCGGCGGCTGGGCGGCCGCCGCCTTGCCGTGTCAGTTGAGAGCGTCCTTGAGCTGCTTGCCGGGACGGAAGCGCGGCTGCTTGGACGGCTTGATGGTGATCTCTTCGCCGGTCTGGGGGTTGCGACCCTTGCCGCCCGCGCGCTGGGCGACCACGAAGACGCCGAACCCGGTCAGGCGAACCTCGTCGCCGGCCTTGAGCGCGCCTTCGATCAAATTGAACACGCCGTCGACCGCCTTGGCCGCGTCGTTCTTGGCGAGACCCGTGGTGTCGGCCAGCTTCTGGATCAAATCGTTCTTGTTCATGAGCGTTCTCCTGTTGCGCCGGACGCTGATGCAAACTCGTGGGGAGGCGATTCGTCCCCTAATCCTAGGACTTTAGGGCTTGGCGCCAGCCTGCCCAAGCAAAAAACCGAGGGAATCGGCCGATTTTTGGGTAAAAAGAGGCCCGAATCGGAAACGACTCGGGCCCGCGATGGTTGCAATCGGGGGAAACGGGCCTACTTCGATGCCTTGGCCGCCTTCTCGATGAAGGCCGCGACCTCCTTGGGATGCGCCACATAGATGGCGTGGTTGCCAGATTGCTTCCGAACGTGCCGGTCCCGGTCTCGAACGAACCCATCGACGCCGTCCTCCCGCCGGCATGATAGCAAAAAAGGCCCGGAGATTGCTCTCCGGGCCCTTTTGTTTTGTGACAGTCGGCGCCGTCAGTGCGTCACGACCGCATCGGCCTCGCCGTCGTGGAGCGCGGGCGGCGCGACCACTTCGGCCGGTTCGACCCAGTCGATGGCTTCGGGCTGGCGCACCAGCGCCACCTTCAGCACCTCGCCCACGGTCTTCACAGGCACGATGGTCATGCCCGACTTCACATTGTCGGGGATCTCGGCCAGGTCCTTCTCGTTCTCCTCGGGGATCAGCACCGTCTTGATGCCGGCCCGGAGCGCCGCGAGCAGCTTCTCTTTCAGGCCGCCGATCGGCAGCACGCGCCCGCGAAGGGTGACCTCGCCGGTCATCGCCACGTCGCGGCGCACCGGGATGCCGGTGAGCACCGAGATGATCGACGTCGCCATGCCGACGCCAGCCGAGGGGCCGTCCTTGGGCGTCGCGCCTTCCGGCACGTGGACGTGGATGTCCACCTTGTCGAAGGTGGGCGGCTTGATGCCGAAGCTCGTCGCCTTGGAGCGCACATAGGAACGCGCCGCGTCGATCGACTCCTTCATCACCTCGCCGAGCTTGCCGGTCGTCTGCATGCGGCCCTTGCCGGGCAGCATGACGGCTTCGATCTGCAGGGTCTCGCCGCCGACTTCCGTCCATGCCAGACCCGTCACCACGCCGACCTGGTCTTCGCCCTCGATCTCGCCGAAGCGGAACTTCCGCACGCCGGCATAGGTGCCGAGGTTCTCGGGCGTGACTTCGATCTTCGTCGCCTTGCCCGAGACGATCTCCTTCACCGCCTTGCGGGTCAGGTTCGCGATCTCGCGCTCGAGGTTGCGCACGCCTGCTTCCCGCGTGTAGTAGCGGATCAGGTCGCGCAGGCCGCCATCGGTGATCGACCACTCGTCGGGCTTGAGCCCATGCGCCTTCATCTCCTTCTCGATGAGATGGCGCTTGGCGATCTCGACCTTCTCGTCCTCGGTGTAGCCGGGGATACGGATGATCTCCATGCGGTCCATCAGCGGCTGCGGCATGCGCAGCGTGTTGGCCGTGGTGATGAACATCACGTCCGAGAGATCGAAATCGACCTCGAGGTAGTGGTCGTTGAACGACGAGTTCTGCTCCGGATCCAGCACCTCGAGCAGCGCCGACGACGGGTCGCCGCGCCAATCGGCGCCGAGCTTGTCGATCTCGTCGAGCAGGAAGAGCGGGTTCGCCGTCTTCGCCTTCTTCATCGACTGGATGATCTTGCCGGGCATCGAGCCGATGTAAGTGCGCCGGTGACCGCGGATCTCCGCCTCGTCACGCACGCCGCCGAGGCTCATGCGCACGAACTCGCGGCCCGTGGCCTTGGCGATCGACTTGCCGAGCGAGGTCTTGCCGACGCCGGGCGGTCCGACGAGGCACAGGATCGGCCCCTTCATCTTGCCGGCGCGCTGCTGCACCGCGAGGTATTCGAGGATGCGCTCCTTGACCTTCTCCAGGCCGTAATGGTCGTCGTGGAGGATCTGCTCGGCGTGGGCGATGTCCTTCTTGACCTTGGACTTCTTGCCCCAGGGGAGCGAGAGCATCCAGTCGAGATAGTTGCGCACCACGGTCGCTTCGGCCGACATCGGCGACATCGAGCGAAGCTTCTTCACTTCGGCCATCGCCTTCTCGCGCGCTTCCTTCGACAGCTTGGTCTTGCGGATGCGCGTCTCCAGCTCGTTCATCTCGTCGCGGCCTTCGTCGCCTTCGCCGAGCTCCTTCTGGATCGCCTTGAGCTGCTCGTTGAGATAGTACTCGCGCTGGGTCTTCTCCATCTGGCGCTTGACGCGGCTGCGGATCTTGCGCTCGACCTGGAGCACGCCGATCTCGGCTTCGATCAGCGACAGCACCTTCTCCAGGCGCTCGCCGGTGTTCAGCGTCTCGAGCAGCGCTTGGCGGTCGGAGATCTTCACCGACAGATGCGAGGAGACGATGTCGGCGAGCTTCGCCGGCTCCTCGATCTGCGCCACCGACGCCAGCGTCTCGGCCGGGATCTTCTTGTTGAGCTTGATGTACTGCTCGAAGTTCGTCTTGACCGTGCGGATCAGCGCTTCGGTCTCTTTCGTCTCGCCGACGTTTTCGGGGATGCGCTCGATCGTCGCCTGGAAGAAGTCCTGGCGCGGCAGGAAGTCCTTCACGCGGGCGCGCGACTTGCCCTCGACGAGGACGCGCACGGTCTGGTCGGGGAGCTTCAACAGCTGCAGCACGGTCGCCAGGGTGCCGATGCGGTGCAGCCCGTCGGTGCCGGGATCGTCCTCGGACGCGTTCTTCTGGGTGAGGAGCAGGATCTGCTTCTCCTCGTTCATGACCTCTTCCAGCGCGCGCACGGATTTCTCGCGGCCGACGAAGAGCGGCACGATCATATGGGGGAACACCACGATGTCGCGCAGCGGCAGGACCGACGCCACATTGCCGCCGGCTTCGCCCTTGCCCCGATCGCCCTGGGGGGTACTCACAATATCCGTCATTACCTTGCTCCTGACCGAGGATTCCCCCGGCGTGAAAAGGCATCATACCCCGGAATGGGCGTACGAAACCTTGATTAAAGCCGCCCAATGGGCCGACTCCGTTGGATAAAAATGGGTCTGCGGGCGCGCGGTTTCAAGGCATGGGGCCCGGCACGCGAATTTTCACGAGATTTTGCGGTCCGGCGACATAAAATGGCGCGGCTGCGTCATTTTGGGGCGGTGGTGGCGGCCTGTAGCGCAAGCTCATCCGCGCCGTCGCTCTCGCGCCACCCGAGCGCATACGCGTGGTTGAGGGCATTGTCCACCGACCGCTCCAGGAACCCGAGGCGGCCAAGCAATTCCGGCGGTACATCGGTACGCTTTGGGTATTTGGCTCGGAACTCCTTGTCGAGCATCCCGATCCCGGCATCGGCCGGCATGAGCAGCACCGCCAGATCGTTGGGATAATAAGGTCGCAGCACCTCGACGAGATCGAGGATCTCCCGGAAGCGGCGGTGCATCAGCGCGCTGTCGAGGACTTCAGTCGCCATCACGACGAGCGCTTCCTTCTTCGACAGCGTCTTCATATAGATACCGTTAGCGATGGCCGCGTCCGTCATAGGGATGTTCTTGAGGTAGTAGTCATCCGTCACCGGAACTGCAGCCCTGGTCGTTTCCAGGTTCAGCGTGCGTCCGGTCGCATCATCCGTGTATTTGGCGAACACATGGTCGGGCACCGTCGATAAGGTCGCCTTTAAGCCCAATCGCTGGGCAAGCGCGATGAAGAGAACCGGCATGCTGACGCAATTGCCGCGATGCATGCGGATATATTTCGAGAGCAGCTGACTTGCCGGCTTGTGCCCGCGCGGATCCGTCATGTCATACGCGAATGGAACGTTGTCGTTCCAGGAGCCGGCCTCGTACAGGAATTTGTGCAGCGCGATCAGGCGAAGCCTCGAGGATGCAGACGGTCCGGCCATGGTGCCAATTGTATGGACCATATGATCGATCTGCTTGAGCTGAGCCTCGATATCGGTGGAGGGATCGTAGAGTTTGTCGAAGGTCAGCTTCGCGCGGGCAAAATCGACCTTGTCGTCCGGCGTGGACATGACGGCGCGGACAGCCTGAACTGGATCGGCCGAAGCCGAGCGCTGGTCCATGTCATGAGCCGAGGCGGAGGGCAGAAACCCGAAAGAGATGAAAGCGAAAAAGATGCGTCCCAACCGCCGAAGCTCGCTTTTGCCGCTTTCAATGCAACAGGAGGAAGGGCTGGCCCACATTCTGACGCTCCTACCCCGGATCACGTGGTTCCCAAAAAGTCGACTTTATCTCATGGTCTGCACTGCCCGTCCTTCCTCGATGCTCGCGGATGGTGCTGGGAATCACGAAGATCGCGGCTACGAACGGGATGAGGAACAAATAGACTTCCGCGGGTACAAGGAAATCGCGGTCGCGCAGGCTCGGAGCGCCGCCAGTAAAGACCAAATAGACCGCCACCAGGGCCAAACCGGCCGCCAAACCGATGCCCACAACGACAAATCTATAGGCTATCTTCGCCACCAATCGCTTCATCGGTTCGCTCGATTAACGGCATTTCTTAGGATCAGCACAATTGGACTGGTAGGTCTTTGGATTTGCCTCGGCTTTTGCCGTGCCCTTGATGGCACTTCTCACTGCCGTTGCAGCCATGCTGGCAGATTGTGACGATGCTTGTAACCCGGCCGGCATCGTAATGAGACCGACCATTCCAGCGATCGTGGCTGCAACAACAGCCTCTGTGTCCGATGCGCCAGTCGCTTTTGCGCCGACATATGCACCGGTGATCTCGCCCGATACAGTCCCGACAGGACCCGCAACCCCGCCTAAACGGGCGACGGTGTTTGTAATCGCCGAGTTCCCCATTCCTTTGCCTGCGTCGGTGATCACCTGAGTATTCGAACTACCGCGTGCGGCAGAGGTAATCGCAGCGACACTTCCGCCGGCCCCCGATGAAACCGCGATCGAACTTGCCACTGGCGATCCAACAGTGATCGCAACACCCGTACCCGCAATGATCGGTGCGCCAACCGCAAACGTCACGACTTGGGCACGCTGGCTCTCAGGCGTGCTTAGCTGTTGTTGGACGTCCCAATTCCCTCCGGTGACGTCGTCGACCTCGCCTGCTGGGTCTGTCCGGTTCGCCGGATCATTCCCGGTATAGGTGTAAAGATTGGGGTCGGCCTCGTATCCTATAGGATCGGCTTGCAGGAAACGCGCTTCGGCCGCCGCTGAGATACCCAGCAGCGCGGCCGAAACCAAAACGAAGAGCTTGAAGCTGGACATCAGCCGCCTCACGCCGTGCAATTATAAGTATTGCATACCGCAAGCGCAGCTTGCAATGGCATAAGCCCATGCGGCGGTTGGCGGAGCCTCTACCTCTAGCTCGCCGTCTGCTCGCGCATGCCCTTGTCGGAATAGGTGTAGAGCGGGCGGGCGCGGCCTTCGACGACGTCGGAGGTGATCACGACCTCCTGCACGCCGTTGAGCGTGGGCAGCTCGAACATGGTCTCGAGCAGGATGTTCTCCATGATCGAGCGCAGGCCGCGGGCGCCGGTCTTGCGCGCGATGGCGCGCCGCGCGATCGCATGCAGCGCCTCGTCCTGGAAGCGCAGCTTGACGTTCTCCATCTCGAACATGCGTTGATACTGCTTGGCGAGCGCGTTCTTGGGCCGCGTCAGGATCTCGATCAGCGCCTGCTCCTGGAGGTCGCCAAGCGTCGCGAGCACCGGCAGGCGGCCGATGAACTCGGGGATCAGGCCGAATTTGAGCAGATCCTCGGGCTCGACCTCGCGCAGCACCTCGCCGGTGCCGCGCTCGTCCGGCGCGCGTACGGTGGCGCCAAAGCCCATCGAGGTGCCGCTGGTGCGCGCCGAGATGATCTTCTCGAGGCCGGCAAACGCGCCGCCGCAGATGAACAGGATGTTGGTCGTGTCGACCTGCAGGAATTCCTGTTGCGGATGCTTGCGGCCGCCCTGCGGCGGAACCGAAGCGATCGTGCCTTCCATGATCTTCAGCAGCGCCTGCTGCACGCCCTCGCCCGACACGTCGCGCGTGATCGACGGGTTGTCGGATTTGCGGGAGATCTTGTCGACCTCGTCGATATAGACGATGCCGCGCTGCGCGCGCTCGACGTTGTAGTCGGCGTTCTGCAGGAGCTTGAGGATGATGTTCTCGACGTCCTCGCCGACATAGCCGGCTTCGGTGAGCGTCGTGGCATCCGCCATCGTGAACGGCACGTCGAGGATGCGCGCGAGCGTCTGCGCCAGCAGCGTCTTGCCGCAGCCCGTGGGGCCGATCAGCATGATGTTGGACTTGGCGAGCTCGACGTCCTGGTTCTTGCCGGTCGCGTTGATGCGCTTGTAGTGATTGTGCACCGCGACCGAGAGCACCTTTTTCGCGTGGCCCTGGCCGACGACGTAATCGTCGAGGACCTTGAATATCTCCTGCGGGCTCGGCACGCCCTCCTTCGACTTCATGAAGGAGGTCTTGTTCTCCTCCCGGATGATCTCCATGCACAATTCGACGCATTCGTCGCAGATGAAGACCGTGGGGCCCGCAATCAGCTTGCGGACCTCGTGCTGGCTCTTGCCGCAAAAGGAGCAATAGAGCGTGTTCTTCGACTCGCCGCCGCCCGCCTTACTCATAGGCTTTCCCGGGCGTGAGCCCGTCCCTTAAACACCGCATTGACCCAAAACCGCATCGGCACTGCATGAACCTTGCCAGACGGACCGGGTTGCCCTCCCGATTCATTCGACCACGTTACGGCCCACCGGATCAAGATTTGCTTAATCCGCGGAAAACCGGGCTTTTTGGGGTCGAGCGGAGCGATTTTACGACCTCGCATCCGCCGGCTCGGGCCGCCGCTCCATGACGGAGTCGATCAGTCCGAATACCTTCGCCTCGTCGGCGGTCATGTATGTATCGCGATCGAGCGCTTTTTCAACCGCTTCGACGCTCTGGCCGGTGTGCCGGGCATAGATCTCGTTGAGCCGCTTCTTCAGCTTGACGATCTCCTGGGCGTGGCGGGCGATGTCCGCCGCCTGGCCGTAATAGGACGCCGAAGGCTGGTGCACCAGCACGCGCGCGTTGGGGAGCGCGTACCGCTCGCCCTTCTTGCCCGCCATCAAGAGCAGCGACGCCGCCGAGGCCGCCTGGCCGACGCAATAGGTCTGCACCGCGGGGCGGATGTACTGCATCGTGTCGTAGATCGCGAGACCCGCCGTGACGATGCCGCCCGGCGAGTTGATGTACATCGAGATCTCTTTCTTCGGGTTCTCCGCCTCGAGAAACAGAAGCTGCGCCGTGATCAGGCTGGCGCCGTAATCCTCGATCGGCCCGGTGATGAAGAGCACGCGCTCTTTCAGCAGGCGCGAATAGATGTCGTAGGCGCGCTCGCCGCGGGCGGTCTGCTCGACCACCATCGGCACCAGCGTGTTCATGTGGACGTCGCGCGGATCCTTCATGGGATTCCCTGATTCGTTGCATTGAGCCTAGGGCGCGAGGCAGCCCTGTCAACGTCCATATAGGGGCGTCGAGCGGTTAATACGACCATTGAGCTTGCAGGGTTATTAAGCGCCCTTCAGCTTCTCCGCCGCCTCGTCGGGGTCCATGAACAGCGTCTCGCGGTCCACCTTGCGGTCGGCGACGTCGGCGAGCTCGGCGATGAAGTCGACGACCTTGTCCTCGAAGATCGGCGCGCGGATCTCGGCCTGGGCCTGCGGGTTCTTGGAGTAGAACTCGAAGACCTGCTGCTCCTGGCCCGGGAACTGGCGCGCGCGCGCCGCGATGGCGCGCTGCAGCTCGTCGGGCGCGACGGTGAGGCCGTTCTGCTCGCCGATGCGCGCGAGCACGAGTCCAAGGCGCACGCGGCGCTCGGCGATGTCGTGATATTCCTTCCTGAGCTCGTCCTCGTTGGCGCCTTCGTCGGCGAAGGACTTGCCTTCGCGCTTGAGCTCGTTCTGCACCTGGTTCCAGATGCCGTTGAACTCGCCTTCGACCATCGCCGGCGGCAGTGGGAAGGAGTGCTGGCCGTCGAGCGCGTCGAGGATGCGGCGCTTCAGGTGCAGCCGGCTGGCGCGCGAGAAGTCGAGCTTGACCTGCTCGCGCACGCGGTCGCGCAGCACGCCGAGGGATTCGAGGCCGAGGCGCTTGGCGAGCTCGTCGTCGATCTTGGCGTCGTCGGGCGCCTGGACCTCCTTCACCGCGACGGTGAAGACGGCGTCCTTGCCGGCGAGCCTGGGCTCCTGGTACTCGGTGGGGAACGCGACCTTCACGTCGCGCGTCTCGCCGGCCTTGGCGCCGACGAGCTGCTCCTCGAAGCCGGGGATGAACTGGCCCGAGCCGAGCTGCAGGCTGAAGTCGTCGGCCTTGCCGCCCGGGAACTCGTCGCCGTCGATGCGGCCGACGAAATCGATGCGCACCACGTCGTCGAGCTGGGCCTCGCCGTCGCGGGTGGAGAACGTGCGCGACTGCTCGGCGAGGCGCTTCAAGGCTTCCTCGACATCGGCCTCAGTCACGTCGGAGGTCAGCCGCTCGATCTTGAACTTGGAGACGTCGGCGAGCTCGAAATCGGGCATCAGGTCGACCTTGACCGTGAATTCGAGATCGGCCTTGCCGTCGACGACCTGCTCGATCTCGCCCACCGGCTCGACGCGGGGCGCGAAAGCGGGCTTCAGCGCGTTGTCCTCGATGGCCTTCTTCGAGCCCTCGTTGACGACCTCTTCCACGACCTCGCCCATCATGGACTTGCCGAACTGCTTCTTGAGGAACGAGACCGGCGCCTTGCCCGGGCGGAAGCCCTTGAGGTGCATCTTGGGCTTCATCTCTTCGAGGCGCGCGGTCACCTTGGCGTCGAGGTCGCCCATGGGCACGACGACCCGGTATTCGCGGCGCAAGCCTTCGGAGACGGTCTCGGTGATCTGCATGTCTTTACTTCCCTATCCAATTCTATCCTAGCCCTCGCCTTGCCGAGCCGCAGAAGGCTGGTGCGGGCGGAGGGGCTCGAACCCCCACGACTTTCGTCACTGGAACCTAAATCCAGCGCGTCTACCAGTTCCGCCACGCCCGCCTGGGCTTTTCCGACCAAATCCGGCTGGAAGGGCGCCCCTATAGCACAGACTTGCCTGCCGTCCACACGGACAGGGTTGGTAATATGGCGAAGTTTTTGGAGCAGGATTGGTCGGCGCGGCCTACTCGGGGACGAACCGCTGATAGCCGATCAAAATCATCACCAGTGATATCGTGGATAAAACAAGCAGATATGGAAACAGCATCATGATCGCGTCATACATGTTCTGAACTCTGGGATCGGCAAATTGCGCGGCCGCATTGGCGGCGACACGGTGCGCGATCTCCCCTGCCTTCGCGCCGTTGCTGAACGCGGCGAAATTGGAATCCAGCCACATCGCGAGCTGGCTCGAAAAGGTTTTGGCTTCATTGGGGTGCGTGAATATCAACAGCGGGGTGATGAACACGCCGAGGGCACTGAGAATCCCGGTGTACCAGGCAAGGGTCTTCAGCCGGTGCATTGCCATTCCCCTAGGTAAGGTACTCGGTGAAGAAACACGTAGCCACTACAAGTGGTACCAGCCCAGTTGTAAGGTTAATGAAAAAATTACTCAATACGTGCCTTTTTGGTGACTTTCGTGCGGCTCGTTCAGTTAGGAATGTAGTCGCCATCAAAGGAAGAGAGCAAGCGAAAATTAGAGCCGTTCCAAGGGAAACCAGCACAGCATTTGGGCTTGCCTCGTGGGAGAGAGCTGCGACGATCTGGCGGATCAAGGCAATTATTCCTATTCCCATAAAACCGAAGAGAAGGTCGCTGCCGACGAAAAAGAACCGAGCCTCCATCTGGGGCCCTTCAACGACCACATTGCGTATGACAACCAGAATCATCAGGAACGCGACAGCAACGCCCTCGTCGAAGGCAATGACACGCGCATTCTCGAAGAAATACGCCAGCACAGTGGCGTAAGACGGAAACTGAAAAATCACCGGAAGCCCCCCGCCCCGTGGATGACTCGCGTATCGGTAGAACAATAGGAAAGTCACGCGCTCGGAGCAAGTCGCAGTTATGGTTAACAAAAAGTCGTCGGCGAGGGGGAACGCCGGCGGCCTTCGTCGGATCGAGCGCGTGAGGTTATTTGCGCAGGATCTGCGTCACGGCGTGGCCGTCGACGGTCTCGGCCGGGGTCACGCCCAGGATGGCCTCGATCGTCGGCGCGACGTCGATGTTGTACATCTTGCCGACGACGACGTTCGTCTTGATGTCCGGGCCGGCGGCATAGAACGACGCGCTCATGTTGGGGCCGTTCGGATCGTGGCCGTGGGCGCCGTAGAAGTTGGGCGCCGAGAGCACGGTCGTTGCCGCGTCGTAGGCCGGATCGCCGAGGCGCGCGACGCCCGGGCCCTGCGTGCCGTCGAAATTGTAGCCCTCGGCCGTCATCGCGAAAACGTCGCCGGTGTCCTGGCCGATATTGGCGTCGGCGCAGCAGCTCGGATTGCCGCAATCGCTCGGATGCGAAGACCTGCTCGGCCAAGGTGACACGCGAGGGTTCGGCGTGTCCTGGAAATTTATTTTTGATCCGGCAGCGGCAGCGACGCCTGGCCGAAGACATAGCGCCAGCCGGTGGGCGTGCGGCGATAGGTGTCGCTGAACCAGAGCTTGCGTTCGAACGGCTTGTCGCCGCGCATGCCCTTGAGCCAGAGCCGCGCGGTCACCACGGCGGTGTCGCCCCACACCCGCACGGTCTGCGTGCCGTCGTCTTCTTCCTGGCGCTCGTAGACGACGTCCTTGTGGCGCGCGCTGTCGAGCAATTGCCGCGTCGTGAAGGCCGTGCCGTTGCCGATCACGAGCGCGAACTGCGGATCGAGGATCGCCGCCATCGCGTCGGCGTCGTTCGCCTTTACCGCCGCTTGGTAGCGTGTGTCGAGCGCCGCGACCGTCTCCATGTCGCCGGCCTGGGTGGCCACGGTGCTTAGCAACAGCAGCGCACAAATCGCCTTCATCTCATGTCCCTCCAAAATCGCGCATGAGCAGCGCCGTGTCCCAGTAGCGGCCGAATTTGCGGCCGACCTCCGGGTAGGTCCCGACCAGCCGGAAGCCCAGGCGCTCGTGCAGCCCGACCGACGCCGCGTTGGGGATCGTGATGCCGGCGAAGACCTTGTGGATATCCTCGTCCGCCAATGCCGCGAACAGAGTCTCGTAGAGGCGGCGGCCGAGCCCCTGCCCGGCTTCGTCCGGCGCCAGATAGATGCTCGTCTCGACCGTGGTCTCGTAGGCCGGCTTCTCCTTGAAGCGCGCCGACGACGCCCAGCCGATCGCGCTTCCGTCGCGAATCGCCGCCAAGCAGCGATAGCGGCCGCCGGCGAACTGCGCGAACCACGCCCGGCGCTGCGCCAGGCTCTGCGGCGCGACGTCGAAGGTCACCGGCGTGTTCAGGACGTAGTGGTTGTAGATGTCGGTGAGCGCCGGCAGGTCATCCGGCTCGGCCGGGCGGATGGTGATTTCGCTCATCGCCCCTCAACGCGCGCAGCACCGCCGGCAGCATCTCCGGCAGGTCTTCCGAGATCAGCCCGGGTCCGAACCGGTACGCCGCCTCGCCATGGAGCCACGCAGCCATCGCGGCCGCCCCGAAGGAATCGACTCCCTGCGCCATCAAACCACCGATGAAGCCGGCCAGGACATCCCCCGAACCGGCGGTCGCCAATGCAGGCGGCGCATTGCTGTTGACGATGGCGCGGCCGTCGGGCGCGGCGATCGCCGTGTCCGGCCCTTTGAGCAGGACCGTGCAGCGCGCCTTCGCCGCCGCCGCGCGCGCCGCTTCGACCCGAGTCTGAGAGTCGGCCAGCAACCCAGGGAAAATCCTTTCGAATTCCCCTTCATGCGGCGTCAGGACCGCGGGCTCGCGGAGCAGTGACAACATCGCCGGAGGGTCGTCCCGGAACGCGGTCAGCGCGTCGGCGTCGAGCACCACCGCAGCCTTCGTCGCGAGCGCAGCACGGACCCCCGCCCGTGTCGCCTCGCCCGTGCCCATGCCCGGGCCGAGCACGGCCGCGTTCAACCGCTTGTCTTCAAGAAGCGCGCCCAGATCGTCGCATGGTTTGACCATGATGGCCGTGAGCTGCGCGGCATTGACCGCGACAGCCTCGGGCGGGCTCGCGACGCTGACGAGCCCCGCCCCGATCCGGAGCGCGCCGCGCGCCGCCAGCCGTGCCGCCCCGGTGGCATGCGCCGGCCCGCTGACCACGACGCAGTGTCCGCGGTCGTATTTGTGGCCCTCCGCTGCGGGCCAGGGATAGGACCAGAGTTCGGGCCCGTTCTCGAACAGGCGCGCGCCGAACGCGGCATCGTCGGGGATGCCGATATCGGCGACGACGACCTCGCCGCAGAATTTCCGTCCCAAAAGATGCGCGGGCTTCTTGCGAAAGAAGGTGACGGTGAGGTCGGCCTCGACGCACGTATCGCCGAGCGGCTTGCCGGTGTCGCCCTGCAGCCCGCTCGGCACGTCGATGGCGATCACGGGGACGTCCGACGCGTTGAGCGCCTCGGCCCAGGCGCGCGCTTCGCCCGACAGCGGCCGCGACAGCCCGGCGCCGAACAGCGCATCGACCGCGAGCGCCGCGCCGTCGGGCCTGTCGCGCACCTCCCAGCCGCGCTCCTTCAAGAGCCGCGCGACGATCTTGCCGTCGCCGCCATTGTTCCCCGGCCCACACAGCACGGCGACGGTGCGCGGGCTGAACCGCGCGCAGATCTCGTCGGCGACAGCGCGGCCGGCATTCTCCATCAAATTCGCCGTCGAGACGCCGCGAGCGACCGCGAGACGATCGGCCTCGTACATCTCGGCGACGGTGAGGATCTCGCGCGGCAATCAGAACCCTTTCGGCACCGTGTTATAATGCGGATCGGCGGCTTCGTATGCCGCGCTCGCGGCGAGCACGCCGGCATCGTCGAACATCTTGCCCACGATCTGCAGGCCGACGGGCAGGCCGTCCGACGTAAAGCCGCAATTGATGCTCGCCGCCGGCTGCTGGGTCAGGTTGAAGGGGAAGCTGAACGGCGTCCATTGCAGCCAGGCGCGGCCGTCGTCGTCGAGCGGCGAGAGCCGGCCGACGTCGAAGGCCGGCGTCGCGGTGGCGGGCGTCAGGACGAAGTCGTAGCGCTCCATGAAACGGCGGATCTTGCTGCCATAGGCGCCGCGCGCGGCATTGGCCGCCAGATACGTCTTGAGCGGGATGCTCCTGCCCTCCTCCGCCATCTTGCGCAGGCCGGGATCGAGCTTGGCCTTCTTCTCTTCCGGCAGGTCGCCCAGAAGGAAGCCGGCGCCCGCCCACCACAGGATCTGGAAGGTCTCGGACGGATCGTCCGTGGACGGATCGACCTGCTCGACATGCGCGCCCATCGCCTCGAAGCGCTTGACCGCCGCGGCGACCAACGTTTCGATCTCCGGCATCACCTTCTTGGCGTAGCCGAGGCGTGGCGAGAAGGCGATGCGCTTGCCCTTCATGCTTTCGGCGAGGCGCGCCGTATAGTCGGCATCGGCGCCGGGCACGTTGAACCAGTCGCGCGCGTCGGGCCGGGCGATCGCGTTCATCATCAGCGCGCTGTCGCGCACCGTGCGCGTCATCGGCCCGACATGGGCGACAGTGCCGAAGGGCGAGAGCGGATAGGCGGGCACGCGGCCGAAGCTGGGCTTCAGGCCATAGGTCGCGGTGAAGCAGGCGGGAATGCGGATCGAGCCGCCTCCGTCTGTCCCGAGCGCGAGCGGGCAGAACCGGGCGGCCAGCGCCGCCGACGATCCCCCCGACGAGCCGCCGGGCGTCTTGGCTTTGTTCCAGGGATTGCGCGTGATGCCGGTGAGCGGCGAATCCGTCGAGCCCTTCCAGCCGAACTCCGGCGTCGTGGTCTTGCCGAGCATGACCGCGCCGGCCTCCTTCAGCCGCGCCACCACCGGCGCATCCTCCGTCCACGGACCGTTCGGATCGACGGTCAGCGAGCCGCGCCGCGTCGCCCAGCCTTCGGTGATGAGCAGATCCTTGACGCCGACCGGCACGCCGTCGAGCGGCGACAGCGCCTCGCCCGCCATCCATCGCGCTTCGGAAGCCTCGGCCTGGGCGAGCGTGGTCGGCGCGTCGATCAGGCAGAAGCAGTTGATCTCGGCATCCAGCGCCTCGATGCGGCCGAGCAGCGCTTCGGTCACCTCGACCGGAGACAGCTCCTTCGTGACATAGGCGGCCGACAATTCGGCGGCGCTCATCTCATGCGGTTCGGACATCAATTCACCTTCGTCAAGGATGCTTCCTGGCCTTTGTCGACGAGGCGCAGCCGGGCGCCATCGGTCTCGAAAATCGTCACCGAGCAATTGTCGGGCGAGAACGCGACCACGCGGTCGTCGCCGGTCGCCGCGCCCAGGATCACGTTGATCGCGACATAGTGCGAGAACACCACGCTGTCCTCGGCAATGCCTGTGGCGGTCGCGACGCAATGCTCGCGCCATTCGGCCAGGTCGCGCGGCACGCTGCGCCACGAGCCGCCCATGAGATTGCGCAACCACGTCACGCGCTCCTCGAGCGTCATGCCTTTCGGCGAGGGAATTTCCGCGACCGCAGGCTCGATGCGCGGCGCGCGGTTCCACAGCTTCGCGAGCGGCGCCGCGGTCTCTTGCGTGCGGCGGAGCGGGCTGGAGACGATCGGCAGCGGCCCGCGCGGCGCCAGGCTCGCGGCGACCGCTTGCGCCTGCTCGCGGCCGAGCGCGTCGAGGCCCGGGTCCATCGCTTCGCCGAAGCCGGCCTCGGCGCGGCCGTGGCGCACGAGATAAAGCCTCACCATGGCAGCCCGCACAGATCGATCGCGCCGCGCGCGGGCGCGGTGCGCTTGGGCAGGCACATGATCGGCATCAGGTCGAACATCATCGGTCCCGAAGGCTGAGCGCAGGCGACCGTGCCGTCGAAGACGCGCCAGCCGATCCCCCCATAGAGCTTCACATTGTGAGGCTCGCAGAACAGGAGCCCGAAATCCACGCCTTCCATCGCTTCGGCGGCGCGCGCCATCACCGCGCCGCAGAGGCCGCAGCCGCGCCGGTCCTCCGCCGTCATCACCCCACCGATGCCGCACATCCGCGCCGGCCGTCCGTCAAGCGTCCCGTCGCGGAAGAACAGGCCCGCATGGGCCACCACGCGCTCGCCCTCCCAGGCGATGACGCGCTTGTCGGCTTGCGCCCAGACGATGTCGCGCCAGACGACGGTCGCCATCACCTCGGGCGGCCAGACCGCGCGGTCGAGCGCCTCGACGATCGGCCAGCCCACCGGACCATCGAGGAGGTCGATGCGCATCATGCAGACACCCTGCGCCGACGACGCCAAAGCACGACACCTAAGAAAAGCCCGAAGACAAAGGCCGCCAGCGACAGCAGGTCGTTCCATGCCGGCGCCTCATCGGCCGATTGGAACATGTCGAACACCACCACGACCGCCGCGAACACCGCCGCATGGGCGAACGGCGCTCCGGGCGCGATCGCGGCGAGCACGACGCCGCCCGCCGCGCCCGCAGCCACGGATACGACGATGCCGAACGCCAGGCTCGCCTCGGCCGGTTCCCAGCCGATCGCCTCGCGCAACGCGTCCGCGGCCATGGTCGGCGCGACGAGAAGGATCGCGGTCACGACGAACGCCACGATCAGCGCCAGCGCGGAGCGAAGCAGGCTCATCCTTCGAACCGGAACAGGTTGAGCGGCCCCGGCGTCACCGCGCCTTCGCGGCCGAGCATGTCTTCCCAGGTCATGCGATCGAGGGTCGCGTCGTCGTCCGGCGTGTTGGCGAGGAAGCGGCGGCCTTGCGCATCGCGGCCCACCACGATGCCGAAGCGCTTGCCCTTGCGGTCGGTGACGACGGTATAGGTCTCGACCGTTGCGCGGCCCTCCGGCAATTCGATCACTGCCGGATGCGGCATCGCGTCGATGTCTTTCTGATAGGACTTGGGATCCTCGCGCTCCCAGCGCCCGCGCTTCGGCGTCGTCGAATAGATGCCCGCCGAATGCTTGGTCACGTACCAGCCGTTGCCGGTGCAGAGCCCGAACGTGCCGGGACTGCCGCGCAGCTTGCGCATCATCGTCACGATGGAATGCATCACATAGTCGTTGCCGGCGCCGCCGAAATAGGGAAGCCCGCCGGTGACCGTCAGCCCGCGCGGATCGTCGGTGGCGATCCCGAGCTCCTTGCAGCCGATCTGCACAGCGCTCGGGAAGCAGGAATAGAGATCGATGAACGCGAGGTCGCGGGCGCTCTTGCCCGCCATCGCAAACGCGCGCTTTCCGATCTCGCGGATCGCGGGCGAGGAATGATAGTTCACGCGCTCGCTGACATGCCAGATGTCGCTGGCGTCGCCGCAGCCATGGAGATAGACCCACTTGCTTTCGGGGATGCCGAGCGCGCGCGCCTTGCCGACGCTGGTCATCACCACCGCGGCGGCCTGGTCGACCTCGATCACGGCGTTGAGATACTTCGTATACGGAACGCCCACGAAGCGGTTCTTCTCCGACGGTGTCGCGATCTCTTCGGGCGAACGCCAGGTCGGGAACCAGGCGTAAGGATTCTCCGACGCCACCTTCGAGAACGGCGAGAAGAATTCTCCGAGCCATTTCAGATGCGCGTCCGGCGAACGGCCGGCCTGTCCGCGCAACGCCGTCTCGAACAGCGGATAGACGTTGACCGGAAAATGCAGCTGGTAGCGGCGCTCATATTCGGTCGTGCCGGAGCGCTGGTCGCCGATTTCCTCCGGATCGCTGCCCGGATCGTGGTCGCCCCAATTCAGCTCGACGCCCTGCTTCATCGCGCCCAGCAGCGAAGCGATGTATTCCGCGCCCGCGAGCAGCGCGATCTCGCACTCTCCGCGCGCGATTTCCTCGGCCGTGCGGTTGACCAGCCATTGCGGCGTGTTGCCGCCCGTCGCGGTGTAGAGCGCCCGGCGCGGCTTGAGGTCCAAATGCCGCGCCAGCGACAGCGGCGGATTGCGGAACATGCGCTTGGGCAGCCGTCCCTGGTCGCCCGGCGAATCCGCTGTGAAGCGCACCACCGCGACGGTATCCACGCCGTCACGGATGCCGGCGTCATCGAGCGCCGCGCGCCCGACCTTGGCCATCATCTGGACGGGCGACAGGCTCTCGGCGACCTTGCCTTCGCGCGCGGTGCGCTGGGTGAACTGGGCAGCGCCCACCAGGATGGGCGTTCTCTCATCGATCAAGCTTGTGGCTCCTCAGTCTCGTCAATGCGTCCTCGATCACCGCGCGTTTCTTGCAGAAGGCGAAGCGCACGAGGTTGCCGGGCTTGCCGTCGGCGAAGAACGGGCTCAGCGGGATCAGCGCCACGCCCGCCTCGCGCACCAGCCGCTCGCAGAATTCGCGGTCGCTCTCGTTGGTCAGGCCCGAGATGTCGGCGGTCAGGAAGTACGAGCCCTCGCAGGCGAGCGGCTTGAAGCCGAGCGCGGCGATGCCGTCGCGCAGCACGTCGCGATTGGCCTGGAAAGCTTGCGTGAGACCGAGCGTGTAGTCCATCTCGTGCTCGAGCGCATGGGCGATGCCGAGCTGCAGCGCCGGCGAAGTCGTGAACGTGACGAACTGATGCGCGTTGGCGACGACGCGCATCAGCTCCGTCGGGCCGGCGATCCAGCCGACCTTCCAGCCGGTGAGCGAGAACATCTTGCCCGCCGAGCCGACGCGCAGGCAGCGCTCGGCCATGCCGGGCAGGCTCGCGAGCGGGATATGCGCGCGGCCGTCGAACACCAGATGCTCATAGACCTCGTCGCAGATCGCGACGGCCTTGCTGTCGGCCAGCACGCGCGAAATCGCCTCCAGCTCCTCGCGATCGAAGACGCGGCCGATGGGATTGAGCGGCGAGTTGACCAGGATCGCGCGCGTCTCAGGCATGAACGCGGCGCGCAAGGCGGCCTCCGTCAGCCGCCAATCGGGGGCCGCGAGCGCGACGGTGCGCACGCGCGCGCCCATCGCCTCGACGATAGGACGATAAGAGTCGTAAGACGGCTCGATCAGCACGACCTCGCCCTCGCCCGCCATCGCCATGATCGACGCCGTCAGCGCCTCCGTCGCGCCCGAGGTCACGACGATGTCGGTCTCGGGATCGAGCGTGAAGCCGTAGAAGCGTTTGGCATGCGCCGCGAGCGCCTTGCGCAGCTCGATGCGGCCGCGCATGGGCGGATATTGGTTCGGCCCGTCGATCAGCGCCTTCGCTGCGGCTTCGCGGATCGCGAGCGGTCCGTCCTCGTCGGGAAAGCCCTGGCCGAGATTGACCGCGCCATGCTTCACCGCCAACGCCGACATATGGGTGAAGATGGTCGTGCCGAGCGCGGCGAAAACAGGATTGGGGGACATCAGCGCCATTCCTCTGGGACGGACGGATATGCGGCGAGAACCGGACCGAGGCTCTCCGCCAGCGGCCCGAGCCAGGGCTCGAAATGCCGCCATTGCTCGAGCGCGCTCTTATATATCGGCCTTCGCACCTGTTCGGAACTGACCGTGGTGACCACGCGGCCGGATTTGTGGAAGTCGAGGCAGGCCGCCTCGAACGGCAGGCCCAGATGGTCGAGCAAGCGACGGATCTCGCGCTCCGGATCGGTCACCAGCTCTTCATAGATCACGCGATGGACCGGCAGCACCGTCTCGAAATGCGCCATCAGCTCGACATAGTCGCGATAGAGGCGGCCGATCTCGGCGAGGCGATAGGAATCGTTCTGCCCGCTCGGGAACAGCTGCGAGAAGATCGAGAAGCCGCAGGCGAGCGGATGGCGGCGCACATCGACGATCTTCGCTTGGGGCAGGATCAGCCGGATCAGACCTGCTTGCGCGAAATTCGCGCCCATCTTGTCGAGGAAATGCGCCCTTCCGAGCTTACGATGCGAGGCCGTGGCCGCGAGATAGCGCTTGCCCAGTTCCGTGGCGGTATCGCGGTCCAGCGCCTGCAGCGCGTCCCAATAGGAGCCCGTCTGAAGCGTCAGCGACACGGCCGCGAGATCGGACAGCTCGCGCGTGGCTTCGACCTGGGAATGGCTGGCGAGGATCTGCTCCACCAAGGTCGAACCTGCGCGCATCATGCCGACGATGAAGATCGGCGCATCGCTCTCCGCGCCATAGCCCTCGCGACGCGCGAAGAATTCCGGCGTGAACACCTGCTTGGCCCGCGCGACATAGGCGCTCAGCACGGCGGGATCGTGCTTGATGCCCAAACGATGCAGCGCATTGCCTTTGGCATAGTGGCCGAACGCGGTCTCGTAGGAACCGCGGTCGGCGCATGCCTTGCCGAGCGCGAAATGCAGCCTTACGCGATCCTCCGGCGCGAGGCCGGGACGTTGGAGCTGGGCCTCCATCGCCGCGACCTCGGCGTCGTCGAAGCGATAGGTCTTGAGATCGGCGAGGCCCCACCACGGATCGCCGCTCGACGGATCGGCGGCGATGGCGCGGCGATAGGCGGCGACGGCTTCTTCGCGGCGGCCGAGCAGCCGGAGCGCATTGCCGGCGCGCGTCCAGCAATTGGCGGCGTCTGGGAAATCCTGGGCCAGCGCCAGCCACAACTCTGCCGATGCGGCGTAATCCTCGACCGCTTCCAGCGCCATCGCCTTGAGCACGCGAAAGCGCGGATTGCTCGCATCGTCCGCCAGCAGCAGGGTCGCATCCGCGAGCGCCGCTTCCGCTTCGCCGCGTCGCAGAAGGATGCTCGCGCGGCTGTAGCGCGCGCCGGCGAGTCCGGGTGCGGCCTGCAGCGCGCGCGTCATGAGGCCGAGCGCGGCATCGTCGCGGCCCTGCGCCAACGCGATCTCGCCCATCAGATGCAGCGCGACCGGATCGTCGGGCTGCTTGCCGAGAAACTCCTTCAGCGGCTTCAGCGCGGCGCCGGGCTTGCCGTCCGCGAACAGCCGGGCCGCCTCGCGCAGGCGCGGATGCTTCGCGCCGCGCCCCGGCCGCAGGGCTTCGGCGGCGCTGTCGAAATCGCTCATCGAAGCTCCGCCGGCACGTCGGGATAGGACGTCATCGCCGAGCCGAGGCTCTTGATCAATGGCCCGAGCCAGGGCTCGTAATTGCGCCAATGGTCGACCGCCTCGGCGGTGATCGGCCGGCGCACCTGCTCGGAGCTGGGCGTCAAGACCGAGCGGCGGTTCTCGTAGAAGCGCATGCACGCCTCGTCGAAGGACAGGCCCAGATAGTCGAGCAGCTTGCGCACCTCCGCGTCCGGATCGGCAACCAGCTCCTCATAGATCACGCGATGGATGCGTCCCGGCAGCACGCGGTCGAAATGCGCGAGCAGCTCGACATATTCGCGATAGAAGCGTCCGAATTCCGCCAGGTTCGGCCGCGCCGTGGTGAAATGGTTCTTGAAGCCGGACAGGCAGCACGCGGCCGGGTGGCGGCGCACATCGACGATCTTCGCATTGGGCAGGATGAGATGGATCAGCCCCACGTGATGAAGGTTGGCCGGCTTCTTGTCGACGAAGAACGGACGGCCGAGCTTCCTATGCACGCGCGTGCTCTCGAGATAGGCCTCGCCGAGCGCGGTGATCTCAGCATCGTCGAGCGCTCCCAGATGGCCCGGATAGCCGTCGGGCTCGCGCTTCAGCCGCCGCGACAGCGCCTGGATGTCGCCGAGCTCGCCCGCGCCTTCGATCATCGGATGGCTGGAGAGGATCTGCTCCACCAGCGTCGAGCCCGAGCGCGGCAGGCTGAGCACGAAGATCGGATCGGGCGCCTGTGCGCCGGCATCCGCATGGCCCGCGAAGAACGCAGGCGTGAACAGCGCCTTGCTGTTCCGCACCAGCCCGGTCTGCACTTCGGGATCGTAGCGCACGCGCACGCGCATCGCGGCGTTGGCCCTGGCGTAGTGCTCGAAGGATTTCGCGTAGGCCTTGCGGTCCTCGAGCGCCTTGCCGAGCGCGAAGCCGAGATAGACGCGGTCGGGGCCGGGCGTGGCGGGCTTGTCGATCTCGGCCTGCATCCGCGCGACCTCGTCGTCGCGGAATTCCACCGTCTTCAGATTGGCGAGGCTCCAATAAGCGAGCCCATAGGACGGCCGGAGCGCGATCGCCTCGCGATAGGCGTCCGTGGCCTCCCGCCGCTTGCCCGTCGCGCGCAAGGCATGGCCGTAGTTGACCCGGCATTCGGCACGTTCGGGATGGTCGAAGGCCAACGCGCGGAACAAGTCGAGCGCCGCCTCGCCCTCGCCCATGGCGAGCAGCACGTCGGCCTTCATCTGCCGGAACAGCGGGTTCGCGGCGTCGCCGGCCAGCAGCGTGTCGAGCTCGACCAGCGCCGCCTCGTAGCGCTGCAGCTTGAAGAGCAGGTTCGCATAGTTGTAGCGCGCCAGCGCGAAGCCGGGCACGAGCGCGAGAGCGCGCGCGAGCAGCGGCAGCGCCTCCTCGCGGCGACCGAGCTTGACCTGCGTCCGCGCCAGCAGATTGAGCGCGTCGGAATCGTCGGGAGACCTGAGCAGATGATCGGCGAGGTCGCGCGCCACGCGCTCGGCGTCGCCCTGCGCCAGCGCCTCGGCGAGCTCGCGCAGCTTGCGGCTGCGCAGCGGCCGCCCGCCGTCGAGCTCCGTTGCGGCGCGCGCGAAGGAATCCGCACCCGAGGGCGCGCGGACGGCGCTCTGTTTGGTCATGGCGCGATCATGGACGCACGCCGCGCAAACGAAAAGGGCGGCCGAAGCCGCCCTTTCCCGACAGGCCGTGTCGTACGGCTTATCTTTCCTTGACCTTGCCACGCAGCGTGAACATGTGGTCGACGCCGCCTTGGTCGCCGAGGCAGTCCTGCTCCTTCGACCAGGTCGTGCAGCCGAGGCCGAAGCCGCCGCCCGGGTTCTGCCACATCGCCGGGGCGATGCCGCCCTGCGTGTTGCGGGTCGCCCAGCCCCACTGGCCGGCCGTGAAGAAGTCCATGTTGGCCTGGACCGACACCCAATAGTGGCCGGGTTTCAGCTTGACGGTGTTGTGCTTGCCGAGGCTGATCACGAAGTTGCCGAGACCGTCGTCATCGCCGGTGGCGGTGACGCTGGCGATCTGGGTCTTCGGGCCCTTCTTGGTGCCCTTGTAGAAGGTCACGTTCTCGGACGAGGCCACGCCGGAGGCAGGGCCCGAGCCCTTGAAGTAGAGGCCGCTCACGTCGACTTCGCTGACCTTCCAGGTCACGCCATCGGGAACCGTGAAGTCGTCGGCGCCCTGGTTGTCATAGGCGTCGAGGCTCGACTCGAAGTTCTGCGACGTGTCGGAGAAGCCCTGCGCGTCGTCGTTCTGATCGTACAGAACGCTCAGCGTACGGTCGGCGGTCTTGAACTTCGCCGCGCCATGGGTCATCGGGGCATGGGCCACCGGATGCTGACCGGCAGCGGAAGCGCCGCCGGCGCACAGCGCAAGCGCCGCCACCGAGGCCAGAAGAATGGTCTTGTTCATAACTCCCTCGCTCTTTCCACAGACAGGCATGATCGCTGTCTCTGGCGAAGCGTTGCGCAGACTTCACACTCCCGCAAGCATGTTCAGTGACATAAGTCGAACTTTTTTGCCGAGAAGTTCCCGCACAGCTGGAAGTGCGGTGTAGATGCATCACGTGTGGTCTTTGAGTGTGCTCTTTCGGTCAAAGCGGGTGTGCGCGCGCGAACGGATTTCCGTATCGATTTGTCGCGCGCTCGCCACGCTGGCGTGCAACCGGATGAACGCGCGCGAATAAATAGCGAGCGGCCCACACGCGCTGCGCTGCACAAAATTTGAGCGAGTCGCCCAAGGCGCGCGCAGCCCGGCGCCGGCATCCCGCGATTTTCCTGTGAGTCGAACGGGTTGCGCATGGCACAGGTCCTGCAACCCCGCGCGCACGCGGGTATGAAAAGAGCGTGCGGAGCCAAGACGGGCTCGGGAGACCTTCAAATGAAAAAGATCGAAGCCATCATCAAGCCCTTCAAGCTCGACGAGGTGAAGGAAGCGCTCCAGGCTGTCGGCGTGCAGGGCATCACCGTCACCGAGGCCAAGGGCTTCGGCCGCCAGAAGGGCCACACCGAGCTCTACCGCGGCGCCGAATACGTCGTCGACTTCCTGCCCAAGGTGAAGGTCGAGATCGTCGTCCCCGACGACCGGCTGGAGGCGTCGGTCGACGCGATCCAGAAGGCCGCGCGCACGGGGCGCATCGGCGACGGCAAGATCTTCGTCCTCAACGTCGAGGAAGCGATCCGCATCCGCACCGGCGAGACCGGCGCCGACGCCATCTGATCCGATCCAAGCAAGACCAACCGTCGAAGGAAACCCCATCATGGCCGATAAGAAAGACCCGAACGCCATCCTCAAGCTGATCAAGGACAAGGAGATCAAGTTCGTCGATCTGCGCTTCACCGATCCGCGCGGCAAGTGGCAGCACGTGACCTTCGACCTGTCGCTGGTGGACGAGGACTTCCTGGTCAACGGCACGATGTTCGACGGCTCGTCGATCGCGGGCTGGAAGGCGATCAACGAATCCGACATGACGCTGGTGCCCGATCTCGACACGGCGGTGATCGACCCCTTCTTCGCGCAGACCACGCTGCTTCTGACCTGCGACGTCGTCGAGCCCACGACCGGCCAGCGCTACAACCGCTGCCCGCGTTCCATCGCCAAGGCGGCGGAGAAGTACATGGCGTCGTCCGGCGTCGGCGACACCTGCTATTTCGGCCCCGAGGCGGAGTTCTTCCTGTTCGACGACGTGCGCTTCGACACGCAGATGAACAAGGCGTTCTACTACATCGACTCGTCCGAAGGCGCCTACAACACCGGCACGGAATACGAGGCCGGCAATCTCGGCCATCGCCCCGCGGTCAAGGGCGGCTATTTTCCGGTGCCGCCGGTCGACAGCGCACAGGATATCCGCGGCGAGATGCTCGCCATCATGGGCGACATGGGCATCGAGCCCGAGAAGCATCACCACGAGGTCGCGACCGCGCAGCACGAGCTTGGCTTCAAGTACAACACGCTGACCAAGTGCGGCGACAACATGCAGATCTACAAATATGTGATCCACCAGGTCGCGGCCGCCTACGGCAAGAGCGCGACCTTCATGCCCAAGCCCGTCTATGGCGACAACGGCTCGGGCATGCATGTGCACCAGTCGATCTGGAAGGGCGGCAAGCCGCTGTTCGCGGGCTCGGGCTATGCCGACCTGTCGGACACCTGCCTCTACTACATCGGCGGCATCATCAAGCACGCCAAGGCGCTCAACGCCTTCACCAACCCGCTGACGAACTCCTACAAGCGCCTGATCCCGGGCTTCGAGGCGCCGGTGCTGCTCGCCTATTCGTCGCGCAACCGCTCGGCCTCGTGCCGCATCCCCTATTCCGCGAGCCCGAAGGGCAAGCGCATCGAGGTCCGCTTCCCCGATCCCGGCGCGAACCCGTACCTCGCCTATGCGTCGCTTTTGATGGCCGGCCTCGACGGCATCGAGAACAAGATCCATCCCGGCGATCCGATGGACAAGGACCTCTACGCGCTCCCGCCCGAGGAACTGAAGGAAGTGCCGACCGTGTGCGGCAGCCTGCGCCAGGCGCTCGAATGCCTCGACCGCGACCGCGCGTTCCTCAAGAAGGGCGGCGTCTTCAACGACGACTTCATCGACAGCTATATCGAGCTCAAGATGACGGAAGTGCACGCCTTCGAGCACACCCCGCACCCGATCGAGTTCAAGATGTACTATTCGGTGTGAGGAGGTCGTCCGGCACGCCCGGATAGGCCTCGAACGCCGACCCGAGGCTGCGGATCAGCGGAGCGAGCCAGGGCTCGAAATTGCGCCAGTGGTCGACCGCCTCGGCGGTGATCGGCCGGCGCACCTGCTCGGAGCTCGGCGTGCGCACCGCGCGCGTGCTTTCGTAGAAGCGCAGGCAGCCCGCCTCGAACGGCAGACCGAGATGGTCGAGCAGCGCCCGCGTCTCGCGCTCGGGGTCGCGCACCAGGTCTTCGTAGTGCACGCGGTGGATGCGCCCCGGCGCCATGCGGTCGACATGCGCCATATAGGCGATGTAGTCGCGGTGGAAGCGGCCGAGATCGGCGAGCCTGAGCGTGCCTTTGGCGTGGTACTGCCGGAACATCGACCAGCACGAGGCCGCGGGGTGGCGGCGCGCGTCGACGATCTTCGCATGGGGCAGCGCGAGCAGGATCAGCCCGAGATGGGAGAAGTTCCCCGGCTTCTTGTCGACGAAGAACGGACGGCCGAGCTTGCGATGCGGCTGCGCCCGCGAAAGGAACTCTTCGCCCAGCGTCTTGAGTTCTTCCGGCGTTAAATCCATCAGCACCGCCGGATAGTCGCCGCGCGCTTCCAGACGCCGCGCGATGTCCTGGATATAGGGCAGCTCGTCGGTGCCCTCGATCATCGAATGGCTGGCGAGGATCTGCTCGATCAGCGTGGAGCCCGAGCGCGGCCGCCCGACCACGAAGATCGGACCCTGCGCCGGACAGCCCATACCGTCGCGGCTCTTCAGGAACTGCGGCGTGAACAGCGCCTTCGTCGCCGCGACGCGCTCGCCGACCTTGTCCATATCGAAATCGGTGCGGCGGCCGAGCGCGTTCGCCTTGGCATAGTGCTCGAAAGATTTCTCGTAAGCGCCCGCATCCTCTAGGGCCTTGCCGAGCGCGAATTGCAGCGGGATGCGGTCGTCCTGCGCAATGTCGATGCGGCTCAACTGCGCGCTCATCGCTTCGATGTCGGCCTCGCTGAAGCGCAACGTCTTGAGGTTCGCAAGCGCCCACCAGGCTTGGCCGTAGGACGGCCGGCAGTGGATCGCGCGGCGATAAGCGGCGACGCTGTTCTCCTGCGCACCGACGGCGCGCAACGCGAGGCCATAGGCGAGCCACGACACCGCGCGGCCCGGATTCTCGCGCGCAAGCGCTTCGAAGATCGCGAGCGCCTGCTCCTCCGCGCCCGTGTTCTGGAGGATGTTCGCCTTGAGCTGGCGGAACAGCGGATTCTCGGGCTCAGCGGCCAGCAGCGTGCCGACCTCGCCGAGCGCTTCGTCCATGCGGCCGGTCTGGAACAGAAGCCGCGCGAGGTTGAACCGCGCGACCGCGAAATCGGGCGCCAGCGCGACCGCGCGCGCGAACAGCCGCACGGCCTCGGCCAATTGCCGGCGCTGCATCGCCGTTTCGCCCTGCAGCGCAAATGCACCGGCCTCGTCCGCCTGCCGCTGCGCGCGCTCGGCGTTGAGCCGCCGCGTCGCGAGCGCAAAGGCATCTTGTGGGGCTGGGGAGGACGGCATGCAGCGACTATACCGTCCCTATCCGCTTTTGCAGCGTTGCCGTCGCAGAAATGCGGCGCCAACGCGTTCTTCGGCGGCGCGCATGGCGGCGGCGCGACCTATCGCCTGTCGCCGGCCGGCGCGCGATGCGATGAGCGGCCGCGAGACGGGCGCGGGCATCGTGCTCGAGCTCGCGTGGTAGGCGTATCCACTGAAACGTGATACGACTTCCGCGCAACTACGGCGGGACGGGGCGGCGATGGTGGCGGAGACGTTTTCGCGAGAGGCGATGCCTGCCGCGCCGGCTTTCGGGGCCTGGGCCCCGTCGCTCCGCCGCTTCGGCATCGGCATGTTCCTGATCGTGGCGTTCGTCGTCACCGGCGCGTCCCTGCTGCTCATCGTCACGGCCGAGCAGCTCCAAACGGCGGTCGCCTCGCCCGACTTCGCCGCGCTCAAGATCTCCACCGGCTGGGTGCGCCAGGACGTGGCTTATCTCGAGCAGTTCTGGGCGCAGAAGGGCGAGATCGCGCGCAAGGAAAAGGCCGCGAACGACGAGCTGTTCCAGATCAGCGCGCGCAACACCAAGACCCGCGCCGCGATGTCGGGCGCCGCGGACGAAGCGCGCAACTTCATCGACCTGAACGATTCCGTCTACATCCTTCCGCCGCTAAAGCTGCACACCTTCATCGGCGACGCGGCGGCGCCACCACCGCCTTCCCCGACGCCCGCGCCGCAGAGCCAGACGCCCGCGACGCCGCAATCGACGGGCACGGACCAGCCGCCGACGCCGCCGCCCGGAAACCCCGCGACGGCGAGCGGCCCGGGGTTCGCGCTGTCGAGCACCGTGCCATCGTCGTGGAACTTCGGCCAAGTCGTCGACCGGCATTTCGACGCGTACTATGCCGAGATCGACGCGCTCCCAAATGCCGAAAAGGCACGCCAGTCGCTCAACGCCTTCAAGGTCGAGACCTACAAGCGGATGGCGAAATTCTTCGCCGCGAAAGCGCAGTACGATTCCGACGCCAGCACCAAGCGCGCGCTCGAGGCGCAGATATCGGCGCTGCAGCAGCAGGAAAAGAAGCTCGACGCCGATTCCCAGACGCCGGGCACGCCGCTCGCCGACGGCTCCTATTGGAGCCTGACCGAGGATTTCCTGTCCTTCAAAACCCTGGTCGGCGACTTCGCCTACAACATCGTGGCGCTGCCGCGCATGATGCTGGTGCTGCTGATCTCGATCTTCATGGGCGTCTTGGGCAGCCTGATCTACATCACGATGGATTTCCATCGCGACCCGGACCATCGCGGCTTCTGGAACATCGTGTTCCGCATCGGGCTCGGCGCCGGCGTCGCCTTCGCGCTGTTCTTCTTCGCGGCCGCGGGCATGCTCGCGCTCGCCTCGACCAAGTCCGGCGCGCAATCGGACATGAGCCCGTATTTGATCGCGTTCCTGGGGATCACCGGCGGCTATCTCTCCGACCGCGTGACGCAATGGATGCGCGAGGTCGGCGAGAACGCGTTCAAGATCAAGACCGACGGACCGCCCGACCGCTGGGCGATCGATCTCGCGCCCAAGCTCGCGGCGGCCGGCCTCGACAACGCGGCGCTCGCGCGCGCCACGGGCGCGACCGTATCAGACGCGGAAGCCTGGGGGGCGCAGACCAAGCCCGTGCCCGGCGACAAGCAGGGCCTCGTCGCCGCGTTCCTGCGCGTGCATCCGAGCAAGGTGTTTACGGATATCCCGCCGCGCTGAGATCAAGCAGCCGCGCGGCGCTCGGCTTCGGTCGGCAGCACGACATAGGCGCAACAGCCCTTGCCCGGTTCGCTTTCGAGCCAGGCGCGGCCGCCATGCAGCTCGGCGAGGCCGCGGATGAGCGCGAGGCCCAACCCCGTGCCGCCGGCCTGGCGATCATAGCGGTTGTCGACCTGGCTGAAGGGCGTGAAGATGCGGTCGAGCTTCTCGCGCGGGATGCCGGGACCGTTGTCCTGCACCGAGATCTGGAAGCCGCCGCCCCGCGCGGCGCTGCCCACGACCTGGATGCGCCCGCCCTCGGGCGTGAACTTGACCGCGTTGGAGCAGAGATTGATCAGGATCTGCTTCAGAGCGCGCTCGTCGGCGAACAGCGGCGGCGCCGAAGCGTCGACGGTGATGGTCAGCTCCTGATGCTTCTCTCGCGCCTTGGCGCCGATCAGCTTGAGCGCGAGATCGAAGGTACGCGCGGCCTCGAGCGGCTGCGGCTCGATCTCCATCTTGCCGGCCTCGATCTTGGCGACGTCGAGCAGGTCGTTGATCAGCGAGAGAAGATGCGCGCCCGAGGAGTGGATGTCGCCGGCATATTCCTTGTAGCGCGGCGAGCCGGTCGGACCGAAGCATTCCTGCGCGATGATCTCGGAGAAGCCGAGGATCGCGTTCAGCGGCGTGCGCAGCTCGTGGGACATGTTGGCGAGGAAGGCGGTCTTGGACGCGTTCGCGGTCTCGGCCTCGAAGCGCTTGCGCAGCGCGTCGTCGCGCGTCTCCTCCAGCTCGCGCGCAAGGTCCTCGACCTGGAAGCGCAGGCGCGAATCCTCGTCCAGGCGGTGCATCATGCGCCGTCCGTCGGAGAACAGCTGCACCGCGATGATCGGAAGCACCGCCGCGGTGCCGTAGTCGAGCACGGTGTCGCCGAAGGCGAAGCGCAGGCTCGCCATCGCGGTGAACGGGATCAGGCTCGCCAGGAACATGTCCATATGGCTCGCGCGGCTGACGACGAGGCCGGCGAGGATGCTGACCGTCGAAGCGGCGAGAAAGAGATGGTTGAGCGCGTTGCCGTGCTCCCACAGCAGCCAGGGCATCAGGCCCCACACGAAGCTGACGACCCCCTGCATCGCGACCAGGCGCCCGAACCAGGCTTGCGTGCGCTCCTGCCCGCCGCTGCCGGCGGTGTCGCGGCGATAGTAGGAAACGACATAGTCGAGCGCGATCATGATCACGGCGAGGAAGCCGGGCGCGAGCAGCGCGCGCACGATCGGCGCATTGCCGACCAGGCCGATTTCCACCGAAGCGATGAAGGCGATGAACAGGCACCACAGCGGCGCCGACAGGCGCGTCGCGCGCAACGCTTCGGCGGTAAGATCGAGCTGCGATTTCAGGACGCGGAAATCCGCGCTTCTCTGCACGCGCAACCGCTTGCCAAAACCCACGGGCTATCCCTCGTTTACCCTTTCCGCCTTGCGCGGACGGGCGGATCGTAGCGAGCGGTCCGTTAAAATTTACTGAGGTTCGGCGCCACCGGGCGGCGAACGCGGCCGCTTATTTCCGCCTATATCGCTTATGCGATCGAGCGGCGCGCGGGCGCGGGGATCGTGGCTAACGGGAAGTAAACGGTCACCTTGGTGCCGACGCCGACGTCGCTCTCGATCGTCGCGTTGCCGCCATGCAGCTGCGCGAGCCCCTGTACCAGCGCGAGCCCCAGGCCGGTGCCGCCCCCATTGCTGTCGTAGCGGTTGTCGACCTGGCTGAACGGCTTGAACACCTTGGCGAGCTTTTCCTTCGGGATGCCGGGCCCGTTGTCCTCGACGCAGACGATGAAGCCGCCATTGTCGGCGAGCGTGCACCGAACCGCGATGCGTCCGCCATGCGGCGTGAACTTGACCGCGTTGGAGACGAGGTTGAGCACGATCTGCTTGACCGCACGCGGATCGGCGATGATCTGCGGCATGTTGGGGCTGAGCTCGAAATCGAGCGTCTGGCCCTTGGCGAGCGCGCGCGAGCCCATCAGCCGGCGCACGCTTTCGAGCAGCGGCTGCGGCTCCAGAGGCTGCGGATCGATCTCCATCTTGCCGGCCTCGATCTTGGCGACGTCGAGGAGGTCGTTGATCAGGCTCAAGAGATGCGCGCCGGAATTGTGGATGTCGCGGGCATATTCGCGGTAACGCTCGATCGCCGGGCCGAAGCTCTGCTCGGCGATGATGTCGGAGAAGCCGAGGATCGCGTTCAGCGGCGTCCGCAGCTCGTGGCTCATATTGGCGAGGAAGATGGTCTTGGACGCGTTGGCGGCCTCGGCCTCGAAGCGCTTGCGCAGCGCGTCGTCGCGGGCCAGGCGCAGCGCGTCGGTCAGGTCTTCGTTGGCGAAACGCACCGCCAGCATCTCGTCGACGCGCTTGCGCGCGGTGGCGCCCATCACCAGGATGTACATCAGCCAGGCGGGCGTCAGGATGGTCATGATATGCGCCGCCCCGCCGGGCGCGATCGCGAAGCGCGTGGTGAACACCAGGGCCGCGCTGAAGGTCGAGACCGTGAAGATCAGCCGGTGCGCGGCGCGGGTGAACGCGCCCGACCACAACACGCCGACCATCAGAAGGATGACGTACATGTTGTTGACGTCGTTGCCGTCGACCCAGAAGCACCACGCCATCGCGCCGGTGCCGGCGGAATAGAGGATCTGATGCGCCACCAGCTCGCGCTGCTTGGCATGGAGATCGCGCACCATGTCGCGGTTGCGGACATAGACGATCCGGCCGATCGCCGACGTGAACAGCTGGATGCCGATGGCGAGCACGATCGCCGTCCACGAAACCTCGCCGAAAGTCTCGGGCCCGAGCACGAACGCGATCGCCGCCAATACCGTCATCAGCGGGTTGTAGATGATCGACGCCGGCAGGCTGGCCACGATCTGGCGCAGCCGCGCGTCGAGATCGCGCAGGTCCTCTTTGGGTTGCTCGGCTTCAAGCGACATGCGATTTATGTGCGTATCCACGATCTCAGGTTACACAGCGCGCGTTAACGGAGCCTTCTTCGCGAGGCGTGCGCGCCGGGTAGGTTTTCGTTAACCTGAACGAACCCACTCGAATCGCTTAAAGAGAGCCATGGCCAAGGCACCAGACCTGTTCGATTCCGCCGCCCCCGCGTCCAAGGGCTACACCGCCAAGGACATCGAGGTCCTGGAGGGGCTCGAGCCCGTCCGCCGCCGGCCCGGCATGTATGTCGGCGGCACCGACGAGCACGCCCTGCATCACTTGGCCGCGGAAATCCTCGACAACGCGATGGACGAGGCGGTGGCGGGCTATGCCAACCGGATCGAGGTCGAGCTCGGCGCGAGCGATGTGATCTCCATCCGCGACAACGGACGCGGCATCCCCACCGATCCGCATCCCAAGTTCAAGAACAAATCCGCGCTCGAGGTCATCATGACCACGCTGCATTCGGGCGGAAAGTTCGGCGGCAAGGTCTACGACACCTCGGGCGGGTTGCACGGCGTCGGCTCGTCGGTCGTCAACGCGCTCTCGGACTGGATGGAGGTCGAGGTCGCCCGCGACCGCCGCGCGCAGGTCATGCGCTTCGAGCGCGGCAAACCCATGACCAAGCTCAAGGACGCGGGTGCCGTCAACTGGCGCGGCACGAAGGTGTCGTTCCACCCGGACGCGCAGATCTTCGGCCGAGACACGCATTTCAGCGCGGCGCGCCTCTACCGGATGATCAAGTCCAAGGCGTACCTCTATCGCGGCGTCGAGATCCGCTGGAGCTGCGATCCGTCGCTGGTCAAAGGCGAGACGCCGGCCGAGGACACGCTGAAATTCCCCGGCGGCCTGCTCGACTTCCTGCGCAGCGAGATCGTCGGCAAGGAGATGGTCACGCCGAAGGAATTCTTCGGCAGGACGGAGAACAAGGAGGGTAAAGGCGCGGTCGAATGGGCCGTGACCTGGGCGCCCGAGGCCGAGCCGTTCATCCACTCCTATTGCAACACCATCCCGACGCCGCAGGGCGGCACGCATGAGCAGGGCTTCCGCAACGCGCTGACCAAGGCGCTGCGCGCGCATGGCGAGCGCGTCAATTCGAAAAAAACCGCGCTGATCACGCCCGACGACCTGATGGGCGCGGCCTGCGCGGTGCTGTCGGTGTTCATCCGCGAGCCCGAGTTCCAGGGCCAGACGAAAGACAAGCTCTCCACCCCCGACGCGCAGCGCCTGGTCGAGAACGTGGTGCGCGACCATTTCGACCACTGGCTGGCCGAAAGCCCGCAGGACGCCGACCGGCTGTTCAACTTCGTCGTCGACCTGGCCGAGGACCGGCTGAAGCGCCGTGCGGAGAAAGAGACCCAGCGCAAATCGGCGACGCGCAAGCTCCGCCTCCCCGGCAAGCTCGCCGATTGCACGCGCGACGGCCGCGACGGGACCGAGCTGTTCCTGGTCGAGGGCGACAGCGCCGGCGGCTCGGCCAAGCAGGCGCGCGACCGCGCCACCCAGGCGGTGCTGCCTCTGCGCGGCAAGATCCTGAACGTGGCAAGCGCGGCGGCCGGCAAGCTCCAGCAGAACCAGGAGCTGTCGGACCTCGTGCAGGCGCTCGGCTGCGGCACGGGCATGAAGTTCCGCGAGGAGGATCTGCGCTACGACCGCGTCATCGTCATGACCGACGCCGACGTCGACGGCGCGCATATCGCCTCGCTCTTGCTGACCTTCTTCTATCGCGAGATGCCCAGGCTGATCGCCAAGGGGCACTTATACCTCGCGATGCCGCCGCTCTATCGCTTGAGCCATGGCGCGACGACCGTCTATGCCCGCGACGACAAGGACCGCGAGCGGCTGATCAAATCGGCGTTCAAGCCCAACGCCAAGGTCGAGGTCTCGCGCTTCAAGGGCTTGGGCGAGATGATGCCGGCGCAGTTGAAAGAGACGACGATGAAGCCCGGCGCGCGCACCCTCGTCCGCGTCGAGATCCCCGACGCCGAGAAGAACGCGACCGAGAACCTGGTCGAGCGCCTCATGGGCAAGAAGCCCGAGCTGCGCTTCCAGTTCATCCAGGAAAACGCTCAGTTCGCCGCGGCGGCGGTCGACGTCTAAGCGCGGCGCTTGTTCAACCATTGGTTTAGCGTTAGGCTCCCAACCCATGGTGCCGGGGCCGAAAGATTTCAGCGATGTCGCAACGCTTGTCACGCTCATCCTGGGCGTTCCGGCCGGTGCGTTCGCGCTCTATCAATACTGGGACGCGCGCCGCTGGAAGACCGCCGAGTTCGTCGCCCAGGAAATGAAAGCCTTTTCCTCTGGTCCGAAATGCGCCGCCGCCTGCAAGATGCTCGACTGGATCGACGGCAACGCGGTGCTGCCAGCGGACGGCGGAACCGAGAAATTCGAGTTCAAGCGGCAGACCGTGCTTCGCGGGCTCAGGACCAACAGGGACATCGTGTTCTCCGAGGACGAGGAGAAGATTCGCGACGTGTTCGACGCCTTCTTCGGCACGCTCGACGCCATCGATACTTATGTCGCCGGCCGCACCCGCCTGTTCAAGCCCGCGCTGCTCAAATCGCATCTGGCCTATTACCTGAGGATCATCAACGCCGACAATCATTTCGGCCTCGTGCTTCGCGACTTCGTCGAGACCTTCGGCTACGACGGCGTGCCGCACCTCACCAAAGCCGTGACGCTCGAGCAGTGGCGCGGCGGCACGCAATCTAAGCGCCCTGCTTCCGCGCCGGCTTCAGCTCCGTCAGCATGACGATGCCCAGATAGGCCGCCAGCGACAGCAGGATGTGCCAGAGGAAATGCGTGCCGGTCGGAAGCACGCTGCAGGTCAACAGATCGATCGAGCGGCACACCGCGGCCGTCACGCCGCTCGCGATCGCGAGCGCGCCCGTCCGCGCCGGTCCCATGCCGAAGCGCCGCGCGGTCATGGCGGCGAGGAACATGCCGACCGCGGCGACGACGACGAAAGCGGGCGCGAGCATCAACGCGCGCGGGACGTCGTGGCTGCCATGCCACCACCACCAAGGCACCAGAGCGGCGAACGCGATCAGGCCGAGCGCGCCCGCGATGCCGGCCAGGTTTCCATAGAGAACGCGGAACCACAGCCCCGCCAGCACGAACAGGAACAACAGTCCCGGCAGCGCGTCGAAGGCGAGCGCGATGCGGGTGCGCAAGGCATGCCACGCGAAGCTGCCGATGCCCGTCGCGAACAGCAGGAACAGCAAAACCGCGAGGTCCCATGGCATGCCGATCTTCGCGCGCCGCACGTATCGCCACGCATAGACGAAGGCGATGATGATGAAGGCGTTGGTGACGGTGTTGAGCGGCTCGGCCATGAACCACAGCGGATGGCCGGTTTCGCAATAGATGGGACCTGACGGCATCTTACCTCGCCGGAATGTCGAGCTTGCTCGCGAGCAGCGTGGTGTCGCCGGTCTGCGAGGGGATCGCCTGGGGCGGCCGCGCCGCGACGATCTTGGCAGAGGCGGGCGGCAGGCCGGGCCGCCGCTCGCCGAAGCGCAGCGTGAAGCCCGCATGGGTCGCGGTCTCGATCGACACGACCTCCTGCGCGCAGTCGCGCGAGACGCAGGAGATGAGCGTGTCGTTGTCGTAGCCCGCCGGCGGCGCGATGTGCTGGCCGTGGATGTCGATGGCCTTCAGCTTGGCGGCCTTCGGAACGAAGATCAGCATGTCAGCGGCCTGCGGCGAGCCGTGCAGCGCGACCGTCACCCGCCGTCCGCCCGCGAAGCCGCCATCGGCGACGATCTCGGCCGTCGGTGGCGCGAACTGCGCCTTGCCCGCCGGCGCGTTGTAGGTCAAAGCGAACGGCGTGTCGGGCAGGATGGGCTCGGGCTCCTTCGAGAACGCAGCCGCTTCGCGCAGCGGGGCCGGCAACGGCGCGTTGGCATCGAGCGCCCATTTCGCCTGGCCGCCGTCCTCGACGTAACGGATGCTCAGGCGCTGCGCCATCGTCTTGCTGTAGGCGGGCTGGAAGCCGGCGATGATCGTCGCGACCAGCGCGCCGCCGACCGCCACCGCGATCAGGCCGAGCCAGACCGCGCGGCGCATCGCCGGCGCGTGGATCAGCGGCACCATCGTCATCGCCGCGAAGCCCGCCGGGATCGTGAACAGCGGATGGAGCTTCAGGCCCATCAGCCCTTCGCCGGCGGCGACGAGCGACAGCCAGATCGCGAGCGCGATCAGGATCGGGATCGCGAACAGGATGTCGCCGAGCCAGACTTTCGGCACGATGACGAGCAGCAGCGCGATCAACGCCGCGGCGAGCGCAGGGAACAGGAAATAGGGGCTGATGCCCGGCAGGAACGCGGCGGTCGCAACCGCGAGCGCCGCGAACCAGATCCACACCGACAGCGTCGCCGCGCGCCCATCGGCGAGCCGCGCCGCGAGCAGCATCGCCGCGACCACGCCGAACGCCAGTCCCTCGCGCAGCGCGATCGGATAGGCATAGGACGGGTCGGGCTGGCCGGAGATCAGCTGCGCCAACATGTGCAGCAGCCAGCCCGCGATCGCGGCGGCGACCAAAACCGCCGGCGGCATCAGCGCCGCGCGCAGCCACGCGCCGCGTCCGATGCCGCTGGCGCGCCATGCCGCGAACAGCAGCATGAGCAATGACACGAGCGCGACCGGCAGCGCCCACATCGCGGGCATGCGCGGCACGACGAAGCCGAACAGGTCGAGATAGACCTCGTTGTGGCCAGCAAGGTCGTCATAGTCGGTCTGCGCGAGCGCCGAGGCGACGCCCAGCATGTTCTCGCCCTGCTGCTGCAAGGTCAGCTTGCTCAAATTCGCGCGCGTATCGAGCGGGGTGTGATAGTCGGCGACGTTGTCCGAGAACGCGAAATTGAATCCGGTGAAGCCCTGGTGCAGGAACAGGGTCAGGTCGGTGTCGTTCGGCAGCAGCTTGTAGATCTCGGCGAAGAGCGAGCTCGTCGCATAATAGGGAAGGCTCTTCACATAGAGATCGATCAGCCGCGACTCGGCGGGGCTGGTCTGGAACAACAGGCTGCGGCCCCGCGTGCCGCGGGCCTCGACATTCACCACCACGCCGACGCGCGCCTTGAGCGCCGGGTTCTGCAGGAACGCCTGGGCGCCGAGCAAGCCCGCCTCCTCGCCGTCGGTGATCACCGCCAGCACCGGATGCTTCGACTTGGCTCCTCGCGCGCGCAAAGCACGCGCCGTCTCGAGCACGATGGCGGTGCCGGATTCGTCGTCGGAGGCGCCGGGCCCCGCGGGCACGGAATCGTAATGCGCGAGCAGCACGATCGCCTTGCCTTCGCCGGGCACGACTTCGGCCAGGATGTCCGTCACGGTCGCGCAAGGCACGACCTGGAAGCCGCGCCACGGATTGCAGGCGAAGGCGGTGTAGGTGCTCGTCTTGACGCCGAGCTTGGCGAACGCCGCGATCACGCGCGCGCGCACCGCAGCGTTCTCGTCGCTCGACACGGGATGCGGCTTCTCGGGCCCGAGCAGGCGCGCCAGCGTGGCGTCGGCGCGGCCGGCGGAGAACACCGCCGCCGGCGCGGTCTCGTCCAGCACTTGCGGCTTGGCATAGCCGTATTTCGCGAGCGCCCAGATCGCTACCGCCAGCGCCGTCAGCGCGATCACCCGCGCCGCGGCGCCGAGATTTCCCGAACCCATGCGCCTCTCCGTTACAGCGTCAGCTCGAAGACCGTTCCGCCGCCATGCGTGCCGCCGCCGGTCGCGATGCCGAAGAAATGCCCAGCCCCGTCGGTCACCAGGCTCCCTTGCGGCGCGCTGCCGTCCGGGCATCCGCTCCTGGTGCAGAAGTGATGCAGCACTTTCTCCGCGCCGCCGGCATCGAGCGAGAAGATCGTGCCGCCGCCGCCGTTCCCGCCGCCCGCGGTGGTGCCGTAAAAGACGTTCGCGCTGCGGATCAGCCCGCCGACGGGGTTCTGACCATCCGCGCAAGACAGCTGAGCGCAGAAGCTGTAGGCGACGTTGAATGCGTGATCGCCGGAGACGAGCACGTTGTAGACCGTGCCCTGTCCGTGCGCGCCGCCGCTATTGGTCGTGCCCCAGACATGGAACGTGTCGTCCTTGACCACGCCGGACATCGGTGTCGCGCCGTCCGCGCAATCGGCCTCGGCGCAGAAATCGTGCCGGAGGAGGCTGATGTCGTTCTGGCAGTCCAGCACGCCTTTGTTGTTGGCGCCCCCCTCGCGCAAGGTCAGGCAAGGGCGGTTGTCCTGATCGAAAGCCACTTCGCCGTTGGGAACGTCGCCGTATGGGCAACCGCTGCCCGTGCAGAACCATTGCTGCGGCGAGACGTGGTCGAACTTCGGATAGTATTGATATTGCATCCCGTGGCCGAACGCGCCGCCATCGGCCATCACGCCATAACCGCCGCCGCCGTGCCTGGGATCGAAAGCGTCGCCCGCGACGTAAAGCCCCGAGACGGGATGCGCGCCGTCGGCGCAGTCCTCCTCCTCGCACAAATTGTGCACGGCGAACAGCAGCCAGCGCGTGCCCGTGCGGTTCTCGCGCAACGTGAAGATCGTGCCTGCGTTGTTGGTGCCGCCGTCATGCGCCGTGCCGTAGAGGTTCTTGCCGGTCGACAGCAGCAAAGGCCCCTGCGGGTTGGTCCCCGACACGGACTGGAAATGGAACATCGTCTTGTAGGCATAGCCCGTGCCGGTGTTGGTGAGCTTGAACGCCGCGCCGCCGCCGAAATGGCCGCCCTGGCTCGCGGTGCCGTAGAGATTGCCGCTCGCGTCGATGGCCAGGCCCGCGAGCGGCAGCTTGCCGTCGGTGCAGCTCGCGCCGCCCTGGGCGCAGAAATTGTGCAGCACCTTGAAATGCGGAACCGCGCTCGCGCCGGTGGCGCCGAGAAGCGCTGCCGTCGCCGCCAGCAGGACGACGCGCGCCGTTGCGCGGAAATATCCGGAATCCACTCGCCTGCTCCCCCGAGGAATTGCGACCACGCCCAGCCTTGCGCCGGGCGTGGTCCGCGTCAACTCGGGATCGTGCCGGCCCCTACTCGTTCTTGACCGTCATGTGCCAGTCGCAGGACGAGATGACCTCGATATGGAACGTGCCGCCTTCGTGGAAATGGTCGGTGTCGGAGCCGCTATTTCCGAGCTGGTTCACCTGCATGCCGGTCATGTTGCCGTCCTGCTTCACGATGGCGGCGAAGTTGCCCTGATAGCCGAGCTTCGAGCAGTCATAGGACCATTCGATCGCCCAATCGCTGCCGGCGGTGGTGAATTTCTGCGTGCTCTTGGAGCCGTGGCCGTCCATATCGAGAAGCGGCTCGGCCGGCGCCGCGGGTTCGGCGGGCGCCGCTTGCTGCTCCTCGGGCTGCGCTTCCGGCTGCTGCTGCTCGGCCGGAGCCGCGGGTTGCTGCTGCGTCGACGCTTCCTGCTTGGCCGGCTCCGTCGCAGGCGGCGCCGGCAACATGGCGCCGCCGATCGTGACCAGGACCAGCGCCACGATCACCCTGCCCCACAGCGGTATCGAGACGCCTTGCGCGGCGAGCAGGTCGCCCGTCAGAGGCATCGCCACCAGCCCAGCCAGGATGAACGCGATGCCGGCCAGCGCGAGCACGACGGCGATGATCCAGCCCAGGATCGTCATCACCGCACTCTTCTTGGCTTCGGGTGCGCCTTGGTCGCTCATGATCTCCCCCCTTGCGATTCCATTACATCGAAGAGAGGAACAGCATCGCGCCCGGCAGTAACCGGCTCGCGCAGGGCGTGCGCCGGGTTGACTTTGGGTAACCACATCCCTATATCGCCCCGATATAGGATTCGGTCGCCATTCCGGGCAGGCCGACAGGGCGCGTGACATGCGCCCGCGTTAGGAGCGCATGACGAACGTGACGATTGCCGGCGCGGAAGCCGGCGTGAGTGAAGTAAGCCTTACGGATACTTCTGAGACGACCCCCGAAACCGCCCCGGCGACGCCGAACGGCTTTGCCGCGCTGGGCCTGTCTGCCGATCTGCTCAAGGCGGTCGAGCAGAGCGGCTACACGACGCCGACGCCGATCCAGGCCGAAGGCATCCCCGAGGTGCTCAAGCGCCGCGACGTGATCGGCATCGCCCAGACCGGCACCGGCAAGACGGCGAGCTTCACGCTGCCGATGATCGAGCTGCTCGCCCGCGGCCGCGCCAAGGCGCGCATGCCGCGCTCGCTGATCCTGGAGCCGACGCGCGAGCTCGCCGCGCAGGTCGCCGAGAGCTTCGAGAAATACGGCAAGTACAACAAGCTCTCGATGGCGCTGCTCATCGGCGGCACCTCGTTCGAGGACCAGGACAGGAAGCTCGACCGCGGCGTCGACGTCCTGATCGCGACGCCGGGCCGCCTGCTCGACCATTTCGGCCGCGGCAAGCTGATGCTCTCCCAGGTGCAGATCCTGGTCGTCGACGAAGCCGACCGCATGCTCGACATGGGCTTCATCCCCGACGTCGAGGAGATCTGCAAGAAGCTGCCCTTCACGCGCCAGACGCTCTTCTATTCGGCGACGATGCCGCCCGAGATCCAGCGGCTGACCGAAAAGTTCCTGCACAATCCCGTGCGCGTCGAGGTCGCCCGCCCGGCGACCACAGCTGCCAACATCACGCAGGAAGTCATCCACGTCCCCGCCAACGACTGGGCCAAGCGCGAGGCGCTGCGCCGCCTGATCCGCGACAACGCCGTCAAGAACGCGATCGTGTTCTGCAACCGCAAGACCGACGTCGACATCGTGGCCAAGTCGCTCGCGAAGCACGGCTTCAACGCGGCGCCCTTGCACGGCGATCTCGACCAGTCCGTCCGGACACGGACCCTGGACGGGTTTCGCGCCGGCACGCTCGATTTCCTGGTGGCGAGCGACGTCGCGGCCCGCGGCCTCGACATTCCCGCCGTGGGTCATGTCTTCAATTTCGACGCGCCCTATCATCCCGACGACTACGTTCACCGCATCGGCCGGACCGGCCGCGCCGGACGCTCGGGCCACACCTACATGCTGATGACGCCGCGCGACGCGAAATACGTCGAGGCGATCGAGAAGCTGATCGGCAAGAAGTTCGAGGCGCGCAAGCTCGAAGGCCTGAGCGAAGCCGTCGAGGCGCGCCCGGCGCGCGACGACCGCAAGGGCGGCGATCGCAATCGCAACCGCAGCCGCGAGCGTGGCCGCGGCGACCGCGACCGCAAGCGCGAATATCCGATCAAGCCGCACGGCCATGTCGCGTCGATGGAGCCGGCCGCGCCGGTCGCCGCCGCCCCCGTCACCGTGTCGTCGGTGATCGAGCAGGCTGCGCCGCCGCAATCCAAGCAGCAGCCGCGCCACGATCACCGCCAGGACCATCGCCAGAAGCAGACGCATCAGCAGCAACAGCGTCCGCCGAAGCCGCAAGCGCAGCAGCGGCCGCAAGAGCCCGAGCCCGATCTGCGCAGCCAGCTCCCGGCCTTCCTGCTTCGGCCGGTGCCGTTGCCCAAGGCACCCGAGAAGCCGGCGCCGCGCCCTAAGAAGACCAAGGATTCCGCGGAGGCCTGAGCGCCTCGCGGAACAAATCCGCTCGGCAAGCCGTTTCTTTGGCGAACGCCAGAGGAACGGACACGCATGACCGATAAGCCGAAACGCGACGCCGACGGCGTCACGCACAGCAAGCCCGGTTCGGTCGACCAGCAGATGGAAGACACGTTTCCGGCCAGCGACTCGCCCTCCTTCGCGCCGGGCGCCATCGGCGCGCCCGAGGCGCGCAAGACGACGCCCAAGACGGCAAACAGCGGCGCGGTCAAGGCGGCCGAGAAGAAGGTCAAGACCGGCGGCGCGAAGAAGCCGGGGACATACTGATCCTTATCGCTTGATCCCCGCGTCGAGCACCTTCTGGATCTTCGGGCCGAAGGGCGGGCGGAGCATGGCGGTGACGTCGGACTTCGCCTGGGCGAACACGCTCTTGGCGTGGCTGAAGGTCTTGAAGCCGTCGATGCCGTGATAGGCGCCCATGCCCGACGGGCCGACGCCGCCGAACGGCAGATCCTCCATCGCGACATGCATGATCACGTCGTTGACGGTGACGCCGCCCGAGGTCGTGCGCGTCAGCACTTTTTCCTGCTCGTCCGAGTCGGCGCCGAAATAATAGAGCCCGAGCGGCCGCGGATGGTCGTTCACATAGCCGATCGCCTCGTCGACGCTGTCATAGGTCTTCACCGGCAGCAGCGGCCCGAAGATCTCGTCCTTCATGATCTTCATGTCGTCGGTCGGGTTGAGCACCAGGGTCGGCGGGATCTTCCAATGCGGCTGCTGGCGGAAATCCTCGCGCGCCGGGTTGATCTCGACGATCTCCGCGCCCTTCTCGCGCGCGTCGTCGAGATAGCCCTGCAGCCGGTCGTAATGGCGCTGGTTGACGATCGAGGTGTAGTCGGGATTGTCCTTGATCGTCGGATACATCGTCTTGACCGCTTCGGTCGCGGCGCCGACGAACTCGCCGACCTTCTCCTTCGGCACCAGCATGTAGTCGGGCGCGAGGCAGATCTGGCCGGCGTTCATCGTCTTGCCGTTCATCACCCGCTTGGCGGCGAGGCCGACATCGGCGCTCTTCGACAGGATCACCGGCGACTTTCCGCCGAGCTCCAAGGTCGTCGGCACCAGGTTCTCCGCCGCCGCGCGCTGCACGTGATAGGCGATCGAGGTCGCGCCGGTGAACAGCAGGTGGTCGAACGGGAGCGACGAGAACGCCTGGCCGACGTCCGGCCCGCCGGCGAACACCGCGACCTCGGTCTCGTCGTAAGCGGTCGCGAACATCTTGGCCATCAGCTCGGAGCAGCGCGGGGTGTATTCGCTGGGCTTGATCATCACGCGGTTGCCCGCGGCGAAGATGCCCGCGAGCGGCGTGAAAGTGAGATTGAACGGGAAGTTCCAGGGCGAGATCACGCCGACCACGCCCTTGGGCTGATACTCGATATAGGCCTTGGCGCCGAACAGGCCGAGGATGGCCGGCGTCACCTTGCGGCGCTCGCGCTTCATCCAGCTCTTCACATGCTGCCTGGCGTGCTTGAGCGGGCCGATCGAGCCCGAGACGTCGGCGAACTGGCTGGTGTGGATCGAGCGGTGGCCGAAATCCTCGCGCAGCGCCTCGACGATGGCTTCTCGGTTGTCGACCAGGAGGCCGATGGCCCTGTCGAGCCACTCGATGCGCTTGGCGGCGCTGGGCGGGCCGTCCTTGATATGCGCCGCCTTCTGGCGCGCCAGAACGTCCTTCATCCGTGCCTGGGAATCCATCGCTCACCTCGCTGAATGACGAAGCGGGGATTTAAGCAGCGCACCCCGGCCCCCGCAACGCCGCAGTTAACCGTTTCTTACGAGCCTGTCGGCAGACTGCCTGCCGTCGGGGAACAGCAATGGCGTAACGATGCAGGCATACCAGCAGGACCGCGAACACGCTCTCGCAAAGACCGCGCTCGCCCTGATGGGCGATGTCGGCGTGGCGCCGACGCCCGACAATTTCGAGCTGTTCTACACCTATGCATCCGGGAGCAATCCCAAGATGGGCGAGATCATCGACGCGATGATCTCCGAGCGTAAGCCTTTCACCAGCGCCGTCCTCGACGATCTGCGCAACCGCTGCCTGTCCAGCGCGCGCACGACCCAGGCGCTCGACAACGCCAGCGCTGCCGCAGCGGAAACCCTGAACGAAATCCTCGACCGGCTGGAGACCGCGGGCCGCGACGCCGGCGACTACGGCCGCACCCTGTCGCGCGCCAGCGGCGAGTTGGGCGACGGCCTCGATCCCGCCCAGCTCCGCCGCTTCGTCGACACCCTGATCGGCGCCACCAAGACCATGGAGGCACGCACCTCGGCGCTCGAGGAAGAGCTCCAGCGCTCCTCGCAGCAGGTCAACGCGCTCAAGTCGCAGCTCGACGACGTGCGCAAGGAGAGCCTCACCGACTCGCTCACCGGCATCGCCAACCGCAAGGCCTTCGACAGCGAGCTGTTCGCCGCCATGACCGACGCGCAGCAGGCCGGCGAGACCATGGCGCTGCTGATGGTCGATATCGATCACTTCAAGAAGTTCAACGATTGCTGGGGACACCAGACCGGCGACCAGGTGCTGCGCCTGGTGGCGGGCTGCATGTCCGAGAACGTCAAGGGCCGCGATACCGTCGCGCGCTTCGGCGGCGAGGAGTTCGCGATCATCCTGCGCCGCACCGCGCTCGGCGACGCGGCCAACCTCGCCGACCAGATCCGCTCGTATGTGCAGAGCAAGAAGCTGGTGAAGAAATCGACCGGCGACATCCTGGGCATCATCACCGTGTCGATCGGGGTCGCGGAGCTGAACGACAGCGACACGCCGGCCTCGCTGATCCAGCGCGCCGATGCCTGCCTCTATGCGGCCAAGAACGGCGGGCGCAATCGCGTCGTCAGCGAGGACGAGCCGACCAACCTCGCGACCGAGGCCGCCTGAAAGCGTCGCAAATCGTCGTCATCGCGCGTCCGTGACTTGCACGGGCGGCGCGTCTCTGCCCCTATCCGCGCGCGAAAAACTCCGGAGAGTTCCATGCGGAAGAGCCTGTTCGTGCTTGCGGCGATGATGCTCGCGACCGCCGCCCATGCCGGCGCCCCGCAATTCGGCGCCTGGGGCGTCGACCTCACCAGCATGGACAAGAGCGTCAAGCCGGGCGACAATTTCTTCCTCTATGCCAACGGGAACTGGTTCAAACATGCGCAGATCCCGGCCGACCGCACCAGCATCGGCTCGTTCCAGGCGCTGCAGATCCAGAGCGAGGAGCGCCGGCAGGCCATCGTCGACGCGCTGGAGGCCAAGCCGCGCGACCAGCTCGATGCCGAAGGCCGGCAGCTGCGCGATCTCTATGACGCCTTCGTCGACACCGCCGCCATCGACGCGGCCGGCCTGAAGCCGGCCGAGAAGGACCTGAAGTCCTTCGCCGAGATCAAGACGCTCGACCAGGTCGCGGCGGCGATGGGCGCGAGCGACCGCGGCACGGATTCGATCTTCGGCGACCGCATCTCGCCCGATCCCAAGAACCCGAAGATCTACACCGTCGTCCTGACCCAGGCCGGCCTCGGCCTGCCCGAGCGCGACTATTACCTGCGCGACGACAAGGACCTCATCGCCACGCGCGCCGCCTATCGCATCCATCTCGAGAAGATGCTCGCGTTGACCGGCGCCAAGGACGCGAGCCCGCGCGCGCAAGCGGTGTTCGATCTCGAGACGGCGCTGGCGAAGGTCGAATGGGCCGCCGCCGACCGCCGCGACGCCGACAAGACCTACAACCCGATGACGGTCAAGGAGCTCGAAGCCTTCGCGCCCGGCTTCGCGTGGAAGGCCTTCTTCAAGGCGCAAGGCGTGAGCGAGAACGGTCCGGGAGGTCCGCGCCGGCTGGTCGTGCGCGAGAACACCGCCTTCCCCCAGATGGCGAAGCTGTTCGCCGACACGCCCGTCGCGGTGTGGCGCGACTGGCTGACGCTCCACTATCTGCACAACATGTCGTCGGTCCTGCCGACCAGGTTCGACGACGCCGATTTCGAATTCTACGGCAAGGTTCTCGGCGGCCAGCAACGGCAGCTGCCGCGCGCGACCCGCGCCGGGCGCCTGCTCGACAGCCGCCTCGGCCATCCGCTCGGCAAACTCTATGTCGCGAAATATTTCCCGCCGGAATCCAAGGCCAAGGTCGAGGCGCTGGTCGACAATCTGCTCAAAGCCTATGACGCCGACATCCGCGTGATCCCGTGGATGACCGACGCGACGCGGCAGAAGGCGCTCGACAAGCTGCACGCCTTCACGCCGCATATCGGCTATCCCGACCGGTGGCGCGACTATTCGGGGCTGAAGATCGAACGCGGCGATCTGCTCGGCGACATCGAGCGCTCCGACGAATTCGAGTGGAACTATCGCCTCGCACGCATCGACCAGCCCGTCGACCGCAACGAATGGAACATGACGCCGCCGACGATCAACGCCTACTACACCCAGGTGTTCAACTCGATCTTCTTCCCGGCCGCGATCCTGCAGCCGCCCTTCTTCGATCCCAACGCCGACGACGCGGCGAACTATGGCGGCATCGGCGCCGTCATCGGCCACGAGATCGGCCACGGCTTCGACGACCAGGGCTCGAAATACGACGGCCAGGGAATCCTGCAGAGCTGGTGGACGGAGGACGACCGCAAGGCGTTCGACGCGCGCACCAATGCGCTGGGCGCGCAGTTCGACGCTTACGAGGGCCTGCCCGGGCTGCACGTCAACGGCAAGCTGACCATGGGCGAGAACATCGGCGATCTGTCGGGCATCAACATCGCGCTGCAGGCCTATCACATCTCGCTCGGCGGCAAGGCGGCGCCCACGCTCGACGGCTATACGGGCGACCAGCGCTTCTTCCTCGCCTATGCGCAGATCTGGCGCAGCAAGTACCGCGAGGGCCAGATGCGCCAGCAGGTGCTGTCGAACCCGCATGCGCCGCCGGAGTTCCGCGTCATCGGCGCCACCCGCAACACCGATGCCTGGTACACCGCCTTCGACGTGAAGGCAGGCGACAAATATTATCTGCCCCCGGACCAGCGCGTCAGATTGTGGTAAACGCGACAGAAGATTGCCCGCCCGCCGTCCTCTAGGACACGATCCATACGGCGGGCGCCGCACCGCCATGCTCGCGGCGCCGTGACTTGCTTGCAGCCGCCGGAGCCTTACCTATTGTCACGTTTCTTTCGCGGGCGCGCGGGGCGCCCCCTTCACACGGAGACCTTCATGCGACGGAGTTTGATTGCGGCGGCCGGCCTCGGGCTCGCCATCACGGCGGCCTATGGCGACGCGCCGAAGACGCAGTACGGCACCTGGGGCTTCGACACGACCGCCATGGACAAGAGCGTCCGGCCCGGCGACAGCTTCTTCCTCTATACCAGCGGCAGCTGGGACAAGACGGCGGTGATCCCGCCCGACCGCGCCTCCATCGGCGCGTTCCAGAATCTGCGCATCCTCTCCGAGAAGCGCATGCAGGAGATCGCGGCGTCGCTCGACGGCAAGCCCTACGACCAGCTTTCGACCGAAGAGAAGAAGCTGCACGATCTCTACGACGCCTTCCTCGACGAGAAGCAGATCGAGGCCAAGGGCATGGCCGCGGCCAAGCCCGACCTCGACATGATCGCGAGCTTGAAGACGCTCGACGACGTCGCCGCGGCGATGGGCGATCCGCGCCTGCAGCTCGCCTCGCCGATCGGCTTCGGCATCGGCATCAACGACAAGAACCCGAACGCCTATTCGATCAATCTGGGCCAGTCCGGTCTGGGCATGCCCGACCGCGACTACTACCTGCGCGACGACGCCGAGCTCGCCAAGACGCGCGAAGCCTACAAGCAGCACCTCGCCAAGCTGTTCGCGCTGGCCGGCGTCAGCGACGGCGAGAAGCGCGCGCAAGCGGTCTACGACCTCGAGCACAAGATGGCCGACGCCGATTGGCCGAACGCCGACCGCCGCGACGAGGACAAGATCTACAACCCCATGACCTATGGCGAGCTGAAGAAGCTGGCGCCGGGGATGAAGTGGGACGCGCTGTTCTCCAAGGCCGGCCTGCCGGTCACGGGCAAAGGCGGCGACAACGTCCAGGTGATCGTGGCCGAGAAGAGCGCGTTCCCGAAGCTCGCGGCGATCTTCGCCGAGACGCCGGTCGAGACCTGGCGCGACTACCTGACCGTCCACTACCTGCACAGCTATGCGCCGTTCCTGCCCAAGGCGGTCGACGACGAGGTCTTCGCCTTCGACGGCACCATCGTGCTCGGCAATACCCAGCAGCTGCCGCGGGCAACGCGCGCGGCGCATCTGCTCGACAACACCATGGGCGAGGCGCTGGGCAAGCTCTATGTCGCCAAGTACTTCCCGCCCGAGGCGAAGGCCAAGGCGCTGGAGCTGGTCCACAACCTGCTCAAGGCCTATGAGGCCGACATCCAGACGCTGGACTGGATGAGCCCCGAGACCAAGGTCAAGGCCGAAGACAAGATCCACAAGTTCACGATCAAGATCGGCTATCCCGACAAGTGGCGCGACTATTCCGCGCTCGAGATCAAGCGCGACGACCTGATCGGCGACATCCAGCGCGCCAACGCGTTCGAATGGCACCGCCAGTCCAGCCGCATCGGCCAGCCGACCGACAAGACCGAGTGGGGCATGTCGCCGCCGACGGTCAACGCCTACAACAATTCGCAGTGGAACGAGATCGTGTTCCCGGCCGCGATCATGCAGCCGCCCTTCTTCGATCCCAACGCCGACGACGCGGTGAACTATGGCGGCATCGGCGCGGTGATCGGGCACGAGATCAGCCACGGCTTCGACGACCAGGGCGCCAAGTTCGACGCCGACGGCGTGTTCAACAATTGGTGGACGCCGGACGACCTGAAGGCCTTCCAGGCGAAGCAGGCGGCGCTGGGCGCGCAGTACGACTCGTACGAACCCCTGCCCGGCCTGCACATCAACGGCGCCTTCACCATGGGCGAGAACATCGCCGACAACGCCGGCATCGCCATCGCGCTCAAGGCCTACCACATCTCGCTGAACGGCAAGCCCGCGCCGGTGATCGACGGCTATACCGGCGACCAGCGCTTCTATCTGGGCTTCGGCCAGATCTGGCGCGCGAAGATGCGCGACGGCGCGCTGCGCTCGCAGGTGCTGTCCAACGAGCACAGCCCAGCGATGTTCCGCGCCATCGGCGCGACGCGCAACCAGAACGAATGGTACGACGCGTTCGGCGTCAAGGAAGGCGACAAGTACTATCTGCCGCCGGACAAGCGCGTCCATCTGTGGTGAGATGATGGGGCGTCGCGGGAGACCGCGGCGCCCTTTTTCTTTTCGGGGGATATTTCGATGATCAAGCTCGTTCGCATCGCGCTTCTCTGCACGGTCGCCTTTCCCGCCTATGCCGACGGTCCGGCCGTGCCGCCCTGGGGCGTCGATCTCTCCTATATCGACAAGAGCATGAAGCCGGGCGACGACTTCTTCGCCTATGCCAACAATGGCTGGCTGAAGAGCGCGCAGATCCCCGCCGACCGTTCCTATGCCGGCGTCAACCTGGAGGTCGACAAGGGCAACGAGGTCAAGCTGAAGGGCATCATCGACGACCTGCACGAGAAATCCGCGCCGACGGCGGAAGAGACCAAGCTGCGCAATCTCTACGACGCGTTCGTGAACACCCAGGCGATCGAGGCGGCGGGACTGAGCCACGTCCAGGCCGATCTCGACCGCATCGCCCATGTGCAATCGGCCGACGAGGTCGCGGCGCTGATGGGCACGCCGAGCCTCGGCCTCGACGCGCCGTTCGGCATCTATCTCGGCATCGACGACAAGCATCCGTGGAGCTATTCGATCAACCTCTACCAGTCGGGGCTCGGCATGCCCGACCGCGACTATTACCTGCGCGACGACAAGGAGATCGTCGACACGCGCGAGGCCTACAAGAAATATCTCGCGCAGTCGCTCGGCTTCGTGGGCGCGGCCGACGTTACCAAGCGCGCGCAGGCGATCTACGACCTCGAGCATGCGATTGCCGAGGCGCATTGGCCGGCCGCGGACCGCCGCGACGCCGACAAGACCTACAATCCGATGAAGGTCTCGGACCTGGAAGGCATGGCGGGCGACTTCCCGTGGCGCGCGTTCCTGGGCGCCGGCAACATCGCGATGACCTCCCCCAAAGGCGAGCGCATGGTGATCGTCGCCGAGCGCTCGGCGTTCCCCAAGCTCGCGGCGATCTTCAAGGCGACGCCGATCCAGGTGTGGCGCGACTATCTGACGGTGCGCTACCTGCATGCCTTCGCGTCGGTGCTGCCGAAGAAATTCGACGATGCCGATTTCGCGTTCTACGGCGTGGTGCTGCAGGGCAAGAGCGTGCAGCTCGACCGCGAGACGCGCGGCATCCACCTGCTCGACAACCAGATGGGCGAAGCGCTCGGCAAGCTCTATGCGGCGAAATACTTCCCGCCCGAAGCCAAGGCCAAAGCGGATGCGCTGGTGCACAATATGCTTCAGGCCTATGCCGAAGACATCAGGACGCTGGACTGGATGACGCCGGCGACGCGCGCCAAGGCGCTGGAGAAGCTCTCCAAATACATGCCCAAGATCGGCTATCCCGACACATGGCGCGACTATTCGGCGCTGGTGATCGCGGCCGGCGATCCGGTCGCCAACGCCAAGGCCGTGGTGCAGTTCGAATGGAACCGCGAGATCGGGCGCATCGACAACGCGGTCGACCGCACGGAATGGGGCATGAGCGTTCCGACCAACAACGCCTATTACAATCCGACGCTCAACGAGATCGTGTTCCCGGCCGGCATCCTGCAGCCGCCCTTCTTCGACGCCAATGCCGACGACGCGGTGAACTATGGCGAGATCGGCGCCACCATCGGCCACGAGATCAGCCACGGCTTCGACGACCAGGGCTCGAAATACGACGGCGACGGCGTGCTGCAGAGCTGGTGGACCGACGCCGACCGCAAGAACTTCGACGCCCGCACGACGGCGCTCGCCGGCCAGTACGACGCTTACGAGCCGCTGCCCGGCCTGCACATCAACGGCAAGCTGACCCTGGGCGAGAACATCGCCGACGTCGCAGGGCTGGTGATCGCCTACAAGGCCTACCACATCGCGCTCGGCGGCAAGCCCGCGCCGGTGCTGAACGGGCTGACCGGCGACCAGCGCTTCTATCTCGCCTATTCGCAGAGCTGGCGGCAGAAGGACCGCGACGCCACCTTGCGCGCGCAGCTCCTGTCCAACCCGCACAGTCCGGCGGCGTGGCGCGTCAACGGCGTGGTGCGCAACGACGACGGCTGGTACGCGGCGTTCCCGGAGGTGAAATCGGGCGACAAATTCTACCTGGCGCCGGGCAAGCGCGTGCGGCTGTGGTGAATTTTGCGCAATACACCACAAGGTAGTGACTCCCGTTCCGGTTTGCGCTTCAATCGCGCTTTCCGAAAAGGGGGATAACGACATGCTGAGATATCTCGCCGCCGCCGCAGCGGCCGCTTTGCTCATGACCGGCGGCGCGCAGGCGCAGAGCAGCTTCACCGAGAGCTGCTCGAACTTCGGCTTCGTCTATTCCGGCAACAGTCCCGCCATCGAGGCGATGTGCCTGAAGCCCGACGGCACGCCGAACGCGACGACCATGATCCTGACGGGCATCATGAACGTGAAGGGCGTGCTGACAAACCTGAACAGCGGCGTGCCGAGCTCGTTCCAGTCGATGTGCGGCTCGATCGAGATCTTCTCCGACGGCCCGATCGTCACGCTCTCCGCCTATTGCAACAACGGCAGCGGCGGGTTCAACGAGACCAGCCTCCAGCTCAACAACATCAACAACCAGAACGGCGTCCTGGTCCAGGGCCAGTAGATCGGCGCCGCGCGGCCGCGGCGACCTTGAGCGCCGCGCGCGCCCATTCCGCCAACTCGTCCGGATCGTCATAGAGCCGGTCGGGCAGCGCGAACCACGTCGTGACCACCGTCTCGCCGCCCTTCTCGAAGCTGAAAGGCTTGCAGCCTTCGGCCTCGAACGCCTTGCGCGTCTCGGCGCCGGTCTTGAAGTAGATCGTGTCGTCGAACACCATGCCGATCATCCGCGGTCCGGCATAGATGCCTTCGCCGCCGAAGAAACGCTTGAGCACGATGGGGCCGAACGACGCGAACAGATCGTCGTAGCGGCGCGGATCGGGCATCGCTATTTCGTCGCGCCCAAAATGGCGTTGCTGCTCATGAGCAGCTTCCAGGCGCCGCCCTCGATGCGCCACACCATCGCATAGCGCTCGTTGACCGTAGCACCCTTGCCGCCGGTGAAAGGGATGTCGAACATCACGCTCGCCATCTGGCCGTCGCGCACGCCCGAAACGTTGAACATGGTGCCGAATTTCGCGTTGCCGCCCCATTGTTTCTGGTCGGCATCGAACAGATCGGCAGCGCCCGAGACGCCGTGATAGACGTCGCTGAGGTCGCCGCCATAGAGCTGCACGTTCTGATCGAGCGCACCGATCACCGCCGCCTTGTCGCCCGACGCATAGGCGTTCAGATAGGCGATGACGGCCTCGCGCAGATCGGGCACGCGCGGCGGAGCGGGCGCAGGCGCTGCGGCCGACGCCGCGGCCGCGAGAGCCAGTATGGTCAGCATCTAATCCCCTTTCGCAGGCGTGATCGACACGCTCTCGCCGCAGCCGCAGGCCGCGGTCTGGTTCGGGTTGTTGAAGACGAAGCGCGCGCCCAGCTTTTCGCGCACGAAATCCATTTCGGTGCCGATCAGGAACAGGATCGCCTTGGGCTCGATGAAGATCTTCACGCCCTTGTCCTCGACCACCTCGTCGAGCGGCTTCACGTCCTCGGCATAGTCCATCGTGTAGCTCATGCCGGCGCAGCCGCCGTTGGTCACGCCGACGCGCACGCCCTGATATTTGCCTTCGGCGTTGGCCATGATCTCGCGGATGCGCTCCGCGGCGGCATCGGAGAGGCGGACGGCTTTGGGTCTTTCGCGTCTGGGTTTCGTTTCCATGGCTCAAAACATGTTCAGCTCGAGTTTGGCTTCTTCGCTCATCTGCTCCGGCGTCCAGGGCGGATCGAAGGTGAGGTTCACCTTCACCTGCCCGATGCCGTCGACGGTCTCGAGCGCGCTCTGCACCATGCCGGGCATCTCGCCGGCGACGGGACAGTTCGGCGCGGTCAGGGTCATGTCGACGGTCACGTCCTTGTTGTCGGCGACGTCGACCTTATAGATAAGCCCGAGCTCGTAGATGTCCACCGGGATCTCCGGATCGTAGACGGTCTTGAGCGCCGCCACGAGCTTGGCGGTGAAGTCTTTCAGCTCATCCGGCGGGATCGTCGTTTCCATGTTCATTCGCTCTTCGCGGCAGGGCCGCCCCCCAGAGCCGATTTCATCGTGTGCCACGCCAAGGTCGCGCATTTGACGCGCATCGGGAACGCGCTGACGCCTGCCATCACTTCCAGCTTCTCGCGGTCGTCGCCGGCGAGCGCGGTGTCCTCGCCCTTCACCAGATGCAGGAAGCCGCCCATCAGGTCTTCCGCTTCCGCGACGGTGCGGCCGACCAGCATGTCGGTCATCAGCGAGGCCGACGCCTGGCTGATCGCGCAGCCCTTGCCTTCGAACGAGATGTCCTTGATGCGGCCCGCATCGTCGAGCGCGAGATAGATCTTCACCCGGTCGCCGCAGAGCGGGTTGTAGCCTTCGCCGACATGGGTCGCGCCGTCCAGCGCGCCGAAATGGCGCGGATGCCGCGAGTGATCCAGGATCACTTCTTGATAGAGCTCGCGCAGAGAGTCGTCCATCTCATTCAACCCAATATCGTGCGCGCTTTTGCCAGCGCGCCTATCAGCCTGTCCACCTCGGCGCGCGTGTTGTAGAGGCCGAACGAGGCGCGCGTCGTCGAGGCGCAGCCGAAGCGCTCCATCAGCGGCTGCGCGCAATGATGCCCCGCGCGCACCGCCACGCCCTCGCGGTCGAGGATCGTCGCCAAATCGTGCGCATGCATGCCTTCGGTCTCGAATGAGAGGATCGCGCCCTTGCCCGGCGCGTCGCCGATCACGCGCAGCCAGTTGAATTCGCGCACCCGCTCGCGCGCATAGGCATGGAGATCGTGCTCGTGCGCCTTGACCGCGCCGCGGTCGAACGAGGACAGGTAGTCGATGGCGGCGGCCAGGCCGACGCTCTCCACGATGGGCGGCGTGCCGGCCTCGAAGCGCGCGGGTGCGTCGGCATAGGTCACCATGTTCCGCGCGACCTCGCGGATCATCTCGCCGCCGCCGTTGAACGGGCGCATGGTCTTCAGATGCGCATGCTTGGCATAGAGCGCGCCGATGCCGGTCGGGCCATAGAGCTTGTGACCGGTGACGCAATAGAAATCGATGTCGAGATCGCGCACGTCGACGACCTCGTGCACCGCGCCCTGGCAGCCGTCGGCCAGCACGGGCACGCCTTTGGCATGCGCGCGCGCGACGATCTCTTTCAAAGGCGACACGGTGCCGAGCACGTTCGACATATGCGAGATCGCGACCAGCTTCGTCTTGGCGCCGATGGCCGCGTCGACCGCCTCGACGTCGAGCGACCCGTCGTCGTCGACCTCGACCCAGCGCAGCACGACGCCCTGACGCTCGCGCAGGAAGTGCCACGGCACGATGTTGGAGTGGTGCTCCATCACGCTGAGCACGATCTCGTCGCCCGGCCGAAGGCGCGGCTGGCCCCAAGCATACGACACGAGATTGATCGCCTCGGTGCCGCCCTTGGTGAAGACGATCTCCTCCGCCCGAGCCGCGTTCAGGAACCGCCGCACGGTCTCGCGCGCAGCCTCGTAGCGCTCGGTCGAGGCGGCCGAGAGGAAATGCACGCCGCGATGGACGTTGGCGTATTCGCTCGCCGCGAAGTCGCGCATCGCGTCGAGCACCTGGCGCGGCTTCTGCGCCGAGGCCGCGCTGTCCAGATAGACGAGCGTCTTGCCGTACACCGTCCGCGACAGGATCTCGAAATCCTCGCGCGCGGTCTCGACGTCGAACAGCGTCTTCGCGGGCGCGTTCATAGCGCCTCCTCGACCGCGGACCACAGCCAGGCGCGCGTCTCGTCGTTCTCGACGCCCATCAGCGCCTCTTCCAGGAAGGCGCGCATCAACAGCCTGCGCGCTTCGGCCTCGGGGATGCCGCGGGCGCGCAGATAGAACAGCGAATCCGCATCCAGGTCGCCGACCGCGGCGCCATGCGCGCACTTCACGTCGTCGGCGAATATCTCCAATTCGGGTTTCAGATCGGCTTCCGCGCGCTCGTCGAGCAGCAGCGCCTTCGCGGTCTGGCGGCTGTCCGAGCCGTTGGCGCCTTCGCGCACCGTGATCTTGCCCTGATAGACCGCGCGCCCCTTGCCGCCCACGACGTGCTTGAACAGCTGCGTCGAAGCGGTGTTGCCGACCGCGTGATCGATATGCGTCGTGACATCGGCATGCGCCGCGCCGCCCAGCACGCTGACGCCCGAGAGATGCGCGCTCGCGGCCTCGCCGGTGAGCGCGATCTGCAATTCGAGCCGCGACAGCTGGGCGCCGAAATTCGCCGTATGAAGACGATACGATCCCCGCGCCGCGACGCTCGCCGCCACGTCCTCGATGCGCACGCCGGGGGTGGCCGCCGCAAGCCGCGCATGGGTGAAATGCGCGTCCTTGCCGATCACCACGTCCACGCCGATGTTCTGGAAGCCGTCGCCGCGTGCCGCCTCGCGGTAGTCGAGCGTCGCCCCGTCCTCGAGCACGATCAGCACCCGCGCCTGACCCGCGGTCGGGAACACGACGCTCACCGCCGCGGCTTTGCGCACGCGCAGCGCAAAGCCCGTGCGCGCATAGGCGAGCGAGGCCATGCCCATCACGCCGCCCGGCGACGCGCCGATATAGCGCTTGGCCCAATCGGGCGCGCGCTCGCCCGCGAGATCGAACAGCTCGACCTCGCCCGAGCGCGTCTCCAATTCCCATTTCGCCGCGCCGGCCGCCTTGATCTGCTCGGCGCCTATGACCGAGCGCAGATCGGAATATTTCCACGCCTCGACGCGGCGGTGCGGCACGCCGCGCTCGCGCAGCGCCTCCGCCGCTTCGTCGCGCCTGAGATCGAGGGGCAAGGTCATGCCGCGTCCTTCACGATCTGCTCGTAGCCCTTGGCCTCGAGCTCGAGCGCGAGCTCCTTGCCGCCTTCCTTGACGATGCGGCCGCCCGACAGCACATGGATCTTGTCCGGCACGATGTAGTCGAGCAGGCGCTGGTAGTGCGTGATCACCAGCATCGCGCGGTTCGGTGCGCGCAGCGCGTTGACGCCCTCGGCGACCAGGCGCAGCGCGTCGATGTCGAGGCCGGAATCCGTCTCGTCGAGCACGCAGAGCTGCGGCTCGAACAGCGACATCTGCAGGATTTCCAGGCGCTTCTTCTCGCCGCCGGAGAAGCCGACATTCAGCGCGCGGCGCAGCATCTCTTCCGGGACCTTCAGCGCCGCCGCCTTGGCGCGCACCAGCTTGAGCACGCTCATCGCGTCCAGCTCGCTCTCGCCGCGGGCGCGACGCTGCGCGTTGAGCGCGGTCTTGAGAAAGGTCAGCGTGGTCACGCCCGGAATCTCGACCGGATATTGCATCGCCAGGAACACGCCTTTGGCGGCGCGCGCTTCCGGCGACAGCGCGTTCAAATCTTCGCCCTTGTAAGCGATCGAGCCCTGCGTGATCTCATAGCCGGCGCGGCCCGCGAGCACGTAGGACAAGGTCGACTTGCCCGAGCCGTTCGGGCCCATGATCGCGTGCACCTCGCCCGCGTTCACGGTGAGGCTCAGGCCTTTGAGGATCTCCTTGTCCCCGACGGCCGCGTGAAGGTTCCTGATCTCAAGCATCTTTCTCGCCATCCCAATACTCGGCCGGCGACATGCGCCCGCGCTGTTCGAAGGTCGCGTCGCCGTAATGGACGCCCTTGGCGCCGACGCGCACGCTGATCTTGCCGGAGTCAGGATATTCGCAGACATCCGCGGCGCCGTTGTTCGAAAGCCCCAGATAGCGCAGCTCCGTCGTGCCCGTGTTGATGAGCTGGTGCGCCGCGCCGCCCGCGGGCGCGCCCAGGCAATCGCCCGCGGCGACCTGGATGCGCTTCTCGCCGATGCGGTACTCGCCCGTGCCGGCGATGATGAAGAACATCTCGTCGCAGCCGTGATGGCGATGATAGGGACCCGCCATCTTCCCGGGCGGCACGATGTGCAGCATGCAGCCGAGCGTGTTGAGCCCCAGCGCCAGCCCGATCTCGCCGGTCTGGGCGGAGAAGCGCTCGCCATGGCCGCGTTGATCGAGCGCGATGTCGGCGATGTTGACGACTTCCTTCATGCTCATTCTTCTTCGTTCCCGCCGCCCAGCCCGGCTCCGATTGCGAGGCCAATGCCCGTGCCGAGCGCGAGGCCGATGGCGATCCCTATCGCTATGTTGTGAAGCGCGACGCCGAGCGCCGCGCCGATGGCAACGCCGAAACTCATGCCGAGCGCGAGGCCCATGCCGAGCTTTTCTTCCTTCTTGCCGCCACCGCTCATCCGACGCTCCCTTCGAGGCTGATGCCGACGAGCTTCTGCGCCTCGACGGCGAACTCCATCGGCAGCTGCTGGAGGACTTCCTTGCAGAAGCCGTTGACGATCAGCGCGACCGCTTCCTCCTGGCCGATGCCGCGCTGGAGGCAATAGAACAGCTGGTCGTCGGCGATCTTCGACGTCGTCGCTTCGTGCTCGATGCGCGCGGAAGGGTTGCGGCTCTCGATATAGGGCACGGTATGGGCGCCGCATTGCCCGCCGATGAGCAGCGAGTCGCATTGCGTGTAGTTGCGCGCGTTCGCGGCTTTCGGATGCACGCTGACGAGGCCGCGATAGGTGTTCTGCGCCTTGCCGGCGCTGATGCCCTTGGAGATGATGCGCGAGCGCGTGTTTTTCCCCAGATGGATCATCTTGGTGCCGGTATCGGCCTGCTGGTAGTTGTTGGCGATGGCGATGGAATAGAACTCGCCCACCGAATTGTCGCCGCGCAGGATGCAGCTCGGATATTTCCAGGTGATGGCCGAGCCGGTCTCGACCTGGGTCCAGCTGATCTTGGAATCGCGGCCGCGGCAATCGCCGCGCTTGGTGACGAAATTGTAGATGCCGCCGAGCCCGTTCTCGTCGCCGGGATACCAGTTCTGCACCGTCGAATACTTGATCTCGGCGCCGTCGAGCGCGATCAGCTCGACCACCGCGGCGTGGAGCTGGTTCTCGTCCCGCTTGGGCGCCGTGCAGCCTTCGAGATAGCTGACGTAAGCGCCCTCGTCGGCGACGATCAGGGTGCGCTCGAACTGGCCGGTCTCGCTCGCGTTGATGCGGAAATAGGTCGACAGCTCCATCGGGCAGCGCACGCCCTTGGGCACATAGACGAACGTGCCGTCGGAGAACACCGCCGAATTGAGCGTGGCGAAGAAATTGTCCGTGACCGGCACGACCGTCCCCAAGTACTTCCGCACCAGATCGGGATAGTCGCGAATGGCCTCCGAGATCGGGCAGAAGATCACGCCCGCCTCGTTGAGCTTCTCCTTGAAGGTCGTCGCCACCGAAACCGAGTCGAACACCGCGTCGACGGCGACGCCGGCGAGCAGCTTTTGCTCGGACAAGGGAATGCCGAGCTTGTTGTAGGTCTCGAGCAGCTTGGGATCGACTTCGTCCAGGCTCTGCTTCGCGGGCGTGTTCTTGGGCGCCGCATAGTAATAGGCGTTCTGGTAGTCGATCTTCGGATAATGCACCCGCGCCCAATTGGGCTCGCGCATCTCGACCCAGCGGCGGAACGCGCCGAGGCGCCATTCGAGCATCCAGTCCGGCTCGTTCTTCTTGGCCGAGATGAAGCGCACCGTATCCTCGGAGAGGCCCTTGGGCGCGCGCTCCATCTCGATATCGGTGACGAAGCCGTATTTGTACTTCTCGCCGAGCTCGGAAACTTTCTCGCGGGTTTCGACGGCAGCCATCACGCAGCCTCCCGTCGCGCCACGAGCCGCGCGATCGACGCCAGCGCCGCGTCGACATCGGCTTGCGTGGAGTTCCAACCAAACGAGACGCGCAAGGCGCAGCGCGCGAGGTCGTCGGGAACGCCCATCGCGGCGAGCACATGCGATTGCTTCACCTTGCCCAAGGAACACGCCGAGCCGGAGCTCACCATCACGCCGTCGAGGTCGAGCGCCATCAGCGCAGTCTCGGCAGCGATGCCCGGCAGCGCAAAGCAGGAGGTGTTGGGCAACCGTGGCGCCTGCTTGCCGAAGATCGGGCCCTTGAGGCCCTGCTCGAAGCGATCGCGCAGGTCGGACGACACCGGCATCCACGCAGCCGCAGCCGCGCCGAAGCCCGCTATGCCGGCGACGTTCTCGGTCCCGGCGCGGAGCCCGCGCTCCTGTCCACCGCCGAGCAGCTGCGCCGCGAAAGGCGCGTCGTCGCGAACGATCAATGCGCCGACGCCCTGCGGACCGCCGATCTTATGGGCCGAGAGCGAGACGTAAGAGGCATTGTCATAGCGGCCGGGCTTTTGCACGGCGTCGACGAACAACAGGCCGTCGATGCGCTCCACGGGCTGCAGCACGCCGGTCTCGTTGTTGGCGGCGTGCAGCGCGATCAGCGCGCGGCCCTTGCCTTCGTTCAGCGTGGTGGCGGAAATGTCGGCGACACCGTCGGCCGTCACCGGAATGGTCTCGAGACGCAGGCCGGGCACGCGTTCCGCCAAAGCGGCCGCCGTCCTGAGCACGCTGTCGTGCTCGATGATCGAGACGAACAACCGCGTGATGCGCGCACACGCCTCCAGCGCGCCTTCTATCGCGCCGCGCAGCGCCAGCGCGTTGGCTTCGGTGCCGCCGCTGGTGAAGACGACGTTGGACGGCGCGACGCCCATCAGCGCGGCGACCTGCTCGCGCGCTTCTTCGACGAGCTTGCGCGCCGCGCGGCCTGCTCCGTGCACGGAGGATGGGTTGCCCATGCCACAGGCACGCTCCATCGCGGCCCTTGCTTCCGGCCTCAGCGGCGACGACGCGTTGTGATCGAGATAATGCATCAGGCGGCCACTTGCCTTTCACACGGATGCGTGCGGCCGAGCACACGCTTCTCCACCACGTCGCTCAAGGACACCGAGGAGAGGAACACCTGGATCTGGCGGCCGAGCTCTTCCCAGAGGTCGTGGGTCACGCAGCGCTGCCCCGACGCCGTGCAGCCTTTCGGGCTCCCCACCCGGCAGCGCGTCGCGGTGATCGGCTCGTCCACGGCCATGATGATGTCGGCGATGCGGATCTCGCCCGATGCGCGGCTCAACCGGTAGCCGCCGCCGGGCCCGCGCACGCTCTTGACCAGCCCGCCGCGGCGGAGCTTGGCGAAAAGCTGCTCCAGGTAGGACAGCGAGATCTCCTGCCGCTCGGCGATGTCGGCCAGCGAAACCGGGCGGGCGCCCGCCTCGTGGGCGGCCAGATCGGCCATCGCCATGACGGCATATCGTCCCTTGGTGCTCAGTCTCATCGCGTTTTCCTTGCTTCTGCGGGGGCGCTTTGCTGTAAAAGCGGGACGCGCGCGCAAGAATCCTTCAGCCCGGATATAGAATTCCCGAGTACCAGGATCAAGTATTGAGCTGAAAATGGCCCAAAATAGGCGCAACGTCTTGAATTACAAAGATTTATCCTCCGCCCCAAAATCCGAGCAGAACACTCATGCCTGACATCATCCTGCCAGGCCCCGCAGGCCGCATCGAAGCCCGTTACCAGCGCCAGAAGGCGCCCGGGGCGCCTATGGCGCTGGTGCTGCATCCGCACCCGCAATTCGGCGGCACGATGAACAACCCGCTGGTCTACGACCTTTTCCACATGTTCCACGGGCTGGGTTGCACCACGGTCCGGTTCAATTTCCGCGGCGTGGGCCGCAGCCAGGGCACCTTCGACAGCGGCGCGGGCGAGCTTTCCGACGCCGCCGCGATCCTGGACTGGATGAACACGCTCTACCCGAACCCGTCGCATGTGTGGGTTGCGGGCATCTCGTTCGGCGCCTGGATCGGCATGCAGCTTCTGATGCGCCGCCCCGAGATCACCGGCTTCGTCTCCATCGCCCCGCCGGCCAGCATGTACGATTTCGCGTTCCTGGCGCCTTGCCCGGCCTCGGGCCTGATCGTGCACGGCACCAAGGACCAGGTCGTGCCCGAGGTCGACGTGCAGAAGCTGGTCGACCGGCTGACCGCGCAAAAGGGCATCAAGATCACCTACAACAGGATCGACGGCGCCAACCATTTCTTCGACAAGCACGAAGCCGACGTCGTCGAAGTGGTGAAGGAATACGTGTCCAAGTTGATGAGCAGCCCGCGCGTGGGGCGCTGAGCCTCACGCCTTGTGGAAACGCCCGCCGCTCATCGGCTGGGCCACGCCCGTCGTGGTCGGCAGGCTGAGCGGCAAGCCTTTGCGCGAGCGCGCGGCGAGATAGGCGAACGCCTCGGCTTCCACGAAATCGCCGCGCCAGCCTGCGTCCTCGGCCTTGAGCACCGGCGCGTTCACGCGCGCGCGCAGCTCGTCCATCAGCTTCGGGTTCAGGCGACCGCCGCCCATCACGATCCAGGTGTTCGGAGCTTCCGGGAAGTGCTCGCGCGCGCGCGCGATCGCGGCGGCCGTGAACGCGGTGAGCGTGGCGGCGCCGTCCTCGGGGCTCAGATGCTTCACCGCGTCGGTGGTGAAGTCCATGCGGTCGAGCGATTTCGGCGGCACGCGCGTGAAGAAATCGTGGTCGAGCATGTCGGTCAGCGCCTCGTCGCAGACCCTGCCGGCGCGCGCAAGCCGGCCGTCCGCGTCGACGGGCTTGCCGGTGTGGCGATGCGCCCAATCGTCGATCGGCGCGTTGCCCGGCCCGGTGTCGAAAGCGAGGATCTCGTCCCTGCCCACATAGGTCACGTTGGCGACGCCGCCGATATTGATCATCGCGACCGGCGGCACGAGCGATGCCGCTTCGCGCACCAGCGCCGCGTGATACAGCGGCACCAGCGGCGCGCCCTGCCCGCCCGCCTTGACGTCGGCACTGCGGAAATCGTTGACCACCGCGATGCCGGTGAGCCGCGCGAGCAGCGCGCCGTCGCCGATCTGCCACGTCCAGCGCTCGCCCGGACGGTGCAGGATCGTCTGGCCGTGGAAGCCGATCAGCGCCACGTCCTTCGCGGACAGCCCCGCCTGGCCGAGAAGCGCCTTCACCGCGCCCGCATGCGCCTCGGTCACCAGCCGCTCTGCCTCGCGGATGGAATGGGGCACGGGCCGGCCTTCCGCCACGTCCCGGGCGTCGTCCAGCGCCTTGCGCAGCAGGCCCCGCGTCTCGCGGTCGTAGGGCATGGTCAGCGCCGCGCCCGGCACCGCCACGCCTTCGCCGTCGGTCTCGACCAGGGCGGCGTCGACGCCGTCCAGCGAGGTTCCGCTCATGAGGCCCATGACTTTAAGGACGTCCGTCATCCGTGCTACACACCCGGCCCGTTTCGAGGTCGTTATACCATGTCCGCCGCGCACGCGTTCCGCTCCGAATTCCTCCGCATCTTCGCGGAGCGCGGCGCCTATTACGACTGCTCCGCGGCCGAGGACCTCGACGCCCTCTTCGCCAAGGAGCGGGTCACCGCCTATATCGGCTTCGACTGCACGGCGCCCAGCCTGCATGTGGGAAGCCTCGTCCAGCTGATGACCCTGCGCCGCCTCCAGCAGGCGGGGCACCGGCCGATCCTGCTCATGGGCGGCGGCACGACCAAGGCCGGCGACCCGTCGGGCAAGGACGAGACGCGCCTCATCCTCACGCCCGAGAAGATCGAGGAGAACAAGAACGCCATCGTCGCGGGCGTGAAGCATCTGCTCAAGTTCGGCGACGGGCCGACCGACGCGATCCTGGTCGACAATGCCGAGTGGCTCGACAAGCTCGAATACATCGCGTTCCTGCGCGAGGTCGGCCGACATTTCTCCGTCAACCGCATGATGACGATGGAGAGCGTGAAGCTGCGCCTCGAGCGCGAGCAGCCGCTGTCGTTCCTCGAGTTCAACTATTCCATCATGCAGGCCTACGATTTCGTCGAGCTCTACAAGCGCTATGGCTGCCGGCTGCAATCCTCGGGCTCGGACCAGTGGGGCAACGTCGTGAGCGGCATCGATCTCGGCCGCCGGATGGAGAACGTCCAGCTCTTCGGGCTGACCACGCCGCTGATCACCACCGCCTCGGGCGCGAAGATGGGCAAGACCGTCGCGGGCGCGGTGTGGCTCAACGCCGACCTCGTCAGCGCTTACGACTACTGGCAGTTCTGGCGCAACACCGAGGACAAGGACGTCGGCCGCTTCCTGAAGCTGTTCACCGACCTGCCCTTGGACGAAATCGCCCGCCTCGAAGCGCTTAAGGGCGCCGAGCTCAACGACGCCAAGAAGATCCTGGCGACCGAAGCGACCGCGATCCTGCATGGCCGCGCCGCGGCGGATGCGGCGGCCGAGACCTCGCGCAAGGCGTTCGAGGAAGGCGTCAGCGCCGCGGGCTTGCCGACGTTCGAGATCGCGCGCGACAAGCTCGCCGCCGGGATCGCCGTCACCGCGCTCGCCCACATGGCCGGGCTGACCACCTCGGGCAGCGACGCGCGGCGCCAGATCGAAGGCGGCGGCCTGCGGGTGAACGACATGCCCGTCACCGACGTGAAGGCGACGGTCGGACTCGACCAGCTCGGCGACACCGGCGCGATCAAGCTCTCGGTCGGCAAGAAGAAGCACGTGCTGGTGAAGCCGGTTTAGGGGCGCCTACTGCTCAGGCCTCGGATTTCGGGGACGTGGCTGATTTGGGGATCGGACCGTGACGGTTCAAGGGGGCCGCGAAATTATTTTCGCGGGCCCGCCCCTACTCCTGCCTCACCCCTACTTCCCCAGCGCGTAGAGCTTGCCGTCGTTGATCGCGTAGGCCGTCCCGTCGGGGCCGACGACCGTCGGCGTATAGGCTTCGCCGCGGGGGGCGTTGAGGCTGAGATTGGTCAGCGTGTCGGTCGCCAGGTCCCAGCGGTACGTATGGCCGTCCTCGGCATTGGCGATGACCGCGTGGCCGGCGGCGTCGACGGCGGCGGAGTTGATGCACCACTCGTACACCGCGCCGCTCGGCTGGCCCGGTACGTGCGTCGGGTTCAGCCTGGTCATCACGTCCTTCATCACGGTGACGTTGGAGAAGCGGTCCTTCTGCGTTTCGTCGGGCGAGATGATCGCGATCTCGTTGTGACCGTCGCCGCTGCCCGCGCCGAGATAGTTGTTGTACTTGGTCATCAGCAGATAGGGCGACGTGCCGGCATAGGACGGCACCGCGCTCAGCGGCACCACCGACACCGTGTCGTCCCAGCCGAACGAGCCCGGCGTCTTCTTGGTCGCCAGATCGGCGCTGAAATGCAGCAGCCAGCCGCGGCTGTTGTGCCCGGTCGACGAGTTCTCGACGACGCCATAGAACACGTCGCCGTCGGGGCCGACCGTCGGCGAGGCCGACGAATCGTCGAAGATGAAGGCGTCGTTGCCCGATTGCGGATCCTTCAGGCGCACCTTGAACTTCTGTGCCAGGGTCGCGCTGTCGAGGCCGACGAGATAGCCCGCCGCGCCGTCGCTGACCGCGATGTAGATCGTCGCTCCGTCGTTCGACACCGCAGGCGCGCAGTTCTGCGCCATCTCGATCATGTTCTGGTCGCCGGCCGCGTCGCCGGCCGAAACCCAGTGGCCGACGCCGTCCGCGCCGATGCGCGCGACGCCGCTCTTGAGCCCCGCCGGATTCGTGCCGGTCGCGACGAAGCCGAAATAGATGTTGCCCGCCTCGTCGGCCGTGATCGGCGTGTCGATCATGACCTTCTGATCGAAGACGGTCTTGTTCTGCTTGTACTGATGCTTGCCGTAGAAGACGAGCTGGCCCTTGGCGCCGGTCGCGAGATCGGGCGTGTCGCGGAAATAGACGGTGCCGCCCGCGCCAGCATAGAAAAGCCGGTTCTGCGCGGTGAGATGCGCGGGGAAGCTGGGCGTCCAATCGTGCGGGGCGAAGACGAAGTCGGTCTTCTTCTGCCACAGCTTGTTGCCCGTGGCGCCGTCATGCGCCTCGATGCGGAAGCCGCTGTCGGTGCCGGTCTTGACCGGAAAGATCACCGTGTTCGACGCGGTGACCATCGGCGAGCCGTAATGGATCAGAAGGAAGCCGCCGCCGTCCTGCGGATCGAGGTCGACGGGCGTCTGCCAATGCAGGTGCTTGAACTTCTGCGTCTTGGCCGGCGCGGGGGCGGTGTGCTGGGCGTTGCCGGCGTAGCCGCGCCAGGCGGGGGCATCGGCCAAGACCGGAGCGGACAGGAACAGACACAGACCCGCGCACGATGCGGCCCCGGCGAACATCGTCTTCATGGAACTCCCCCAACGCGGATTTTCGCCGCGGAGACTATAGGTTTCACCTGCAAGGCGCTAGGCTCGGCCGCGATGCGCCGCTTGATTCACCTGACCCTGTCGCCAGCCTCGCGCGTCGCCCGGCTGATCCTGGGCGAGAAGCGGCTGAGCTTCGATCCGATCGCGGCCGAGGACGCGCAGGCGCATCTTCCCGTCTTCACCGATCTCGACGGCACGCGCGCGGAAGGGTTGTGGGCGGTGATCGATCACCTCGAGGGCAATTATCCGCACGCGCCGCTTGTGCCGGAAGACGCGGCGCTGCGCGGCGAGGTGCTGCGCTGGCTCGACTGGGCGATGGGGCCGCTGGCCGAACGCGCGACGCGCAAGATCCTCTACGAGAAGGCGCCGCAGCGCTACACCGGCGCGCCGTCGACGGGGGCGCCCGACATGAACGTGATCCGCCAGGGGCGCGAGGCGTTGCGCGTGGCGCTGCCCTTGATCGGCAAGGCGGCGGAGCAGAACGGCAATCTGGTCGCGCGCGAGTGCCTGCTCGCGGATCTGGCGGTGGCGGCGCATCTGTCGGCGCTCGACTATTTCGGCGAGGTGCCGTGGAGCGAGCATGCGGCGGCCGGCGAGTGGTATGTGCGGATGAAGTCGCGGCCGTCCTTCCGCTCCCTGCTCGCGGACCGCCTGCCCGGCCAGCCGCCGGTGTCGCATTATGCCGAACTCGATTTCTGACCCACGCGAGACGATCCGCGCCCGCGCCCTCGCCGAAGGCTTCGACACAATCCGCTTCGCAGCGGCCCAGGCCCCGCGTGACGCCGCGCAGCGGCTGCAGACCTTCTTGGGCGAAGGCCGCCACGGCACGATGGACTGGCTGGAGCGCAATGCCGAGCGCCGCGCCGATCCGCTCGCGCTGTGGCCCGAGGCGAAGAGCATCGTCGTGCTCGGCACCAATTACGGACCGGCGCGCGATCCTCTGCTGGCGCTGAAGGACAGGGATGTCGGCAACATCTCGGTCTATGCGCAAGGCAGCGACTACCACGACGTCGTCAAGGCGCGGCTCAAGCGGCTCGCCTCCGGCATCGCGCGCGACTTCCAGGCCGATGTGAAGGTCTTCGTCGACACGGCGCCGGTGCTCGAGAAGCCGCTGGCGGAAGCGGCCGGCATGGGCTGGCAGGGCAAGCACACCAACCTGGTCAGCCGCGAATTCGGGTCGTGGCTCTTCTTGGGCTCCGTGTTCACGACCTTGGAGATCGAATCCGATCCGGCCGAAGAGGACCACTGCGGGCGCTGCCGGGCGTGCCTCGACATCTGTCCGACGAATGCGTTCCCGGCGCCTTATCAGCTCGATGCGCGGCGCTGCATCTCGTACCTGACCATCGAGCACAAAGAGCACATCCCGCGCGAGTTCCGCGAAGCCATCGGCAACCGCATCTATGGCTGCGACGATTGCCTGGCGGTGTGTCCGTGGAACAAGTTCGCGCAAGTCGCGCAGGAGAGCCGCTTCCATGCCCGCGCCGAGCTCGCGCGGCCGAGGCTCGCTGATCTCGCCCGCCTCGACGACGCGGCGTTCCGCGAGCTGTTCAGCGGGTCGCCCGTCAAGCGCATCGGCCGCGACCGCTTCGTGCGCAACGTGCTCATCGCCATCGGCAATGCGGGCGATGCCGGATTGGCGGCGGAGGCGCGCGCCTTGCTCGACGATCCCTCGCCCCTGGTGCGTGCGATGGCGGTGTGGGCGCTGTCGCGACTGCTCGACCGCCAAGCGTTCGCGGCGCTGGCGCAAAACGCCGACGAGCCGGACGGCGCGGTGCGCGCCGAATGGGCTATGGCTTCGTCTCGCTGAGATATTCGCTCGCCAAGGCCGCGGCGCGCGAGCGGGGCGAGAGCTTGATCACCTGGTTCCAGTCGGCGACGGCGCCTCTGGCGTTGCCGTCCTCGAAGCGCATCGCGCCGCGCTCGACCAGCGCGTCGCCGTAATTGGGGAAGATCTCGAGCGCGCGATCGATATCGGCCTCGGCCTCCATCTTGCGCCCCGCGGCGTGACGGGCGCTGGCGCGCAGCACGAGCAGGTCGGCGCGATCGGGGTCGACATTCAGCGCCGTCGTCAGGTCGGCTTCGGCGCCGGACCAGTTCTTGCCCGCGGCCCGCGCCCGCGCGCGGTCGGCCAGGATGTCGACGTCGCGCTGCGCAAACGCCAAAGCGCTCGAGAAATCGGTCTCGGCCCGCGCCGGGCTCTCGCCGAGCAGCCAGGCATTGCCGGCCTGGTCGTAGAGCTGCGCCCGCATCGAAGACTGCAGGCCCGCCTCGGACGCCAGCAGCTCGAGCCGGGGCGCGGCCTCGGCGTAGCGCTTGAGCTCGACCAAAGCGAGCGCCGCGCAATGCGCCGCCGAGGTGCCGCCGCCGGCGCTGTGCCATGCCAGCGCCCGGTTGTAGGCGGCCTGCGCGTCGCTCTTGGTCATGGCGATGCATTGCTGATAGCCGAGATCGCCCATGGGCATGGATTGGGGCCGAGGCGCGGGCGCGGCCGCCGCAAGCAAGAGCAGGGACGCCGCCGCAACCGGGATTTGACGCAAACGCATGGCCCAAAGAGACCTGCCCGGCATGGCAAAAGCAAGCTCCCATAGCTAAGTTCCAGGGCTCAACCGGGAGGAATCGATGGCCAAGCATTTCGCATGGATGACCGCCGCCTTGCTGGCGCTTGCGCTGCTCGCTTTGTCGCCGGCTCCGGCCGCCGCGCAGGCCGGCCCCGCCGCGGCGCCGACCTCGACCATCGAGACCCATCCCCTGCCGCCGGCCCCGACGGCGACACCGAGCTTCGATCCCGAGAAGGCGACCAACGCCTATCTCGCGCGGGTCAGCGGCGAGGCGCGGGCGAAATCGGATTCCTATTTCGAGGGCGGCTATTGGCTGATCCTGTGGGACGCGCTCTATGCCATCGCCGTGTCGGCGATCCTCCTGTTCCCGCGACTCTCGGCCCGCATGCGCAACATCGCGCAGGGCATCACGCGCTCGCGGTTCCTGCAGGTCTCGCTCTACATCATGATGTATGTCGCGATCACCACCGTGCTCACCTTGCCGATGACGATCTATGAGGGGTTCCTGCGCGAGCATCAATACGGATTGTCGAACCAGAACTTCATGGAATGGCTCGGCGATTTCGGCATCGACTTCGCGCTGAACATCGTCGTCTTCACGCTGATCGGCACCGTCGTCTATGCCGCGATCCGCGCCAGCAAGCGCTATTGGTGGGTGTGGGGCACGGCGATCACCATCGCCTTCCTCATCGTCGGCGTCGCGGTGGCGCCGGTCTTCGTTTCGCCGCTGTTCAACCACTACCAGCCGCTGCGCGAAGGCACGCTCAAGCACAACATCCTGTCGCTGGCGCGCTCCGAAGGCATCCCCGTCGACAACGTCTACGAGTTCGACGCCTCCAAGCAGTCCAAGCGCATGTCGGCGAACGTTTCGGGCATGTTCGGGACGACGCGGATCTCGATGAACGACAACCTGCTCAACCGCGGCAGCGACCGCGAGGTGCTCGCCGTGCTCGGCCACGAGATGGGGCATTACGTCCTCAACCATGTCACCACCGGGATCATGATGAACGGTCTGGTGTTCCTGGCGGGCTTCGCCTTCGTCGCCTGGGGCTTCGGCGTGCTGACCGGCATCTTCGGCGGGGTGTGGGACGTGCGCGCGGTCGACGACCCGGCGGGCCTGCCGGTGCTGATGGCGCTGGCGACGTTCTTCTTCCTGATCGCGACGCCGGTCAGCAACACGATCACCCGCAGCCTGGAGGCGCAGGCCGACATCTTCGGCGTCAACGCCGCGCGCCAGCCCGACGGCTTCGCCGAAGCGGCGCTGCATCTCAGCGAGTACCGCAAGCTCGATCCGTCGCCGATGGAAGAGTTCGTGTTCTTCGACCACCCGTCGGGGCGCAACCGCATCCACATGATGATGGTGTGGAAGGCGCAGCATTTGAACGACGCCGACATCAAGGCGGGTCCGGTCTCGCCGCAATGATCCGCGCGCTCGCTTTTCGGGGGATATGGTGGATTTGGGAACCGGACCGTGACGGTTCAAGGGCAGCACGAAAACAAATTTCCGGCCGCCGTCATCCCTCGAGCGCCGCGGCCAGCTTGGCCCCGAGCGGATCGTCGCCGTCGAAGACATAGTCGGCGTCGTGCACCGTGGCCTCGCCGCCCAGCACCGCCATCGCCTGCATCAGCAAAGGCCGCGGACAGAGCAGCGCGACCTCGTCGGCGCTGCGGGTGAGCACCTTCACGCCGGCTTGCATGACCTGCGCGTCGGTGGCGCGGCGCAGGCGCAGCACATGGCTCGCCTTGGCGCGTTCGCGCGCGCCGAGCCTCGCGAGCAATGCCGCGGCGGTCGCGCGCGCGCCCGCGTCCCAATCGGCGGCGAGGCTGGCGGCCAGCTGCGCCTGGCTCTGAAGGATCGTTCCGTCCTCGAGCGTCTTGAGGCCGTTGGCGGCGAGCGTCGCTCCGGTGGTGGTGATGTCGACGATGGCTTCGGCGGTGCCGGCGCTCGGCGCGCCTTCGGTCGCGCCCGCGCTCTCGACGATGCGGTAGTCCGAGATGCCGGCATGGGCGAAGAAGCCGCGCGTGAGATGCACATATTTGGTCGCGACGCGCAGCCTGCGGCGATGGCGATGCGCGAAGGCGGCGCAGACGTCGTCCAGATCGGCCATGGTCGAGACGTCGATCCAGGCCTGCGGCACGGCGACGACGACATTGGCGAAGCCGAAGCCGAGCGGATGGATCAGCGCGATGCGCGCGGTCAGCTCGGGCGAGACTTCGCGGATCAGATCCTCGCCGGTGATGCCGAGATGGACGTCGCCCGCAAGCAACGCCGATGCGATCTCCGACGCGGAGAGCAGCATCACGTCGACGTCGGCGAGCCCCGCCATCGTGGCGCGATAGCCGCGCGCGCCCGCGGCCTGCTTGAGCGCGAGACCCGCATCGGCGAAGAACGCGGCGGCCTGTTCCTGCAGGCGGCCCTTCGACGGGATGGCCAGCATCAGCGTCATGTCGCGCTCCCCTGAGCGCGGCGCGCGGCGAGCACGCGCTCGGTGCGGATGGCGCTGCCGATGGCGGGGATGGCGCGCCCGGCGCCGAGCGCTTCGAGCAGCCCGTCATAGCGCCCGCCGCCCGCGACCTGCACCGCGCCCTCTTCGTCGCGCGACCACAGCTCGAAGACGAAGCCGGTGTAGTACTCCATGTTGCGGCCGAAGCGCGCCGCGAAGCTGACGCGCTCAGGTTCGATGCCGAGCCCGGCGAGCGCGTCTAGCCGCGCCTCCATCGCCTGCAGCGCCGCGTCGAGCGCGGAGGATTTCGTCAGTGTACGGATTTTATTGAGCGCCTCGGGCGCGGGCCCGCTGACCGCGAGCATGTCGCCGATCGCCCGCGCAGCCGCCGGGTCGAGGCGCAAAGCCGCCGCGTCGGCGGCCTGCTCGATCAGCCGCTCGACGATCTCCTCGCGGGTGCGCGCGCCCAAGGGAGCCTCGCCCACCATGTCGAGCAGGCCCTCGACCGCGACGCGCGCCTCGGCGGGCGTGAGGCCGCCCAGATGCGCGAGCAGGCGCTGGGAGTCGTTCGCCGCGCCCTGGGTCATGCGCTGCAGCAGCGCCTCGAAATAGCCCGCGCGCCAGAAATGCCGCTTCAGGCGTCCGCGCCATTGCGCCGGCACGTCGAGGCCGTCGACCAGCGCCGCGAACAGGCCGAGATCGCCGATCTTCATGTCGAGCGCGTTCAGCCCCGCCGCGCGCACCGCCTCCACCGTCAGCCGCATGGTCTCGATGTCGGCGGCCGCCCGGTCGTCGAGGCCGAGCAGCTCCATGCCCGCTTGATAGAACTGCGTCGGACGATGCGGCTCGGACGGCTGATGGCGGAACGCGAGCCCGTGATAGCAGAGCCGCGCGGGATAGGCGCCTCCGCTCTCCACCTGCCATTTGCAGGTCGGGATGGTGAGGTCGGGGCGCAGGCAAAGCTCGCGGCCCGACGGATCGGTGAGCTCGAAGGTCCGTCTACGGATCTCCTCGCCCGAGCGGTCGAGGAAGATGTCGGAAGGCTGCAGGATCGACGGCTCCTGGCGCGCATAGCCGCACCTCGCGAACACGGCGAGGATCGCGTCGGCTTGCGCGTCGAGGGCGGCGATCAGCTCCGGCGGGTAGCTCGGGAAGGCGGCCATGTCATCCGCCCCCAATCACTTTCCCAAAGTCCCGCGCACGGTCGCGACCAGCGCGTCGCGCGCCACGGTCCGCTGCGCGCTGTGATCGCCCAGCCATTCGGCGCGGCTGGCGATCGATTTCGACAGCTCGGCCCCCGCGGCGAGGTTCTTGATCGTGATCTGCCCGGCCGCGCGCTCGTCGCCGCCTTCGATCACGGCCAGCACCGCGCCGCGCTTGTCGGCATATTTGAGCTGGTCGCCGAACTTCTTGGTGCCGGTATAGGTCTCGGCGCGGATGCCGGCTTCGCGCAGCTCCCGCGCGGTGGCGAAGGCGCGCGCCGCGTCGTCGAGCGACAGCACCAGGACCAGCGGCTCGCGGTCGCCCGTCAGCCCGCGCGCGCGCAACGCCGTCAGCAAGCGGCTCACGCCGATGGAGATGCCGGTCGCCGGAACCTGCTGGCCGGTGAAGCGCGCGACGAGGTCGTCGTAGCGCCCGCCGCCCGCGACCGAGCCGAACACGACCTCCTCCCCGTCCTCGTTCTTCACCGGAAAGGTGAGCTGCGCCTCGAACACCGGGCCGGTGTAGTAGTCGAGCCCGCGAATGATCGAGGTGTCGATGCGCACGCGGTCCTCGCCATAGCCGCTGGCGCTCAGGATGGCCTTGATGGCGTTCAGGTCGTCCATGCCGATTTCGGCCTCACCGCCGAGCAGGCGCATCACCTGCGCGGTCTGATCCGGCGAAAGCTCCGCGCCCTTGGTGAAGTCGCCGGACTCGTCCTTGCGCCCGGCGCCGAGCAGCAGCCGCACGCCCTGCTCGCCGAGGCGGTCGAACTTGTCGATGGCGCGCAGCACCGTGCCGCGCTTGGACGGATCGACCGCCGCCCGCGCGAGCACGCCGTCGAGCAGCTTGCGGCTGTTGATCTTGACCACGAACTCGCCGCGCTTCAGGCCCAGCGCCTCGAGCGCGTCGCACACCATCATCGGCAGCTCGGCATCGGCGGCGGGCGCGTTGGAGCCCACCGTGTCGGCGTCGAACTGGGTGAACTCCCGGTAGCGGCCCGGCCCCGGCTTCTCGTTGCGCCAGACCTGGCCGACCTGATAGCGGCGGAAGGGCTTGGGCAGGTCCTGGAAATGCTCGGCGACATAGCGCGCCAAGGGCGCCGTCAAATCGTAGCGCAGCGACAGCCATTGCTCGTCGTCGTCGCGCAGCGAGAACACGCCTTCGTTCGGGCGGTCGACATCGGGCAGGAACTTGCCCAGCGCGTCGGTGAACTCGAAGGCGGGGGTCTCCAACGGCTCGAAGCCGTAGGACTGGTAGACGGACCTTATGGTGTCGAGCGCTTTTCGCTCCGCCGCGATCTCGTCGGCGGTGCGGTCACGAAAGCCGCGGGGTAGCCGCGCCTTGGGGCGCTGGGGTTTGGCGGTGCTCATGGTCGGGGTCGCTCATAATGGGGTCATTGCATAAACGGCCTTCGGCGTCGCGGCAAGGCGGCTATGACACAAGATGTTGTGGTCCTCGATCCGCAACGGCATTCGTTTTCAAGTTTTGGCGAATTTCGGAGGCATTCGTTCCGAGCTTTTTGCTTATTGGGCCGACCTGCACCCCGGGGGGTGTCCGGGAAAAACGAAAAACGAATACCGCGAGACGACGGAGCCCTCCTTCCGCTCCGACCGCTTGAGATGGGGACGCAACCCCAGGCTGTCAATGCGGCCGCGGCGATTTCAGCGCCAGGATCTCGGCATATTCCATCTGGTTGCGCTTGTTGTCCTTGAGCAGGTCGTCCGCCTTCCCGGACCAGGCCTTGGCCTCGCCGCCATGGCCCATCGCGGTAAGCGCAGAGGCCTTGCCGCGATAGACATAAGCCTGCAGCGCGGGAGCTGCGCCGGGGATCGCGAGCGCCGCGTCGTAGGACGCGATCGCCTCCTTCCAGCGCTTGAGCCCGGCGAGCGCCGAGCCGCGCTCGACCAGAAGATCGGTGCGATGCTCGGAGCGGTCGGGATAGGGAAGCGCCAGCGCCGCGTCGAGCACGCGCAGCGCATCCGCCGGCCGCGCGCTCGCGTCGTAATAGGTGCTGAGAAAGAACGCGACGCCCGGATAGGGATTGAACGCCGCCACCGGCTTCTTCCTGGTCGGCCCGATCGCTGCCGCCATCAGCGCGGTCGGCGTATCGGTCGGTCCGTCGATCAGCACATAGAGCGTGGCGGGATCGGACTCGGCCATCGCGAAGGCGGGCTTGGCGTGCGTCAGCGCCTCTTCGAGAGCCGCGACATGCGGCTTGACCGCGAGGATGCCGCCGGTTCGCACATCGGCGATGGTGGCGTCGAGCACCGGCTTGTCCTTGGCCCAAGGGAACTCGGCCGCATGGGCCTGTGCGGCGAACAGAAGCGCGCCAAGCGCGAGGAGCGTTTTCATGCACCCACTATAAGCCGTCCTCGTCGCGCCGATCCATGGGGCGGAACGTATGTTTGGCGGCAGACGCGAGCACGCTGAGCAGCAGCGCGCGGATGGCGGCCAGGTCGCGCTGCGCCACCGCGAGCGCGAGCCGGTCGTTCAGGAACACCCGCGCCGGGTAGTGGCCTATCGGACCGGGCACTGCGAGATAGGTCGCGATGCCGTTGACGATGCAGGTCGCGACATATTGCGCGAAGCCGTCGCGGCGGATCGCGCGCTCGCCGGCAAGCACCAGGAACTCGATGCCTTCCGCGTCCATCGGCGAGACCAGCACGCCGCTCCGGTCGGGCCGCCAGGCATCGTCCAGCTCGGGCAATTGCCGCCAGCCGCAGATATAGGAGCGGCAGACGGGATAGCGCGTCTCGTAGATCGCGCAGCCCTTTGGCCCGCAATGCCTGCAGGCGACGCCCGGGAGCTTGCGCAGCTCGGCCGTCTCGATCGGAAGCGCCACGCAGCACACGGTGCAGCCGCCGCAATCGCGTCCCGGCACGGGATCGTCGGGCACGTCCATCTATTGCGGCGTGCCCGATGGAGTCGGCGGCGCGTCCGGCGTCTTCTGCACCTTGGTCAGGGCGCTCGCCGTCGAGGGCGTCGCGCCGAGCTTGAGGCCTGCGATATAGCGCAGCTCGCTCTTGGCGTGCTCGTTCTCGGGATCGTAGTTCAGCGACGTCTTGTACGCCTCTTCCGCGTCGTCGAGCTTGCCGAGTTCGGTCAATGTGAAGCCCCGGCCGCGCTGGAGGACCGCTTTGATGTGATCGTCGAGATCGTTCATCTTCAGGACGCGGTCCTCGTTGTCCAGGGCCTCCTGATTGCGATGCAGCGCCATCAGCGCCGCGCCGCGCTCGACGAGCACGAACACCCTGTCGGCGCCGATGTCGAGATCGGGCACCACCGAAGCCGCCAGCCCGAGGTCGAGGACGCGCAGCGCCTCGGCCGGCTTCTCGATCTCGTCGTAATAGCTCGCGAGGAAGAAGCTGATCTTCGGATAAGGATTGTCCAGCGTCACGGTCTCTTTCGCGCCGGTCTTTTCCGGCGTGATGAGGGCCGCCGCCACCATGGTCTCCGTCATCCCGTCGGCAAGGATGAAGGCGGTCGGCTTCTCTCCCTCGGCGAGCGCGATGGATCCCGGCGCGGCGGCGACCGCGCGCTCGAGCCGGTCGCGATATTTCTCCAGCGCGAGGATGCCGCCGGTGCGGATCGCATCCTGAGCCTCACGCGCCAGCGCCTGGTCATCGAGCCATGGCGCTGCGGTGTCGGCACGCGCGGGGGCCGCGAGGCAGATCAGGCAGAGCAGCGCGGTGCAAACTCTCATGGTTTCCCCGCCGGCGGATGCGCCTGGTCCCACGCCGCATGCGCCTGGTCCAGGATATACGCCTTGATCGCATGCGCGTCGTCCTTCGACAGCACGTCCTTGAAGGACGCCATGCCGTTGTCCTGGAAAGCACCGTCAAGGACGATGGAGTCGAAATTGTCGAAATCCTCTTTCGGCATCCGGCGCAGATCCGGCACCTCGCCGCTCGAGGCGAGCAGCACGCCGTGGCAGACCGCGCAATGGCGGTGGAAGAGATCGAAGCCCTTCGCCGCCATGGCGGGATCGATCTTCTCGTCCGGCGGCTGTGCGAGATCGGTGGGCACCACCGAGGGCATCGCCGCGACCTCCTGCCTGCCGCCGAGCTTGAAGGCGAAGATGCGGCCCGCATTGTTGCCGTATTTCTGCACCGGGGTCTGCATGTCGCCGGTCGCGCCCAGCCCGCCCGAGCCGCCGAACGCCGCCGCGATAGCGACATATTGCTCGCCGTCGATCTCGTAGGTCATCGCGGGCGCGCTCATGCCGGTCTTGAGATCGAGCGACCACAGCTTCGTACCGCTCTTGGCATCGTAGGCCGAGAAAAAGCCGTCCGAGCCGCCGGCGAACAGCAAGCCGCCAGCCGTCGTCAGCATGCCGCTGTTCCAGGCGCCGGTCATCGGGACCTGCCAGGCCATCTTCTGCGCGACCGGATCCCAGGCGCGGATGAAGCCCTTGGCCGGCGCGGGCATCTGACCCTTTTCGATGGCGCCGAGCACGATATGGCCGAGCTGCGCGAAGTCGCTGACGTTCCAGGCACCCGGCTGGTAGGCGAGCTTGGGCTGCTGCGCGTAGACGAAATTGCCGTCGATCACCGGGATGTAGACGAGCTCGGTGTCGGGATCGAACGACATCGGCTGCCAATTGTGCGCGCCGATGGGGCCCGGCACCTGCGCCGATGGCTTGCCGTCGGTGTAGCGCGCCGTCGGGTTCTCGATCGGACGGCCGGTGTTCATGTCGACGCCGGTCGCCCAGGTGATCGTCGTATAGGGTTTGGCGCTGATCAGCTTTCCGCTCGCGCGGTCGATGACATAAAAGAAGCCGTTCTTCGGCGCCTGCATCAGCACCTTGCGCGGCTCGCCGCCGATGGTCAGGTCGGCGAGGATGATATGCTGGGTCGCGGTGTAGTCCCAATCGTCGCCGGGCGTCGTCTGATAATACCAGGCGAGCTCGCCGGTCTCGGGCTTCAAGGCCACGATGGACGAAAGATAGAGATTGTCGCCGCCGCCGGGCGAACGCATGTTGCGGTTCCACGACGCGCCGTTGCCGGTGCCGACATAGAGCAGGTCGAGATCGGGATCGTAGGCCATCGAATCCCACGGCGTGCCGCCGCCGCCCTGCACCCACCACTTGTTCTCGGTGCCGCCGGTCGACCAGGTCTTGAGCGCCGCCTCCATCGCCTTGTTCTCGGCCGGCTTCGACGGATCGCCCGGCACGACGTAGAAGCGCCACGCCTGCTTGCCGGTGTCGGCGTCGTAGGCGGTGAGGTAGCCGCGCACGCCGTATTCGGCGCCGCCGTTTCCGATCAGCACGAGGCCTTTCACGACGCGCGGCGCGCCGGTGATGGTATAGGGCCGCGAGCGGTCGATTGTGTTGATGTCCCACAGGACGGCGCCGGTCTTGCGGTCCAGCTTGACGAGGCGGCCGTCGAGCGTGCCGACATAGACGGCGTTCTTCCAGATCGCGACGCCACGGTTGACGACGTCGCAGCACGCGAATCTTCCCCACTGCCCTGGAACTTTCGGATCGTAGGCCCAGACTTGCTTGCCGGTCTTCGCATCCAGCGCCCAGACCTTGCTCCACGAGCCGGTGACATACATCACGCCGTCGGCCACGATCGGGGTGGATTCGAGGCCGCGCACCGTGCCGGTGTGGAATTCCCACGCCTCTCCCAGCCGCTTCACATTCGTCGTATCGATGGCCTTCAGGGGCGAGTAGCGCTGCTCCGACCAGGTGCGGCCGTTGGAGAGCCATTCCTGCGGCGCGGCGGCGGCGATGCGCGCGCCGTCGACCCCGGCGGTCGCAGCGGCGCTTGCCGCGAGGTTCGGCACCTCTTTCGGCTTGACGATCGCATAGGCCGGAACGAGAACCGCGACGATCGCGATCAGCACAGCCTCGACGAGGCCGAGAATTCGGCTATCCATTGGCGCTCCCCTTCGATTCCCCAAAGGTAGGCCGGGGCCGCGGAGGGGACAATATCGGGCGTCCCCAGGGTAAGGTTCGGGTGAAGACACAGATCCTGAAAGAGGTATTCGGCTTCGACGGCTTCCGGCCCGGCCAGGAAGCGGCCATCGACGCGCTGCTGGCCGGCCGCAACGTGCTCGCGGTGATGCCGACGGGCTCGGGCAAGTCGCTGTGCTATCAGGTGCCGGCGCTGGTGCTGGGCGGGCTGACGGTCGTGGTCTCGCCGCTGGTGGCGCTGATGCAGGACCAGGTCGCGGCGCTGCGCCTGGCCGGCGTCGCCGCCGACACGATCAACTCGGCGCGGTCGCGCGAGGACAATGTCGCCGCCTGGCGCGCGGCGGCGCAGGGCAGTCTGCGCATCCTCTACATGGCGCCGGAGCGGCTGATGACCGGGCGCATGCTCGACGCATTGGCCAAGCTGGACGTGCGGCTGATCGCCATCGACGAGGCGCATTGCGTCTCGCAATGGGGACCGGCGTTCCGGCCCGAATATCGCGCGCTGTCGAAGCTCGCGGACCTGTTCCCGAAGACGCCGCTCGTCGCGCTGACCGCGACCGCCGATGCGGTGACGCGCGACGACATCGCGCTGCAGCTCTTCGACAACAAGGTCGAGACCATGGTCCAGGGCTTCGACCGGCCGAACATCGCGCTCGCCGTCGCGCCCAAGAGCAACTCCAACCGCCAGCTGCTCGACTTCCTTGGCAGGCACAAGGGCGAGAGCGGCATCGTCTATTGCCTGTCGCGCAAGAAGACCGAGAAGATCGCGGATTTCTTGAACAAGAGTGGCCTCAGCGAGCACGGCGTCGCCGCCCTGCCCTATCACGCCGGCATGGAGGCAGGCGCGCGCGAGGCCAACCAGGCGCGCTTCATGACCGAGCCCGCCATCGTGATGGTGGCGACCATCGCCTTCGGGATGGGCATCGACAAATCCGACGTGCGCTTCGTTTTCCACATGGACCTGCCGGGAAGCCTGGAGGCCTATTACCAGGAGATCGGGCGCGCGGGCCGCGACGGCGCGGCGGCCGAGGCGCAGATGCTGTTCGGCCTCGACGACATCCGCATGCGCCGCGTCTTCATCGACGAGGAGGACGCCGGCGAGGACCGCAAGCGCCGCGAGCATGCGCGGCTCAACATGCTGCTCGCCTATTGCGAGGCGCCGGCCTGCCGCCGGCAATTGCTGCTCGATTATTTCGGAGAGCGCGCGGCGCTTTGCGGCAATTGCGACGTCTGCCGCACGCCGGCCGCGATGGTCGACAGCTCGGAGGATGCGCGCAAGGTGCTTGCCCAAATCCGCCAGACCGGCGAGCGCTTCGGCGCGGGCAGGATCATCGACGCGCTCACCGACAATTCGGGCAAGAAAGAGGAATGGCAGTCGCTGATCCGCCAGATGGCCGGCGCCGGGCTGCTGCGCCACGACGTGCAGGGCTATGGCGCGCTCGCGATCACCGAGAAGGGCCGCGCGCTGCTCAAGGGCCAGGGCGGCTTCCACAGCCGCCCCCTGGCCGCGGCGCCGAAGCAGAAGAAGGAAGCCCGCGCAGAGCGCTTCGCCGAGCAGCCGGAAGAGAACCGCGTGCTGATCGCAAGCCTGAAGGCGCTGCGCCTGCGCCTGTCGAAGGAGCGCGGCGTGCCGCCTTACGTGATCTTCTCCGACCGCTCGCTGATCGACATGGCCGAGCGCCGCCCGCGCGACGAAGTCGAGTTCGGCGAAGTGCACGGCGTCGGCGCGGCGAAGCTGAAGGATTTCGCGACGCTGTTCCTGGCCGCGATCAACGATGCCGGTGCAGCATAGACGACAGCGTATCGGCAAACGCCTTGCGCAAAGCGGGCGGGCCGATCACCTCGACCTCGTCGCCCAACCGCAGCAATTCGCGCACGCCCACATCGACGGATTCGATCGGCACCGTGCAGCGCGTCCGCCCCTTGCGGTCGCGGCGTCCCGCGCGCGCGGCCTGCGCCACCGCGGGCCCGAGCGCGTCGAGCCGCGCCAGGCCTTTCGCCGACAAGCGGATTTCGGCGGTGGCATTGTAGAGCCCCGCTTCATAGTCGCGCGAGGCTTTCTCCCAATAGGCTGCGAGGTCGAACGCCTTCGGCCGCGCGAAGGGCTCGTCGAGCAGGCGCGCCTCGAAGATCGCCGAGACCCGATAGGTGCGCACGGATTTGCCGCTCTGCGCGACGAGGTACCACACACCGCCTTTCAGCACGAGGCCGAGCGGGCCGAGCTTGCGCGCCTTCAACTCCGACTGCCCGGCGCGGCGGTAGGAGAGCGCGAGCCAGCGCTCGCTCCACACCGCGCGCGCGACCGTCTGGAGCGAAGGCAGCGGCTCGGCGCCGCGGAACCAGGTCACCGGATCGAGATGAAAGCGCGCCGCGATGCGCTCGGCATCGGGACGCACGCGCGCGGGCAGCGCGGCCATCACCTTGAGCCGCGCCGCGGCCAGGTTCTCGGCGAGGCCGAGCTGGGCTGCCGGACCCGGGAGCCCCGCGAGGAACAACGTCTCGGCCTCCGATTGGGTAAGGCCGGTGAGATTGGTGCGGTAGCCGTCCATCAGCTGGAAGCCGCCGCTGCGCCCGCGATCGGCGTAGACCGGCACGCCCGCGGCGCTGAGCTGGTCGATGTCGCGGTGGATGGTGCGGACCGAAACCTCGAACGCGCGCGCCAACGCCGCCGCGCTCATCCGGCCGCGGGTCTGCAGCAGCATCAGGATCGACAAAAGACGGCTCGCGAGCATGGCGGGATAATACATGACATTCGGTGGCATGTTTAGGGGGATAGGGTCGCGGCGCAACCACGGAGACCGCTTCCATGAAGACCATCGCTTTTGCCTTTCTCGTGCTCTCGACGCCCGCCTTCGCCTATACCGAGCTGCCGCCGCCGGACGGCAAGGCGCCGAACCTGTCCGGCCTGCACGATTTCGACTTCATCGCCGGCGAATGGCGCGCGCATCATCGCAAGCTGAAAGAGCGCCTCGCCGGCAGCCATGAGTGGGTGGAGTTCGACGGCACCCAGAGCGCGCATCTGATCCTGGGCGGCTACGGCAATGCCGACGACAACGTCATGAACGGCTATCGCGGCTTCACCATCCGCGCCTACGACCCGAAGACCGGCGCGTGGCGCATCTGGTGGCTCGACGGGCGCTATCCCGACGGCGCGATGGACCCGCCGGTGGTCGGGCGCTTCGAGAACGGCGTCGGCACCTTCCTCGCCGACGACACCTTCAAGGGCAAGCCGGTGAAGGTGCGCTTCCAGTGGTCGCACAAGGACGCCAACCACAGCCATTGGGAGCAGGCCTTCTCCGCCGACGGCGGCAAGAGCTGGGAGACCAACTGGACGACCGACTTTGAGCGGATCAGGTAACCGATTGGCACGCGAAGACGCGGAGTCGCGGAGGTGCACGTCCCTGCGTCTCCGCGACTCCGCGTGACCATTGGGCTGGCGCCAAACGGACCCGCCGCTTAGCTTGGGCGGATGTCTTGGATCCTGTTGGCGTTCTGCGGCCCGGTCCTCTGGGCCGCCTCCACCCATATCGACAAGTACCTGGTCGACAAATATTTCAAGGACAGCGGCGTCGGCGCGCTGCTGATCTTCACCGCGCTGATCGGGCTTCTCGGCCTGCCCGTTATCGCCGCGTTCGTCGACGTGCTCGCGATCGGCGCGACCGGCATCGCCGTCACGTCGCTGTCGGGGCTGATGTACCTGACCGCGATGTATTTCTACCTGCGCGCCTTGCAGCAGGAGGAAGCGAGCGTCATCGCGCCGCTGTTCCAGACCTCGACCCTGTTCACCTATGCCATCGCCTATTTCGTGCTGCACGAGACGCTGACCTGGCCGAGGCTCTTGGGCGGCGCGCTGACCATCGCGGGCACCCTGGTGGCGACCTACGAGCCCGGCCATCGCCACCGCTTCAAGCTCGGGATCGTGGCGCTGATCCTGGCCTGCACCGCGACGCTGGCCGCCTCGACGGTGATCTTCAAGCTGTTCGCGATCCAAGACGCGTTCTGGCCGGTGACGTTCTGGAACTTCGCCGGCGAGGCGCTGTTCGGCGCCGCGATGCTGTGCATCCCGCATGTGCGGCGCGACTTCGTCGGCATGTTCGGGAAGAACCCCTATGCCGTGGCCGGCATCAACGGCGCCAACGAGGTGATCAATCTGGGCGGCGGGCTGGCCGCGCGCTACGCCTCGCTGCTCGGGCCGGTCAGCCTCGTCCAGGCCATCGGCGGCACGACCTCGTTCTTCGTGTTCCTGTTCGGCGTGCTGTTGTCGCTGTCCTTCCCCAAGCTCGGGCGCGAGGACCTGTCGACGGGCAGCCTGGTCCGCAAAGGCGCCGCGGTCGCGCTGATCGTCGCCGGTGTGATACTGATAGGCGGCTGAGCCCCGGGGCCATCGCATGGACGCGACGGAAATCGCCGAATATGACGGGGCGCGCGACCTGTCGAGCAAGGCCGTGCGCTCGATGTGCTACGCGCCGCATGTCGATCTCTATTTCGACCAATGGGGCAAGGTCCGGGCGTGCTGCCGCAACCGCGACTTTCCCCTCGGCGACGTCTCCAAGGACGGCATCGACGCGATCTGGCACGGCGAGCGCCTGAAGCAGCTCAGGCGCGAGGTCGAGGCTTACTCCTTCGCGCGCGGCTGCGGCGATTGCGGGCGCCAGGTCGAGAACGGCTGGCTCGCGAGCGCCAGCATGCGCACCTTCGACCAGTTCGCGGTCGCCGAGCCCGATCCTGCATGGCCGCGCATCATCGAGCTGTCGATCAGCAATTCCTGCAATCTCGAATGCGCGATGTGCAACGGCGAGTGCTCGTCGGCGATCCGGGCGCGGCGCGAGGGGCGGCCGGCGCGGCCGAAATACTATCCCGACGATTTCGCGGAGTCGCTGCGCGAATACCTCGCGCACGCGCTGCGCGTCAAGTTTCTGGGCGGCGAGCCGTTCCTGGTGCCCGAATATTATCGCATCTGGGAGACGATGGTCCGCGACGGGCTGACGACGCATTGCCACATCACCACCAACGGCACGCAGCACAACGCGCGCATCGAGAAGATCATGGCGTCGCTCAGGGTGAGCCTGGCGGTCTCGGTCGACGGCGTCACCAGGGGGACCGTCGAGAGCATCCGCGTCAACGCGGACTTCGACGAACTCATGGCCAATGTTCGCGCCTTCGCCGCGCAGGCGCAGGCGAAGAACCGCACCATGGCGCTGACCTATTGCTTCATGCGGCAGAACTGGCACGAGTTCGGCGCGTTCTGCCTGCTCGCGGACGAGCTCGCCTGCCGCGTCGTGGTCAACCAGGTGTCGTCGCCGCCGCAGTTCGGGGTCTACAACCTTCCGCTCGACGAGCTGCGCAAGGTGCTGGAGGCGATGGAGCGCGAGGCGCCGGCGCTGGAGGCGCGCCTGGGCGCGAACCTGCCGGTCTGGCGACGTGAAATGCAACGGTTGCGCGCGACGGTGCGGCATCTCGAAGAGGATTGGCCTTTCTAGGAGTGTTCATGCGCCGTTTGATTTTCGCCCTGGCGATGCTTGCCGCGACGGGCGCGCACGCCCAGCAATGGATGCGCCTGCCGCCGACGCCCACCCTGCCCAAGCCGGACGCGAGCGGATATGCGCCCGTGAACGGCATCCGCATCTGGTATGCCGAGTTCGGCCATGGCGAGCCGCTGCTCTTCGTCCATGGCGGCCTGGGCAATTCCGACTATTGGGGCGAGCAGGTCCGCGCCTTCAAAAGCCGCTACCGCGTCATCGTGATGGACAGCCGCGGGCATGGCCGCACCAGCCGCGACGCGCAACCCTATGGCTACGATCTGATGGCGAGCGACGTGATCGGGCTGCTCGACCATCTCAAGATCAAGAAGGTTGCCCTGGTCGGCTGGAGCGACGGCGCGATCATCGGCCTCGACATCGCGATGCACCATCCAAAGCGGCTGTCGAAGCTCTTCGCCTTTGCCGCCAATATCGATCCCAGCGGCGTCAGCGACATCGCGCACAGCCCCGTCTTCACTTCGTTCATCGCCCGCGCCGGCAAGGAGTATGCGAAGCTTTCGCCGACGCCGAAGGAATACGACCGCTTCGTCGCGCAGATCACCAAGATGTGGAACACCCAGCCGCACTGGACCAAGGCCGATTTCGCGAAGATCGAGGTCCCCACCTGGATCGTCGACGGCGACCACGACGAGGCGATCAACCACGACCAGCCGCGCACCATGGCGGAATGGACGCCCGGCGCGGGACTCCTGATCGAGCCCGACGTCAGCCATTTCGCCTTCATCCAGGACCCGGCACAGTTCAACCGCGACCTCGCGCATTTCCTGGAGCGGCGCTGAACCGCCTTGGCGCGCCGCCCCGCGATCCCCATATTCGAGGCGACGGACTCGAATCGGAGGGACCCATGCCGGACTTCTCGCACCCCGCGCCGCAGCCGCGCGGCTCGCTTCAGCACATCGCCTCGCTCGCGCTCATCGGGCTCGTGATCTTCTTCCTGATCACCATTCTGTCGTCGTCCTGGTACACCGTGGACCAGGGCGAGCGCGGCGTGGTGCTGCGCAACGGCGCTGTCATCGGCGAGGCGGAGCCGGGGCTCGGCTTCAAGATCCCGATCATCGACACGGTCGAGCACATCTCGATCCAGTCGCAGAACGCGCGCTACAGCGACGTGAAGACCTATTCGCGCGACCAGCAGCCCGCGACCCTGCGCGTCTCGATCAACTACCACGTCACCGACGCGCGGGTGGTCTATACCGACTATCAGTCGATGCAGGGCATGCTCGACCGCCTGGTGACGCCGCAGGTCTATACCTGGGCGGAGAACGTCTTCGGCCAGTTCAACGCGGTCAGCGCCGTGCAGGATCGCGCCCAGCTCAACAACGAGCTCGCCATCGCGCTGCGCAAGGTGATCCATGGGCCGCTGGCGATCGAATCCGTGCAGATCGAGAACATCGACTTCTCGGGCAAGTACGAGGAAGCCGTCGAGGCGCGCATGGAGGCGACCGTGCGCCAGCAGCAGGCCGAGGCCGAAGCCGCCTCGACCCGCACCCGCGCCGACGCGGCCGCGTACCAGGTCAAGGCGCAAGGCGAAGCGGAGGCCTCGGCGATCCGCGCCCGCGGCGACGCGCTGCGCGACAATCCGGGCCTGCCCGCGCTGGTGACGGCGGAGAAATGGGATGGGCATCTGCCGACGACCATGCCGCCGAACGGCGCGGTGCCGTTCCTCAACGTCCATCCCGGCGGCTGACGGGCGACTCCGCCCGTTTTGACCGCAAGTGGAGAGTGGAATACTTTAAGTGTTCGCGCTGTCGTCCTGCGCGAACGCATGGGGCAGCGCAATGACAATCCAGAACGCGCTCGTATTCGCGGGCGCCATCGTGGCGACGGTCTTTCTTATTCTGGCCGGACGGTCGATCTTGAAAGCGATCTTCCGGCCGATCCGGCTGTTTTCGAGCTACATCATTCGGCCCATCTACAACTGGACCTTGAGGCCGGTGCTGCAGGTCTTGCGGCGCCTGTTCGGGCTGGCGCGCAAATCCACGACGCCGCTCACCCATGGCGCGCCCGCGCAACTGGGCGTGGCGCCGTACAAATCGGTGGTCCATCTGCTCGAGATGAGCTCGCTCGCCGACGCGGCGCTGGGCGCGGTTTCGCGCGCGCTCAAAGCCCAAGCGCCGCGCGAGGGCTTCTTTTTCCGCCGCGTGAACGCCAAGCAGGTGGCCGACAGCCTGCACGGCACGCTCACGGCGGAGGAGGCGCATCGCAACAACGTCTATGCCCAGCAATTCTACCAGCGCAAGCTCGGCCAGGACATCAGCCCGGGCATCCTCTACGAGGATTCCGAGGAGACGCTGGTCATCAACATGCTGAAGGAGACCGACCTGCCCTTCTTCTTCGTGCTGCGCCGGATCAACCGCAACGTCAGCCGCAACGCGCTCAAGGTGATCTCGCTGATGACGGCGGCGACGATAGCCTTTCCGTTCGCGGCGGCGATCCTGTTCGGCGCGTTCCGCTATTTCGGCGGCGGCGAGCGCCAGAGCTACTACGCTTATGCGGGAATGTGCCTGTTCTTCCTGGCGCTGCTGCCGACGCTTCGGATGTTCCACGGCATCTCGGCGCGCGCCAACGGCAACTACCTGAACTATTTCGTGCAGACCTATTTCGGGCGGCTCTCCAACCAGTACCAGTCGGCGGCGACGGCGTTCGCGAACGTGCTCAACGACCGCTCGATGGATTCCGACGCCGTCAAGGAGAACGGCGACATGTGGTTCGTCAACCTGCACTGGCTTTCGATCCGCCAGTGGTTCCTGGAGCTCTATGTCCGCAACATCTTCTTCCAGATCGGCCGGAACCTGTGGTGGTACTATCTCTCGGTGCCGGTGCTGTTCGTGGCGGTGCTGACCGCCTATCTGCTGTTCCTGCACGCGCCGCTCGCCGCGATCCGGGCGATGCTGTTCGAGCCCGGCTTCTGGATCGTGGCGTCGCCCTTCGTCGTGCTGTTCTGGATCTATGGCCTCGCCATTTCCGGCCTGCTCGCGCAGTTCTGGATCGAGATCACGCCGGACGGCTGGCTCGACTTCCGCGCCATGAACATCAAGGCCGCCATCGAGGGCAATATCGGCCCGATCGTAAAGGAGGTCGTCGACAAGCGGCGAAATCCCTACGGCTCGGAATGGCGCCCGGCTTCGCCGCCGCCGCGCGGCTGAGGCCGCGGAAAGACGAAGCGCTGATAGATCCAGCCTATGGCGATCAGCGAAAGGCCCAAGCCTAGGAACGAGCCGACGCGATAGAGGCCGGTCAGGCCCGACATGTCGATCAGGAACACCTTGCCCACGGTGATGACCAGCACCGCGAGCGAGGCATAGCGCAGGATCGAGCGCTTGAGGACGATGCCGAGCGCGAGCAGCGCCACGGCATAGGCGAGCCAGACGATGGAATAGGCATAGAGCTCGCCGTCGCCGTAGCGGCTGGGTTCGAACACCGGCCCTTCGAAGGCGCGCGTCGTCTCGAACGAGAGATAGGCGAAGACCAGCACGAAGCCGAGGCCGCCGGCGAAATGCGAGAAGCCGTCGAACTTCGTCCCCGCAATCGCCGCAGCGAAGCGGAAGGCGAACAGCGCCGGCACCGCATAGGCCAGGAACAGCACATTGGCGACGGGCATGCTGCCGACGCTCTCATGGGTGACGAGCGGGTTGGCCGCGAGAAGCTGCAGCAGGACGACCTGCGCCGCCGCGGCGCCGAACAGGACCGCCGCGCCGGTGAACAAGGTCGTGTTCGGCGCGCGACGCGTATAGCTCGCGACGGCGGTCGCGATCGAGGCCCAGGCGATGGAGTGCAGGCTCTGCTCGAACAGCCCGTAATGCGGCACCGCGAGCGAGCCTTCGACGAACAGCCGGATCTCGAGCGAGACCAGCAGCACCGCGAAGGCGAGGCTACCCGCTTCGAGCATCGCGATCGGCTCGGCGCGCGCCTCGGCCTGTCGGAACAGGCGCGCGGCGGCATAGAACGCGACCGCGGGCACGCCATAGCCATAGAGCACCCAGCCGAGCGGCGGCGTCGGCCCGAGCGCATAGCCGAGCACGTTCCAGTTCAAGACCAGCCGCACCAGCACGACGAACGCGACCACCGCGGCGATGACTTCGATCGAGCGCACGCGGATGCGCGTGCCGATCCAGGCGAGCGCCGGCAGCTGGACCGCCAGCGCCACCGTCAGCCACGCCTCGCGCATCAGCATCGCCATGGCGAGGCTGACCAGCGCCACCACGGCGGCGGCATAGAAGGCGAGCGCGTTCTCGAGCCCGCGCGCGACGCGGTAGCGCTCGATGCGCTCCACAGCGACGCCGGCGAGCGCCGCCAGGCCGAGCGCGACCGCCGACCACGACGCGTCGACGGCGAAGGACGTGAAGCGGTAATAGGTGAGCAGCAGCAGAAGCACCGGCGTCGCCGCCGACACCGCGGCCCACAGCGCGGGCCGCTTGGCGCCCCACAGGACCGCGAAGCCCGAGGCGCCGAAAATCGCGCCGAAGACCGCGACCGTGATCTGGAAATATTCGGGCGTGACCGGCGGATCATGACGCAGCGCCGTGATCGCGTCGGCGGGGCCCGGCATCGCGGCGGCGATCATCAGCGCCAGCAGGCTTGCGACGATCGCCAGGCTGTCGAACACGGCGAAGCGCCGTCCCATCGCGATATAGAGCACGATCAGCAGATCGGTCAGCACCAGCGACGCGGTGCCGAAGCCGGCCCAGTTCACGACCGTGAACTGCACCAGCGCGATGGCGCAGCCCGCGACCCAGACCACCCATTCGGGCAGGTCGAAGCTCTGCACCTCGGCGACCCAGTCGGCGCGGCCTTCGGGCTCCGGCAATCCGCGGCGCATGGCGAAGAAGGCGCACATGCTGACCAGCAGGAAGAGGCCGATCGGCAGCCCGTCCTCGACCTTGAGCGGCGAGCCCGCCATCCACAGCAGCGGCCAGACGACGACGCCGGCAAGGGTCGCGAGCGCGAGCCACCACCAGCGCTGAGTGCGCGCCACAGCGAGGCAGGCGAGCTCCACCACAAGCAGATAGGCGAACAGGGTCCAGGCCTGCGGATCGTTCGTCGTCACCAGCGCGGGGGCCGCGAACGCGCCGAGCAATCCCATCAGCGCGACGAAGCGGCCCTGCAGCAGCGACAGCCCGACGCCGGCGAGCGCGACCAGCGCCAGGCCCACGAACGCGACGACCGGCGCGAGCAGATCGTAGAGCGCATAAGCCGCATAGATGCTGGCAAACGCGATGAAGAGGCCCGACGCGGTGAGCGCCGGCGGCACGTTGTTGACGCGGACCGCGGCGATGGCGCGCTCGAGCGGGCGGCGCCTCAGCCACTCGCCCGCGACGACGAGCGCGATGCCGAGCGCGAGGCCCAGGGTCACGCGCGCGCCCGGTCCGAGCAGCCCGTTCTCGATGGCGTAGCGCACCAGGAAGGTGCCCGCGAGCGCGATGGCGAGCGCGCCGATCCACACCAGCCAATTGGCGGTGAGCATTTCCTCCAGGCTCTTCGCCGCGACCGGCGCGACGTCCGGCTCGACATAAGGCGGCGGCTCGGGCGGCGGCGCAGCGGTCTCCAGGACCGGCGCCGGCGCTTCCGACGGATGGACCATCTCCGCGATGACGGGATGTTGCGGTTCGGGTTCCGGCGCCTGCCGTTCGCGCCGCTCGGCGGTGAGCTTTTCGATGTCGGCAAGCGCGCCGCGCAACCGGCGCTCCACGTAATCGAGCTGCTGCTTGTTGGAACCCGATTTCAGCAGCGCGGCAACGGCAAGACCCAGCGCCAAGAGCGCGAGAAGCGCTTCCAATCACCCCTCCGAAAGACAGCCCGGACTCGAGTGTATCAGAGGATCGCAATCGGGCGAATTTGCGTCGCCGCTGCGGCCGCGGCTTGACAAGCGGCGCGGCGCACCGGCCATCTGCGCCCATGCCGAGCATCGAGGACATGGGCAACGCCGAATTCTGGGCCGCGGGCGGCTGGATGGCACCGTGGCTCAAACAGGTCGATCCCGCCTATTGGCCCGAGATGATTCAGTGCATCGGCGACAATCTGATGCCACGCAAGAAGGGCTGGCGGCCTTACGTGCTGACCGAGGAAGGGCAGAGCGCGCTGCGCATCCAGCTTTGCACCCGCATCTCGCAGGCGAGCGACGTGTTCGTGCCCTGGCTGGAGCAGCACGCGCCGCTCAAGGGTCTTCGCGTGCTCGAGATCGGCTGCGGCTCGGGATCGAGCACCGCGGGACTGGCGCAGGCCGGCGCGCGCGTCACCGGCATCGACATCAAGGCGAACGCGCTGACCGTCGCGCGGCGGCGCATGGCGCTGCTCGGCTTCGAGGCGCAGTTCATCCAAGCCGAGCCCGACTGGCTGGAGCGCGTGCCCGAGGGGCAAGATTTCGGCGGGCCGTACGACCTCGTCGTCTGCTACGCGATGCTCGAGCACCTGCAGATCCGCGAGCGGCTGAACCTGCTCGGCCTGGTGCGTCAGGTGATGGCGCGCGACGGCGCGATGCTGGCGACCTTCGAGACGCCCAATCGCTTTGCGCCCTACGATTGGCATTCCACCAAGCTCGCCTTCTCGGAGATGCTGCCCGACGAGCTGGCTTACGAATATGCGCGGTTGCGCTCGCCCTCCGAGAGCCATCCCGCGCATCAGCACGATCTCTATTCGCCCGAGGCGCGGACGCATATCTACCGGCGCGGCCGCGGCGTGTCGTGGCACGAGTTCGAGATCGTGTTCGGGCTCGCCGCGATCGAGGTCGTGCTCGACGGCTATTCCCCGCGCTCGCAGCAGAAGAACTATCGCGGCGATGCGGCGTACGAAGCGGCGCTGGCCGAGCTGTTCGCCAAGCTCGACCCGCCCGTGCCGCGGGCCTTCTGCCGCCCGTCGCTGGAGCTGCTCATCCGGCTTCGAGCTCGGCCTGAAGCCTAGGGCCGACGCGCATCGTTTCGCGCGAGAAATTCTCGAGCAGCGGCACCACCAGGCGCACGACGTGCAGCGGCCCCTCGTCCGGCGTCAGCACCACGCGCCAGATCGGCCGGTCGGTGACGCGGCGCAGGGCTGCCACCGTCTGCGCCCATTGCTGCGCGATGGTGCCGGCGGCGGGGACCGCCTCGACCGCCTCGTAACGGATGAAAGGCGGGGCCAAGACCATCTCCATCTGCGCGCGCAATTCCCCCGCCCCCTCGTCTTCCCAGGCGCGTCCGCCATGGAGATAGGCGCAGCGGCTCTGCGCCACCTCGGTGACGGCGCGCATCAGCGCGATATCGCGGTCAAGATGGCAGCCCCAGCCGCCGTTGAAGAAGCGCCGCTCGGGCTTTTCGGGATCGAACAGGAACGCGGCGAAAAACGGCATGCCGAAATCGTTGGGCACCGCGCGCACGATCAGAGCGAGCCCGTTGCGCGCGGCCGTCGCGACCACCTCGCGCACTTGCGGCGGCAGGCTGTCCTCGGCGACGCGCATCGAGCGGTTGCGCACGAACTCGATCGACCAGATGTCGCGCTCGATCAGCTCGAACAGCGCGTGCAGGCTGGCCTCCGCGACCGAGTTGCCCGAGGCGAGCCCGTTGCCGGTCGCGCCATACAGGCTCGCGCCGGTATCGGCTTCCGCGCAATAGACGAGCGCGGCCGGGATCCAGCCTTCCGCGCCGGTCTCGGCGTCGGTGGCGCGCGCCAGCAGCAGCGCCGCCTCGGGCTCCGCCTCGCGCCCGACCACAGGGGCGAATTCGCGCCAGCTCCCGAGATCGCTCACGGCGCCCCAGCGCGTCACGGCGGCGCCATTGCCGGGCTCGGCGAAATGGCACTCGATCGCTTCCATATAGGCGCCGATCTCGGATTCGATCCGCGCACGGCCCTTGCCGAAGGTGAAGCCGTCGGTCAGCGCCGGGCTGCGCTCGCTCACGAAGACGGGGAGCCCCAAGCAATCCAGATCGGTAATGTCGGTGACGGCGCGGATGCGCGCACGCTCCGCCCAGGCCTTGGCGGTGGCCAAGGTCTCTTCCGGCGCGCGTCCGCGGATGCTGGTGTGCAGCCTGTTCACGCGCGCAACCTAGCGCAAAAAAGAAGGACCGGCGGCTTGAGCCGGTCCTTCGTCGGTGTCAGCCGCCGGGCCGCGTCGGCTCGGGCTTCTTCGGGCAATGCGCCGCCGCGGCATTGCCGCGGATGGCGAGCAGCGCTTCGAGGCGCTGGGTGGCTTGATGGGACATCGCTCTCTCCTTGATAGGACGACGGCCGGGCACCCCGCCCGGCCCTTCGCCGTTGCGATTCAGACGCCCGGGGGCTTGGGCTTCGGCTTGCTGCAATGCGCGCCCGCGGCATTGACGCGCGACGCGAGAAGCGCCTCGAGGCGCCGATTGACATGCTCAGACATGGTGCTTTCTCCTTGGTTGATCGGTAGCCGCGATATCAGTGGCCCGGAGGCTCCGGCTTGTTGGGCGAGGGCTTGTGGTGGCAATGCGCGCCCGCGGCCGCGATGCGCGTCGCCAGAAGCGCTTCGAGACGCTCCGTTGCTTTGACCGACATATGGCTCTCCTTGTTGGTTGCACGCGTACGCCTTCACGACATCGGCTCAGATCAGTCCGTCGCTGGTCACCTCTTTCGCCGATGTGAAGCTGGTCCCCGCGAAGCCGAGATGCGCCTTGCACGGCATGCACGGGTCGAAACTCTGGATGGCGCGGACGACGTCGATGCCGGAGAAATCCTCGGGCCCGGTCCAGTTCGCCTCGACGATCGGCGTGCTCGCGACCGCCTGCTCCATCGGGCCGAGCTGGCCCCAGGGCGCGCGCGGGCTGGCGTTGACGCGCGACGGGATCGCGATCTGGTAGTTGGCGATCTCGGCGCCTTCGAGCACCGCCCAATGCGCCAGCAACCCGCGGCCGGCGCCGCCGAAGCCGACGCCGAAGCGGCGCCCGCTCTCGGGCAGATCGAACGCGGCGCGCATCGCGGTCTCGCCGCGCGCGATCAGCGCCTTGGCGCGGGCGTGGCATTCCTTGATCGCGGCGAGATTGAACGCGACCGCATAGGCGCGCGCGCGGTTGCGCTCGAACGCGTTCCAGACCTGCGGCACGCGCCATTCGAGGCCGCCGAGCACCAGCGAGCGCCCGGTCGAAGCCATGAACGCGCTCGGCGGCAGCTTGCGCGCCAGGGCCGAAATATAGAGCCGCGCATAAGCGCCCACCTCGAAGCTCGAGCGGTCCCAGGCGATGGTCGAGGCCCAGCTATAGGCGCCGTCCTTGTCCGGATTGCGCGCGACGGATTTGTTCCAGGGATGGCGCGCGCCCACGGGATAGCCGAGGCTGCGCCACGCGTCGCACCAGCTGTGATCGACGAACTCCTCGAGCCCGAGATTGAGCTCGCTCAAGCGCGTGGTGACCAGCGCCCCGCCGATCACCGCGCCCGGCGTCGACCAGCGCTTCTCGCCCCAGACGTCGCAATTCTCGTAAGTGGCGTCGTAGTGCTCGTCATGGTCCCACTGGCCGAAATCGAGCATGTTGGCCGGCGCGCGGCCGAGATCCTCGAAGCGCGGATCGGCCTCGTAGAGGAAGTCGAAGACGTCGTCCCAGAGGCGTGCGCAGCGACGCGCGTAATCGTCGAAAGGCGCGAGCTTCAAGAGGAACGCGTCGAGCTGCTCGACGGTGAGCGACAGGTTCACGCCGCCGGGCACGATCGATTCCGAATGCGGGTACTTGCCGCCGAGCAGCGCATAGGCCGCGCGCGCCAGCCGCATCTTGTCGAGCGCTTCGCCGAACAGCTTGCCGCCGGGACGGTTCAGCTCGGTCATGATCTCGGCCACGGTCGCGTAGCCATGGACCGAGGCGTGGGGCGCCGGCGCATGCTCGGCCTTCGCCCAGATCTCGGGATTGGTCGCGCGGATCGTGGTTTCCGAATAGTCCGGACCCGAGAGAATGAAGAGATGCATCGGGTTGTCGTTGAGGTACTGACAGCCGAGCAGCAGGTTGCGCGCGAGGATGCCGAGCGGCGGCGGTCGGACGCCGAGCGCCATCTCCAGGCACTGCGCCGAGGTCGCGGCATGCACGCCGCCGCAGATGCCCGACGCCGTCGCGCTGATCAGCCCGACCTCGCGCAGGTCGCGCTTGGTGAGCAACGTCTCGTAGCCGCGGAACATCGTCGCCATCGCCGCGACGTCGGCGACGCTGCGGCTGTCGAGGTCGACCGTGCAGTGGAACGCGATGCCGCCGCCGATCTTGGCGAAGGGGTCGCCGCCGGCATCCATCTCGGCCCGATGCTTGCGCGCGATCTCGGCCATGAGGGCGTCGCCCGGCCCGAACGGCCGCGCAATCGCCTCCCGCGCCAGTCTGTGCGCCACGCCCCGCATCGTGCCCCGTTCCGTTGGAAGTAGAATACACTTCTCAACTAACTTAGGTTGTGATGTTATGGGCGAACGTTTCCGTGTTCAAGGGCATGGGCGTTCGGGGTTCGGGCTGATGCATGCAAACGCAGCGGATGCGGCGTTGAGTGAGCCGCATGCCGTCGAGACCGTGGAGATTCGCGTTCGCGGCACGGTGCAGGGCGTGGGCTTTCGTCCCACCGTCTGGCGACTCGCGCGCGCGAACGGCCTGACCGGGCATGTGCTCAACGACAGCGCCGGCGTCTTGATCCGCACCACGGGCGCGCAGGCGGACATCGCGCGATTCCTGGGCAGCCTGGAATCGAACCCGCCGCCCTTGTCGCGAATCGAGCGGGTCGAGGTGCGGCGCCTGGCCGAGATCGTCGATTACGCCGATTTCACCATCCAGAGCAGCGTCGCGGGCGAGACGCGCACCAACGTCACCGCCGACGCCGCGACCTGCCCCGCCTGCCGCGACGAGGTGTTCGACCTGTCCGAGCGGCGCTTCCGCTATCCGTTCACGAACTGCACGCATTGCGGCCCGCGCATCTCCATCGTCGAGAGCGTGCCGTACGACCGCGCGCGCACGACCATGGCGGCGTTTCCGATGTGCGCGGAATGCGCGGCGGAATATGGCGATCCGGCCGACCGCCGCTTCCATGCGCAGCCCATCGCCTGTCCCACATGCGGGCCGAAGATCTGGCTCGAGGGCGAGGACGGCGAGCCGCTCGAGGCCACCGTGCGCGCCTTGCGCGACGGCAGGATCGTGGCGATCCGCGGGCTGGGCGGTTTCCACCTCGCCTGCGATGCAACCAATGCAGAGGCCGTGCGGCGGCTGCGCAATCGCAAGAAGCGTTTCGGCAAGCCCTTCGCCTTGATGGCGCGCGATGTCGACATCATCCGCCGCTATGCGCGGATCGGCGACGCGGAGCTTGCTTTGCTGACGAGCCCCGCCGCGCCCATCGTGCTGCTCGAGGCCGCGGGGCAGCGCCTGCCCGAGGACGTGGCGCCGAAGCTCAAGACCCTGGGCTTCATGCTGCCCTACACGCCGCTGCACATGCTCATCCTCGAGAGCTTCGACACGCCCCTGGTGATGACCAGTGGCAACATCGCGCATGAGCCGCAGGTGACCGACAATGGCGAGGTCAAGCTCAAGCTGGGCGGCATCGCGGACTGCGTGCTGCTGCACGACCGCGACATCGCCAACCGCATTGACGATTCCGTGGCGCGCATGATCGCAGGCCGTGCCCGCCTTTATCGCCGCGCGCGCGGCTATGCACCCTCGCCCACAAGCCTGCCCGCCGGATTCGACAGGGCGCCGGAGATCTTCGCCTTCGGCGGCGAGCTGAAATCGACCTTCTGCCTGGTCAAGGACGGCGCTGCGATCCTCTCCCAGCACCAGGGCGATCTCGAGGATGCGGCGACCTTCGACGACTACCAGAAGAACATGCGGCTCTACCGCGCGCTGTTCGCCCATCGCGCGCGCGTGTTCGCGGCCGACCTGCATCCGGAATATCTCTCGACCAAGCTCGCGAAAGAGATCGCGGGCGATGCGCGTCTGCACATGGTCCAGCATCACCACGCCCATGTCGCGAGCTGCATGGCCGAGAACGGCTTGGCCCTCGACGCGAAGCCGGTGCTCGGCATCGTGATGGACGGGCTCGGCTACGGCGCCGACGGCGCGATCTGGGGCGGCGAGTTCCTGCGCGCGGATTATAGAGGCTTCGAGCGGTTGGCCTCGCTGAAGCCGGTGGCGATGATCGGCGGCGCGCAGGCGATCCGCGAGCCTTGGCGCAACACCTATGCGCATCTGATGGCGGCATTCCGCTGGCAGGATTTCGAGGACCGCTATCGCGACCTTCCGCTGACGGATTATCTCGGTCACAAGCCGCGCGGCACCATCGACCGCATGCTGGCGAGCGGGATCAACGTTCCGCCCGCGAGCTCCTGCGGACGGCTGTTCGACGCGGTCGCCGCGGCGGCGGGCCTCTGCCCCGACCTCGCGCTGTTCGAGGGCCAGGCGGCGATCGAGCTGGAGGACGCCATCGACGGCGATCCGTCCGCCCATGGCGCCTATCCGTTCGAGGTCTTGGGCCGCCATCTCGATCCGGGAGCGATGTGGCGCGCGCTGCTCGACGACCTTCAGGACGGCGCGCCCGCGAGCGTGATCTCGGCGCGCTTCCATTGGGGGCTTGCGATGGCGCTCGCCGATCTCGGCGCGCGGCTCGCCAAAGACAACGGCGTCGACACCATCGTGCTGTCGGGCGGCTGCTTCCAGAACAAGACCTTGCTCGAAAGCTGCATCGCGCTCACCGAGCGCCACGGACTTACCTGCCTGAGCCAAGCCGAGATCGCCACCAATGACGGCGGCCTCTCGCTCGGCCAGGCCGCCATCGCCGCCGCGCGGGAACTGGAGGGATAACATGTGCCTTGGAATACCCGGACGCATCGTCGCCATCACCGATCCCGTGCGCAAGCTCGCGATGGTCGATGTCAGCGGCGTGCAGCGCGAGATCAACGTCGCCTGCGTGGTCGAGGACGGCGAGCCGATCGAGAACTGCATCGGCTATTGGGTGCTCGTCCATGTCGGTTTCGCGATGAGCCGCATCGACGAAGAAGAAGCCGCCGCCACCTTGCGAACCTTGAACGAGCTCGGCGAGGTGAAGCAGGAGCTCGAGGCGATGGCGGCGAGCGCATGAGCAACACCACGCTCAAATCGCTCTACCCGTTCCTGCACGGCAGGAAGCAGGATCCCGTGGCCATGAACGCCGCGCTGCTGGAGGCCGTCACCCACAAGGTCCACGATCATCGCAAGGTGATCGACGCCTTCTTTGCCGCGAACGCGCAGGCCGTGATCGACGCGGCCGGGACCATCGCCGCCACTTATCGCCGCCAGGGGCGCATGTTCACCATGGGCAATGGCGGCTCGAGCTGCGATGCCGCCCATGTCGCGGTCGAGTTCCTGCATCCGGTGACGGCGGGGCGCCCTGCGCTGACCGCGATCGACCTCACCGCCGACAAGACCATGATCACCGCGGTCGGCAACGACGTCGGCTTCGCGCATATCTATGTGCGCCAGATCATCGCCCAGGGCCGCGCGGGCGACGTGCTGATCGGGCTTTCGACCAGCGGCAACTCGCAGAACCTGGTGAAGGCGTTCGTGAAGGCCAAGGAGATGGGCATGGCGACCATCGGCCTTTGCGGCATGAGCGGCGGCGAGATGGCGAAGATAGGCCTCGATCACTGCCTCGTCGTGGAGACGGATTCCATCCACCGCATCCAGGAATGCCACGTCGCGATCTTCCACGTGCTGTGGGACCTGGTTCACACATTGCTGGCCGACGAGCGCGGCTCGCTGGGGGAGAACACATGAAATACGTCGACGAATTCCGCGATCCGGCGAAGGCGCGCACCTTGCTCGCCGAGATCAACGTGCTTGCGGACCGCCTGAGCAAAGGCAAGGACAGGCCGCTGCAGATCATGGAGGTGTGCGGCGGGCACACCCACGCGATCTTCCGCTACGGCATCGAGAGCATGCTGCCCGACGCGATCGAGCTGATCCACGGCCCCGGCTGTCCGGTCTGCGTGCTGCCGATGGGGCGCGTCGACGATTGCGTGGCGCTGGCCGAGCTGCCCAACGTGATCTTCACGACCTTCGGCGACGCGATGCGCGTGCCGGGCTCGAAGAAGAGCCTCTTGCAGGCCAAGAGCGAAGGCTGCGACGTGCGCATGGTCTATTCGCCGCTCGACAGCCTGCGCATCGCCAAGGACAACCCCGGCAAGGAAGTCGTGTTCTTCGCGCTCGGCTTCGAGACCACGATGCCGTCCACCGCGATGACCGTGCTGCAGGCGGAGCGCGAAGGGATCAAGAACTTCTCGCTGTTCTGCAACCACATCACCATCATCCCCACGGTCAAGGCGATCCTGGACTCGCCGGAGCTCACGCTCGACGGGTTCCTGGGGCCGGGCCACGTCAGCATGGTGATCGGCAACTCGCCTTACGACTTCATCGCCCGCCAATACGGCAAGCCGCTGGTGGTGGCGGGCTTCGAGCCGCTCGACGTGCTGCACGCGATCTGGATGGTCCTGAAGCAGCTCGACGAAGGCCGCTCGGTGGTCGAGAACCAGTACAGCCGCGTGGTGCCCGAGGACGGCAACGCGGTCGCGCTCGACGCCATCGGCCGCGTCTTCGAGCTGCGCGAGTTCTTCGAATGGCGCGGCCTCGGCTCCATCGACCACAGCGGCGTGCGCATGCGCGAGGCCTACGCGCAGTACGACGCCGAGCGGAAATTCACCGTCAAGTCGGTCAAGATCGCCGATCCCAAGTCCTGCCAATGCGGCGAGGTGCTGAAGGGCGTGATCAAGCCGTGGGAGTGCAAGGTGTTCGGCACTGCCTGCACGCCGGAGACGCCCTTGGGCGCCTTGATGGTGTCGTCGGAAGGCGCGTGCGCGGCCTATTACCAGTTCGGCGACGTCGAGAAGATCCACCAGAAGCGGGCCGCGTCATGAACGTCGTCCAGCTCCGGGAACGCCCGCGCCGCTTCGGCCAGGTGAACGTGCCGAAGATCACCATGGCCCATGGCGGCGGCGGCAAGGCGATGCGCGACCTCATCGACGACGTCTTCGTCCAGGCCTTCGACAACGACGCGCTGGCCCCGCTCGAGGACCAGGCGCGCTTCCGCCTCGACGACCTGGCGCGCCATGGCGACCGCCTCGCGATGACGACCGACTCCTACGTCATCCATCCGCTGAAATTCCCCGGCGGCGACATCGGCAAGCTCGCGGTCTGCGGCACGGTCAACGACCTCGCCGTCGGCGGCGCGGTGCCGCTGTATCTGTCCTGCGGCGTGATCATCGAGGAAGGCCTCGACGTCGCGCTGTTGCGCGAGATCGCCGCCTCGATGGCGAAGACCGCGCGCGCCGCCGGCGTCAGCATCGTCACCGGCGACACCAAGGTCGTCGACAGGGGCGCCTGCGACAAGCTCTTCATCAACACCACCGGCATCGGCGTGATCCGCACCGGCGTGGTGCTGGGCTGCGACCGCGTGAAGCCGGGCGATGCGATCCTGGTCAACGGATTGCTCGGCGACCATGGCGCCGCGATCCTGAACGCGCGCGGCGACATGAAGCTCTCCACGCCGCTGGAGAGCGATTGCGCCGCCTTGCACGGGTTGATCGAGACCCTGCTCGCCGCGGCGCCCGGCACGCGCTTCATCCGCGACGCGACGCGCGGCGGCATCGCCACGGTCCTGAACGAGATCGCCGAGGCCTCGCAGATCGGCATCGAGATCCACGAGGACCGCACGCCGTTGCGCGCCGAAGTGCGCGGCTTCTGCGAGATCCTGGGGCTCGACCCGCTCTATCTCGCCAACGAGGGCAAGCTCGTCTGCGCCGTGCCGCCCGACCAGGCGGATGTCGCGCTCGCCGCGATGAAGAGCCATGCGCTCGGAAGCGAGGCCGCGATCGTCGGCAACGCGACCGACGGGCGGCCGGGCCGCGTCGTCATGAACACCGTCTTCGGCGGACGCCGCATCGTCGACATGCTCGTCGGCGAGCAGCTTCCGCGCATCTGCTAGGAGAACCGCATGAACCCGATGGATCCCATGGACGCGACGATCGTCCGCATCAAGGACAACGGCGAGGTCAAGGAGCTCACTTACGACGGCGCCATGACGCATCACACCAACACGCTGTGGTGGGGCACCGCGGTCGGCTACCGCGCGATGCAGGCCGCGGCGCAGGCGCTGTCGAAGGACGGGCTGTGGAGCCGCGACGATCTCTATGTCGTGGGCGCGCATCCCGGCCCCGGCGTGCGCGACGCCATCGACTACGTCACCGGCGTGGTCGGCAAGGACCGCTACAAGGTCATGCTCGACGACAATTGCGGCATGAAGTGCAACAGCGCGATGAAGTTCGAATGGTGGGTGAGCGACGGCCGCCGCACCGTCTCGGTCCGGCTGCGCCCCGACTTCGTGCCGCGCGCCTTCTACGAGCTGTCCGACCGCCTCGGCACCGACGAGGAAAGCGAAGAGGACATGCGCCAGTTCGAGATATCAAAGGTGAATCTGTCGACGCGCATCTGGTCGCAGCCGCTGGAGCGGAACTTCGTCGTGGAGACGATCGACCGCGCGCTCGCGCCCGGCGAATTGCCAAAAGACATGCAGCGCGCCGATTATTGGGACGACCTGGCCACGCGCAAGCCCGCGATGGCGTGAAGCGGAACCGCGAGAGGTTTTTGCGCGTTCGTTCATCGGGGACCGGAACAGAGGTCCCTTATGCTATCGGCGCTGCACATCGTCACGGCTTATCCGCTCGATTTGAGCCATCCCGTCTTCGCGCACTATCCGGCGATGAAATTCGGCGCGCGTGGAGCCGTCGCGCATTTCGCGCGTTTGCTCGAGCCTCCGGCGCGCCGCCTGATCGCGGCCCGGCCCGGCGAATGGGTGCTCGCCTCGCCCCCGGTCCGCAGCCTGCCCAGCGGCGCGAACCTCATTTGCGAAGCCCTGAGCGCGCGCCTCGGCATCGCCGCCGAGGGCTTGCGGCTGATCGATCGCTCGCGGCCGTTCGAGACCGCGCAGGAGTTCGCCGCGCATGGCGACTATGCCAAGCTCGACTACGCCACGCGAAGCGCATCGCAATATGGCGACGACGAGGTCGCGTTCGAGACGCGCGCGCTCGCCGGCCGCCGGGTGCTGTTCGTCAACGACATCAACGTCACAGGCGCGCAGAAGGACTGGATCGAGCGCGTGCTCGGCCGCGCCGGCCCGGCCGCCATCGACTTCCTGTTCATCGTCGATGTGGCGCCCGAAATCGGCCGGCGCTTCCCGCATCTCGAAGACGAGATCAACCGCGCCCGTCTCGACCGCAGCGACGAGCTGATCGCCTTCCTGCGCCGGGCCGAGCTGCGCTGCACCACCAAGCTGATCGCGCGCCTTCTGGGCCACGCGAATCTGGAGCGCATCCTGCGCGCCGTCGGCGCCGCGCGGCGCGGCCTGCTCCTCAAGGCGATGTTCGACGACCGCACCTATGCGCCGGAATTCGTCGCCGAGAAGCTGTCCTTCGCGCACGCTTAGGTTATGCTCGGCCGCATGTCCGCGATCGACTACCGCATCGAGCTCGTCCCGAACGAAGCCTATGACGGCGGCTATTCGCACATCCCGATCGACACGAGCGATCCACGCAACGCCGAGCCGCTCGTTCCGCTTGAAAGCGTCGGCGTCGCGTACGAGTCCCATCACGCGCGCGACGACGGCGGCAACTGGCCTTATCATCGTCCCGTGAGCGGCGCGCGCAAGGACATGTGGCTGCGCGCGACGCCGGCCGCGATGCTGGCGCGCGCCAACCGCAGGCTGGAGCCGTTCGGCGCGGAAGTCTTCGTGCTCGACGGCTATCGCAGCATCGAATGCCAGCGCGGGCTGTGGGCGTTCTATCGCGAAGAAGGCGCCGGCTTGGGCGTCGATCCCGACGCCTATGCGGCCGGACGCGTCACCGATCCGGGCCCTTTCGCCGCGGACGATCCCTCGACCTGGCCGGCGCATGTCTGCGGCGCGTCCGTCGACCTGACCTTGCGCGACATCGCCACCCGCACGCCGGTCGACATGGGCGTGCGCTTCGAGGACATCACCGACGCCGCCGCCAATGACTATTTCGAACGCGAGCTCCTCGCGGGACGCATAGCTGGCGACGACCGCCGCTTGTGGAACCGGCGGCTGATCCACTGGGCGATGACGGCGGAAGGATTCGTCAACGACTCCTTCGTGTTCTGGCACTACGATTGGGGCAATCAGCTTTACGTGAAGATGCGTCGCGCGCTGTTCGGCCACGGGCCGGACGCCGCGTGGTACGGCTATATCGCGCCGCCCGCCACAAAAACGTGAGCGGGGATTGACGTCCCGGCTTGGGCCACCGAGATAGAGCGGGCATATCCGAGGGGCCCGCCCATGATCCGCAAAGTCTTCCTCGCCAGCGCTTTGCTGGCGACCTCCGCGCTCGCGCAAACGCCCGACGACCAGCTCGCCAAGCCGCCCGCCGACGCCAAGGTGTGGGCGCTGACCTCGAGCGGCGGCGCGGCGCGCCACGGCCAGGTTTCGCTGTGGACGACGCCCGAAGGCACGCATTGGTCGCGGTTCAGCTTCAACCTTCGCGGCTTCGTGACTGAGATCGACGAGGCCAACCGCTTCGCTCCCGACGGCACCTTGCAGAGCCTGGTCGTGCGCGGCCACACCCCGTCCGGCGACGCGGCCGAGAGCTATGAGGTCAAGGACGGCCGCTACAGCTTCAAGAGCCCGGTCGACCACGGCGAAGGCAAGGCCGATCGGGGGCTCGCCTATGTCGCGTTCGGCGGCACCTTCGACTCGTTCCTGTTCCTCATCGACGCGATGATGAAGGCACCCGACCACGCGATCAACCTGTTGCCGTCCGGCCGCGCCTCGATGGCGCCGCTGACGGCGCTCGAGGTGACCAACGCCAAGGGCGAGAAGAAGTCGCTCACGGCCTACGCCATCGTCGGCTTCGGCCTGTCGCCGCAGCCGGTGTGGATGGACGGCGACAAGTTCTTCGGCCTCGCCGGCGTGATCTCGTTCCTGCCCGAAGGCTGGGAGAAGGCCGGCACCGAGATGAGCAAGGCCCAGGACGACGCGCTCGCCAAGCGTGCGCCGGAGCAGATGGCGGCGATCGCCAAGACGCCCGCGGGCCCCGTCGCGTTCAAGAACGTCGAGCTCTACGACTCCGCCGCGCGCAAGTTCCTCCGTGGACAGACGGTCGTGGTCGCGGACGGCCGCATCGCGGCGGTGGGCGCGAAGGCGAAGGTGCCCGCCAATGCGCAGGTGATCGACGGCACGGGCAAGACCTTGATCCCGGGCCTTTGGGACAACCACCAGCACTATGGCGACGACTCGACCGGGCCGCTGCTGCTCGCCTCGGGCATCACGTCGGTGCGCGATCCCGGCAACCAGCAGGACGAGCTGATGGCGCGCAAGAAGCGCATCGAGGACGGCCGGCTGCTCGGCCAGCGCATCGTGCCCTCGATGCTGATCGACGGCGCCGGGCCCTATACCGCGCAGGTCGCCGAGGTCGTGCACGACCGGGACGAAGCGATCGCCGCGGTGCGCAAGGCCAAGGCCAAGGGCTATTTCGGCGTCAAGCTCTACGGCACGATCGACAAGGCCTGGGTCAAGCCGATGGCCGACGAAGCGCACAAGCTCGGCCTGCACGTCCACGGCCATATCCCGCACGGCATGCGCCCGCTCGACGCCGTGCATGCGGGCTACGACGAGATCACGCATATCAACTTCGTGATGATGCAGGCGATGCCCGACGACATCGTCGCCAACTCGAACGGCATGAACCGCTTCATCGGCACCGGCAAATACGCCGCCGGCGTGGACCTGGGCGCGAAGGCGATGCGCGACTATCTCGACGAGCTCGCGGCGCGGCACATCACCGTCGACCCGACCTTGGTGACCTTCGAGGACCTCTACGTCCCCGACACCGGCACCTTCCCGACGGCCGACGCTCCGTATGCAGACACCCTGCCGGCGCAGTTCGCGCGCGGGTTCCTCTCGACCGCCATGGCGCCGACGCCGGAGCTGTCGCGCGAGACGATGCGGGCGAGCTTCGCCAAGCTGAAGGCCCTCGTCGGCGAGCTCGACAAGCGCCACATCGCCATCGTCGCCGGCACCGACGGCGTCGGCTTCGAGCTGGTGCGCGAGCTCGAGCTCTATGTCGAGGCCGGCATGACGCCCGAGGACGCGATGGCCGCGGCGACCTCCACCCCCGCCAAGGTGTTCGGGATGTGGGACAAGACCGGCTCGCTCGAGAAGGGCAAGCTGGCCGAGCTGGCGCTGATCGACGGCGACCCGTCGAAGAACATCGGCGATCTGCGCCAGGTCGAGATGGTGATGCGCGACGGCAAGATGATGCAGGCGGCGGATCTGCGCGCCGCGGTCGGCATCTCGGGCCCGCCGAAGAAGTAGAAATCGCAAGCGCGATCGGCGAGAGTGGCGGCGTGAAGTTCCGCCGCCTCGCCGTCACCGCCAAAGCCGTAGCAGCCATTCCGCATCTGGCGGCGTTCCTGCCCGAGGCGGAGCGCGTGGTGTTCGAGCGCATGCCGGGCCGCGACACCGACGCGGTCGCGGGCTGGGCGAACAAGCCTTCGTCGCAGACCGCGCAGGCGATCGCGCGCCGCCGCGGCATCCCCTATGTGGCGCTCGAGGACGGGTTCCTGCGCTCGGTCTCGCTGGGCCAGGCCGGCGCGCCGCCGCTGAGCCTCGTGGCCGACACGCGCGGGATCTATTTCGATGCGACGCGGCCGTCCGATCTCGAAGCTATGATTGAATCGGGCGCGGGCGATGTCGCGCAGGCCCGCGCGGCCATCGTGCTCAAGAACACGCTGCGGCTCTCCAAATACAACGCCGCGCCGCCGCTCGATCTGGGCGTGAAGTCGCGACGCCGCGTGCTGGTGATCGACCAGACCGCGGGCGATGCCTCCATCGCGGGCGCGCTCGCCGACGGCGCGAGCTTCGCGCGCATGCTCGACGCGGCGCTGGGCGAAGACGCCGAGGTGATCGTCAAGACCCATCCCGCGACCGCCGCCGGCCATCGGCGCGGCTGTCTCTCCGACACGCGCGGCGCGCGCGTGATCGGCGAGGCGTGCGATCCGATCGCGCTGCTCGAGCAGGTCGACGCGGTCTATACCGTGTCCAGCCTCACCGGCTTCGAGGCGCTGCTGACGGGCCTGCCCGTGCACTGCTTCGGCCTGCCCTTCTATGCCGGCTGGGGCGCGACCATCGACACGCTCACAAGCGCGCGCCGCACCGCGACGCGCACGCCGGAAGAGATCTTCGCCGCCGCCTACCTGAACTACACGCGCTATGTCGATCCCTTGACCGGCAAGGCATGCTCGATCTTCGAGGCGATGGAACGGCTCGCGCTGTTCAAGGAGCGCGCGTCGATCGTCCGCGGGCCGTTCGCCTGTCACGGCTTCGCGCCTTGGAAGCATGCACCGGTGCGCGACCTCTTGGGCGCGGCGGGCGCCGAGGTCCGCTTCTCCGGCAATCGCGGCCGCAAGGTGATCTGGGCGTCGCGCGAGACCGAGGCCACCTTCGACGAGCCTCTGCTGCGGATGGAGGACGGCTTCCTGCGCTCGGTGGGCCTGGGCTCGGACTTCTTCCCGGCCAGCGCCTTCGTGCTCGACGATCTCGGCATCTATTACGACGCACGCCGCCCGAGCCGGCTGGAGACGATCCTTCAGACCGGCACGTTCGACACCGCCCGCGCCGCGCGGTTGCGCGAGAAGATCGTCGCGGCGGGGCTGACGAAGTACAATGTCGGGAGCGCTGCCCTCCCGGTTCAGGGCACGCACGTCCTCGTCGTGGGCCAAGTCGAGGATGACGCTTCCATTCGCCACGGCTGCGCCGACATCGCGACCAACGCGGCGCTGCTCGAAGCCGTGCGCGCGGCGCGGCCGGACGCGTTCATCCTGTACAAGGAGCATCCCGACGTCGCGGCCGGCAACCGGCGCGGCAAGCTCCCGGCCGAGGCGGCGAAGCTCGCCGACCGCATTGTCGCCGACGCAAGCATCGTGAGCTGCATCGACGCCGCGGACGAGATCCACACCATGACCTCGCTGGCCGGCTTCGAGGCGCTGCTGCGCGGCAAGCCGGTCTTCACCCATGGCCGCCCGTTCTATGCCGGTTGGGGGCTGACCGTCGACCGGCTCGATTTCCCGCGCCGGACGCGCCGGCTCGCGCTCGACCAGCTCGTCGCCGGCACGTTGATCCTCTACGCGCTGCACATCGATCCGGTCACGCGCCTGCCCTGCTCGCCGGAGTTCCTGGTCGAGCGGCTGGCCGGGCAACACGCGCCCAAGCCGCCGCCGCGCGGCGTGCTGCATTCGGCCTGGCGGTATGCGCGCGCGGTGCGCGAAAGCCTGCTCGCCAGACCGAAAGCGCGGATCTAATTCGAGATCCTGTTGCCGCGCTGCACGACGGTGCCCGGCGTCGCATAGAACACCGGCGCCGGCCCGGAGCGCACGAAATCGTTGTCGAGCAGATACACGTTCTGCGGCGCCAGGGTGCGCCCGCGCGCGGGATCGGGATAGATGCCGAAAGCGATGGGCGGCGCGTTGTCGTCCTCGAAGCGGTTGCCGGCGATGACCACGTCTTTGACGCGCGCATAGTCGTTCGCGCCCTCGCGCAGCTCCTCGTCGCGCGCCACGTGGATCGCGATCGGCCAGTAGTAGTAGTTCTGCGGCCGCACCAGCCCCTTGAACAGATTGTTCACGATCCAGTGGCGCCCGCCTTCGATGCGCACGCCGCCCATGCCGGGCTGGCCGGCGCCGTCGAAGACATTGTGCGCGACCAGCACGCGGTTGGCCGAGCGCAGATTGAGCGTGCCGACATTGGCGCGAAAGGTATTGTCGCGGATCACGACGTCGCTGGTCTTGACGGCGACGGTCTCGTTCTCGCCGACGTCGCGCTCGAAAGTATTGCCCATCAGCACCGAATGCGACGGATGCGGTCCGACCTCGCTCCAGCCGAGCTGCATCAGCATGCGGTCGCCCTTCGAGGGCGCGCGGCCGGCCGCGAAGCCCGAGACCTTGTTGTTCAGGAACAGGAAGCGGTCGGGCACCGAATGGGAAATCATCGTCCCGAGATTGTGCTTGTTGCCCAGGAAGGAGTTCGCGACCGTGATCTCTTTTCCGATGAGCACCATGTAGAAGATTTTCAGGGTGTCGTAGCCCGAAGGCGCGGAGTCGTAACCGTCGATGGTCAGACGATCCGCGACGCAATGGTCGCAAGCATCGTCGGCGCCGTTGCCCAGGCGGAACACCACAAAATTATCGCGCGCGACGGCGCCGCGCCGGAACGTCAAGCCCCGGACGACGAGATAGCGGCCGGTGAACGCGGCTTGCGATCGCCCGGTGAGGACGACATCTTTCGCGGCGCGTACCGTCACCGGGTTCGCGGCGGTGCCTTCGGCGTGCAGCTGCAAATCGGCGTCGCGCCACTCCCCGCCCGCGAGCACGACCGTGTCGCCCGGCGCGAGGCGCAGCATCTTGAGCGCGCCGGCATTGCGCACCTCGAAGCTGCGGCCATGCGGCTTCACGGCGAGCAGCGGTTCCTCGGTGCGAAAGCCCGCGGCATCGAGGCTGCAAGGCGGTCCGGGGAATGCCTTCAGCAGCGCGGCGCAGCTCGCGGCCAGGATCAGGCTATGCATCATCAGCCATCAAACGCGCGGCACAGGCTTCCAGCGCCATGCGCCGGCCGCGCGGTGCGTAGAAATTGCCGTTGATCTGCGTGCGCGCGAGCACGAAACGGTGGAAGGCGTGGAACAGGGTCATGTCCGGCCGCGCGGCGTCGGTCCAGAAGCGCTCGAGCCCGCCCTGGAAGGTCAGCCCCGGCAGGTCGTAGATCGCCTCGCCCAGCGCGACGGTCGGCGTGCCGAACTGCACGGTCGAGATGCCGGCGGTGCTGTTGATCGTGACCACGCCCCGCGCCGGCCGCGCCAGCTCGGCGAGGCTGCCGCCGTCGACGAAGCGCACGCGCTCTTCCAGCCCGAGCGCGGCGGCGAAGCGCGCGATGCGGTGGCCGTGATCGTGAATGCCGGGATCGAGGGGATGGTTCTTGATCAGCAGCGTCGTGTCCGCCGGCGCATGGCGCGCGAAATTCTGCATCACATGCTCGTAGAAACCCGCCACCGAGGCAAACGGCGAGTGAAACAGGATCTGGCTGTCGCCTTCGCGCTGCAGGAGGCAGAGATAATACGGCCCCGCCGGCGGCGCGATGCGCCGTCCCCGCGCCAGCGACAGGCGCAAAGCGCGGCGCGCGTGACCGAGGGCCTGCGAGACGACACCGTTCGGATAGGGCCAGCGATAGCGGCGCCAGGCAGGCCAGCCCAGCGCATAGATCACATAGTCCAGCATGGTGTGGGCGACATGATAGGGCGTGATGGTGCCGACCTTCTCGTGGCTCGCCGCCGCGCCGTCGACGGCGGCGGCTTCGCGCAGGATGGCTTCCGGATCGCGCGGCAGGCGCGAATAGCCGTTCACCCCGTCGCGCTCGCAGGTGATCCAGTCCGGGCGGAAATAGCCGTGCTCGAAGACGTGGCGGCGCACGCCGGCGGCTTCGGCTTGGGCGAGCGCCGTGCGGTGATAGAACTGGCAATCGCCATAGACGACGAGATCGGTGATCGCGCGCGCCTTTATGAATTCGGCGACATAGGCCGGCCATTCTTCGTGCGCTCGATTGAACCGTGTCGCGCGCCGCCATCCCCAATTCGCCGCTTCGGCGGCGTTCAGATTGACGCGATGGATCTCGGCGCCGCGCGCTTCCAAGGCACCGGCCAGCTGGCGGAAGAAGGGGCCGAACGGTCCGCCCAGCAACAGGAAGCGGCGCCTTTCGTCCACACCCTGCCCATCGCCGCTGCCGCCCATCGCGCGACAATTGCGCGTCCGCTCGCAGGTTGTCAAAGCCCTTAAAACCAAACAGATTGCGCGCCCGATGACGGCCTCCATCCCGACATTCCGCAAGACGATCGCGCGCTTGACGCGGCGCCTGCGCAAGCGCGCGCCCACGCCGCCCCGCGCAGCGGCGATGCGCGAATACGCGACGCCGCTCCACCGCGCGACGGCGCCGTTCCATGTCGTGCTCAAGCTTTCCATTCCCGAGCTTCCCGCGCGCCAGGCGGTCTATGGCGAGCATGTCGGCCGCACGGTCGTCGCGCTGTCGCCGCAGGCGGTCGTCGAATCGAGCGATCTCGGCCGGAGCTGGCTGAGCCGCGAGACCCGGATCGAGCCCGGACCCCGCGCCTGCTTCACCACCAGCCGCGGCACGCATCTCGTCTGCACCAATCCCGCGCCCGAAGCGCCGCATGGCGCGAAGCTGTATCGCTTCGACACGGCGTGGCGGCAGATCGGCGCGCCGCGCGACATCGCCTCGCCCTGGCACGGCTCCGCCTCCATCGGCGAGGCGCGCGGCACGCTGATGTTCGCGGAGTATCCGGACAACGTCGCGAAGTATCGCGGCGACGGCGGCCCCGTGTCGAGCGCCAAGGTCCGGCGCTCGCGCGACGACGGCGCCAGCTGGCAGACGGTCAAGGAAGTCGGGCCCGACGCGATCCGCCATCTCCACACCTTGGTGCCGGAGCCCGGCGTGCCCGGCCGCTGGTGGCTCTCGTCCGGCGACCGCGCCGGCGAGGTGTTCGTGTGGCGCTCCGACGACGACGGCGACAGCTGGACCGACGTCACCGAGGACGCCCCCGACGTGACCCTGCATCCGCACTTCGCCAGGCACGCCCGCGCGGTGCAGCGCATGACCGATCTCGTCTTCCACGACGGCTGGATGATCTGGGGCGCGGACGACTGGCTCGGCCTCAATCCGCAGAACCGGGACGACCGCCCCGCCCCCGGCTCGCGCATCTTCCGTGCACGGACGGACGGGCCGTGGAAGGTCGAGGCGCTGGGGCTTTGCGGCAAGCCGGTGCGCAACATCGTCGATGTCGGGCCGGCGTTCCTGCTGACGACCGAGGCCAAGCATGTCGACCGCGGCGCGCGGCCCGACGTGTTCCTGCTCTTCAAGGACGATCTCGCGACCGTCCATCACATCGCCCAGATCGACAATCATGCGCGCGGCGGCACCGGCTTCACCTTCTCCTTCGCGAGCCGGGCGGCGACCGACGGCGTGTTCTTCTCCCATCGCGCGACGGGCGACGTGTTCCCGTCCGACACGCGCATGCTGAGATGGGAGCTGATCTTCAGCTGAACAGGCGTCCGAGCCACGACCGCTTGGCGCCGAACGCAACCTTGTCGGCGATGTGCAAAGAGAGCGCGCGGCGCTTTCCGTCCTGCATCCAGGCGAGCTCGGCCCGATCGCCTTCGACGCGGCTCTCGAGCGGCGCCGCATCGCCGGTCAGCGCGAACAGGGTCGCAAACGTCGCGTGCGTCGCGTCGGGCGCCTGCATCGCGAAGGCCGGCGCGGGCTCGAGCGCGCCGGCTCGCGGGCAATACCAGCCTTGCATCTGCGGCTCCTTCTGCCCCGCGATCACCGGCCCCGGCCTCTGCTCCGGCAGCAGCGCGATCGCCGACAGGCCGGGCGCGCGGATGGCGCCTTGCGTCCACTCGGCTGCGATCTTCGGGCCCAGATGGAACCATTGCCGCCAGCGCCGCGGCTCGCGATCCGACACGCGGTCGAGCACCAGCAGGAAGTCGCCCGGCGACAGCACCAGCAACCGGCGCTGCATCGCATGCCCCGTCAGCGGCGCGCGGCTGAGCACGTAATAGAGGCCGTCCTGCCCGCCCCAATCCTGCAGCCCGGAGCCATAGGGACGCGCGCCGCGGCGCGGGAATTCCTTGCCGTCGCTCTCGACGACGTTGTGCGCGCGCGTGCTCTCGACGAAGACGCGCTCGGGCGCGTCGTACCAGAAGCCGAGCTTGAACAGCTCGGAGTCGTGCGGCGTGCGGCCGACATAGCCCCAGCGGCCGGGATCGATGAGGATCTCGATGTCGTTCTCGGTCCACACGAAGCTCAAGTGATCGGCGTGCTTGTGGGTGACCGAATGAAAGCCCGTCGCCTGGAGCAGGAAGCTGCGGCGCGCGCCCCGGAAGTGCTGCACGCTCGCATAGCCCGATTGCGCAAAGCCCTTGAGCGTCTCGGCCGGGTCGCCCTCGCGCGCGAGCACGGATCGCAGCCGCGCGTCGCGGATGTTGGCGAGCCGCGCCGCCTTCGGCGCCGTCCACGGATCGGTGTCGCCGATGGTGGCGATGCGCGCCTGGCCGTCGAACAGCCACGACATCGCCTGCTCGATCTCGGACAGCATCGCGGCCAATCGCGGCTCGCGCACGATGCCGTCGCCGATCGCGGCGCTGAGCGCGCGCCAGGTCGCGAAGTGATAGCCGGGCGAATGCTCGCGGTGCATGCCTTCGGGGAAATACTGACGCTTGACCATCTCGGTCAGCCGCTCGTTCGCCTGGGTGAGGAACGCGGACGAGACGAGCTCCGGCACGTCGACGAAACGCGTCGCCGCCGAGAGCTGGCCCAGCGCCTGGTAGAGGCCGTGATTGGTGTTGCGGCGGAACTCGCGGTCGTCGGCGATGGCGGTGACGTGCTCGCGGAACGCCGCGATCAACGCGGCCAGCGTTTCGTCGGAAACATCGTCGAGCCGCAGCGCCGCATCGAGGATGTAGGCAAGCCGGCAGAACCTGAGACCCACCGCCTGGTCGTACCAGGCGAAGCCGTCCTCGCCGCCGTCGCCCTTGTCGCGCTCGCGCGGCACGAAATGCGGATGCGTCAGGGCCCAGTCCAGCGCGAAGGCCAGCGCGGTGTCGAAGTAGCGCCGCTCGCCGGTCGCGTGATGCGCCGCCAGGATGTCCTTGAGCGGCAGCCAGGCATGGACATGCATCACGAACGACCGCCCGCCCTTGCCCCACGGGATCGGCGGGGTGAGCGACTCGAGCCGGTCGCCGGGGGGGTGCCAGCCGCGGCGCATCATGGCGTCGGCAAAGCGCACGAAGTCGTCCGGCCCGCACCAGGGCTCGGCGTCGAACGGCGTCAGCCGCGCCGGGGCGACGCGTTTCCGCGCGCCGCGCAAGCCGGCTGCTAAGGCGATGTCATCGGGAAAGGACACGATTTGCCATGGACTTATCGGGTCTGTATATAGGCCCTTCCTCACTGCATGTCCGCCCACTCGATGAGGCGGCGAGGGAAAAAAGATGTCGTACGCCGATTTCGTCGCCATGCATGCGGCCGACCTCAAGGTCGCGCCCGAAGTCCTTCTGAACGCCCGCCCCCTCTCCTTCCCGATGAGCACCAACCGGCGCGGCGAAGAGCTGGTCGAGTTCCTGGAGCGCTGCATCGCGGTCGACCTCGAGGGCAAGCGCGTGCTCGACGTGGGCTGCGCCTATGGCGGGCTCTCCATCGCGCTGGCCAAGGCGGGCGCCAAGGTCAGCGGCATCGACGTCAGCCAGAAATTCATCAAATACGCGCAAGCCAACGCCAAGGATTCGGCCGAGATCGACTTCCACGTCGTCGACGCTTCCAGCGTCGGCATCCGCAAGCTCTTCGCCAAGGGCTCGTTCGATTTCGTGGTCATCAACGACGTGCTCGAGCACATCTACGACACCGCGAGCCTGGTCGCGAACATCGACTGGCTGCTCAACGACACCGGCATGGTCTATTTCAAGGTGCCGAACGCGCATTCGCCGCGCTTCGCGCTGTCGGAGGGCCACCGCAAGATCTTCGGGCTGACCCTGCTCGACCCCGATTGCTGGTTCCATTTGCTGCCCAAGCGCTCGTCGATCTTCTATCGTCCGCTCGGCCATTTCCAGGCGATCTTCAAGCACTACGGCATGCCGCAGATGGTGTTCGTCGACGAGGAGCGCGTCTTCGTGCGCTTCACGCTGCGCAAGCTGAAGGCGCAAATCAAGGAGATCTTCGACAAGGCGCGCGACTACGACTATCCCGACGCGCAGGTGAAATCCTATCTGCGCGACGGGATCGTGCGCTTCCGCGACGAATATCTCTACGACACCGAGAACAGCGGCGAGGACTTCGTCAAGTTCAAGTACGGCTCGTATTTCTTCACCGGCTTCGCGGGCCGCGCGGCTGCCCGGCTCGCGCCGCTGCATGCGGTGCGCGAGGTGGGCGGCATCGGCCGCATCGCCGAGCGCGGCGCGCCGCCTGCCCGCGCCTTCGTCGCCGACCGCGGCGTCAGCGACGAGCAGATCGAAGGCGCCGAGTGGAGCGCGGAGGCGGTCTGACGATGGCCAAGAAGGAAAGACCGCCGCAGCCCGACACCGCGCGCGAGCGCCTGCTGCAGAGATACGCGGCCTTCAAGGCGACCAATCCCGGAGTGAGCTATTCGCACTGGCTCGAAGGCGTGGAGCTGGAATCGGTCATGAGCGGCAAGCCGCATGCCACGCTCGGGCCGCGGCTGAGGCGCTTCGAGAACTGGTGGGAAGCGGGCGACGGCACCTTCAAGCGCTATCGCAAATGGTTCCCCTTCATCCCGTCGAGCAGGATCGTCGATTACGGCTGCGGCAGCCTTCGCGTCGGCGGCCATTTCATCAAATTCCTGGATCCGGAACGCTATGTCGGCCTCGACGTGATCTCGGGCTTCTACGACATGGGCAAGGCGCTGATCGGGCCCGAGCTGATGGCGGAAAAGAAGCCGCGCTTCGCCGTCATCGACGATGCTTCCGTGCGCGACGCGGCGGCGTTTGCGCCGGACTTCGTCTATTCGAGCGCGGTCAGCTATCATATCCACCCCGACGAGGCGGCCGATTATTTCCGCAGCATGCAGGCGATCTGCCACAAGCCCGGCGCGACCTTGTTCTTCGACGTCTCGGTTTCGGACGCGCCGATCCACGACCTGCAGCTGTCGATGCCGCTCGACTACTTCAAGGATACGCTGCCGGAGCTGCAGTTCATCCAGTACTACGAGATCGAGCGCATCGAGAGCCTCGGCCAGAGCATCGGCGTAATCCGTTTCCGCAGGCAGCCCGGAGTAGCGTAGATGATGGAAGAAACCCCGCGCGAAAAGAGGAACCGCCAATACCTCGCTTATCGCGAGCGCAATCCCGGCCGCTCCTATGCGCAATGGCTGCACGAGGCCGCCGTCGCGCATGTCCGCACGGGTGGAAGGCATGCGACGCTGGGCGACAATCTCGGCCACGACGATTGGTGGGAAGCCGGACGCACGAACTTCGAGCGCTATCTCAAGCTGCTTCCGATCCGGCCCGACAGCAAGCTGGTCGATTACGGCTGCGGGTCCTTGCGCATCGGCGCGCATTTCATCCGCTATCTGGATCCCGGCCGCTATTTCGGCCTCGACATCACCACCGGGCTGATCGACGCCGGCAAGGAGATCATCGGCGGCGCGATGCTCGCCGGGAAGCAGCCGCTGTTCGGCGCCATCGAGGAAGAAGCGCTGGCGAAGGCCGTCGCGTTCGGCGCCGATTTCGTCTGCTCCACCGCGGTCTGCTATCACGTCCATCCCGACGAGGCGCCGGTCTATTTCGGCAACCTCGCGCGGCTGACGGCGAAGACCGGCGCGACGTTGTTCTTCGACGCGTCGCTGTCCGACACGCCCGTATCCGAGCACGCGCTATCGATGCCGCTCGACTATTTCGTCGCCCAGCTCAAGCCGCTCGAATTCGTCGCCTTCCACAAGAACGCGGTGCGCGAGGACGGAAGGCAGGTGCTCGGTATCCTGGAGTTCCGCCGTGCCGAGGCGCCCGCTCCCAAGCCCGTCGAGAAAGAGGTCAAGCAGCGCAAGAAGCGCAAATGGGACCTCAGCCTGCCGAGAAAAGGGCGCCGGCGGTGAACGACGCGCCCTATGACGCGCTGGAGCCGCGCTTCGTCCTCTGGCTGGAGAAGAACCCCGGCGGCACCTATGCGCAGTACCAGACCAGCCGCGAGCTCATCTCGCTCGGCAAGGGCAAGGATCACGCGACCCTGGGCAAGAAGCTGCGCAAATATCCCGACAATTGGTGGGACGCCGGCATCGAAGGCTTCGCGCGGCTGAAGCGCATGAGCAAGCTCAAGCCGGACGACAGGGTGGTCGACTATGGCTGCGGGTCGTTGCGCATCGGCGGGCATTTCATCCGCTTCCTCGATCCCGAGCGCTATTTCGGCGTCGACGTGACCGACGGCTTCTACGAGATGGGCAAGGACCTCATCGGACCCGAGATGGTCGCCGAGAAGCGTCCGCGCTTCGCCGTCATCGGCGACGCATCGGTCGCGGCCGCGGCGGCGTTCGCCCCCGACATCGTCTATTCCACCGCGGTCTCCTATCACGTCCATCCGAGCGAGACGCCGGTCTACTACGGCAATTTGCAGCGCATCGCCGCGAAGCCGGGCGCGCGCCTCTTCTTCGACGTCTCGATCTCCGACGTGCCGCTGCGCAACAAGAGCTGGTGCTGGCCGCTCGACTTCTACGTCAAATCGCTGCCCGAGCTGGAGTTCGTGCGCATGGACGGCGGCGTCTACCGCCCCGAAGGCGCGAATTTCTCCATGGGCATGCTCGAATTCCGGCGGGCCGCATGAGCGACAACGAGAGCAAGTTCGCCGCCTTCGACCGCCAGCACGCGGCGTTCAAGCAAAAGCACCCCGGCCAGAGCTACACCAAGATGCAGATGGAGAAGACCGCCGAGGCGCTCCGGCAAGGCAAGGGGCATCCCACGCTCGGCCGCAACATCGACGGCCATGCCGATTGGTGGAGCGCCGGGCAGCCGACCTTCGCGCATTACCTGAAGACGTTCCCGATCGCGCCGCAGAGCAAGGTGATCGACTATGGCTGCGGTTCCTTGCGCGTAGGCGCGCATTTCATCCGCTACCTCGATCCCGGCTGCTTCTTCGGCCTCGAGCTCGCCAAGGGGCTCTATGAGATGGGCCAGGAGATTATCGGCCCGGAGCTGCTCGCAGAGAAGGTGCCGCGCTTCGGGCTGACCGGGTCGCCCGCGCTGCGCGAAGCGGCGGCGTTCGGGGCCGACTATGTCTATTCGACCGCGGTCGCGTTCCACGTCCATCCCGACGAGCTGCCGCTCTATCACATGAACCTCGTCAAGCTCGCGGCCAAGCCCGGCGCGACGCTGTTCTTCGACACCAAGATCGCCGACGCGCCGCTGCGCTACCGCGAGCGCTCCTGGGCGTGGCCGCTGCAGATGTATCTCGACGCGCTGGCGCCGCTGAGCTTCGTGCGCGCGGTCAAGATGAACGAGCGCACCGAGCTCGGCGTGCGCTTCGAGAACCAGATCCTCGAATTCCGGCGCTGAGCGATGTACGTCAACCGCAAAGTGCTGGAGCTTGGCAAGGAGCCGGACGCGCTCCTGGCCTTCTTCCACGCGCAGCGCACGGGCGGCAGCACCTTCCTGCGCTGGCTGGGCGAGAGCGTTCCCAAGTCGGAGATCTTCTCGCGGCCGACGACCGGCGACGGCTTCGCGCATTGGAAGAAGATCGACATGGCGCGGCTCGAAGGCTATCGCGTCTTCGGCGGCTTCTCGCAGTTCTTCGAGAAGGACGATCTGGTCCGTCCCTTCGTCGGCTTCTCGCTGGTGCGCCATCCGTTCCATCGCATCTGCTCGATCTACGAGATGAGCCGGCGCGATCCGCTGCATTATCGCCACGAACAGGCGATCCGCACGACCTTCGAGCAGTTCTACCAGCAGGTGGACGAGGAAGAACCGTCCTATTTCCGCAACCTGATGTGCAACCGCATCTGCAACGCGCCGAGCGCGGACGAGGCGCTGGAGACGATGGAGCGCCGCTTCGGCGCCGTCTCGACCACGACCAGGCTTTGCGACATGACGGCGCTGATCGCAACCGCCTATGGCTGGCGCGCCAAGCCGGTAAAGCCGATCGGCCCCGACGAGGAGCGCTACCGCGCCTATGACGGCTCGCCGGTCTATGCCGACATCGTCGAGAAATCGGCGGAGGACCTTCGCCTCTACGAATATGTGCGCGACTTCGCCGAGCCCGCGCCTGCAAAGGCGCAAAAGGCAGACGAGCCTGCCCCGATCGTCGTCAACACCGCCGCGCCCACCTGCCCCGTCTGCGGCTCGGCGGTCGCGGCCATCGGCGAGAAGGGCGAGTGCCCGGCCTGCCATTCGCCCGCGCGCACGCGTTCGCTTCCCGCGGTGCTGAAATCGGTGGTCGCGCCGCAGCTCGCCAAGACCAATCTCGCCGAGCTGCCGCTGCTCGCCTTCGCGGCCACGGGTTGGGAGCGAAGGCTGCTCGGGCCGCATTTCAAGAAGCTGCTCGGCGCGTCGCTGTATGGGCGCTATTCGCCCGACAACATGACCGGCGTCGACGTGCGCGACCTGTCGCGCTTCGAGGCCGCGAGCTTCTCGGGCGCGTTCGGCATCCTGCTGTTCGACTATTTCCCCGAGCACGAGAAGGCGCTGGCCGAGCTCGCGCGCGTGATCGCGCCGGGAGGCATCCTGTTCACGCTCATCCTGCCGGCGCGCGTGCAGCCCGACAAAAGCCCGCCGGCGGTGACGCGCCGCATCACGCCGCGGCCCGGCTATTTCGACTACATCCCCGAAGGCGAGACGCTGCTCAACGTCAATGTCGGGCAGGACTGGCTGCTCGCGGCGATCGACCGCGCGGGCTTCACGCCGCTGCAGCTGCGCGTCGCGGACGGCTTCACCGACGAGGTCTCGCAATGGTTCACCGGCATCCGCCGCGAGGGCCCCGCGCCGACCTTCGTCGACAAGGAAACGCCGGCCGCCGAGCCCGAACCGGAACCAGCGCCTCCCGCTGCAGCCAAGCCGCGCGCAAAGCCGTCGACGCCGCCGGCGCGCCCCGCCGTGATGCCGGCGCCTGCCGCGCCCGCGCTCGCCAAGCAGACGCGCATGACCGAAGGCTTCGCGCAGGAATTCACCACGGCGCTGGAAGGCTTCGACGGGCTCAAATCCGTCACCGTCAAGCTTACCATCCCACAGGTCCCCGTCGCCGCGCGGCGCGTCGATTTCGCCGAGCATCGCTGGCGCAATTCCCTGAACCGCTCGACCCGCGAGGTCAATTGCGTCGGCCCCGGCATGATCATGACCAGCGAGGATCTCGGCGGGCATTGGGAGATCGTCGAGCCGGCGGAGCTCGCCGGCAAGCCGCTGATGAACCACTTCACCACCGACGCGGGCACGCGCCTGATCCAGAACATCGGTTGGTCCGAGAACCCCGATCTGGCGCCCGAGGACGCCGGCGCGATCTATCGCCTCGACGCGATCGGCAAGATGACCGGCCGCACGCAGAACAGCGGCGCGCGCTGGCACGGGCCGCGGGCGATCGGCGAGCAGGACGGCGTCATCCTCTACAGCGACTATTTCGACAACGCGAAGATCTCCGCCATGACCCCGGGCACGGAGGAATGGGAGCGCAGGCTGCGCACCTGTCACGTGTGGCGCTCGGACGACGACGGCAAAAGTTGGCGCTCGATCTTCGAGAAGGCGCCGACCGAGATCCGCCACTTCCACTTCGTGCTGCCGGACCCGTATGCGCCGCGGACGTGGTGGCTGTCGGCGGGCGACAAGCCGCAGGAGTGCCGCTGCTGGCGCTCGGACGACAACGGCGGGTCGTGGCGCGAGGTCACCAACCCGCATGCCGACATCGTGCTGCATCCTTTGGCCGAGCGCAGCCGCCAGGCCGTGTTCCGCGCCACCGACATGGCGATCCTGCCCGACAAGCTCATCTGGGGCACGGACGACCTGATGATCTTCAACGACGAGTTCAAGATCCTCGTCGCCGATCCCGAGAAGCAGGCGGGCTTTCCCGCGCCGGGCTCGCGCATCGTCGTCGCGCCGAAGAGCGACCGGCTGGAGCCGCGCGACCTCGCCGTCGCCGGCCATCCGTTGCGCAATTTCGTCGATGTCGGGCCCGGCTGGATCGCCTTCACCGAGGCCAAATACGCGCCCATCGGCTTCGAGCCGGTGGTCTATTTCGTGGCCAAGGACGCGCCGCATCGCGTGCAGGAGCTGTTTCGCATCCCGCAGACGCGCACGACCAAAGGCTCGGGCTTCAGCTATAGCCGCGCCAGCCGCGCCGCGGTCGACGGCCGCTTCTTCAGCTTCCGCGCCAGCGGCGACCTCGCCGCGGTCTATCCGCGCCTCCTGCAATGGGACGTCGCGTTCGCGTGACCGCGGCCGAGATCCGCGCCGCCTGCCGCGCGGCGCCGCTGCGCCCGTTCGAGATCCTCGAGACCTCGGCGCGCGACTATGCGCTCGGCCTGCGCGACATCGCCGAGTCCACCCTCGTCGACGGCTATGGCCGCGACGGCTTCACGATCCCGAGCATCGTCCCGCCGCTCGATTGGAACGCGCACAACCGCTCGTTCTCCTATCACCTGCATGCCTGGGACGGGATCGCGGATATCCTCATCGCCTACAGCCTGTGGGGCGAGCGGAAGTTCATGGACGCGAGCCTGGCGCATATCCGCGCCTGGATCGAGGAGTTCCAGGTTCCGGTCCTCGAGCGCGACAGCGACGCCGAGCTCGACGCCCTCGTCACGCCCCACATGCCGACCGCGTGGTACGACATGGCGGTCGGGCGGCGCGCCTATCGCCTCGCCTATATGCTCGATTTCCTCGCCCGCGAGCCCGACGCGGGCGACGCCGAGCTCGAGCTGTTGTGGCGCAGCCTGCGCTTCCATTTGAAGCTGCTCGGGCGCGAGCATTTCTTCCGCGCGCACACCAACCACGGGCTCTACCAGGCGCTCGGCCATCTGGCCGCTGCGCGACGGTTGAGCGGTCTCCCCGGCATGGCGGCGGAGATCGAGATCGCGAAACGGCGCGTGATCGCCGTGCTCGACGCGCATTTCGCCCGGGATGGCGCGCATCTGGAGCACTCGCCCGGCTATCACTACATGCTGCTCGGCACGATCATGAACGCGCGCCGCGCCGGACTTCTCGAAGGCAAGGAGATCGAAGACCGCCTCGAGGCCGTGCAGCAGGCGATGGCGTGGATGGCCAAGCCCGATCTGTGCCTGGCGACGTTCGGCGACACCGATCCGCGCTATCTCGAGCGCGGCGAAGGCATCGCCTCGCTCTACGAGAACCCGACGATCCGGTACATCATTTCGGCCGGCACCCTGGGCGCGCCGCCCGAGCTCGGCGTCAAGGCGTTCCCGGACGGCGGCTATGCCTTCGCAAGGCTGCACGCGCCCGACGCGCTGGGGCCCGAGCCGTGGCGCGAATCCTATCTCGGCCAGATCGCCGGCTTCCATTCGCGCGTCCACAAGCACGCCGACCATCTCTCCTTCGTGTGGTACGACAAGGAACAGGACATCCTCATCGATCCCGCGCGCTACGCCTATGCGGGACGCACGGCGCCCGGCTCGGCGCTGTTCGAGGAGGGCTTCTGGTACGCCGATCCCAAGCGCATCTATGTCGAGACCACGCGCGCGCACAATTGCGTCGAGATCGACGGCCGCAACTACCAGCGCAAGGGCGTGAAGCCGTTCGGCTCGGCGCTGCGCCATGCGGGCCTGCAGGACGGCCTCGCGGTGACCGACTGCCAGGCGACCTATTTCCGCACCGTCACGCATTGGCGCGGGCTGATCTTCGCGCCCGGCGAGTTCCTGGTCGTGCTCGACCATCTCCACGACCGGCTCGACGTGGAGCACGACTGGCGCCAATGGTTCCAGCTCGCGCCCCAGTGGCGCGTGACGAAGAACGCGCAGGGCCTGCTCGCGCGCTCGGCGCAGGCGACGGAGAAGCAGAGCCTGCGCATCACGCCGATGATCGCCGACACGGCGCTCGAGCGCGTGGCGCGCGGCGAGAAGAAGCCCGCGCTGCAAGGCTGGATGTCGGATGCGCCGTACAAGCTCGTGCCGTGCACCAGCCTCTGCTTCCACCGCCGCGGACGCACCGCCTCGTTCGCGACCCTGTTCAGCTTCGGCGGGCTGCCTGCGATCCACGAGACCGCGACGCGTTTCAACGCGACGATGACGGCGGGGGGCCTGCGCTGGCGCGCCAACGGCCGCTCGACGCACCTGAAGTTCCGCCGCAGCCGCGACGAGCCGCTGCAAGTCGCGCGCGCCACCTAATTTTCCGGCCCTCCCGTCAGCTCAGCCTGCTTGGTGTTGCCGCACCGTCGATCCAAATACAGCAATCCGGCAATGAACTCCGTCGGAGCATGTGAGACGATATAGAAGTCCGTGATGTATTTACGTCCGATCAGCGGCGTGTCCTTCTCCCAATGCTCGCTCGCACGCGTTCCCGAAATGCGCTCCTCTATCGAATCGGCGTCCCTGTTTATGAGGTACACGTAGCGCGTATCGGGCGTAACGGCCGTTTGATCGAGCGGCGAAACGACGCCTGCAATCTTGAGGCCGGGCCCGTCTTCGAGGCGCTTGATCTGCCCCAGGGGGATCGATTTGCGCGACTCGTAGTCCAGGAAAGGGCTTGTCGTGGGATTGTTGCTGTCCCACAATTTGATCTCCATCGTCGTCTTGACCCGCTGGGTGATCGAGAGCGTGCAGCTCGATAGGTCAAAATGCGCTTTTTGGACGACGTGGGTCCGGTAGGTCTTCAGAATCCTGAGTTCCTCGTCCGAGGTCTTGTTGTTGGCAAATATATCGAGGGTGGCGCCTTGCTCGACGAGAGCTGCCGCCCGATAGCTCCGATAGTGAGACCAGTACAGGAACGCCGGAACAACGCCGCCGAATTTGTCCCACAGGAACGCGACACCGGAACCCAACAATATGGCTATTGCCATGATCCTCAGGACATTGCCCCCGAGACGACGGCGAGCGAGTTGCTCTATCGCGTGTTGAGCCTCCCTGAACTCCTTCTCGAACCACATCCAAGCGCCCCCCAAAACAACCGTCTAGCGCCGCCAGCCGACGAACCAGCGGTTCCGGCCGGGCGCGATCGCGTCCCGGGTCTCGAGGCATTGCGCGGCAAAGCCCGCCCGGCGCATCGTCTTCAAGAACCACTCCTGCCCGACATGCACCGACAGCAGCGCCTTGTCGGCGGGCACATAGTCGAAATAGCCGGGCCGCGGCGCGATCGTCTTCATGACCGACGGTTTCGCCGCGTCGTCGCTCACCCGGCTGTCCAGGATCAAGGTGATGAACAGCCCGCCCGGCGCGGTCACACGCGCGGCTTCGGCGAGCGCCTGCTCGTGCTCGAAGAAATAGTCGAACAGCAGGATCGAGAACACGCAGCCGAACGCTCCGTCGGCGAAGCGCGACAGGTCGCGCGCGTCGACGCCCGCGATGTGACCCGCGCCATAGCTGCCGTACAGCGATACCGACACGATCTCGGGGAAGAACGGCGCCAGGATATGCCGCTCGGCGGCGGTCATCGCGAAGCCCAGAAGCGGCTTGTTGAAGCCCAGCTCGCCGACCACCTCGCTCCAGATGACCGGCAGGCCGCGCAGCCGCGACGGCGCGTTGCAGGACGGGCAATTGTCCTGGGTGATGCCGGACGGGAACGGCTTGCCGCAGATCGTGCAGCGTTCCGTCGCCGCGGGTGCGGGCTCGGCAGGCGGCGGCGCGACGGCGGGCCGCGATTTGCCGTCAAGCGGCTTCACGCCCACGAACCAATGCGCGACATACCCCGACACCGGATCGGCGATAGCGACGTGGCGCGCGTCCTCGAAGCCCGAAGCGCGCATCGCTTCTACCAGCCAGTCGCGGCCGACGCCGACCGAGAGCAGATCGACGCCGTCGGGCCAATAGTCGTAATAGCCCGGCTTCTTCTCGATCTTCTTGGTCACGACGGGCGCGGAGGCGTCGTCGCGCACGCGCGCATCCAGGATCAGCGTCGCGAAGATGCCGCCCGGCGCCAGCACGCGCCACGCCTCGTCGAGGGCCTGCTGCTGCTCGGTGAAATAGTCGAACAGCGCGAGCGACACATGGCCCGCGAACGCCGCGTCGGGGTAGCGCGACAGGTCGCGCGCATCGACCCCGCGCTCGACATCGGCGCCATAGCCGCCATAGAGCGTGACCGCTTTCAGGCTCGCGAAACGGTTCAGCAGCACGGCGCGCTCCGCGCTCAGCGGCGCGAACACAAGGACGGGCAGGCTGTCGCGCAACGCCTTGGGCGGCAGGTCGGCAAGATGCTCGTTCAGCAAAACGGGCAGGCTGCGCGTGCGCGCCGCGCCGCCGCAATGCGGGCAAGCGTCGCCCGAGGCGATGGGCAGAAGGATCTCGCGGCTGCAAAGCGTGCAGCGATAGCTCATGCGCCGATGTTGCGTGGGTTGAGCTCGCGATACAAGGCCGCGATCGCCTCGCCGGCGCTGCTCCAGGAGCGCTCGCGCTCGATGAAGTCGCGCCCCGCCTCGCCCAATTGCGCGCGCAGCTCGGGCGAATCCACCAGCTCTTCCAGGGCGCGCGCGAGGTCGGCGACGCTGCCTTTGCGGAACAGAAGTCCCGTCTTGCGGTCGCTGACGATCTCGGCCAAGGCCGCCACGTCGGAGGCGACAACGGCCTTGTGCATCGCCATCGCCTCGAAGGGCTTGAGCGGCGAGACGATCTCGCAGAGCTGGATCGGCTTGCGCGGGAACGGGCAGATGTCGATCAGCGAGTAATAGGCGGGCACATCGGTGCTCGGCACGCGGCCCGGCGCGATCACGCGGTCCTTCAAATCGCGGCGGCGCACCAGCTCCATCACCGACGCCTGCGCCTCGCCGTCGCCGACGAGCAGAATGCGGAATTCCTTGCCCCTGTCGCGCAGCAGCGCAGAGGCGCTCACCAGATCGTCGAGGCCCTCGTAGCCCACGACCGAGCCGACATAGCCGATCACCGGCACGCCTTCGGGCAGGCCGAGCCGCGTCGCGAGCGCCTCGTCGCGCGGCATCTTCTTGAACACCGACGGATCGACGGCGTTGGGCACGACATGGATGCGATCCTCGGGCACGCCGTCCTCGACGAGCTGGCGGCGCATGCCTTCGGTGAGCGTGATCACGCGGTCGGCTTCGCGCGCGACCAGGTTCTCGAGCGAACGGATCATCTCGTATTGCGGGTTGCGCTCGAAATCGGTCTGGCGCGTGGCGCGGGTGATCTCCCAGAAGCCGCGCACCTCGTAGATGAACGGCCGCCCGGTGCGCCGCGCCGCGAGCAGCGCCGGAAGTCCCGTCGTGTAGTTCGACGCCGCATGGACGATGCCGGGCCGCAGCCAGCGGATCGCGCGCTCGTATTGCTCGGCGGAGCGCAGCAGATAGTCGAGCTCGGCATCGTCGACGCGGCTGCCGCCCAAGAGGCGGTGATAGATCACGCCGTCGATGACGTCGCTCTCGGGGACGTCGGTCTTGTTGCGGAACGCCGCCATGTCGAGCGGAAAGCCGGCGCGGCTGAAGGCCTCGATCTCGATGCGCGCGGCGGCGATGCCCTTGAGCAAGCCGTGACTGCGCGTGGCATAGCCGTTCGACGCATAGGGCAGCGTGAAATGCAGGAAGTACGCGGCCGAGTCCGGCTTCGGATCGGCGATCGGGCGCACCGGCGTCGATTGCTCCGCGAGGAACGCGTGGTCTGCCCCCATCAGCGCCGCGCGCTGCTCGATGCGGGTGCGCAGCTCGGCGGTCTCGCGCGTCGGGTTGCGGACCTCGGCCTCTTCCAGGCGCGAGACCAGCGCGCGCGCCGGCGCGATGTCGCCGCGATACCAGTAAGCGCGGGCGAGCGGCCGCCAGGTCGCGGGGCTGGCGAAGGTCTCGCGCGCGTCCTCCAGCAGCGTCATCTCGGCGGCGAGGTCGTGCTGGCGCTTCGCCGCCGCCGCCGCGAGCACGAGGCAGCGCGCGCGGAACGACGCGCTCTGGCCTTCGCATTGCCGCTCGACCAGCGTACGCAATTGCTCGAGGCCGCCGAGCTTGAACGTCACGTCGCAGAGCCGCCCGAAGGCGCGGCGCTCGTCGTCCGAGAAGCCGCGATAATTGGGCGGGACGGCGACGATGCTCTCGCCTTCCGCGGCCGGCGCCGGCTCGGGCGCCGCGGCGCGGGCGAACGAGAGCGCTTCGATCTCGGGCGTCTCCGCGGCGAGCGCGTCGGTCCATGCAGCGCCGAGGCGCGGCGTGATGTCGGTCCAGCGGCGATGCGCGCGGATGAATTCGGCCGCGCTCTGCGCCAGCTGCCGGGCGAGGCCCGTCTCGCGCGCGACACGCTCGAGCTTGGCGGCGAGGTCGCGCGCGTCTCCTGCCCGATGCAGCAACCCGTTCGCGCCGTCGACCACCACGTCGCGATGCGGCAGCACGTCGGAGGCGACCAACGGCCGGCCCAGCGCCATCGCCTCGGCCGGCTTGAGCGGCTCGACCAGGTCGGTCACGGCAAAGGAATGCCGCGGCAGCGCCACGACGTCCGACGCCGCCAGCACCGTCTCGCCCACCGACGGCGGAACCGTACCGAGGAACACGACGCGATCCGCAATGCCGAGCTCGGCCGCGAGCTTCTTCGCGACGCCCAAGCCATTGCCTTCGCCCGCGACGACCGCGCGCGCATCGATGCCGCTCTCGGCGAGATGGCCGACGGCGCGCACCAGATCGTCGACGCCTTCGTAATCGACCACCGATCCGACATAGCCGATCCAGAAGCCGGTGCGGTCGAGGCCGAGCGCGGCGCGGTTCTCGGACGCCTCCTCGAGCGGGATCGGCAGCGCGTCGCTGCCGTTGGGCACGATCATGATGCGCTCGCGCTCGACGCCGCGCTTGACCAGCATGTCGGCGAGGCGCGGCGACTGGGTCACCACGCGCTCGGCGGAACGCGCGACATGGTTCTCCATCTCGGCGTTCAGGCGATGCTCTTCGGAGCGCGCCCAATGCGGCTGGCGCGAGATGCGCGTCATCTCCCAGAAGCCGCGCACGTCATAGACGAACGGCAATCCCAGCCGCCGCGCCGCGACCAGCGCCGGCAGCGCGTTCTGCCAGTTCGAGGGCGCATGGATGAGGCCGGGGCGGAGCGCGCGGGCGTGCGTCTCGATGCTGTCGGCGGCCGCGAGCAGCCAGCGGTCGATCGGCGCGCGCGACAGCGACGGCCCGTCGAGCACGCTCGCGACCACGCCGCCGAGATCGGTCCGGGCGGCGATGTCGGACGGCAACAGGTCCGTGCGGTCCTGCGGATAGCCGGGGCGCGTCGCGAGCTGCACGTCCCAGCCGTCGCGGCGCGTGCCGGCGACGAGCGCCTGGGTGCGGCGCGTATAGCCGGTGAGATTGAGCGGCATGGCGCTGGAGGCGATGCAGAGCACGCGCCCCGTGCTGCTCTCGAACGCGGCACGCCCACGCGGCGGCGCCTGGGTCGGAGCCGCGTACAATCGCGCCATGCCCATCAAGCGGTCGCGGCGGAGCTTCTCGGACGGCTTGAAGCGCGCGACGATTTCGGGCGGCAGGGAATCGAGCAGCGCGACCGGCTCGGCGATATGGCCTTGGCCGGCAAGCAGGAAGGCAAGCTGCTTGGCGCGGAACGGGCGCGGATCGTGGGTCAGCGCCTCGCGCGCCATCTCGATCGCGGCGAGCGGCTCGATCGCTTCGCTCAGCCGCGCGAGCTCGGAGAGGAGCGCCGCGCGGCGGCGGATGTCGCCGCCATCGAGCTCGGCGACCGCTTCGCGCGCGCCTTTGAGGCCCCTGGCGCGGATCGCTTCCAGCAAGGGCTTGGTGTCGACCTCGACCGGATCCTCCTGCGCCGCCATGCCGCGGCCGCGCGAGCGCTTGCGCCGCACGATGTCGCGGATCAGCTCGGCGATGGCGCTCGGGAAATGCGCGAGCCCCGAGAACGAGGTGAAGCCGTCGATCAGCGCTTTCCCGAACCGGTAGTGGAACGAGCGCTTGATCTTCTCGGCTTCGCGCATCGCGCCCAGCGCCGCGTTGCGCTGATGGCGCAGATCGTTGCGCAGGCGGTCGATCTGTTCCTGCTGGTGGCGCTCGCGGTCCTGGACGATGGCGAGCGCCCGTTCCAGAGCCTGAAGCCTGGTGCGTGCTTCGATCAGCTGGACTTCGCGCTCCAGAATTTCGCGCATCGCGAGCGGCGAAGACGGCGCCGTCGCCTGGTCCTCGGCCCCGTCCAGTTCCGGATGCGCGAGGCGGAGTTCAGACTTCAACACCGCCCCCTCTTCCGGGTAGACTGACAGCAAGATCAGGCATTTGGCCGCGATTGTTCCAATCTTCGGGGATGGGGCCCCAGTGGCCGCGAAAAAGCAAGCAGTTCCGGCCGAATGAAGCGTCTTGAGACATTTTTGTCCAAGACGGGCTTTGGGCCGTCGGGGCTCCATCGCGCCGACGGCGGCAACGTCTTACACAGTACGACGCGGCAGATCGCCCACGCGCGCCGGCGCGCCCGAACGACGGCGTGGTTCTGGCAGCGCTGCGGATGCCACGCAGAGTCACTCGCGCTCCTCGATGCGGCCGGCGCCACGGCGCCGGAGCTTCGCCTGCGCGCAGCCTACGCGCTCGACCTTAACGCGACCTTCCTGGAGCTGCTGGGCAAGCGCCCCGTGCGAGGATGGACGGTCGCCGCGCGCGGGTTGTCGCATCTCGCGCTCGGCGACGCCGATGCGGCGAGCGCCGATCTCGCGGTGGCGCTGAAGGGATCTGCCGATTCCGGATTGTGGCTTCGGGCAGCCGCCGCGTTCGCCGTGCTCGACGCGAAGCACGTGCGCGATGCGCTTGCCGACAGGCGGGAGGCGGCGGCGCGGCTGCTGTTGGCGCATCTCACCGGCGACGCCGCCGGCGTGCCGGAGAGCGCCGAGCGCGACCTGCTGCAGGGCGATGCGGCACGCATGTTCGCCCGCTTCGGCTTGGCCGAGGACGCGCCCGCGATAGAAGGGCCACGCGTCAGCGTCATCGTCGCCGCCTACAACGCCGAGCGCACCATCGCGGCCGCGCTGGCCTCGCTCGCGGCGCAGAGCTGGCGCAATCTCGAGATCCTCGTCGTCGACGATGCGAGCACCGACCGGACCGCCGCGCTCGCGGCGCGTTTTCGCCTCATCCGCCAACCCGTCAATCGAGGCGCCTATGTCGCGCGCAATGTCGGCGTCGCGGCGGCGACGGGCGATTTCATTGCCTTCCACGACGCAGACGATGTCGCCCATCCCGAGCGCATCGCGCGGCAGATGGCGCCGCTGCTCCAAAACAAGGAGCTCGCCTTCACCACCGCGCGCTGGGTCCGGCGCGACGCCATGGGCAAGTTCCGCTGCCGCCAGATCGCGCCGCTGCTGCGGCTGCATGTCGGCTCGATGCTGGTCGGGCGCCCTTTCCTCGATGCGGTCGGTGAATTCGATCCGGTCCGCTATGGCGCCGATAGCGACATGCTGCTGCGCCTGAAGGTCGCGGCCGGCCCGCGACGGTTCGAGGCGCTGACGCTGCCGCTCACCATCGGCGGCTACGATCCGAAATCCGCGGTCCACGATCCGGCCACGGGCTATGGCGAGCGCGGCTTCTCGAGGGCGCGCCAGGACTATCGCGAGCGGCGCACCTTGGCGCTGATCGAGCGGCTGCGATAACCTGAACGCATGTCGGGCCTGGTGATTCGCTCCTTCGGTATGGTCGCTGCGACAGCGCTGCTGGCCGGCTGCTCGAGCGATCTCGCCGGCATGTTCCGCAGCCCCGGAAAGGTCGAGCCCGGCCCGCAGATGGACTCGGGCTTCGCCAGGGCGCTCGACTCCGCGAGCGCCGGCACGATGATCAACTATCGCATGCCCGACGGGACCGAGGTCGCGCTGACCCTCGAAGCACCCTACGACGCCGCCAGCGGGCGGACCTGCCGCATCGGCCGCTCGAAAGCGAAGCACGAGGCCTACGGTTTCTGTCGCGACAGCGGCGCCTGGTACGCCGTGGCCCCCGCCGTGATCGTGGGGCGCTGACGATGGCGGCCGCCGGCATCCCGTTCCGCGCCATCGGCATCCAGGCCGGCGTGGTCGGCGCGCTGGTGCTGCGCGAGACCAAGACGCGCTTCGGCGCCTCGGGCGCGGGCTGGGTCTGGCTCTTGTTCGAGCCGCTGCTGCAATGCCTCTTTTATGTCGTGCTCTACGAGTTCATCCGCAGCCGCGTCTCGCCGCTCAAGGGCGTCGATGTCGCCGAGTTCATGCTCAGCGGCATCATCCCGTGGCTGTTCTATTTCCGCACCTCGATCCAGGTGATGCATTCCATCGAGTCCAACCGCGCGCTCCTGATCTATCCGCAGGTGACGCCGCTCGACATCGCCCTCGCGCGGACCTTCCTGGAAACGACGATCATGTATGTCGTGGTCTTCTTCTTCCTGCTGCTGCAGTGGTTCGTGCTCGGCGCGATCCATGTCGGAGACCTGCTGGGCCTGCTCAGTGCGTGCTTCTGCCTGTCGATCATGGGGCTCGGCGTCGGGCTCATCGTCATGGCGCTCGACCATTTCGTGCCCGGGCTGATGCTGGTGTTCACCTATATCAACCGCCTGCTTTATTTCACCTCGGGCATCTTCTTCACGCTGTCGGCGGTGCCGTCCTATTACCTCTCCTATGTCGACTGGAACCCGCTGCTGCAGGCGGTGGAATGGGGCCGCGCCAGCTATTTCGACAACGTCTCGACCGAGCTTTTGAACCTGAAGATGCTCGCGCTCGCGGTGCCCGCCCTCCTCGCGCTGGGCGTCCTCGCCGAGCGCACCACGCGCGAGATCGCCAAGAGGGTCTCGACCTCGTGAGCGCGCCCTCCCTGGAGCTGAAAGGCATCCGCAAGAGCTTCCCGACCTCGGGCGAGCCGCATCTGGTGCTGGACGGGATCGACTTCACCTTGATGCGCGGCGAGCGGATCGGCATCTGCGGGCTGAACGGCGCCGGCAAGACGACCTTGATCAACATCATCGCCGGCGCGCTCGGCCCCGACCGCGGCGAGGTCGTGCGCCACAGCCGGATGTCGTGGCCGCTCGGCTATTCCGGCGGCTTCCACGCCGCGATGACCGGGCTCGAGAACGTGCGCTTCATCGCGCGCATCTACGGCCGCGACGTCGAGCAGGCGGCGGAGTTCGCGCAGGACTTCGCCGAGCTCGGCAAGTTCTTCGAGATGCCGATGCGCACCTATTCGTCGGGCATGCGCTCGCGGCTGGCCTTCGCGGTCAGCATGGCGGTGGATTTCGAGCTTTATCTGATCGACGAGGTGATGTCGGCCGGCGACCTGCGCTTCCACGAGAAATGCCGCCAGGCGATCCAGGACCGCCGCGGCCGCGCCGATTTCGTCATCGTCTCGCACAGCCTCGGCAGCATCGAGGAGAACTGCAACCGGTTCGCGCTGCTGCACAAGGGCAAGCTTACCACCTATGACGATTTCAAGACGGCGCAGGAGGCCTATGCCGAGGTCTTCAGCGTCGGCCAGAAGGACAAAAGGGTCGTCTGGAAGCCCTCGACCTCGGGGCCGGTCGAGGCGCGCATCCTCGCCGAAGGCACGGATTCGGTCGATATCGAGCTGCGCGCCATGGGGGCCGGCAACCTCATCGCCTATTGGGGCAACACGACCGAGATGGTCGCCAACCAGGGCGACGCCATCGCGGTCGAGTGCCCGGTGCAGCTGATGTCCGGCTCGACGGCCCAGATCGGCCCGCAATGGACCGGGCTTCAGTTCGTCGAGCGCGACCGCGCCGGCTCGGCCACGGCCTCCAACGTCGAGCCGCGGGACTTCCTCAACGGCCTTCCGCAGGTGATAACGGGCGGGACGGTGATTCGCGAATCGGCGACGCGCTACTTCCAGATGGGCGTGCGCGTCGAGATGGCGGGGCCGGGCGACATGGTGATCCGCCTGGGTAGACCGTTCCTGAATCGCGAGGCGGCTCCGGAACGGATGAACTAGGCCCTTTAGCTAGGCGTGAGAGGCGTCCTTGGATACGATGCGCGCATGCTGAACGAGACCGCGACCAAACGCTACGCCACGAAGCGCCGCTCGGCGCTGGGCGAGGTGATCGATCACGGCCGCGCCCATCTGCACGAGGTCGGCTATCAGCTGCGGGCGAGCTTCATCCTGATCGTCGTCGTGCCCACGCTGATCGCGGCCGCCTATTACCTTCTGATCGCCGCGCCGCGCTATGTCACCACGGCGCAATTCGCGGTGTGGACCGCGACGCCGCCCAAGGCCGATCCGTTGAGCATGCTGGTGCAGCTTCCCGGGTCGTCGGCCTCGCTCGAGGACCAGCACATCGTCCAGGACTACGTCCAGTCGCGCACCATGCTCGAGAGCATCGAGAAGCAGTTCGACCTCGGCCATATCTACGGCAGCGGCGGCGACATCTTCGCCGAGCTGTGGCCGGGCCGCACCGTCGAGGACAGGGTCCGCTACTGGAAGCGCCACGTCCGCATCACCATCGACAGCACCAGCTCCATCTCGACGATGGAAGTCGACACCTTCCGGCCCGAGGATTCGCTGGCGCTGATAAACGGCATCCTCGGCCGCGCCCAGACCATGGTGCAGAACCTCTCCGACGAGAGCGACGCCGACGCGGTGCGCCAGACCAAGATCCTGTTCGACAAGGCGGCGGCGCAGCTCTCGGAAGTGCGCGCGCGCGTCACCCAGTTCCGCCGCGAGAACCACATGGTCGATGCCACCCATACCGGCGAGCTCACCATGCAGATGGTCGGCGGGCTGGAGGCGCAGCTCACCGACGCCGAAGCGCAGATCCAGCAGATGCGCACTTATCTCGCGCCGAACGATCCGCGCATCGCGGTGATGCAGGCGCGCGCCGACGCGGTGCGCAAGCAGATCGACCTGCAGAAGGGCGGCCTCGCCGAGACCAATCCGGCGGTGCCCTCGCAACGCGGCGCCGACGTGCTGCCGGCGAGCGTGCTGGCCAAGAGCGAAGCGCTGGAGACCGAGCTCGACGTCGCGCTCAAGGGCTATGCGGCCGCGGCGGCGGCGCATTACGAGGCGCAGGGCAATCTCACCCGCAACCGCCGCTATCTCGAGGTCTTCGTGAAGCCCGCCCTGCCGGAGCAGGCCGAGAAGCCCGAGCGCTGGCGCATGATCGCGACGATCTTCGTGTGCGCGTTCATCGCCTGGTGTCTGGTCATCACGGTCGGCGGGGCGATCCGCGACCACGCCGGAGTATGAAGATGCTGAGGGGGCTGGCTTTCTCTATCCTGGCGGTGCTCGCGGTGGCGGGCACGGCCGCCCAGGCGCAGGATGCGATCTCGACGCAGAAATCGGTGACGCTCGGCGGCAACGACCGCCGCGGCCTGCCCGATCCTTCGACCTTGCCGCCGCCCTTCGGCTCCAATCTGTTCGGCACGCCGCGCATGGCGCCCAGCACGACGACGCCCGGCGGCGCGAGCCAGCCGGCACCCTCGTCCCAGACGCACACCAATTTCGATCCGAACTATGTCGTGCAGCCCGGCGACGCGGTCGACGTGCAGCTCTATGGCGCGACCCAGATCAGCGCGCCGTCGACGGTCAACGCCAACGGCGACATCTTCATCCCGACCGTCGGCCCCGTGCACGTCGCGGGCACGACGGCCGCCGCCCTGCCCAATGCCGTCAACAGCGCGGTGCAGCAGGTCTATGTCCAGAACGTGCGCGTCTATGCGGCGCTGATCTCCGCGATCCCGGTGAACGTGTTCGTGACCGGACCGGTGCTGCACCCCGGACAATACGCGGCGTCGTCGACCGACAGCGTGATCGCGGCGCTGCAATATGCCGGCGGCATCGATCCCTATGCGGGCTCCTATCGCGACATCAAGATCCTGCGCAAAGGCAAGCTCGTGCAGAGCGTCGATCTCTACGACTTCCTGGTCGACGGACACCTGCCGCCCCTCACCTTCCGCAACGGCGATTCCATCGTCGTCGGCCCGCAGGGCATAATGGTCTCGGTCTCGGGGGCGACGCGCGGCGACTACCGCTACGAGCTCAAGGCGCCCTTCACCGGCGCGGGGCTGCTCAAGCTCGCGCGGCCGCGCGCCGACGCGACCCATGCGGCGCTGACCGGCATCCGCGACGGCCGCCCGCAGGCCTTCTACGAGACGCTCGACGAATTCGCCAAGCGCAAGCTGGCGGACGGCGACGTGGTGCGGTTCGCGGCCGACGTGGCGAGCAACATGATCACCGTGACCGTGGACGGCCGCGTCGAGGGTCCGACCACGCTGGTGCTGCGCCGCGAAGCGACGTTGCAGGAGGCGCTGTCCTATATCCCGGTGCTGCCGCAATTCGCCGATACCGAGTCCGTCTATCTGCGCCGCGCCAGCGTCGCCGCCGCGCAGAAGAGCGCGATCAACGATTCGATCCTGCGCATCGAGGAATCGCTCACCAACACGCCGCTGGTCGGCGACAGCGACGCCGCGATCCGCACCCAGGAAGCCGGGCTGGTCGACAAGTTCGCGCAGGAAGCCCGCGCCGTGCAGCCCGAAGGCCGCGTCATCGTCTCGCGCCACGGCCAGGTCGGAAACGTGCGGCTCGAGGACGGCGACGTGATCGTGGTGCCGCCACGCACCGATCTCGTCAACGTCACCGGCGAGGTCGCGATCCCGCAGGCCGTGGTGTGGGGCGAGGACCTTTCGATCAATGCCTATCTCGATCTCGCGGGCGGCGTGACCGCGCGCGGCGATACGTCGCGCATCATCGTGCAGCGCGCCAGCGGCGAGATCGTCATCGGCTCGGGAACGCGGGTGCGCGCCGGCGACCATATCATCGTGCTGCCCAAGGAGCCCGACGAGACGTTGCCGGTGCTCAAGGACATCACCGCGGTGATCTACCAGATCGCGGTCGGCGTCGGCGTGGCGCTCAGGCTGTAAAGGCTCAGGCTGGGACTCTGGCGACGCCGACCCAGGTCGGCGCGCGGTAGCGCAGGTTCAGCTCGTCCCACGACAGGGCCTCGAGATCGCGCTCGACGCCGCGGATATAGGGCTTCAGCGCGTTGCGGGCGTAGATGTAAGCCTTGGGATCGGAGAGCGTCTCCTTCTCCTTCAGCTTCTTCTTGAGCACCGAAAGCTGCGCGCGGATCTTGTACTTCGCGCGCTCGAGCGACTCGTCGACCTTGGCCACCGACAGCACCGGCTCGGCGAAGCCCGCTTCCTTGAACAGCGCGCGATAGGTGCCCCATGGCCGGTGATACTGGCCGATGGGCGCCTTCACGAACGCCGACCAGTAATCCGGCGGCACCAGCGGCAGGCCGAGGCCGCGCCTGTCGTCGACCGAGGCCGGCGACGAGCCGCTCGGGACGCGGAAGGCGAGCGCGCCGCCGGGCTTGATCAGGCCGTGCAACCGCTCGGCGGCATGATGCAGGTCGTAGATCTTGGGCAGCGAGTCCACCGTTACGACGATGTCGAACGACTTCTCCGGGAAGTCCGAGAGGCTGTGCAGCAGGTCGGCGCGGACGAAATTCACTTTCGCTTCGTTGCGCGCGTGCTCCTCGGCCATGCCCATCCAGCGCACGCTGGGCTCGATCGCCGTCACTTCGGCGCCGAGATGGGCGAACTCGATCGACAGGCTGCCGACGCCGCTGCCGAGCTCGAGCAGCTTCTTGCCCTTGAGCGAGGTGTCGAGCAGCGCGGTGAAGGCGCCGATCAGCTCGCGCGCGCGCTCGCGGCTCTTGATGAGATGCAGGTATTTGTGGCCGTGCTTGGAGACGAGCTCCGCGGCGCTGGGGATGCCGGCATCCTTGGCGACGGCGCTCAGCAGGTCGGAATAGCTCATCTGTCGCGTTTCCTTCAGCGCAGCGCGCCCACCACATCGATGACGCGCTGCCCCGGCGCGGGCTGGACGGTCTTGTACTCGCTATGCGCCACCAGCACCACCACCAGCGCGGCCTCGCGCAGCGCTTCGGAGGCGTCCGCGAGGTTCAGGCCGGCGGTCGCCTCGCGGCCCTCGTCGTTCTGATCCGCATACGGATCGGCTGAGACGACGCGGCTGCCCAGCTTGGCGGTCAGGAGCGAGGCGATCTTGAGCGCCGGGCTCTCGCGGAAATCGCCGACATTCTCCTTGTAGGTGAGGCCGAGCAGCAGCACCGGCCCCGAAACCTCGCTTGCCATCGCTTCGACGTCCTCGGCCACGACCAGCGCCTTGCGGTCGTTCACGCTACGCGCGGTCGCGATCAGCTTGGCGTTCTCGCGGTCCTGCGACACCAGGAACCAGGGATCGACCGCGATGCAGTGGCCGCCGACGCCGGGGCCGGGGCGCAGGATGTTCACGCGCGGATGGTGGTTGGCGAGCGCGATCACGTCGAACGGGTTCAGCCCGTTCCTGCGGCAGAGCAGCGAGATCTCGTTCGAGAACGCGATGTTCACGTCGCGATAGGCGTTCTCGACCAGCTTGCACATCTCCGCCGAGCGGTCGTCGGTGACGTGGCACTTGGCCTGGCCGAAGGTCGAATAGACGCCGAGCGCGAGCGCGGAGCTGCGCTCGTCGATGCCGCCGATGATGCGGTCGTTCTTCGCGAGCTCGTCGAGCATCGCGCCGGGGATGATGCGCTCCGGGCAATAGGCGAAGAACAGGTCCGGCTTCTGCACGTCGCGGCCGGCGATGGTGAGATCGGGACGCAGCCGCCCGATATGCTGCGCGAGCTCGCGCGTCGTGCCGACCGGCGAGGTCGATTCCAGGATCACGAGATTGCCCGAGCGCAGCACCGGCGCGATGCTGCTGCCCGCCGCGAAGACGTAAGAGAGATCGGGCTCGTTGTTCTTCTCGTGGCGCACCGGCGTCGGCACCGCGATGATGAAGGTGTCGGCTTCCTGCGGCGCGGTGAACGCCTTCAGATGCCCCGACGCGACGGTCTCGGCGACGAGCTCGGAGAGGCCCGGGTCGTCGATATGGGTGCGGCCGTCGTTGATCGCTTCGACGACATCGCTCTTCAGATCGAAGCCGAGAACCTGGAACTGGCGGCTGGCGAGCATCGCCGACGTGGCGAGACCGATATATCCGAGACCGACGACGCAAATGGCCCGCCGTCCTTCCGGCAGCGCCGGACGGCGGAACTGATCGAGAGCCTGTGCCTCAGCGAGGCCACTCTTCCCGATAGCGTCCGCCCATGGCCTCAAGCCCAGGCGGCCCGATCGGACCTCCATATGCGACCCCCGAACACATTTCCCAGGCCCCCACGACCATCAACCGGGAAGATTAAAGCGCAGCGCACCCTATCAATTGCTTACCAGGAGTTCTAGGTTTTTCAAGCGCTTGCGGCTCGCGCCGAATTCCTGTTCTTTAAGCAAGGGAACGCGCATTCGCCAAATGCCGGTGGTTGAGAGGCATTTGCAGGCAATGGGACCTGGTCGTGAGCAACACAGAGATTTCCTCGATTTTCGCCCATCGGCCCGGAAGCGACGCACGACCTAACATCGAATTCCGTATAAGGCCGGCACGAATCTTTGGCACCGGGCACGGTTATCGAAGCGGCGAAATGCGTTGCGCCAAAGCCGCGGCCGGTCCCGAAAGCGGCACAACCGGATGAAGCAGCGCATCGCCGTCGTCGTCGGCACGCGGCCGGAGGTCATCAAGATGGCGCCGGTCATCCTGGCGCTCAAGGCCGAGCCGTCGCTCGAGACCGTGGTCGTGGCCTCGGGCCAGCACCAGGAGATGGTGCAGCAGGCGCTCGACATCTTCCGCATCGAGCCCGACCACAATCTCTCGGTGATGCGCCCCGGCCAGACCTTGTCGGGGGTCGCCACTGCGGTGATCTCGGGCTTCGACGCGCTGATCGAGAAGCTGGCGCCTTCGCGCATCATCGTGCACGGCGACACCACCACCGCGATGGCGGCGAGCATCACCGCGTTCCATCGCGGCACCGCGGTCGGCCATGTCGAGGCGGGGCTGCGCACCGGCAGCCTCGCCCGTCCGTACCCGGAAGAGTTCAACCGCCGCTGCATCGACCTGGTCGCCGATCTGCTCTGGGCGCCGACCGAGCTCGCGCGCGACAATCTGCTGGCCGAGCGCCTGCCCGAAGGAAAACGCGTGCTCGTCACCGGCAACACCGTGGTCGACGCGCTGCAATGGGCGGCGTCGCAGCTCGAATCCAACACGGCCTTGCGGGCCGAGGTCGAGAGCGGGCTGCCCAAGCTCGATCCCGCCAAGCGCATGGTCCTGGTCACCGGCCATCGCCGCGAAAGCTTCGGCGAAGGCTTCGAGAACATCTGCCAGGCGCTGCGCACGCTGGCCGCGCGCAGCGATCTCGAGATCGTCTATCCCGTGCATCTCAATCCCAACGTCAGCGGACCGGTGCGCACCGTGCTCGGCGGCATCGGCAACGTGCACCTGATCGCGCCGCAGCCCTATCTCGCCTTCGTCGATCTGATGACGCGCTGCGACGTGATCCTCACCGATTCCGGCGGCGTGCAGGAGGAAGCGCCGTCGCTGAAGAAGCCGGTGCTGGTGATGCGCGACGTGACCGAGCGGCCCGAGGCCGTCGCCGCCGGCACCGCGCGGCTGGTCGGCACCAGCCGCGACGCCATCGTCACCGGGGTGTCGCTGCTGCTCGACGACGCCCGCGAGATGAGCCGCATGACCACGGCGGAGAACCCTTACGGCGACGGCCAGGCCGGCGCGCGCATCGTGCAGTCCCTGCTTCCGGGATAGGCGAAACGCCCGTTTGCAATCTTGCCGAGAAAAACCTAAATTCGTTCTGTGGTTGATGACTCCGGCTGGGGTGTCATGGCGCGCAAGGCAATCGTCGCGGCCGTCCTTTTCTGTGCAGGCATCGCCACGGCGATGGCGCAGCAGACCGCCGACCGCAAGAAGCCTCCGCGGCCGCACCGCGGCGATGTCGCGACGGCGCCGGCGGACAACAACGGCGCCGCACCGGCCAAAAACAACAACGCGGCACCGGCGAAAGACAACAACGACGCGGCGACCGGCATCGCTGGGCCCGCCGCGCCGCCGCAGACCGCGTCCCCGCAAACCGCGCTCGCCATCGCCAAAGTCAGGCCCGAAGCGCTCAGGCTGCGGGCGCTGCTGGCGCGGCGCGTGGATCTGAAAGCGATCGAGGCTTCGCGCGTGCCGGTGCTGGTGATCGCGCGCCCCGAGGCGTTGGCCAACCTGCAGGTGTTCGTCTCCGCCGATCACTATACCGCGTCGACGCGCTTCGACGGCGCCACGGTCGAGATCAACGGCACCGTCCGCGCGATGCGCGCGCCCGACGGCTTCAAGATGCCGTCGATGCGGACAGTTCCGCTCGACGACACGCCGCAACCGATCAAGCGTCTTTTCAAGCAGATACCGTTGCCGGTGAAGGGCCTGCTGCCCACCGCCGACGCGCTGCGCGACGTCAGCATCGAGCAGACCAGCTATGGCGAGGACATCAGCTTCTCGCGCTTCGGAAACGCCGTCTACAACATCACCATGGATTGCGGCGGCCAGGCCGGCGATCCCGAAGCCATCGGCCCGGCCGAAGGCGCGCCGCAGGGCGCGAGCGCCATCTGCACCGAGAACGCGGCGCTCGGCCTCGCCAAGGGTCTCGTCCTCGTGGGCGGAGGCGCGCCATGAACATCAAGCGCGAATATCTCATTGCCGGCGCGATCGTGCTCGTTCTGCTGCTGCTCGGCATCGGCGCCTATTTCATCTTCCGTCCGGCGGGCACGCCGCCCGCGTCGCCCGTGGTCGCGACCGTCACGCCGCCGGCTCCCGCTCCGGCACCGACACCCGCTCCGCCGGCGCCGTCACCGACACCGGCGCCCGTCACGCCCGTGCCGAGCACGCCGCCCGCGCCAACGCCGACGCCCGAGCCGCAACCCACGCCGCAGCCCGTCGCGACGGTGCAATGTCTCGGCTCGCCTTCGGTGCCCGCGAGCGCCTTCGACGGCGGCACGCCCGCGGCGACCTATTGCGGCACCGGCCATCTCGTGCCCGGCAGCGGCAGCGGCGACGCGGAGACCACCGATTGGGCGCCGGGCATGCGCTTTCCGATCCACGACGCGCCGGCTTACGCGAACTCGCAAGTCTGGGGCGTCGGCGGCACCTCGGGCCCGGCGGGCGGCCAGGGCGACGTGCGCAACTACTCCTATCCCTGGCACGACGATTTCTGCGAGTCGCGCGGCTATGCGACCTTGATGTGCCCGACCGGCAAGGGCCACCAGGGACAGGACATCCGCCCGGCGAAGTGCTGCGACGCGCAGGGGCACCTGCTGCAGGATACTTTCGTGGTCGACGCGGTCGAGAACGGCCGCATCACCTCGATCGGCACCTATACGGTCTATCTCACCGGCGACAGCGGGCGGCTCTATCGCTACCTGCACATGGACATGAAGAAGCTGAAGGTGAAGACCGGCGAGGCCGTCGTGCGCGGCCAGGCGCTCGGCTATCTCTCGAACTATTTCGGAAGCTCGGTCACCACCTTCCACCTCCATTTCGAGATCAAGGCGCCGGTCAAGCACGGCAGCTCGACGGTCTATACCTGGGTGTCGCCCTATAACAGCCTGGTCAAGTCCTACGCCAAGCTGCTGGCGGGCTCGCCATGACGGACGACGAGGTGGCGCGCCGGCGCGAAGCGACGCTCTTGCGCATGCTGGCGACGCCGCATGTGCCGCACGAGACCTTCAGCGCGCTGCGCAAGAAGCGGCCGGAGCTCTCTAGCCCGGCCCCGTCTCGGGAAGCGACTGGCGGATGCGATGCGCCATGAACCAGGCCGACTTGCCGCTGATGCCGAGCAGGCGATGAAGATGCTGCGCCGTGATCCCGCGCTCGCTCGCCGCCATCAGATGCGTCGCGAGCAGCCATTTGCGGATCGGGATGTGCGAGCGCTGGAACAGCGTGCCGGTGCGCACGGTGAATTTTCCGCGGCAGCCATTGCACAGGAACATGCCGGCCTGGGTGCGCCCGCCCATGCGCCGCACGCGGGCCGAGCCGCAAAGCGGACAGGCGATGCCCTCGGGCCAGCGCAACGCTTCGAGATGCGCGATCGCCTGCATCTCGTCCGTGAAGATCGGCGCGGACAAAGCATTGACGTCGGTTTCCATGCGCCTCACCGCAGACTTCGCTAAGTAAAGTATAAATATAACCAAATACTCTCGATTATCATATAGAATCATTATCTTGAAACAATCCGGTATTTTATTGCGCAAGGCGGCTTTGTCGTATTAATCTTCCTCCAATCCTGTCGATTTCTTGGCTAATGGGGCGGATGGTGGTGGGTACGGCAGACGATGTCGCGCGTGACCTGCTCGCATGGGCCGGCACCGTGCTGCCCAAGATTCCCGCTTCCGCCAGGCCGCTGGGCGCGCGCGAGCGCGGCGCCGGCATCGACGTGCGGCTGATGGGGCTGGCGCCCCGGCCCTCGCCCCGCGCCACGAATCCGCCGAGCACGATCGATCTGGATTTCCTCGTCACCGTGCAGATGAGCGACGCCTTCGACGAAGAGCGTGCGCTTGCCGAGCTTCTGCTCGCCGTCGCCGAGCGCAGCGATTTCGAGATTCTGCCCGGCCGTCCCGCCGCGGAGATCTGCGCGGCGCTCGGCATTCCCGTCGCGGCCGGCTTCGTGCTGCGCGCGCCGCTCACCCGCGCGCGCGAGATCAAGCCCGCGCCGCTGGTGCGCTTCCCGCTGCAGGTCGATGCTGCGGGACTGGGCGCCGTCGAAGGCATCGTCACCGGTCCCGGCGACGTGCCCATCGCCGGCGCGGTCGTCACCCTTGCCGGCGGCGGGCGCGAGACGCGCAGCGACCGCAACGGCCGCTTCCGCCTCGCGGGCCTGCCGCGCGAGACGAGCGGCGTGAAGCTCCATGTGCGGGCGCGCGGCGTCGAGATCGACGCGAGCGCGATGCCCGGCACCAACGTCGTTTTGAAGCTGCCCTTGGAGGTATGAGATGCCCAGCTATCTGAGCCCTGGCGTATTCGTTGAGGAGATCAGCTCCGGTCCACGCCCGATACAAGCGGTCGGCACGTCGACGGCGGGCTTCGTCGGCGTGGCGCCCAATCCCGGCGCGCATCTCGACGAAGCGGTCGCGATCAACAATTGGGCGCAGTTCGTGCGCGAATATGTGCGCGACGGCGACGCCAGCACCGATCTTTCCAACGCGGTCTACGGCTTCTTCCTGAACGGCGGCTCGCGCTGCTACGTCGTCGCCATCAAGGCCGGCACGCCGATCGCGGCCAAGGACAAGGGCCTCAAGCTGCTCGAGGAGATCGACGAGATCGCGATCATCGCGGCGCCCGGCATGACCGATGCCGCCTCCTACGACGCGCTGCTGACCTCGGCCGAGACGATGAAGGACCGCTTCGCGATCCTGGACGGGCCGGAAAGCGTCGACGACGTCGAAGCGCTGACCCGCGTCGCCGATCCGGGCAGCGGCGCGGCGTCTCCGCCGGCGAGCGGCGGCGGCAGCGCGCCCGCGCCCAAATCCAAGACCGCGGCCGGCGCGCGTCCGCGCAATTCCGACGGCGGCTATGGCGCCTATTATTTCCCCGAGCTGCGCGTGATGGATCCGCTGGGCGACAAGATCGTCTCGGTGCCGCCGTCCGGGCACATGGCCGGCATCTATGCGCGCACCGACGCCAAGCGCGGCGTGCAGAAGACGCCCGCCAACGAGATCGTCTATGGCGCGCTGTCGCTCACCTACAACGTCACCACCGCCGAGCAGGACGTGCTCAATCCCAAGGGCGTCAACTGCATCCGCTTCTTCTCGCGCGACGGCGTGCGGGTGTGGGGCGGGCGGACGCTGGCGCCCGAGGGCGACGATTTCGTCTATATCGCCCAGCGGCGGCTGTTCAACATGGTGGAAGAGTCGATCGCCCAGAGCACGCGCTGGGTCGTGTTCGAGCCGAACGACACGCCGCTGTGGAAGATGATCGAGCGCGACTGCCGCGCCTTCCTCTCCATGCTGCACCGCCAGGGCGTCTTCGCGGGCCCGATCGACAAGGCGTTCTTCGTCAAATGCGACGCCGAGACCAACCCGCCCGAGGTCGTCGACGCCGGCAGGGTCGTGACCCAGATCGGCCTGGCGACGCTCAGACCCGCCGAGTTCGTCGTCTTCGAGATCGGCCAGAGCCAAGACGGCAGCACGACGCTGACCGCCGCCTGACTTTGGTGAAGCCCTATCGAAAGGAGCCGTGACATGGCCCAACCCGCTATCGTCGACCCGTATCGCAACTACAATTTCCTGCTCAAGATCCAGGATATCGCCGAGGCGCGCTTCACCGAATGCTTCGGCCTCGACGTCGACATTCCCGTCATCACCTACAAGGAGAGCGGATCGGGCAGCACCGTGCGCGCGATCCCTGCGTCCGTGCGCTATGGCATCCTGACCTTGCGCTACGGCCTCACCAAGACGTCGTCGCGGGGGATGTGGGACTGGCTGACGCAATCGATCAAGGGCACCGTGCAGCGCAGGCATGTGACGGTGGTGACGCTCGATCCCGACGGCGTGACCGAGGTCATCCAGCACAATCTCATCGATGCCTGGCCCTGCGGCTGGAGCGGCGTGCCGTACAACGCGCTCGGCCGCGACATGGCGATCGAGGAGCTGCGGCTGGCCTTCGACTCGCTCGACCGCACGCAGACGTGATGTGGCGGCGGCTCACGCGTTGGTCGAAACGTCTCGCGGCGTGGCTGCGCCGCGTGGCGGAGGCGCTCGAGCGGCTCGCGTCGTCCGGCGACCCGGCGATGGCCGAGCTCGCCTTGCGCTATCCGAACGCGCCCGAGCACTGGCTGCGCGACGTAGCAGCCCTGGCGGCAGCCGCGCCGCCGGAGCTTCCCGAGCCGGTGCGGCAAATGCCGCCGCCGCGCGAGACGCGCCCGGTCCCGCCCGCGCCCGCCGCGCGGCCCAGCGCGCAAAGGCCGCGCCGGCCGGTGTTCAGCCTTCGGCCCGACCCCGAATTCGCCGAAGAGCCTGTCGCGCAGCGCCGCGCCAAAGCCGCGGCCGCGTCTCAGCCTGTGCCGGCGCGGCGCCGGCCGGCGTTCACGGTGGTGTCGAACGCCGCCCCAAATCGCAGCTTTCACGACGACACCGCGCCAGCCTCACTGCCGCAACGCCGATCGCACGACGATCCCGCGCCGGCCATGCGGCAATCTCCGCCGCGCCACGAGATCGCGCCCGCCGCTCGTCCGTATACGGATCGTTCGGCGCCGGCCGATTTCCCGGCGCGCAAGCCGCGCATGGCGGAAGAACCGCCGTCTTCGCCCGAGCGTGCGGCGACATATCCGTCCGAGCCTCAGCCTCGCGAGACGGCCCTGGACCCGTCCGACGCCGTCGTGGCGATGGCGCCCGCGCGCAAGCCGGCCGCAACAGATCCCGCGCCGCGTCCGCAGTCGCGCCATCCCGCCGAAGCCATCGCGGCACGCCCACCGCGCGACGAGGCCAACGCGCCCGCCGGCACGCGTCCGGCCAAGCCGGCAGAGCCCGACATGACGGTTGCGATGCCCCCGCGCGCAGGCGAGCCGGCGCAGCCGCGCTGGCCATCCCTGCCCGGCGATGCCGCGCCCGACGCGACCGTCGAGCCGCCGCGCCTCGATCGGCTTCGCCGCGAACAGGAGCAGGGCCTGTGGAGCGCGTAGCCTTCCTCATCGAGCGCACCGGCGAGCGCGTGAGCTGCCTGCTCAATCCGGAGAGCCTGGAGACGCGCCGCACCGCCGGCATCCGCACGCGGCGCGAGGCGGGCGGCTTCCTCGCCGGGCGCTCGCGCACCGACCATCCCTTGATCGCGACCGGCGGCGGCGTGACCGAGCTCGACCTTCGCCTGTTGTTCGACACCGGCATCGCCGCGACGGATCGCGGCCAGCGGCCGGCGTCGCTGCAATCGGCCGACGGCGCAACCGTGCCGAGCGAAGACGTGCGCACCTTGACGCGGCCGCTCTGGGACCTCAGCGAGAACGCGTTCTCCGACGGCTTCGGCGCGCCGCCCTGCGTGCGCTTCATCTGGGGCAAGTCGTGGAACATGGCGAGCGTGGTGATCGGCGTCGCCGAGCGGCTGGAGATGTTCGACGCCAACGGCACGCCGCAGCGCTCGTGGCTGAGCCTGCGCCTGCGCCGCATCGAGGAGCCCGAGCCGCGCGCGGCGCCGCCTCTGCCGGTGACGCCGCAATTCGAGCCGCCCGCCGCGACGGACGAAGACACCGAGGATGCCTATCCGACGCTCGTCATGCATGTCGACGACGACGGCGCGCCGCTGACGCGGCTGGAGCAGATCGCGTCCGACCGCTACGGCAATCCCGAGCTCGCGCGTCCGCTCGCCGACTACAACGGGCTCGACGACATGCTCAAGGTCGAGGAAGGCACCGTCCTCGTGCTGCCGCCCGCGGCCAAGCTGTGGAGCGGCCTATGAAAGCCGCTTTCGCCAACCGCCCGCTCAAGATCGTGCTCGACGGCGCCGAGCCCGACGCGAAGCTGCTCAAGACCGCGACCTCGGCCTTCGTGCGCCAGACGCTGGACGCGCCGAGCCTGGCGGAGATCTGCTTCGCCGAGCCGCCGGCGGAGAGCGTGAAGACGCTGCGCTTCGGAGCTGCGCTTACGCTGTCTGTCGACGACGACACGGTGCTGTTCGCAGGCGAGATCACGACGCTCGAGCACAGCCGCGACGGCGCGCAGGGCCATGTCGTGCGCGTGCGCGCCTATGACCGGCTGCACCGGCTGCGCAAGAAGCAGCGCCCGCGCGCGCTCGCCGATGTTCGCGCCGGCGACGTCGCCGCCACGGCCGCGAGCGATCTGGGCGTCGAAAGCGTCGCGACCGACGCCGGGCCCACGCGGCGGCTGGCCGTGCAATACGAGCACAGCGATCTCGATTTCATCGTCGACCTCGCGCGCGAAGCAGGGCTGCATCTCTATCTCGACGGCGATCTGCTGCGCCTCGTCACCTTGGCCGGCGAAGGCGAGCCCATCGAGCTGAAAGTCGGCCGCGAGCTCGCCAAGGTGCGCTCGGTCGCGAGCATCGAGACCTTGCGCCGCAACGTCCGCGCGCAGGCCTGGAACGTGTTGCGCACGACGGTGCTGGATTCGACCGTGTCTCTCGCGCGCCAGGACGCGGACGAGGACATGCGTTCGATCGACAGTTCCGCGTTCCCCGATCTGGGCGTGCGCACTCTGTTCAACCGCGTCGCAGGCGATGCGAGCGAGCTCGAAGGCTATGCCCAGGCCGATCTCGACAACGCCGCGTCCGGCGAGGTGGTGATCGAAGGCGCCGCCGACGGCAACGCCAAGCTCAAGCCCGGCTGCATCGTGAGCATCCTTGGCCTCGACGACGACGTCGACGGCCGCTTCACGGTGACGGAGGCGCTGCATCGCTTCGGCGAGGACGAAGGCTACGTCACCGAGTTCTCGACCGCGCCGCCCTTCGCCAAAGCGCGGTCTCGCGCGCCCTTGTTCACCTTCGGCCGCGTGTTCGACACCGCCGATCCGGAGAAGCTGTCGCGGGCGCGCGCGAAGCTGCCGCTGATGGGCGACCTCGAGACCGACTGGATGCCCGTCGTCGCCGCCAGCGCCGGCAAGGACAAGGGCTTCGCGGTGATGCCGGAGGACGGCGACAATGTGCTGATCCTGTTCCCGAACGGCGATCCCGCCTACGGCATCGTGCTGGGCGGGCTCTATGGCGAGAGCCGCGCGCCGGGCCTCGCCGACGCGGGCGCGCGCCCTTTCGTGTTCCGCACCGCCAACGGGCAGGCCTTCACCCTCGACAGCGCCAACGCGCTCGCCGCCATCGAGACCAGCGGCGGCGACCGCTTCGAGATGGGCCCGAAGGGCACCAAGCTGCACGCGATGCAGGACCTCACCATCGAAGCGCCGGGGCGGACGGTCACGATCCGCGCCAAGGCGGTCGAGTTCGAGGAAGGCTGACGATGCGCTGGCTGACCGAAGACGCGACCCTGGCCTGCGAGCATGGCGGCACCATCTCGATCAAGACGTCGCAGGATTTCGTGCGCATCGAAAAGAAGCGCGTGCTGATCGAGCCGAACCCGGAAGGCCGCTCCATCGGCGGCTGCCCGAACTCCAATCCCGTCGCCGGCATCCGCTCGTGCCTGACCACCTTGAAAGTACGCCAGGGCTATTCGGATTTCGTGCGCATCGCGGGCCACGCCGTGTGCCTCGACAGCATCCAGGGCCTGACCGACGGCACGCCGCCCGGAATCGTCGCTTACAAGGTGCGCGCGCCCGGCCAGAAATTCGTGGAGGCTTCGGCATGAAGCCCGCCGCGCTCAAAGGCTGGATGTTCGCCGGCGCCGAGCTCGGCGCCACGCGCGCGGCGATGGGCATCGTGCTTGCCGCTGCGGGCCGCGTCGAGATGGTGAGCGACGACCTCGCCATCCGCCAGGCGATCGTCCTGCTGCTGACCACGATCCCGGGCGAGCGCGTGATGCGGCCCGATTACGGCTGTCCGCTGCACCGGTTGATGTTCGCGCCCAACGACGCGACGACGGCGGGGCTGGCCATCCACTATGTCCGCCAGTCGCTGCTGCGCTACGAGCCGCGAATCGAGATCGTCTCGCTCGACGCGCATGCCGACAAGGACGACGGCGCGCTGCTCGTGGTCTTGCTCGAATATCGCGTGAAGGCGAGCGGCCGCCAGGCGCAACTCGAGTTCGGCCTCAACATCGGCGAGGGAGCGGCCTGATGCCCCTGCCCGTCCCAAAGCTCGACGACCGCTCCTATTCGGACCTGCTCGCCGACGCGCTCGTGGTGATAGACCGTGCCTGCCCGGAATGGACCGACCGCAACCCGGCCGATCCCGGCGTCACCCTGCTCGAGGCGTTCGCGTTCCTGACCGAGAACATGCTCTATCGACTGAACCGCGTGCCGTCGAAGCAATATGTCACGCTGCTCAATCTGGTGGGCGTGCAGCTTCGCCCGCCGTCGGCGGCGCAGGTCGCGCTGACCTTCACGCGCACGGGCGAAGGCGGCGGCGACGTCGCGATTCCGCTCGGCACCCAGGTCGCCACCGGCGACGGCGGCGTGATCTTCACCGTCACGCAAGCGGCGACCATCCCCAAAGGCGGACAGAGCGTGACGGTGTACGCGCTCCATTGCGAGCAAGTCGACGGCGAGCTCGTCGGCGTCGCGACCGGCACGCCGGGACAGAGCGTGCGCGTCAAGAAAGCGCCGGTCATCGCGCCGTCGGGCGACAATCTCGACATCGTCGTCGGCATCGAAGCGACGCCCGATGAGCTGACCGAGGGCATCGCGTCGCGCGGCGCGGGCGGCAAGGCTTTCGCGCTGTGGCAGCCGCTCGACAGCTTCGCGGATGCGACACCCGAGATGCGCGCCTATCGCGTCGACCGCGCATCGGGCTTGATTTCGTTCGCGCCCATCGGCGACGGCAACCAGCCGATGTCGCGCGTGCCGCCCCAGGGCCGCGAGATCCGCGTGTGGTATCGCCGGGGCGGAGGGCGCGCGGGCAATGTCGCGGCTGGCGCGCTGACCGCGCTCAAGACGCCGCTCGCCGGCGTCGGCGTGACCAATGCGGACAAGGCCTCGGGCGGCAGCGACCCCGAGACCGCGCAGGAAGCGATCCGCCGCGGACCGCTCGAGCTCACCTCGATGCGCTGCGCCGTCACCGCGCGCGATTTCGAGCGCATCGCGCTCACCGCCGGCGGCGTCGCGCGCGCGCGCGCGTTCGCGCAGGCGCAGCTCTGGCGCCACGCCGATGCGGGCGTGGTCTCGATCCTCCTGGTGCCGAGCATCGACACGAGCGCGCTTCCCGACGGGGCCGTCACCGCGGCCGCGATGAGCGACCACCGCCGCGACGAGCTGCTCACGCTCGCGGGCAAGCTCGTCGACGACCGCCGCCCGCTGGGCGTGCGCGTGGCGCTGGAATGGACGCGCGTGCGGCCGGTCTCGGTCTCCGCGCGCGTGGTGGTGACGCGCGGCGAGGATGCCGGCGCGATCCAGGCGCGGCTGCGCCAGCGCCTCAACGGCCTGTTCTCGCCGTTCGTCGACCAGCCCTTCGGGCGCGCCCTGCGCGCCTCCGACGCTTACGAGGCGCTGCTGGCCGAGCCCGGCGTTCGCTATGCCGACCAAATGCAGTTCACCATCGGCGAAGCGCCGGACAAGGACGTAAACGAGGTCATTCGCGACCCGCACCAGCCGCGCTGCTGGTTCGCGGCGGCGGCCCGCGCGCTCTATCGCAGCCTCGACGACGGCGAGAGCTGGTCGACCGTGTTCCTGAGATCGAGCGACGTGCCGCAATTCGTGCGCCGCCACCCCGACCGGCCGGGCCTCGTCGCGCTCGGCGCCATGCGCGGCAACGCGGGCGTGATCCATCTCTCCAGCGATTGCGGCGAGAGCTGGACCGACACCGCGGCGCTGTTCGCCGGCGAGGTCACCGACGCGGCCTGGATCACGCGCAACGGCGCACCGGTGCTTTTGATCGCGGCGAAGGACGGCCTCTATCAGTTCCAGCCCGGCTCGGGCACCGGGCCCGCGCTCGTGGTCGTCGACAAGGCCAACGACGCGAACGGCTATTACGGCGTGGCGGCGACGACGCTCGCGTCCGGCATCGTCAGCGTCGCGGTGGTGTCGCGCGCGAGCAGCGGCGGCGTCTATCTCTCGGCGGCCGGCGGCGTGTCGGATTCCTTCCACACCGTCGGGCTGAACGGCAAATACATCCGTGTGCTGAAGAACCAGCGCTTCAACGGCCGCGACTATCTGTGGGCCGCGGTCCGCGCCGAGGCCGGCGCGCAAGGCGAAGGCGCGATGCGCATCGAGCTGCGCGCCAGCGGCATCGACGATCCCGGCGGCTGGGTGGCCTACAACACCGCCTGGCAGGGCGGCTCATGCGAGGATCTGAGCTTCGCCGACGGCATGGTCTTCGCCGGCTCGAACCGCGGCGGAACGCTGTCGCTGGACGTGACGCAGGCCCAGCCGCGCTGGACCTCGGCGCGTCTCGACGCCGGGCTGCCGATCCGCGACAAGGACCGCCTGCTCGAAGTCTGCGGCGCGATGGCCGCCGCGCCCGCGCAGCCCGCCGCCATCGTGATGATGGGCGGCCCGCTCGGCGTCTATCGCAGCCTCGACGGCGGCAACCGCTTCGCGCTGTCGTCGGCGACGGTCTTCACCGACCGCATCCCGCTGCCGCCCAACTGGCTCTACTGCGCCGACACGCACGCCCTCACCATCGTCACCGAGACGGGCGGAGACTGACGATGGAGCGCCACCGCATCCTGCAGTTCCTGCCCGAGACCTATCGCAGCGCCGCGCGCGAAGGCTCGGCCTTGATGGCGATCCTGGCGGTGATGGAGGCGCAGCACGCGCCGGCCGAGGACGTGCTCGCGCGCGCGGACGAGTTCATCGACCCCTGGCGCGCGCCCGACGATTTCGCGGTGATGCTGGCGTCGTGGCTCGACCTCGACCGCTATCTCGATTGGACCAGCGGCCGCAAAGGCGTCGGCGAGCCGCGCTATGTGCCCGGCCTCGGCAATCTTCGCGCGCTGTCGGCGGAAGCGGCGCAGCTGATGCGCTGGCGCGGCACGCGCTATGCGCTCGAGCGCTTCCTCGCGGTGGCGACGGGGCTCGCGGGCTTCAGGGTCACGGAGAACCCGCCCGACGAAAAAGGCGCGGCCCGGCCGTTCCACATCCATGTCCAGGCGCCCGCCGCCGCCAGCCGCATGAGCGATCTCGTGCGGCGCGTCGTCGACGAAGAGCGCCCCGCCTACGTCACCTACGACATCGCATTCTCGTCCGGCCCATAGATTTCCGAAGGAGCAAGCCATGCCAACTTTCCAAGTCCTCGACACGACGGCCTCGGTCCCGCTCAAGCCCCAGATCGTCAAAGGGCAGACCATCCATGTCGGGCAAGCCGTGTTCACCGTGAACAATCTGTCGGGCCAGACGGTGACGGCGCATCTGAGCGCGGTGGCGCAAGGCAACGCCAAGGCCGAATGGCTCAAGCTCCAGGGCGACCCCGAGCGCAACTTCGCCGGCAGCGAGACCCAGAAAGTGACCGTCGACATCGCAGCGCCGACGGGCACGCCGCCGGGCGAATACAAGTTCCTGGAATGCGTCTCGAACAACAACGACCGCGACAACGACTACACCAACAGCGCGATCGTCACCTTCACCGTTCCGCCGACCGAGCAGCCCAAGCCGGGCATCCCGTGGTGGGTCTGGCTGATCGTTGCCGGCGTCGTGCTCGCGATCGGCATCGTGCTCGCCATCGTGTTGTGGCCGTCGGGCAAGGTCGCGGTGCCGAACGTCTCGACGGGGCAGATCGCCTATGCCGACGCCCAGAAGCAGATCACCGATGCGGGCCTGACCGAGGACAAGGTCGAGCAGGAATCCCCGCAGACCGCCGGCAACGTGATCGCGCAGGATCCCGCCGCGGGCACCGAGGTCGACAAGGGCAGCCTGGTGCATCTGACGGTCGCCAAGGCCGCTCCGCCGCCGACGCCCGCGCCGACCGTCGCGGTCCCCGACGTCACCGGCCAGACCACCGACCACGCCAAGGGCGTGCTCGACGCCAACGGCTTCGCCTACACGACGACGAACGTCGCGCCGCAGGGCAAGACGCCGGGCACGGTCGCGTCCGAGACGCCGGCGGCCGGCACCCAGGTCACGCTCGACAAGAAGTCGGTCGTGCTGGGCATCGATCCGGGCGTCACCGTGCCGAACGTCGTCAACGCGATGCTGAGCGGGGCCGTGAACTCGCTGAACGCGAACTTCCAGGTGTCCGTCAGCGTCCAGAGCGACGGCGGCGCGAACGACCAGATCGTGAGCCTGACGCCGGCGGCGGGAACCGTCGTCGCCAAGGGCTCGAAGCTCGCCGTGGTCGTGCACGGTCCGAAATGCGTCCCGGGGCCGAGGGTGCTCTGCCTCGGCAACTTCCCCACCTACAAGGACTACAGCAGAGCCAAGTCGGCGCTCGCCACCGAGAGGTTCAAATAGCACCGGCCACCCGATGAAGATCGTCATCATCGTCCTTGTCGTCGTCGCGGTGGCGTTCGCGTTCGTCGCCATCCGCGGCGGCACGGGCGGGCCGAGCTCGGGCGACGGCGCGCCGCCGACGAAGTCCAACGGCGAAGTCGACGAGGACAGACTGGCCGACTGGAAGCAGCCGGACTTCGCCGCGTGGATGGCGAAGGCCGGCGCGGCCTTCGCGCCGAAGATCAAGCTCGACAAGCCGGTCGTGACGCTCGCGCAGAACGGCAGCGACACGCGGTTCGTGCCGTCCTCCTCCGACAAGATGCGCGTCGCCAAGATCGCGATCACCGCCGGCATCGGCGTGCGCATCACCTATTCCTGCGTGCCGAAGGACGGGCGGCAATGCGGCAAGTCCGTCTGCATCTGCCGCGAAGGCGCGACTTTGTCGGATTTCTCGGGCTGCCCGGATGCGTGGGCCGACAAGCACGACGGCCGCGTGTGCAGCGCCGACGACGCCAAGACCTCGCTCGTCGTCTATCCGGAAAGCGCGCCGATCCAGTTCACCGCGCTCGGACCTTCCGGCGCGACCGCGGAGGTCCAATGATCACACCGCGCTGCGCAGCACCGCGATCAGGCTCAAGAGCGAGCCGATCAGAAGAAGCACGAGCCAGACGATGCCGATGATCGCGATCACCAGCGCGCCGATCGCATCGGCGATGCTGACCAGGAAGAACGGCGGGAAATCGATCAGGAACGCCACCAGCCAAGTGGTGCCGAGCGACAGGCCGCTGAGGATCACCAGGCCCTTGTTCTGCAGGAAGCGCTGCTCGGCCAGCAGCAGCAGGATGCAGAAGACGATCTTGAGCAGCATGATCAGCGCCAAGGTCCCTTCCGCGGTGCCGACGGGGAAATGCCCCCACGCGGCCATATACGCGATCGTCCCGAACGGGATCGCGACCAGCAGCGTCACCATGAGGATCAAGAGCAGGAACGCGGTGATCGCGAGCACCAGCGTGCCGAGACAACCGAGGAACGAGAGCACCAGTGCGACGATGCCCTGCAGCCGCCCGACCAGCGCGCGCGGCAGAAGCAGGCTCAAGCCCTGCGTGGTCACCCCATACGCGAGAAGGAAGTCGATGATCGCAAGATAGCGGATCCCCAGCCCCGGCGTGCCCGCGTTCAATCCCTGCGGCGCGCCCGGCATGATCGCAACGGATGCAAGCTCGACCAGAATGGTCAGCAAGAGCACGATGGCTGCTGCCCAGAAGAACGGCTTTCGCAGGTCGTCCATGTCTGTCTTTCTCCTACGGCTTTAAAGATAAATACTCCACAATATTCACGAATGACTTTGGACAGATGACAACGATATCGTATATCACTTCATCCTCAACGTGTATATTGCGTGCAATTCTCACCAGCCGTAGGGAGATTGGAATGGATCAGGTTCTGAAATGGGGCGGTCGCGTGGTGATCGTCATCGCCGGCATCATCGCGATCGCCACGGGCGCCAACCCGCCGCACATCGCCGCCATCGTCACCGGCGTGTGCGCGATCGGTCTTGCCGTTTACGCGACGATCCGCGATCTCGCGGGCACGATCGAAGGCGAGGACGATCAGATCGTCGGGCTGGTCTCGGCGAAGAGCGCGCTCGACTGGATCGTCTTCGCGGCGCTGGTCGTCATCGTGGTCGTGATCTGGGTCTGGAATCCCTGACCTGAGCACGAGGCCGGCGTCGGCGTCCCCGGCGTCGGCCGCTAGGGCGTCTTCTCCAGGTCGGCCTTCAGAGAGCTTCGCAAGACCTTAAGCGTGATATCCAGATCTTGCATGTCCGGCGCGTCCGCGTCCTGGGCGTATTTCCGGAAAGCGTCGTTGAGGCCTTGCATGGTCTCGCGCGTCTGCTGCATGCGGTCCGCCGAAGGATCTGCGTGGCGCTCCAGGACCTGCCAGCCTTCGGCGACGCTGACCGCGTTGGGCAGATAGAAGGTGAACAGCCGCCGGATCGCCATCACTCGGTCGGGGTTCTCGCGCAATTCGGCCATTACCGAATCCATCGTGCTGCAAAGATTCTGTGCCTCGCCGCGCATCTGCGCATCCTGGATCAGCGGGACGACCTTCTTGAGCCGGTTGAGAGACACATCGGCGGCGCTGAGCAGGCCGTAAGCCGTCTCGGCGCGCGCTTCGACGATCTTCTCGCCGTCGATGCCGACAGGCGAGCCGGCGCGCAGCAAGTACCAGAGGCCGACGAACACGCCGGCGGCGATCAGGCCGCACAGCCACAGCGGCAGGTTCAAACCGAGCACGAGCAGCGGCAGAACGACCGCCGCCGCAACGCATGCGATCAATGTCGCCGCATCCCGTCCCATCGATCAGGCGGCCTCGATCGGAACGCTCACGGCGTCGGCCCGCGCGACAGCACGGCCTTGAGCGCCGCGGTCTGGCGGTCCATCTCCTGCTCGACCTGCTGGCGCTTCTGGTGGCCTTCGGCCTGGATCTTGAGCACGCCGCTGATGGTGTCGATCAGGTCCTGGTTGGTCTTCTGCAGCGTCTCGATGTCGACGATGCCGCGCTGCGACTGGGTTTCGATGTCGATCGCCTGGGTCTTCATCATCTCCGACGCCTGGCGCAGCATCTGATTGGTCGTGTCGGTGACGGTCTTCTGCAGCTCGAGCGCTTCCTGCTGGCGCGTGAGGCCGAGGATCAGCACCATCTTCTGCTTCCAGGCCGGCACGGTCAGCGTGACCGAGGCCTGCAAGCTCTCGATCAAGGTGGTGTCGCCGTTCTGCACGATGCGGATCTGCGGCATCTGCTGGATCGCGATCTGGCGCGCCTGCTGGAGATAGAGCACGCGCTTCTCGAGGCGGTCGAGCGCCTGCATCGCGTCCTGGTATTGCTGCGCCGCCATCAGGTCCTTGGAGTCGTCGCTGGTCCTGGCTTTGGCGGCCATCTCGAGCTGCACCAGCGGGCCCTTGCGGTAGTCGTCCTCGAACGACTTGCCGGCGGCGATATAGGCGTCGAGGTTGGAGATCGAGTCCCGCGTCTGGTCGTGCAGCCCGTCCAGCATCGTCACGTCGCGGCGCAGGATGTCGATGCGCTTCTCGAGCTCGACGGTGATGCGGTCGATCTGCGCCGACACCGTCTCGAAACGAGCCTGGAAGCGCGCGAGCTGGCGGCGGATGCCGCCGAACATGCGGGTGATGAAGTTCTGCTTCTGGAGCTGCGCCGGGTCGAGGCCCTTCGCCTTGGTGATGATGTCGGTCAGAAGGTCGCCGGTGTCGCCGAGCTCGCGGTTGCGCGTCTGGGACAGGATCCGGTCGGCAAAGCCCGCCACTTCCTGCTGCGCGCGCTCGCCGAAGCCGGTGATCTGCGCCGTGTCGGAGATGTCGATGCCCGACTTGATCGTGGCGATCTTGCCGCTTTCCACGGGGATGGTCGCCGGGATGGCGGCCGCTTGCGCGACGGTCTCAGGCGTACCCTGGCTGCTCATGGAAAGTGGCCCTTTTTCTTGCTCCGGCGCCCTATATATAGGTCGAGTCCCGCCCCGAAAACCCCGTCACGCCTCGACGCCCGCTGGAATCACATAGCCCGCCTTGGGCAACAGGACGCGCAGCAGCGGCCCTGTCATGACGGTGGTGGCGACGGCCATGATGACGAGCATGGTGAAGACGTTTTGCGGGACGAAGCCGAGATCGAAGCCGATATTGAGCACGATCAGCTCCATCAGCGCGCGGGTGTTCATCAGCGAGCCGAGGATGGTGGATTCGCGGTGGCTGAAGCCGGAGAGCCGGCTGGCGGCGTAGACGGGGATCATCTTGCCCAGGATCGCGGCGGCGAGGATGACGGCGAGCCAGACCGCGTCGCTGCCGGTGGACAGGCCGAGCACATTGGTGCGCAGGCCGGTATAGGTGAAGAACACCGGCAGGAAG
>DASZQV010000018.1:0-87133 GCA_035549495.1 Rhizomicrobium sp. | reverse complement strand
GTCTCGGTCGGCTTCGGCGTCCATCACCTGCGCGGCGGCGCCGCGCCGATGCTCGCCAAGGCGGCCGGCTACGACTGGATCTTCCTCGACAGCGAGCATGGCGCGCTGTCGACAGACGACATCTCGCAGCTTTGCCTCGCGTCGCTCACCGCCGGCATCGCCCCGATCGTCCGCGTCTGCCGCGACGCGCTCGACGAGGGCACGCGCGCTCTCGACGCCGGCGCGCTCGGCCTCGTCGTGCCGCACATCGACACGGCCGAGGATGCGCGCGAGATGGTCGATGCCTTCCGCTTTCCGCCGATCGGCCATCGCAGCACCGGCGGCCCCTGCGCGCAATTCGGCTACCGCCCACCGCCCGCCGGCGAAATGCAGCGCGTGCTCAATGCCGAGCTGATGCTCATCCCGATGATTGAAACGAGGACAGCGATCGACAATGCCGACGCCATCGCCGCGATTCCCGGAATCGACGTGCTGTTCATCGGCTCGAACGATCTCACGCTCGACATGGGCATCCCCGGCCAATACGGCGACGCGCGCGTGCAGGACGCCTATCGGCGCGTGGCGGAGGCCTGCCGCAAGCACGGCAAGATCCTCGCTATGGGCGGCATCTACGATACGACGTGGGCGCCGCATTATATCGCGGCCGGCGCGCGCATGGTGCTGGCCGGCAGCGACCACGGCCTCCTGTTCGAGGCGGCGGCACAACGGGCGAAGATGCTGCGCGAGGCCGCAACACGCTGATCCGCGCGGGCCTCAGCCCGCCGGGGCGAGGTCGGCGTCTTCGGCGACGTAGGCGTCGAGTGGCCTGACGATCCTGCCGCTTTCAATCAGCACGCAGCTGTCCGGAAATGCCTGCTCGAAACGCGCCCCGCGATCCTTCGCTGCGGCGATGAAGCGATCGAGGTGCCGCATGGCCCCCGTCGACAGGTCGTGCAGGACGATGACCGCGTGCGGCTGCTGCGCGCTGAGCCGCAGCGCGCGGTCGACCCAATCGTTCGGATGCGCCCAGTCCTGCGGGATCACGTTCCACAACACGCAGGTGAAACCGTTGTCGCAGAGATAGCGCGCGGCCTCGCGATTGAGCAGACGCCGGTCAAGCATGCCGCCACCGCCGAATGGTCGGAAGAAACGCCGCGGATGCGCGAGATTGCCGATCAGGCGTTGCGTGCGCTCGATCTCGGAGACGGCGACGCCGGCTTCGGCGGTCAGGCCGAGCGGCACCTGATGATTGAAGGTGTGATTGCCGATCCAGTGGCCCTCGGCGTGCGCACGCTCGGCGAGGCCGCGGCGGTCGCGCATCTTATCGCCGACGACGAAGAAGGTCGCCTTCACCTCATGGCGGCGCAGCGTGTCGAGAACCTGCGGCGTGACCTCCGGATCGGGGCCGTTATCGAATGTCAGCGTGATGATCGTCATTGCACGCGCCGCCTAGCACACGCCAATCGCCGGCGTCCAGTCATGCGAACGCCGCGAACGTTGCACGACTTGGATGTCCGACTCTGGCGGATTTCCGAGTCCGTTTTTTAGGCAACTGCCTTATGCGGCGAGCAGATCATTTCACCTGAATGGTGCGGAGATATTCGACGACCGCCGAAATCCGCGCAGCGGCATCGCCGTTGGTTGCCGGTTGGGACAACGCCCGTCCCCACACCGGCATCTCGAAATTGCCGTGGGCACGGATCGTCTTTCGGCCGTCGATGACGCTTTCAAGCACCTTGTCGGGAAATACGCCGTCATTGTTCTTAGCGAGCAGCCGCAAGTCGGAGGGGCGGTCACGCAAGGCGGATGCAGCCGGCCCGTCGCCAGCTCCGTTTTCGCCATGGCACGGCGCGCATCGGGCCTCGTATTCCGCCATCCCATTTTCGGCCGCGTTCGCCGTTTGCGGCAACGCGGCGCCGACAAGGGACGCCGAGACCACTCCGAGGACAATCTTTCGCCACGCCGCGGTGCCCATGACACGCCTGCCTTCCGTTCAAGCCGACGGGAGGATAGGCACCCTGCACTGGCAAGCCTTTGAGAAACGTCAACCCGTGGGGTTTAGCCCATCGTCGACAGTCGCCGGTGGGCGGTTGCGCGCGGAGGAATGCCCTATTTGAGCTTGCCCAGGTTCTTGCGGGCAATCGCCGCCAGCAGCAGGCCGAACCCGACGAGACGCAGAACGAAGACCGCCGTCTTGTCGTCGTGGAGAAAATCGAACGAGACCGAGAGACTTTGGCTGATGGCGAACAGGACGAAGGAGGCACCGAAGGCCGCGAACAGCGCATCGCCGGTTCGCTTCCAGAAGCGGAGAAAGAATACCGCCGCGACCAGATACCCGGCGGTAATCATGCCTGAGAGGAAGGTCGCCATTCAGTCCAGCTCCCAGATAAAGCCATACAGAAGCGTTGCCACGGCGATGAGCGTCACGAGGAGTCGCGGAATCTGCAGGTCGATATCGTCCGGCAGGAAGACGAGATCGACGACGACCAGGAAGCTGTTGAGCGCGAGCAGGACGAAGCACGCCGCGGTCCAGAGCAGGAGTGCGGTCCGCGCCCGGAAGTAGCCGCGCACCAAAAGCCCGCCGCAGCCGGCGCTGGCGGCGAAGCACAGGAAATAGACGACAGTCGCGATGGAGCTGGTCATTCTTTGATCCTGAATGCATCAGACAGAATTTGCAGCTTCGTATTCGGCGAATTGACGATCACGCGCATCACCGCGGTCGGCTTGACGGCGTAGAGTGCTTGGAGCTCGCCGACGAGCTCTTCCGCGCGGCCGATGCCGCCATAGCGGTAGTCGCCATTGTCCTCCTGATGGACGAGGCCGGCAGCCATCAGATTGTTGAGCGCCTCGATCACGACGACCTGGCTGCTGCGCAATTCCTTGATGATATCGCCGGCCGTCCAGCTGCGCTCGCGCGTGCGGCGCAGCATCAGCAACAGCTCGAGCGCCCAGACCGACCTGAACGACGCGCCCGCGAACTCGAGAATGTCCGCTTCCGAGCTCATCTTATCCGAACGGACCCATTGCAAAAATCCTGCCGGCGGCCGCCCGCGGCTCGGCACGGGCGACCGGATTGATCAAAAGTCGGCTTATGCCGTTTTCAAAGACTGCGAGGCCGGCCCCGGCATCGCATTATTCGACGGCGTCCGCTGGACGGCGGCACCAAACATCCGCGAGAGATGGCTTTCCAGGCTGTCGCGGGTAATCGGCTTCTGCAGGATGGGCGACCCGTCGAAGCGGGCATCGAGGCTCTCGTCGCCGTACCCGGTGACGAAGACGAACGGCACGTTGCGGTTCGAAAGCAGCGAGGCGACTGGATAGACGAATTCGCCCGCCAGATTGAGGTCGAGGATCGCCCCATCGAATTCGCCGGACGCTTCGTTCATCGCCTCTTGCAGCGAGCAGCACGGCCCGACGACGAAGACACCGTATTCGGTCAGCAATTCCCGCATCATGATGCCGATCATCGCCTCGTCTTCGACGAGCAGAATACGTTTCATCTTACCGCTGGGGAGATGCACGAGGTTCTCGGCGTCCGCCGACGACGCCGCGTTGCTGCCTCCCAGCGGAATTTGCAGCGTGCACTCTAGGCCGGTCGGCCGCCAATCCCATGCGACATTTCCGCCGATCTGATGCTTGATGCTCGCGTTCATGATCTTGGTACCGAAGCCGTGCGACTTCGGCGGCACCACGAGCGGCCCGCCCGCCTCCGTCCAGCGCAGGATCAGGACGCCGTCGGCGAGCGCCCAGCGGATCGAGAGCGTGCCATCCGGCACGGACAGCGCGCCGTATTTGACGGAATTGGTCGCAAGCTCGTGCAGGACCAGCGCGAGGCTCTGCGACCGTTCGGGAAGCAGTGAGACCGACGGCCCATCGATTTGCACGCGTGCGGGATCTGCGCCGCGATACGGCGCGATCTCTTCCAGGATCAGACGTCTGACGTCCGCGCCCTGCCAGCGGCTTTCGGAGAGCAGCGTGTGCGCCTGCGCCAGCGCCTGGATGCGCCCCTCGACGGCCTTGACGTAGCCCTCCTTCGACGTCGATCGCGTCAGCCGCACGATCGACTGCACGACGGCGAGCGCGTTGCGGGCGCGATGATCGACCTCGCGCGCGAGCAGCAACTGGCGCTCCTCCGCCTGCTTGCGCGTGGTAATGTCCATCGCGGTGCCGATCACGCGGACGCACTTGCCGTCCGCATCGAAGATGGCGCGACCCTTGGCGGCGACCCATCGGATGACGCCGTCCTCCCGTCCGATCGTGCGGTATTCGACGTCATACAGCGCGCGTTGGGCGGGATCGCAGGCCGCGGCATAGGCGGCCGACGTCGCGGCGGTGTCGTCGGGATGCATGCCAGCGTAGAAATCGTCCATGCTCACCGGCACGTCCGGCGAGATGCCGAACATCGCCTTGACGCGCGGCGGCCAGAACAGCGTGCCGCCGACGATATCGACGTCCCACAATCCGATCTCGGCCGCGTCGGTCGCCAGCCGCAACTGGTGCTCGCTTTCCTGCAGGCGCGCGGCGGACGCCTTCAACTCGGCGGTGCGCTCCGCCACCCGCAATTCCAGCTCGCGATTGAGCTGCTCGAGCTGCCGCGTCTTGCGGTAAAGCTCGGCGAAGACCCTGACCTTGGCGCGCAGCAGTTCGGGAACGACCGGGACCGGCACGTAGTCGACCGCGCCCATCTCGTAGCCGCGCAGATAGTCGGTCTCGGAGAGATGGATCGCGGAGATGAAGATGATCGCCGTGCGCTGGAACCGCGGATGCTCGCGGATCATCGCAGCGAGCTCGAAGCCGTCGAGATCGGGCATGCAGACGTCGACGAGGACGACGGCAATCTCGTTCTTGAGCAGGATCTGCAGCGCGTCGGTCGCCGACGAGGCCTGTATCAGGTTCTCGCCGAGATCCCGCAGCACCACTTCATAGCTCAGGAGCTTCGCCGGCTGATCGTCGACGAGCAGAATATTGACCTTCTCATGCTCGATCATCTCGTGCCTCACCGATGCAGCCACATGCGCAGCATCGTGAGAAGCTGCTCGGTATTGACGGGTTTCGCGAGATAGTCGGAGGCGCCCGCTTCGAGGCACTTCTCGCGATCGCCCTTCATCGCCTTGGCGGTCAGCGCGACGATCGGCAGCCTTCGGAAGTCACCGCGCGCGCGAATGTTCTGGATCGTTTCGTAGCCATCCATCTCCGGCATCATGATGTCCATCAGGACGATGGAGATGTTCGGGTTGGCGCCGATCAGATCGATCGCCTCGCGGCCGGTCGTCGCCGTGAGCACGTGCATCCCATGCCGTTCGAGCACGCTCGACAGCGCGAAGATGTTGCGGGCGTCGTCGTCGACGAGGAGCACCGTCCGGCCGACGAGATCCTCGTCCGAGCTGTTCAGCCGCTCGAGCATGCGCTGCTTCTCGGCCGGTAGTTCCGTCACCACGCGGTGCAGGAACAAGGCGGTCTCGTCGAGCAGGCGTTCGGGGGATTCCACGCCCTTCACCACGATGCTTCGCGCCATCGTATGCAGTTGCGCGTCTTCCTCGGCGCTGAGCTCGCGGCCAGTGAAGACGATGACCGGCACTTCCGACAGCGGATTTTCGCGATGCAGCTGCTCGAGCACGTCGAACCCGCTCATGTCCGGCAAACGCAGATCGAGCACGACGCAGTCATAGGGTTCGCGTCGCAAGGCGGTGAGCGCTTCCTCACCGGACTGCGCCGCTTCGATTTCGATGTCATCGTGCCCGAGCAACTCGGAAATGCTGAGTTGCTCGGCCGCATTGTCCTCGACGACGAGGAGCCGCTTGCGCTTGCGTGAGGAGTATTCCTTGATCCGGGCGAGCGCTTCTTCGACCCCTTCCATCGTCGTCGGTTTGGTCACGAAGGAGAAGGCGCAGCGGGCAAGCCCGTGCTGGCGGTCTTCGTCCTGCGTCACGATCTGGACCGGGATGTGCCGGGTCAGCGGGTTCTGCTTGAGCTGGCTGAGCACGTTCCAGCCGAGCATGTCGGGCAGGAACACGTCGAGCGACACCGCCGTCGGCTGGTACTGCTTGGCCAGTTCAAGCGCCTGCGCGCCGGTCGTGGCGATCAGGACCTTGAAGCCCTTATCGCGCGCGAGATCGACAAGAACGCGGCCATAGTGCGGGTCGTCCTCAACGATCAGCAGGATCGAATCGCCCGCCTCGAGCTTGTGGCGGTCGTCGGCGATGGCTTCGACGATCCGCTCGGGCGGCAGCAGGACCGGCGCCGACGTCTGCTGATGCGACGACCCTGCCATACTGGCCGAACGCGAAGGGATGGCCGAGCCGGCGTATTGAATCGGCAGATAGAGCGTGAACGTGCTGCCGACGCCCGGCGTGCTGCGCAACTGGATCTCGCCGCCGAGCAGCGCGGCGAGCTCGCGGCTGATGGCCAGGCCGAGGCCGGTGCCGCCGTATTTGCGGCTGGTGGAGGCATCGGCCTGCTGGAACGCCTCGAAGATGATCTTCTGCTTTTCCGGCGGGATGCCGATGCCGCTGTCCGACACCTCGAAGGCGACGACGCCGGCGGTCTGGCTGAGCACCGGGTGGGTCGCCGTCCATCCGTCGGCCGCGCGCGACACCGTCAACCGCACGCCACCGCGCGTGGTGAACTTGAAGGCGTTGGACAGCAGGTTCTTGAGCACCTGCTGCAGGCGCTTCGAGTCGGTCGTGATGCTGCGCTCGAGCGCCGTATCGACGCTGATCTCGAACGACAGATCCTTCGACTCCGCCTCGTGCCGGAACGGACGGCCGACGGCGTCGAGCAGGTTCGCAAAGAAGATCTCCTCGGCTTCGACGCTGACCGTACCGGACTCGATCTTCGACAGATCGAGGATGTCGCTGATGAGGTTCAGGAGGTCGGTGCCCGCGCCGTGAATGGTGCGCGCGAACTCGACTTGCTTGGCGGTGAGGTTGTGGTCGGGGTTGTCTGAGAGCTGCTGGCCCAGGATCAGGATCGAGTTCAGCGGCGTGCGCAGCTCGTGCGACATGTTGGCCAGGAACTCGGATTTGTACTTCGAGGTCAACGCCAGCTCGGCCGCCTTCTCTTCCAGCGCGCGCCGCGCCTGCTCGATCTCCTGGTTCTTGCGCTCGACCTCGACGTTCTGCTCGGCCAGCTCGCGCGCCTTCTGCTCGAGCTGATCGTTGGTCTGCTGCAGCTCGCGCTGCTGGGTCTGCAGCTCGCCGGCGAGCTGCTGGCTCTGCTTGAGCAGGCCTTCGGTCTGCATCGTCGCTTCGATGGAGTTGAGCACGATGCCGATGTTCGCGGTCAGCTGCTCCAGGAACGCGACTTGCAGCTCGGTGAAACGGGTGAGCGACGACAGCTCGATCACCGCCTTGACCTCGTTCTCGAACAGCACCGGCAGCACGATGATGTTCTTGGGCGTCACCTCCAGCAGCGCCGAGCTGATCGGCACTGCGCCTTCGACGTTGGTGATCAGGACCGGCTTCTTGTTCGAGGCGCATTGCCCGATCAGGCCTTCGCCCAGGCGGAAGGATTGGCGGTGACCGTCGACGACGTGGTCGGCATAGGTCGATACCAGCCGCAAGGTCGCGTCGGTATTGTCCATCTGATAGATGACGCCGAGCTGCGCCTCGACCAGCGGGGTGAGCTCGTCGAGCAGAAGCTTGGCCACCGCCACGATGTCGCGCCGCCCCTGCAGCATGTTCGAGAATTTGGCGAGGTTGGTCTTGAGCCAGTCCTGCTCGGTGTTGCGCTCCGTGGCCAGGCGGAGGTTGCCGACCATGGTGTTGATGTTGTCCTTGAGCTCCGCCACTTCGCCGCGCGCGTCGACCTGGATGGCGCGGGTGAGGTCGCCCTTGGTCACCGCGGTCGCGACCTCGGCGATGGCGCGCACCTGGGTGGTGAGGTTGGCGGCGAGCAGGTTCACGTTGCCGGTCAAGTCCTTCCAGGTGCCGGCGGCGCCGGGCACGTTCGCCTGTCCGCCGAGACGGCCTTCGACGCCGACCTCGCGCGCCACGCTCGTCACCTGATCGGCGAAGGTCGCCAAAGTCGCGGTCATGTTGTTGATGGTCTCTGCGAGCGCCGCGACCTCGCCTTTGGACTTCACGGTGAGGTTCTGCTTGAGCTCGCCGTCGGCCACCGCGGTCACGACCTTCACGATGCCGCGCACCTGCTCGGTCAGGTTCGCCGCCATGACGTTCACGGTGTCGGTGAGGTCCTTCCAGGTGCCCGCGACGCCGGGCACGGTCGCCTGTCCGCCGAGCTTTCCTTCGGTGCCGACCTCGCGCGCGACGCGGGTCACTTCCGAGGCGAAGGCGTTGAGCTGGTCCACCATGGTGTTGATGGTGTTCTTGAGCTCCAGGATCTCGCCCTTCACGTCCACGGTGATCTTGCGCGACAGGTCGCCGCGCGCCACGGCGGTGGTCACTTCGGCGATGTTGCGGACCTGGGCGGTCAAATTGCCTGCCATCGAGTTCACCGAGTCGGTCAGGTCCTTCCAGGTGCCGTCGACGCCCGGCACGACCGCCTGGCCGCCCAGGCGCCCGTCGGTGCCGACCTCGCGCGCCACGCGGGTCACTTCGCCCGCGAAGGAGCGCAGCTGCTCGACCATCGTGTTCAGCGTTTCCTTCAAGAGGAGAATTTCGCCGCGCACGTCGACGGTGATCTTCTTCGACAAATCGCCGCCGGCGATGGCGGTCGCGACCTCGGCGATGTTGCGGACCTGCGCCGTCAGGTTCGACGCCATGAAGTTCACGTTGTCGGTAAGGTCTTTCCACGTGCCGGCGACGCCCGGCACTTGGGCCTGGCCGCCCAGCTTGCCGTCGGTGCCGACCTCGCGGGCGACGCGCGTCACTTCGGCGGCGAAGGCGTTGAGCTGGTCCACCATGGTGTTGATGGTGTTCTTGAGCTCGAGAATCTCGCCCTTCACGTCGGCGGTCACCTTGCGGCTCAAATCGCCGCGCGCCACGGCCGTGGTCACCTCGGCGATGTTGCGCACCTGCGTGGTCAGGTTCGCCGCGAGCAGGTTCACGTTGTCGGTCAGGTCCTTCCAGGTGCCCGCGACGCCGGGCACGTTCGCCTGGCCGCCCAGGCGGCCTTCGGTGCCCACCTCGCGCGCCACGCGGGTCACCTCGCCCGCGAAGCGGTTGAGCTGGTCGACCATGGTGTTGAGCGTTTCCTTCAGCTGAAGGATCTCGCCGCGCACGTCCACGGTGATCTTGCGCGAGAGGTCGCCGCCGGCGATCGCGGTCGCCACTTCGGCGATGTTGCGGACCTGGGCGGTGAGGTTGCCCGCCATCGAGTTCACCGAGTCGGTCAGGTCCTTCCACGTGCCCGCGACGCCCGGCACGGTCGCCTGGCCGCCCAGCTTGCCGTCGGTGCCCACTTCGCGCGCCACGCGCGTCACTTCCGAGGCGAACGAATTCAGCTGGTCCACCATCGTGTTGATGGTTTCCTTCAGCTCGAGGATTTCGCCCGACACGTTCACGGTGATCTTCTTGGACAGGTCGCCTTGCGCCACCGCGGTCGCGACCTCGGCGATGTTGCGGACCTGCGCGGTCAGGTTCGACGCCATCGAGTTCACGGAGTCGGTCAGGTCGTTCCAGGTGCCGGCCACGCCGCGCACGACGGCCTGTCCGCCCAGCTTGCCTTCGGTGCCGACCTCGCGCGCCACGCGCGTCACTTCCGAGGCGAAGGCGTTGAGCTGGTCGACGGTGGTGTTCAGCGTTTCCTTCAATTGGAGAATCTCGCCGCGCACGTCGACGGTGATCTTTTTCGACAGGTCGCCGCCGGCAATGGCGGTCGCGACCTCGGCGATGTTGCGCACCTGAGACGTCAGGTTCGACGCCATGAAGTTCACGTTGTCGGTCAAGTCCTTCCAGGTGCCCGCGACGCCGGGCACCTGCGCCTGGCCGCCCAGCTTGCCGTCGGTGCCGACTTCGCGCGCCACGCGCGTCACTTCCGACGCGAAGGCGTTGAGCTGATCCACCATCGTGTTGATGGTCTCTTTCAGCTCCAGGATTTCGCCCGACACGTTCACGGTGATCTTCTTCGACAAATCGCCGCCGGCGATGGCTGTCGCGACGCCCGCGATGTTGCGGACCTGCGCGGTCAGGTTCGACGCCATGAAGTTCACGTTGTCGGTCAGGTCTTTCCACGTGCCCGCGACGCCGGGCACCTGCGCCTGGCCGCCGAGCTTTCCTTCCGTGCCCACCTCGCGCGCCACGCGGGTGACTTCGCCCGCGAAGGCGTTCAGCTGGGCCACCATGGTGTTGATGGTGTCTTTCAGCTCCAGGATTTCGCCGCGCACGTCCACGGTGATCTTGCGCGAGAGGTCGCCGCGCGCCACGGCGGTCGTCACCTGCGCGATGTTGCGCACCTGGTCGGTGAGGTTGCCGCACATCGCGTTCACCGAGTCGGTCAAATCCTTCCAGGTGCCCGCGACGCCGGGCACCAGCGCCTGGCCGCCGAGCTTTCCTTCCGTGCCGACCTCGCGCGCCACGCGCGTCACTTCCGACGCGAACGAGCGCAGCTGGTCCACCATCGTGTTGATGGCTTCCTTCAGCTGCAAAATCTCGCCGCGCACGTCGACGGTGATCTTCTTCGACAGGTCGCCGTTCGCCACCGCGATCGTCACTTCGGCGATGTTGCGCACCTGGGCGGTGAGGGTGGACGACATCGAGTTCACCGACTCGGTCAGGTCCTTCCACACGCCTGTCACGCCGCGCACCTGGGCCTGGCCGCCGAGCTTGCCCTCGGTGCCGACCTCGCGCGCCACGCGGGTCACTTCCGAGGTGAACACCGAAAGCTGCTTGATCATGGTGTTGACGATGTCGGCAGAGCGCAGGAACTCGCCCTTCAGCGGGCGGCCGTCGACGTCCAGGCGCACGGTCTGCAGCAGGTCGCCCTGCGCCACCGCGGCGATGGCGCGCGTCACCTCGGCGGTCGGCCAGATCAGGTCGTCGATCAGCGAATTGACCGAGCCTTCCATCTCGCCCCAGGCGCCGTTGTGCAGGCCGAACTTCACGCGCTGGCGGGTCTTGCCTTCCTTGCCCACCACTTCGCCCACGCGCTCGAGCTGTTGGGCCATGCGTTCGTTGGCGGCGACGATGTCGTTGAAGGTGTCGGCGATCTTGCCGGCGATGCCGACGCGCTCGCCCGCCATGCGGACGGAGAAGTCGCCCGCGCGCATGGCCTGCAGCGCGCGCAGCAGCGCCTCCTGATCGACTGCCGTGTCGAGATGGGCGGCGCCGTTGCCGTTGACCTTGCCGTTGAGGGCCGGCGGCGGCGGGGCTCCGTTCTTCTTCTTTTTTGCAGTTGTCCCTTCGACACGTGCCCTCATGGCAACGCTCCCATGCTGCGGCGCAGCAAATTTCGGCTGAAGTCCGGCCCCATAGCGCCCTTCCGCGCCCCCAGAGCGCACGCGCATCGACGGCACACCCAGCACCGCCAACCGTTTGAACGTCGGCTCGGGGAAAAAGTTCCATCAGGAACCGGGGCCATTGCCGCCCGTTATCGAACCGGTTCCCAAGGAGATTTTACGCATGAGGACATTCGCGCTGGCGGCTGCGGCCGGGCTTTGCCTTTCCACCACGGCGGCCCTGGCAGTTCAGGATACGCCCTCCACCATCAACGGCGTCGAGACGGTGTGCACCGGCGTCGGCTCGGCCAAGGACGATCCGCGCTGGGCGGCCTATCCGGTCAAGATCGTGATCGCCAACACGTCGGGCCAGAACCTGGCCGCGATGCAGATCGACCTCAGCCAGGGCGGCAAGTCGGTGGTGTCGACGACCTGCGACGCGCCGTGGATCCTGTTCAAGCTGCCCGCGGGCAAATACACCGCGACGGCGACCATGACCGGCAACGCGTCGATGAGCCATTCGACGAGCTTCACCACCAACGGCAGCGGCCCGCAGCAGGAGCTGACCATCCTGTTCGCGACGCCGCCCAATCAGTGAGGCTGCCCCAAACGCGAAGGGCGCCGGTGACGGCGCCCTTTTTCTTTCCATCCTTCAAGGGGGAAGTGGGACTTTAGGTGATGAAGGCCAAAGCCGCGCCGGCGAAGATCGCGATCATCGCGAAGATCTGGAACCGCGTGCCGGGCAGCAGCAGATTCGCCTGGCGATCCTCTTCGGTGCGCAGGTGGAAGCGGTCCAGAAAGGCTTCGCTTTCATAGTCGTATGTGGTCATGGCCGCATCTCGGTGTTGTTGTGGCTTTAACGCCGCGCCGTCGCCACAAGTTCCGCAGGCGGGAACTTTTCTTCGCCTGAAACCTTCTTTGGTTGATGAGTTGTGTCGATATTGCATCAGGGACCGGTTAGATGGCGGGGGTATTCAGGCTTGCATTCCGCAGGATCGCGGCGCCCGCGCGCCGGCGTAAGGAGCGCGCCGACTGGCGCTGGTCGCTGATCGGCGCCGATCCCGCGCCCAATTTGTTCTGCGGCGCCTTCCCGACCTCGGACGGCAAGACCGCGCCGTATCGCTTGTGGCGCGCCGACGCGCCCCGCGCGCTGGTGATTCTGCTGCACGGCGCCTTCGACTATTCCGGCGCCTTCGACGAGATCGGGCCCAAGCTCGCGCGCTGCGGCCTGACCGCGCTTGCCTTCGACCAGCGCGGCTTCGGCGGCACGCGCTCGCGCCGGCACTGGTGCGGGATCAAGCGCATGGCGCTGGACGTCGGCGACGCGGTCCAGTTCCTGCGCGGGCGCTTCGGGCCGCTCCCGGTGTTCGTCATCGGCGAGAGCATGGGCGCCGACATCGCCGTGCAGGCCGTCGCGCGCGGGCTGGACGGGATCGACGGCCTCGTGCTCGCGGCCCCCGGCGCGGTGGCGGGACTGCTCCGCCGGGCGCTCTGGGGGCTGATCGTCCGTGTGTGGAGCTATTTGGCGCCCAAAGGCGAGGTCGACGTGATTCGGCTGAGCGGCAGAGAGTTCACACCCGCCGCCGCCATCCGCCTGCTCGGCGATCCCATGGTTTTGCGCAGCGTCCGCCCAGCCATGGCGTCGGGCCTGCTCGAGCTCGCGATCTCGACCGTCGGCGCGGCGCGCAAGGTGGCGACGCCGGCGCTGACCATGGTCGGCTCGAAGGAGGATTTCCTCTACACGACCTGCGTCGCCGCCCTGCATCGCAACCTCGCAGGCGACAAGACCTGGCGGATCTTCGAGGGCGGCCCGCATCTCTTGCTGCATTGGCGCGAGAGCGACGAGGTGCTGCGCGTCGTCACCGGCTGGATCGACTCGCGGCTGGCGTCGAACATTTAGCCCCCTTACCCATTTCCATCGGCTGGGGTTCCCTCTATTTCTTTCGTTATGGTGGGAACCGAAAGCGAGCAGCCCCGTTCCGGTTTCGGCGTGGAGGGGGCGCGGGGATCTTTGTCGGCCAATCGCTGGATACTGATAGCTGCGGTGCCGCTGTTCCTGGCGCTGGTGGCCGAGTCGTACCTGTCGGTGCGCTTCGCCATGGACGAGCGCGAGCAGCAGACCTGGGTCGTGCACACCTACCAGGTCATCGACACCTTGCAGAGCCTGCTGAACGACGTGCAGGAAGCCGAGACCGGCCAGCGCGGCTTCCTCATCACCCATCAGGACCGCTTCCTTCAACCCTATCGCGACGGGCTGGCCAAGGCGCATCGCGATCTGGAAAAGTTCCGCGAGCTTACCAAGGACAATCCCGGCCAGCGCGCGCGCGGCGCCGCGCTCACCGAGCTGATCGAGGCGCGCTTCAAGGCGCTGGACGCGACGCTGGCGAGCGCGATCCCCGAGCCGCCGCCGTCCTCGGCCATGCTTGCGACGATGGACCAGGGCAAGCGCAAGATGGACGCCCTGCGCCGCGAGCTCGCCCAGGGCATGACGGAAGAGAACGCTCTGCTCGACATCCGCAGCGACAACCGCCGCCGCGTCGAGCGCAACGAGATCGTGGCGACGACCTTGGCGGCCCTGGTCGCGCTGTTCGTGATCCTCGGCACCGCGCTGCTGCTGGTGCGCAGCAATTTGAGCCTGGCGCGCAGCGAGAAGCGGCTCGCCAACGAATCGGCGATCCTGCAGGCGACGCTCGACACCATCCGCGACGGCATCGCGATGTTCGCCTCGAACGGCGAGCTCTGCGTCTACAACGAGGCGTTCTTCCGGCTGCTCGGCTTCCCGATCGCGTTGGCGCGCAAAGGCGCGTTCATCGGCGACCTCGCCGCCGTCGACGGCGTTCAGGTGCTCGAGGAATCCTCGCGCTCCCAGGGCAAGCACGACTATCGGCGCGTCACCGTCAACGGACGCGACATCGATCTCTATCGCGCGCCGGTGACGACGGGCGGCTTCATCATCGTCTGCATCGACGTCACGGAGCGGCTCATCGCCGAGCAGACGGCGCGCCAGGCGCAGAAGATGGAAGCCATCGGCCATCTGACCGGCGGGGTCGCGCACGATTTCAACAATCTCCTGCAGATCATCGGCACCAATCTCGAGCGCAGCGCGCAGGACATCCAGGACCGGCCCAAGACGCTCGAGCGCGTCCAGAGCGCCATCGAAGGCGTGGCGCGCGGCGCGCGGCTGACCGCGCAGCTCCTGGCCTTCGCGCGCAGGCAGGCGCTCGATCCGCGCTCGACCAATATCGGCCGCGTGGTGCAGGACATGACCGATCTCCTGCGCCGCACCTTGGGCGAGCGCATCGAGGTCGAATGCGTCGTCGCCGGCGGGCTGTGGAACACCTTCATCGATCCCAGCCAGATCGAGAGCGCGATCCTGAACCTCGCGATCAACGCGCGCGACGCGATGACCGACGGCGGCAAGCTGACCATCGAGGTTGCGAACGCCTTCCTCGACGACGCCTACGCCGCCCAGCATGTCGAGGTCTCGTCGGGCCAGTACGTGATGGTCGGCGTCAGCGACACCGGCGCCGGCATGCCGTCCGACGTCGTCGCGCGCGCCTTCGAGCCGTTCTTCACCACCAAGCCCGAGGGGCGCGGCACGGGATTGGGGCTGAGCCAGGTCTACGGCTTCGTCAAGCAGTCCGGCGGCCACATCAAGATCTACAGCGAGGTCGGGCAGGGCACGACGGTCAAGCTCTATCTCCCGCGCACGCGCAAGCCGCAGGAAGGCCTGGGCCCCGTCGCCACCGGCCCCATCGAAGGCGGCAGCGAGCGCATCCTGGTGGTCGAGGACGATGCGCAGGTGCGCGCCGCCGCCGTCGATACCTTGAGCGAGCTCGGCTATGCGGTGCTCAAGGCCGACAATGCCGAGCAGGCGCTCGCGATCCTGGGCAGCGGCGCGGGCGTCGATTTGCTGTTCACCGACGTGGTGATGCCGGGCGCGATCGGCGCGCGCGAGCTGGCGCGGCGCGCGCAGGAGCTCCAGCCGGGGATTCTCGTGCTCTACACGTCGGGCTACACGCAGAACGCCATCGTCCACAACGGCAAGCTCGACGAGGACGCGATCCTGCTTTCCAAGCCCTATCGCCGCGACGAGCTGGCGCGAAAGCTCCGCCAGATGTTCGCGGTCCGCGCCAAGGACGAGGGTGTCGATCCGCCGACCGCGCCGCCGCCGGCGCAAGCCTCGTCGGCGCGCACCAAGGTGCTGGTCGTCGAGGACATCGCGCTTATCCGCATGACGACGGTCGAGATGGTGGAAGAGATCGGCTTCCCCGCCGCCGAAGCCGGCGACGGCAACGAAGCGCTCGCGCTGCTCGAGAGCGACGCCAGCATCGGCGTGCTGCTCACCGATCTGGGTCTGCCCGGAATGTCGGGTCGCGAATTGGTGGAGAAGGCGCTCGCGCTGAAGCCCGAGCTGAAAGTGATCGTCGTCAGCGGCTATGTGACCCAGGACGGAACACCCACCGATCGCGCGACCTATCTGATGAAACCGTTCGACATCGAACAGTTGCGGCGCGCGCTCGACGCCTGAAGGCCGGAACCCGCGTCTGCCCCAGACGTTCTATCCAGGTCCACATAACAAGGGAGTTGGACCATGGATCACGACCGTATCAAGGGCATGGGCGATCAGGCCAAGGGCGCCGTGAAGGACGCCGCGGGCAGGATCACCGGCGACGCGAAGCTGCAGGCCGAAGGCAAGGCCGACAAGGCCAAAGGCAAGCTCGAAAACGCCGTCGGCGGCGCGAAAGACGCGTTGCGTGAGACCAACGACGACGATTGACGCAAGCGAAAGCATGCGAAAAGAGAGCGGAGCATCTCGCGATGCTCCGCTTTTTTTTGCAAAGAAAAAGCGCGCCCGGCGGAACCGGACGCGCTTTCGTCTCAGGCGCAGCGCCTACCAGTCGCGCTTCACGTTGTAATAAGCATAGGATTTCTCGCGGATGTCGCCGAACTTGCCGTCGTTCTTGACGAGATCGTCGATGTCGTAGGCCGGCGCCTTCTCGAGCGTCGATTTCGACATCGGCACGACATAGCCGCCCTTGTCCGGACTGTAGTCGAGCACCGACCACGGCACGGGATAGTATTTCTCGCCCATGCCCATCACGCCGCCGAAGCCCAAGGCCGCGAACATGATGTGGTCGGACTGCTTGTCGAGCACGACGTCCTCGACATGGCCGATCTTGTCGCCGGAGGTGTTGTAGACCGCGGTTCCCTTGACCTTCGAGGCCAGGATGGCGCTGGTGTGTCCGCTTGCTGTCGTCATCGGATTCTCCTTTGGGGTTGGCAATAGGAACGTCTCGCCAAACGCCCGGTTCCAAAAGGAAAACTCCGCGCGACGGCGCCGCGCGGAGTTCCCGAAAGCGCAAGGAGGATATCAGGCGGCGGCGCGCACCGCGCCCGTCGGCTTGTGGAAGAACAGCGCTTGGCCGATCGTGGCCTTCACCGTGTCGCGCAGGAAGGGCTTGGCGATCAGGTAGGTCGGCTCCAGCCGCTCGCCGGTCAACAGGCATTCCGGGAACGCGGTGATGAAGATGACCGGGATGTTCATCGTCCCCAAGATGTCCGACGCCGCGTCGACGCCCGAGCTGCCGTCGGCAAGCTGGATGTCGCACAGCACCAGATCGGGCGACTGCTCCGTCGCCATGCGCACCGCTTCGTCCCGCGTCGACGCGATGCCCACCACGGTGTGGCCGAGCTCGGTGACCAGGTTCTCGAGGTCGAGCGCGATGATCATCTCGTCCTCGATGATGAGGATGCGCGAGGAGAGATCGCGGTCGATGGCCTGGAGCGTCGTCGCGATCGCGCCCTCGACCTCGTCGGCCGGCATGTCCAGGATGATCGCGGCTTCGTGAACGAAGAAGCCTTCCACCGCGGTCAGCAGCAGCGCCTCGCGCTTGGCGGGCTGGAGCGCCTGCAGGCGCTGCTCGACCGCCGACAAGCCGTTGCCGGCCTCGCCGTCGATCGAGGTCGGCGACGACGCGATCCAGAATTGATGGAAAAGCCGATAGAGCGCGATGCGCGGCGGCAGGTCGTCCTGCAGCGCGATGTTGCCTTCGAGCATGGATTCCAGCAGCGCGCGGACATACGCGTCGCCGCTCGCCTGGGAACCGGTGAGCGAGCGCGCATAGCGGCGCAGATAAGGCAGATACGGCCCTATGGTCGCGGTCATGGTCATGGGTAACCTCCCCTTCCGATCAGAATGCCTCGGATGAAACGTCCCGGCCCGGGCTTGGTTCCATGATTTCGCGCCTTCGCTCGAAGCGCGAAACGGGGCACCCGAAGCGGGAACCTTGGCCTTTCCGGCGGGTTTTTCTTGGGCGGAACCTCCAAGGACGACACGACATGTTGAGTTGGGCGCTGACCTTTCTGATCCTCGCGCTGGTCGCGGGATTGCTGGGATTCTTCGGCCTCGCAGGTGTGGCGGCGAGCATCGCCAAGCTTCTGCTCTTCGCCTTCCTGGTGCTGTTCCTGATCAGCGCGCTTTCCGGCGCGCTGCGCGGGCGCGCGCCGCCGGTTTAGAAGAAGCTGCGGAACCGAACCCGCTTGCACGGCGTTAGAGGCTTCGCGAGCGGTTCTCGGAGAGCACGCGGTCCCCCCCGATCAGAAAAGCCCTTCGGGATGCCGCTCGCACCTTTCCCTCAAGCCCCCATCTCGAACTCGAACCGGCAGCGCAAGCCGTCGGGGAGATAGTCCAGCGCTATTCTGCCATTGCGCTCCCGCGCGACGCTCTGGCGGATCACAAGCGCGCCGAAGCCTTCGCTGTTCGGCGCGGCGACCGGCGGTCCGCCGCTCTCCTTCCATTCCATGACGAATTGCGCGCCGTCGTTTTCGAGCGCCCATACCACGGCGATCCGTCCCGATTCCTGCGACAGCGCGCCGTACTTCACCGCATTGGTCGCGAGCTCGTGGAAGGCGAGGCCCAAGCCGCCGGCGGTGTGCTCGGTCAGGACGACGCTCGGGCCCTCGATGGTGAAGCGCGAGGCGTGATTGAACGGCGCAAGCGCGGATTCGAGGATTTCCCTGAGCTCGGCCGAGCGCGACGACGACGACAGCAGGATGCTTCCGGTCTTGAGCAGGGTCAGCAGCCGCCCCATCAGCGCGTCGATATGCTGGCCCACCTCGGGCTGGTCCTTGGGCCGCGACATGCGCCCGATCGCCTGGACCAGCGACACCAGGTTGCGCGCGCGGTGGCGCATCTCGTCGGCGAGCAGCTCCTTGTGCTCCTCGGCGCGCTTCTGCTCGGTGATGTCGAAGGCCGAGCCGACGACCAAGAGCGGCGCGCCCTCGGCATTGCGCGACAGCAGCGTGTCGCGGCTCAGGAACCAGCGCCAGCCGCCATGGACGTCGCGCATGCGGAACTCCCAGGACAGGGTCTCGCCGTGCCGGATGGCCTTCAGCCGCTCGCGATGGGCGGGGAACAGGGCCGCGTCGTCGGGGTGGATGTGCAGGCGCCAGTCGTTCTCGGGAGGGTGGGTGGCCTGCGGATGGCCCAGCAGCTCGCCGAAGCGGCGGTTCTGGAACACGCTTTTCTGCGACTGGACGTCATAGGCATAGATCACCGTCGGCGCGGCTTCGAGGATCTGCCGGGCCAGCTCGGCGTCGAGCGGCGGAACGTTCTTCAATGACACACGCCCGAGCTTGCAACGCTAGGATTGTGATCCGAATCGCCGCCATGTCCAGCCGCGCCGGCGGCTGCCGCGCTGTGGCGCCGCCGCCATAGCGCATGACTTTGTGTTGCAGTTTACGAAACCCTACTGAAACCATTGCCCGCGTTGCGCATTTGGATGTGCGGGGAGGGAATTTTGTCTGTTCGGCGCGGGGGAGCGGAGCGCCGCGGGGTATCGAATGAGTGCGCACAACCTGTCCTTTCTCTCCCTCAAGGACCCGGAACGGGCGATCCGCGAGGCGCCGGATTTCATCGATATCCTTCCCATCGCGGTCTATGCGTGCGACGCCAGGGGGCGCCTGCGCTGGTTCAACCGCCGTGCGGCCGAGCTGTGGGGCCGCAGCCCCGCCATCGGCGGCGACACCGAGCGCTTCTGCGGCTCGTTCAAGCTCTTCGGCCTGGACGGAACCCTGGTCCGCCGCGAGGAGACGCCGATGGCCGAGGTCCTGCGCACGGCCGAGGCGGTCCATGGCCGCGAAACCTGCGTCGAGCGCCCGGACGGCTCGCGCATCACCACCATGGTGCATATCGATCCCATCAAGGACGAAGCCGGAAGGCTGATCGGCGCGATCAACTGCTTCCACGACACGAGCGAGCTGCACCATGCGCGCTCGCAAGCGGCCGAGAGCAGCGCCCAGTTCCGCCAGGTGCTCGATGCGCTGCCGGCCGCCGTCTACACCACCGACGCCGCCGGGCGGGTCACCTATTACAACCAGGCCGCCGCCGACCTCGCCGGCCGCGAACCCGAGATCGGCCGCGACGAATGGTGCGTCGCATGGCGGCTCTATACCCCCGACGGCGAGTTCCTGCCGCGCGACCAATGCCCGATGGCGACCGCGCTCAAGCAGAATCAGGCGGTGCGCGGCGTCGAGGCCCTGGTCGAGCGTCCCGACGGCACGCGCCGCCCGGTGCTGCCGTTCCCGACGCCGCTGCGCGATCTTTCAGGCCGGCTCGCGGGCGCGGTCAACATGCTGGTCGATGTCGGCGAGCGCAAGGACGCGGAGTATCAGCAGAAGCTCTTGCTCGGCGAGCTGAACCACCGCGTCAAGAACAACATGCAGATGCTGCATGCGCTCTTGCGCGGCGCCCAGCGCGAGACCGACGACAGCCACGCCAAGGCTGTGCTCGCCGAAGCCGGCCAGAGAGTCGGCGCGATGGCGGCGGCGCAGCAGGTGCTCTATGAGGCGGCGAACCCGACGCATTTCAGCGTCGGCGATTTCATGCGCACGCTCTGCCGCAATGCCGCGCACACTTTCGCGCCCCGGGTGAGCATCGCGCTCGACACGGTCGAGGGCCGTCTGCCCAACGACGCCGCGATGCCGCTGGCCCTGGTGCTCAACGAGCTCGTCGGCCATTCGCTCAAGCGCGCGACCGGCGAAGGGCGGCTGTCGCTGGCAGTGTCGCTTGCGCGACAGGACGGCCAGCTCGCGCTCTCGCTCGCCGACGATCTGCCGCCGGCCGAAGCGGTGACGTCGCGCGCCTCGGGGCCGGGACTGGTGAACGGTCTCGCGGCGCAGCTGGGGGGTGTCTTCCGAGTCGAGCGCGGCGAGCGCACGCGCTACATCGTCGAATTCCCCGCGCCGCACGGAGAGTAGCCGCCCATGCCGCGGCTTCTTCTGGTCGAGGACGAGTTCCTGATCGCTCTGACGCTCGAAAGCGACCTGAAGGAGAACGGCTACGAGGTCGTCGGCATCGCCGGCACCGCGGACGAGGCCGAACGGCTTGCCGGTCGCGAGCGCCCCGACCTCGTCATCATGGACATCCGCCTGGCCGGGCCGCGCGACGGCATCCAGGCTGCGCTCGCGATCTTCGAGCAGACGGGCATACGCTGCGTCTTCGCCACCGCCCATGCCGACGCCCAGTCCAAGGCGCGGGCGCAAGCCTGCGCCCCGCTGGCCTGGCTGCAGAAGCCTTATGGCCGCGGCACCCTGATCGAAACCGTCGAAACCGCGCTGAAGCTGCTAAGATAAGGGAACCGATCGCGCCGTCGCGCGTTTGGCCTCCGGCACAGTGCGGGTGTGGGACGTGCATCGAGGGGTAATCCGGCTTTTTGCGGCTATGGCCGGCCTTTTGGCCGTCGGCCCGGCCATGGCCGATGTGCCGTCGCTCGAGGACCTGAGCAAGTTCTCGATCGAGGACCTGGCGAACCTGCCGGTGACCTCGGTCTCCAAGCAGGCGCAGCCCTTGAGCGACGCGCCGGCCGCGATCTATGTGATCGATGCCGACGACATCCGCCGCTCCGGCGCCAACACCCTGCCGGAGATCCTGCGGCTGGCGCCCAACCTGGAGGTCGCGCAGGTTTCGGGCAGCGGCTACGCCATCACCGCGCGCGGCTTCAACGGCACGACCACCACCAACGGCGCGGGCAACAAGCTGCTCGTCCTGATCGACGGGCGGACGGTCTACACGCCGTTATATGGCGGGGTGTTCTGGGACCTGCAGAACGTGCTGCCGGAGGATATCGACAGGATCGAGGTCGTCAGCGGGCCCGGCGCCGCGCTGTGGGGCGCCAATGCCGTCAACGGCGTGATCAACATCATCACCCATTCCTCGGCCGACACCCAGGGCCTCTCGGCGCGCCTGGACGGCGGCACGCTGGAGAACCAGGCGAGCGTCCAGTATGGCGGCACGCTCGCGCCCGTCGCGACGTTCCGCCTCTATGGTCAGGGCTATCTGCGCGGCGGCGACCCGAACGATTTCGGCACCGACATGCGCGACGCCTGGAACCGGCTGCAGGGCGGCTTCCGCGTCGACTGGACGCCGGGCGACGCGCAAGTGACGTTCCAGGGCGACGTCTTCACCGGCCGCGAAGGCCAGGCGCTCGGCCCCAACGCCGTCATCGGCGGCCACAACATCATGGCGCGCTGGATCCAGCCGCTCGGCCAGGGCACGCTGCAGGCGCAGGCCTATTACGACTACAACACGCTCTACCTGCCGGGCAGCCTGGGCGACGCGCTGCATACCTACGACCTCGACCTGCAGCACGGCTTTTCCTTGGGCGAGAGCCAGGAGATCGTGGTCGGCGGCGGCATCCGTTTCCTGCACGACCGCTTCACCAACACCGCGACGGTCAAGTTTCTGCCCGCGATCGAGGACCTGCATATCGCCAACGCCTTCGTGCAGGACACAGTCGCGGTCGCGCGCGACGTCTCGCTGGTGCTGGGCATGAAGCTCGAGGACGATCCCTTCGAGAACGTCGAGCCGCTGCCGAGCGCGCGGCTGTCGTGGAGGCCGTCCGACACCAGCATGCTCTGGGCGGCGGTGTCGCGTGCGATCCGCGCGCCGACCTTGTGGGACCGCGACCTCACCGAGCTTGCCGGCGGGCAGACGATCCTGGGCGGCGGGCATTTCCAGTCCGAGAAGCTGATCGCCTACGAGGCCGGCTATCGCGCGCAGCCGCTCGCGAATGTGTCGTTCTCGTTCTCGGCCTTCTACAACTCTTACGACGATCTGCGCAGCATCGAGTTCTCGAGCAACCCGAACTTCCTGGTCGAATACGCCAACGAGATGGAAGGCGAGACCTATGGCGCCGAAGCCTGGGGAAGCTGGCGGCCTTACGATTGGTGGACCTTGTCGGGCGGCTTCAGCCTTCTGAAAGAGGACCTGCGCTTCAAGCCGGGCAGCAGCACCATCGGCGGGCTGATGACGGCCGGCAACGATCCGACGCACCAAATCTTCCTGCGCTCGGCCTTCGACCTGCCGCACGGGATCGAGCTCGACATCGACGCGCGCTATGTCTCGGTGCTGCCCGAGCCGTCGGTGCCGGCCTATCTGGGCCTGAACGCGCGCATCGGCTGGCACGTCACCGACGCGGTCGAGCTCGCGCTCACGGGCACCAACCTCACGGGGCCCCATCGCGAGTTCAATTCGCCGCTTCAAGGCATCGTTCTCCAGCCCGAAGGCTTGTTGACCGTCACATGGAAGCATTGATCGTGCGGCGGCGCGCACATCTGCTCGCATCGCTCGCGACATTGGGGCTTGCCTGGCTCGCGCTATTGCCGTGGCTCGGCGCGGCACAGGCCGACGACACGCTCGAATACAAGATCAAGGCGGCCTATCTCTACAAATTCGCGCCCTTCGTCGCATGGCCGGACAAGGTGTTCGCCTCGCCCGACAGTCCGATCAATGTCTGCGTCTCGGGGGCCAATCCGTTCGGCGCCGCGCTCGACCGGATCGCCGCCGGCCAGCGCGTGGGCGGGCGCCCCGTCCAGGTCAAGCATGTCGCGAGCGTCGCGCCCGACAGCCTCTGCCAGATCGTCTTCCTGGGCGGCTCGGCGGAGCAATCGCCGGCGCAAGGCGCGGCGGCTTTGCGCGGGCAACCCGTGCTCACCGTCACCGACGGCGCGGGCGGCATCATCGGCTTCGTGCTCGTCGACAATCGCGTGCGCTTTTCGATCGACAAGGCCGCCGCCGACGAATCCCACCTCGCGATCAGCTCCAAGCTGCTCAGCCTCGCGGTGGAGGCGCATTGATGGCTTCGATCCTGCGCCTGCACCGCACCGCCATCCCCGCCATCGCGCTCGCCGCGGCGGCGCTGATCGGCTTGTTCGGCATATTGGGCTCGGTCTACGAGGACCAGCTCTACCGCGCGCAGAAGCTCGACGAGCTTTCGATCCAGGCCGAGATCCTGGCGTCGAGCGTGTCGGCGGCGCTCGCCTTCAACGACAACGCCACCGCCCAGCAATACGCCAATGCGCTCGCGGCCAACCCGCAGCTCGACATGGCGCTCATCTACGACAACCAGGGACGCGTCGTCGCCCGCTTCGTGCGCGCCGGGATCGATCCGCGTCCGCCCGCGCATCGCGCGACGGGGATCTCGGGCAACCACGTCTCGGTGGTGCTGCCCGTGGCCGAGCGCGGCGAGCGGCTGGGCAGCGTCTATCTCGACGGCGAGATGGATTCGCTCCAGCGCCGCCTGCTCAAATACGGCATCGTGGTGATCATCGCGGCGATGGCGGCGCTTCTCCTGATGGTGCTGGCGGTGTCGCAGCACGCGATGTCGACCGCGAACCGCCAGCTCGAGGCGCAGGCGCGCGATCTCGTCGAGGCCAACCGCACGCTGCAGAACGAGATGCGCGAGCGCGCCAAGGCCGAGGAAGCGCTGCGCCAGAGCCAGAAGATGGAAGCCGTGGGCCAGCTCTCCGGCGGCATCGCGCACGACTTCAACAACTTCCTCACCATCATCAAGGGCAACCTGCATCTGTTGAAGCGGCGCCTGGCGCAGGGCCAGACCGACGTGCAGAAATACGTCGACAGCGCCATCGAGGGCGTCGACCGCGCGGTCAGCGTCACCCAGCGCGTGCTCGCCTTCTCGCGCCGCCAGCCGTTGACCCCCGAGCCCAACAATCTGAGCACGCTGGTCGCCGATGCGCTGCCCTTGATCCGCCAGTCGGTCGGCGCGCAGATCGAGGTCGAGACGCATCTGGATGCGGACTGGTGGGTCTACTGCGACACCAACCAGATGGAGAACGTGCTCCTCAATCTCGCGATCAACGCCCGCGATGCGATGCCCGAAGGCGGCAAGCTCACCTTCGCGACGCGCAACCTCAGCATCGACGAGGCCGCCGCCGCGCTCGACATCCGCCCCGGCGAATATGTCGAGCTCGTCGTCAAGGACACGGGGTTCGGCATGAGCGACGAGGTGAAGGCCAAGGCGCTCGACCCGTTCTTCACCACCAAGCCGCACGGCAAGGGCACGGGGCTCGGCCTCTCCACCACCTTCGGTTACATCCGCCAGACGGGCGGCGCGCTCGAGATCGACACGGCGCTGGGCGAGGGCACCGCGATTCGCATACGGTTGCCGCGCCGCTATGTCGATTCGCTGACGAGGAGTGCCTGAATTGCCCGCGTCGATCCTCGTGACCGAAGACGAAATCCTGGTCCGCGCCATCGCGGTCGAGGTGCTTCAGGACGCAGGCTATGAGGTGCGCGAGGCCGGCGACGGGCGCCAGGCGCTCGACATGCTCGAGAGCTTCGCCGCGGACCTTCTGATCACCGACATCCAGATGCCGCGCATGAACGGCTATCAGCTCGCCGAAGAGGCGCTGTCGCGCTGGCCCAAGCTCAAGATCCTGCTCGTCACCGGCTATACGCGCGAGAACGAGCCCGAAGTCGTGCGCAAGGCGGGCCTGCGCACCTTGCAAAAGCCGTTCGACGTCGAGCGCCTGCCGGGCGTCGTTGCGGAACTGCTGGCGCGTGCCTAGCATATCCTTCCGATGGAGGGACCCATGGCGCACGAGCACATTCTCTATGACCTTGCGGAAGGCGTGGCCACGATCACGCTCAACCGTCCGGACCGGCTGAACGCCTGGACCGAGACGATGCATCGCGAGGTCAAAGCCGCGATGCGCGACGCGAGCGACGACGCATCCGTGCGCGTGATCGTGCTCACCGGCGCGGGGCGCGGCTTCTGCGCCGGCGCCGACATGGACCGGCTGCAGACCATCCAGGGCGGCGAGCGCGCGCAGCCCGTCGAGACGCCGTTCGACGCCAAGGCGGGCGACGATTTCTCCAAGACCTATTCTTATTTTCCGGCGGTGCCGAAGCCGATCGTCGCGGCGATCAACGGCGCCTGCGCGGGGCTCGGCCTCGTCATCGTGCTCTATGCCGATATGCGTTTCGCATCGGACACGGCGGTGTTCACCACCGCCTTCTCGCGGCGCGGGCTGGTGGCGGAGCACGGCATCTCATGGCTCTTGCCGCGGCTCGTCGGCATCGCCAACGCGGCGGATCTGTTGTTCTCCGCGCGGCGGGTGAGCGCGCTCGAAGCGAAAGAGATGGGCCTCGTCAGCCGCGTCTTCCCGAACGACGTCTTCGCGGCCGAAGTCGCGACCTATGCCGGCATGCTGGCGCGCGAGGTCTCGCCGCGTTCGATGCGCGAGATGAAGCGCGAGCTGTGGAACGCGCAGTTCCAGACGCTCGGCCAGGCCATCGATGCCGCCAATGCCGACATGCCGGCAAGCTTCGCGTCGGAGGACTTCAAGGAAGGCATCGCGCATTATCTCGAGAAGCGCGCGCCCGCGTTCACGGGCAGATGAGCGGCTTCAGGACCGAAACTTGTCCGCCCGGCATCATGGTCGTGACCTTGGACCGGCCGGAGCGGATGAACGCGCTCACCCAGGCGATGAAGCGCGACCTGATCGAGCTGATGACGTCTGCCCAGATGGACGATGCCGTGCGCGTGGTGGTGTTCGCCGGCGCCGGCAGGGGCTTCTGCGCGGGCGACGATCTCGGCCGCTATCACGACGACGCGCCGGACAGCGTCGCCAAGCTCGGTCCCGGCCACAAGACGCCGCTCGGCACCGCGAACGCGCTGCGCGTCTATTCGCAAGCGCTGAACCTCGCCGTGCGCAATCTCGACAAGATCACCATCGCGGCGATCGGCGGTCCCGCGATCCAGACCGGGTTGTCGCTCGCGCTCGCCTGCGATTTCCGCATCGGCTCGCCCAAAGCGCGGCTCGGCAGCGCGACCTTGCGGTTCGCGTTGCTGCCGGACGAGGGCGGACATTGGCTCCTGGTGCAGCATCTGGGCTTGGCCCGCGCGCTCGACTTCCTGCTGCGCAGGCGCGTCGCGAGCGCCGAGGAGGCGCTGGCGCTGGGCCTGCTCAGCGAAGTCGTGCCGGAAGATCGGCTGATGCCGCGCGCGCTGGCGCTGGCGGAGGAGATGGCGAGCGGGCCGCAGGTCGCGATGCGCATGCTCAAGCGCTCGGTCTACAACGCGGCGGAGTCCGGCTTCGCGCTCGCCCTCGACGACATCGCCGCGCGCACGGCGGTGACCGACCATCATCCCGATGCGAAGGAGGGCGCGAAATCCTTCGCCGAGAAGCGCCCGCCGCGCTTCAATGCGTGGCTCGATTAGGGATCGCGCACCGACTGCTTCAACCGGTCGCGCAGCATGTCCAACAGCACGATGCCCGTCTGGTGGCGCACGCGGTCGGACGGATTGTCGGGCAGCGCCGCGAACAGCTCGCCGTAGCTGATCGCGTCGAGCACCGCGACGGTTTCGCGCAGCGCGACCATCGCCTCGTCGTCCTCGTCGGGATCGCGCAGCGGGATTTGTGTGAGGCGGGTGAAATCCATGGTCGGCATTCCTTCCTGTTATCGCGATGCCATGTATTCTTTGATCTGCGCGGCCTGGTCGGGTCTGAGCTCGTCGACGGCGCCCAGATAGTCCGCCACGCCGTCGCGCAGCAGCACCGACGGGCACTGGCCTTCGTAATTGCCGAGATTGGGGCGGTGCTGGCGATAGCCGACAAGAGCGGCGAGCTCGGGCGGGAAGTGCCGCGCCACGTCGGGCGGATAGACCAGCCACTGGTTCTCGTAGGGCTTGAGCCAGCCCAGGCTGTAGCTGACGATCATGCCCGCGCGCGGCACCATCGTCGTGTTGGCGCCGGCGCAATGCAGCGTCGAGCCCAGGAACAACAATGCCGAGCCCGGATCCATCTCGGCGAAGATCGCGTCCGACATGGGAAGGTCTTCGGTGTCTTGGCGGCGATGGCTGCCCGGCCACACCACCGTCGCGCCGTTCTCGCGGCGATAGGGCGTCATCGGCCACATCACGTTGATGAGATATTCGATCGTCCCGGTCGCCGCGCCCCACATGTCCTGGTCGCGATGCGGCACCTGCATCGGCGAGCCGGGATGGATCTCGAGCGCCTGGGTGAGGTTGAGCTGGTAGCAGTCGCAGAACGGCAGCAGCACGCGGTCGGCGATGTCGAGGATCGTCGGATGGCGCACGAACGCGTCGGCGTGCGGCGAGCGCTTGAGCAGGCCGCCGAAACGCTTGGTGCGCGCGCCGTAGAAATCGCCCTGGCAGAACGGCGTGCGCGCGAAGCGCTCGCTCAGGTCCTCATGCAGCGCGCGGATCTTCGCCCGCGGCACGAGGTCGGGGATGATGCACCAGCCCTGGTCCATCAGCGCGTGGGCCCAGCCTTCGCCGGGGCTCTGCAGGTCGTTGCGTTGGGCCAGAGCTGTCATCGCACGATCATGCCGCCGCGGCGGACGTCTCCCATTCGAGGATCGGACGGCGGCATCCCGCGCGCTGGCGGAACAGCTGCAGCGTCGCCGGGCTGACCTTCATCTTCAGCGCCGTGAGCAGCTCGCCGTTTATCGTCTTGGGCAGGCCGAGCGGCTCGCACTCCCAGCCCTCGGAGAGGATCATCGACACCATGCCCATATGCACCGTGCAGGTATAGGTGCTGATCCCGAACAGCAGCGCGAACTCGACCAAGGCCACGGTGATGCGGTCCGAGGACTCGCGCGCGATCTTCTTGGGGACATCCGGCGTCTCGACCGAGCGGGTGATCTCCCACACGTCGTCGCCGCAAGGGACGTCGCCTTCGCAGAGCTCCGGGAACAACGAGCCCAGGATGTGCGGCTCGGTCGACGGCAGAAGCCTGACCGAGCTCAGATGCCGCCGCGTCAGCGGGCACAGGCTGAGAAGATAGATCGCCGACGGCGTGTCGAACTGGTCGATCTCGTACTCGCCGTCGATGACGGGCACGTCCCATTTCCAGCGGTCGACGAAGACCTTCTTGCGGTCGCGATGCATCTGGGCGAGCTGCTCGCGATACTTCGACCGGTTGTCTTCGGTGACGACGGTGACCACGGCATCCCTCCCGCACGCGACGGGAGAAATGTCGTAGATTCAAAGGTTTTGCCCATTCCCCTAATCGGGGGAGGCGCTCTTCGGAGGAAGCTTCAGTTCACGATGTCGCGGAAGGTCAGCTTGCCGTCGAACAGCGCCCGCACCACCAGCTGCAGCCTGGTCGCGACGCCATAACGGCGCTTGGCATCCTCGATATGCTGGTGGACGGTGTCGCTGGCGATGCCGAGCAATTGCGCGGTGTGCCAGTCGCTCTTTCCGCCCGCCGCCAGGACCAGGCAGTCGAGCTGGCGCTGGGTGAGCTGCGGCAGCGGCGCGACCGTCCTGCCGCTCTCCAGCGTCGCCGTGCGGATCAGCCTGCGCGCCGCCTCGAAGCCGAAGCAGCCGACGAACTGCGCGCCCGGCATCGCGGAATCCTCGAAATCCTTGCCCAGCCTCAGCCCGAACGAGCACGAGCCCGCATATTCGCCGGGGATGTGCACCGGCACGGTGAAGCCGTCGCCGATGCCGGCATCGCGCGCGCCGCGCAGGATCTCCTTTTGCCGCGCGGTCATGACGATCATGCTCGGCACGTCGGACCAGCGGAAGCCGACATTGGTGAACTGGCACGCCACCAGCACCGGATCGTCGCTCGCATATTTGCGCTCGGCGATCATCTCCTGCCAGGACGAAGGATAGTTGAGCAGATCGATGACGTCGGGCGCGACGACGTCGACGTGATGCACCATCGCGAAGTAGTCGAAGCCGAGCGTCTTGCTCATCGCTTCCATCAGCGAGGTCAGCTCGGGGAAGCTCGTGACGCGGTTCGCCGCGCTTACGAATTCCTGCACGTCCCAGAATGTGCTCATGCGAACCCCTTCCGTCAGGGTTGAGCATAGGATGAACGGTCCGCCCGACCAAGAGTTGCGAATGCGCGGGCGGGTTCGTCCTGGAGTAGTAGAATCGCGCGATCCCATTGGAATACGAAGCTGTTTAGCGCTTCGGCCCGCGCTCGATTTCGATCTTGTCATACGCAACGTTGATCGCGGCGAGCTTGTCGGTGGCGAGACGGACGAATTCGGGCGGCACGCCGCGGCCCATCAGGCTGTCGGGATGGTTCTCGCGCACCAGCCTTCGATAGGTGCGCCTTATCTCCTCGTCGCTCGCGTCATAGGCGACGCCGAGCACGACGTAGGGATCGGCGGCGTCGGGCGCGAAGTGGCTGGCGCGGATGCGGCGGAACTCGTTCGGCGCGAAGCCGAAGATCTCGGCGACGCGCTCGAGGAACTGGGCTTCGGCCGGATGCAGCACGCCGTCGGCCTTGGCGATCTCGAACAATCCGTCGAGGATGTCCTCGAGCAGCGCGGGGTTGCCGGCGAAGAGATGCGCGATCTGTCCGGCATAGGCCTGGTAGCCCGCGGTGTCGCGCCGCGCGAGATCGAAGACGCGGCGCACATTGACCGCCTCCTCGGGCGTGACGCGGAACAGGCGCTCGAAGACCTCGACTTCGTCGTCGGTGACCACGCCGTCGGCCTTGGCCATCTTGGCCGAGAGCGCGATGACGGCGATGGTGAAGGCGACGTTGCCGTCGCCCTCGCCGGCCTCGGCGAAAAGCTGGCCGAGCGCGTTCAGGATCGCGCCGCCGCCCGAAAGCAGCCCGGCCACGGCGCCGGAGAATTTCCCCCAGATGGACATGGGCGGAAGCTCTAGGCCAATCTCGGCCAAATTGCGGCTTAAAAGAATCCCATGAAGCGCTGGAACTTCCATATCGACCGCGGCGGCACCTTCACCGACATCGTCGCCGAGGCGCCGGACGGCGCGCTGTCCTCGCTGAAGCTGCTGTCGCAGAGCGCGGCCTATGACGACGCGGCGCTGGAGGGCATCCGCCGCGTGCTGGGCGTGGCGAGCGGCGCGGCGATCCCGCCCGAGCGCGTCGGGGAGGTGCGCATGGGCACGACGGTCGCGACCAACGCGCTGCTCGAGCGCAAGGGCGAGCCGACCTTGCTGGTGACGACGCGGGGCTTCGCCGACCAGCTGCGCATCGGCAACCAGAACCGGCCCAAGCTGTTCGCGCTGAAGATCGAGCTGCCCGACATGCTCTATGCCGGCGCGATCGAGGCCTGCGAGCGCGTGACCGCGGACGGCCGGGTGCTGCGCGCGCTCGACGAAGACGCGCTGCGGCGCGACCTGGAGCGCGCCCGCGATGCGGGGCTCGCGGCCTGCGCGATCCATTTCATGCACGGCTATCGCTATCCCGCACATGAGCGCCGCGCCGCGGAGATCGCGCGCTCGCTCGGCTTCGCGCAGGTCTCGGCGGGGCACGAGACCGCGGCGTTGCCGAAATTCGTCTCGCGCGGCGACACCACGGTGGCCGACGCCTATCTCTCGCCGGTGCTCGACCGCTACACGGCGAAGATCGCGCGCGCGCTGGGCGAGGGGACGCGGCTCTATTTCATGACCTCGAATGGCGGGCTCAGCAGCCCGGCGCGCTTTCGCGGCAAGGACGCGATCCTGTCGGGCCCCGCGGGCGGCGTGGTCGGCATGGCCGAGACCGCGCGCGAGGCCGGCTTCACGCGCGTCATCGGCTTCGACATGGGCGGCACTTCGACCGACGTCGCGCGCTTCGACGGCGCATACGAGCGCGTCTACGAGACCGAAATCGCCGGCGTGCGGCTGAAGACGCCGATGATGGCGATCCACACCGTGGCCGCCGGCGGCGGATCGATCCTGCATTTCGACGGCGCGCGCTTCCGTGTCGGGCCCGACAGCGCCGGCGCCGATCCGGGGCCCAAGGCCTATCGCAAGGGCGGGCCGCCGACGGTCACCGACGCGAACGTGATGCTGGGCAAGCTCCGCCCCGATCTGTTCCCGGCGATCTTCGGTCCGTGCGCCGACCAGCCGCTCGACGACGTGGCGGTGCGCGCGGCGTTCGAGGAGCTCGCGGCGCGCGCGGGCAGCAGCGCCGAAAGCGTCGCCGACGGCTTCGTCCGCATCGCCGTCGAGAACATGGCCAACGCGATCAAGAAGATCTCCGTCGCCAAGGGCTATGACGCGCGCGACTACGTGCTCAACTGCTTCGGCGGCGCGGGCGGACAGCATGCCTGCCTCGTCGCCGATGCCTTGGGCATGACGAAGGTCTTCATCCATCCGTTCTCGAGCCTGTTGTCGGCTTATGGTATGAAGCGCGCGCGGCTGCGCAGCTTGCGCCAGCGCGCGGTCGGCCGGCCGCTCGGCGAAGACGTGTCGGCGATGGTCGCCGAGCTGCGCGACGGCGCCGTCGCCGAGCTGACGGCACAAGGCGCCGCGCAGATCGCCACGACCATGCGCGCCCATATCCGCTACCAGGGCTCGGATACCACCTTGCCCGTGCCGTTCGACGCGCAGGCCGCCGATGCCTTCGTCGAAGCGCATGCCCGGCGTTTCGGCTTCGGCTTCGAAGGCCGCGCGCTGATCCTGGATTCGCTCGAGGTCGAAGCCGAGAGCGCCGCCGAGCCTGCGCCCTCCGCGATACCGCCGGCGCAGGAGCGCCACGACGCACAAGCCGTCCGCTTCTTCTCGCAAGGCGCCTGGCACGAGGCACAGGTCGCGCGCACGGCGGCGCTCGACATGGGCGCCACGGTGGCCGGCCCGGCGCTCCTGATCGAGCCGCACCAGACCATCGTCGTCGAGCCCGGCTGGCGCGCCGAGGTAACGCAAGCGCGCGCCGTCGTGCTGTCGCGCATCGCGGCACCGACCGCGCGCGCCGCCTCGACCGAGGCCGATCCGGTGCTGCTCGAGGTGTTCGCCAATCTCTTCATGGCCATCGCCGAAGAGATGGGGGTCACGCTCCAGAACACGGCCGCCAGCGTGAACATCAAGGAGCGGCTCGATTTCTCCTGCGCGATCTTCGACGGCGAGGGCGGACTGATCGCCAATGCGCCGCACATGCCGGTGCATCTGGGCTCGATGGGCGATTGCGTCACCGCGATCATGCGCAAGCATCCCGAGATGCGCAACGGCGACGTCTTCGTCACCAATGCGCCTTACGACGGCGGCACGCATCTGCCCGACATCACCGTGGTGATGCCGGTCTTCGAGGGCGGCGCGCGGCGCTTCTTCGTCGCCAGCCGCGGCCATCACGCCGATATCGGCGGCATCACGCCGGGCTCGATGCCGCCCTTCTCCAGGACCATCGCCGACGAAGGCATATTGTTCGACGGTCTGCGCATGGTCCATGCGGGCGCCTTCGACGAGGCGGCCGTGCGCGCGGTATTGGCGAGCGGCACGCACCCGGCGCGCAACCCGGACCAGAACCTCGCCGACTTGAAGGCGCAAGCGGCGGCCTGCGCCAAAGGCGCGTCCGAGCTGCGCCGGATATCGTCCGTATACGGCGTGACTGTCGTCGAGGCTTACATGCGCCACGTCCAGGCCGATGCCGAGGAGGCGGTGCGCAAGGTCATGGGCGCGCTCAAGGACGGCACCTTCGAGATGCCGATGGATGGCGGCCTCGCGATCAAGGTCGCGGTGACGGTCGACCGCGCCGCGCGCGCGGCCACGATCGACTTCACCGGCACCAGCCCGCAAGCGGCGACGAATTTCAACGCGCCGGGCTCGGTGACCAAAGCGGCGGTGCTCTATGTCTTCCGCTGCCTGGTGCAGTCCGACATCCCGATGAACGCAGGGTGCCTGCGGCCGCTTTCCATCGTCGTGCCCGAGGGCTCGCTGCTCAATCCACGCGCGCCCGGCGCGGTCGCCGCCGGCAATGTCGAGACCAGCCAGGCGGTGGTCGATGCGCTGTTCGGATGTCTCGGCGTGCTGGCCGCGAGCCAGGGCACGATGAACAACCTCACCTTCGGGAACGACCGGCATCAATACTACGAGACGATCTGCGGCGGCGCCGGCGCGGGCGACGGCTTCGACGGCGCCTCGGCCGTGCACACGCACATGACCAATTCGCGCCTCACCGATCCCGAGGTGCTCGAGGACCGCTATCCGGTGATCGTGGAAGAGTTCGCGATCCGCCGCGGTTCGGGCGGCGCGGGAAGATTCAAGGGCGGCGACGGCGCGCGGCGGCGCATCCGCTTCCGTGAAGCGATGACGGCGGCGATCCTCTCGACGCGGCGCGAGACCGATCCGTTCGGCCTCGAGGGCGGTGGGCCCGGCGCGCGCGGCACGACGACCGTGATCCGCGCCGACGGCACGCGCGCGACGCTCAAAGGCTGCGACGAGACCGAGATCGCCGCCGGCGACGCGATCGAGATCGAGACGCCGGGCGGGGGAGGCTATGCCGCCGCTGCCGTGCGCGGATTGTAGTTCAGGATGGGGCCGAGCCAGCGCTCGGCCTCGTCGACCGTCCAGCCCTTGCGCGCGGCATAGTCCTCGACCTGGTCGCGCTCGATCTTGCCGATGCCGAAATAGCGCGCATCCGGGTGCGAGAAATAGAGGCCGCTGACCGACGATCCCGGCCACATCGCGTAGCTCTCGGTCAGGCGGATGCCGGCACGCGCCTCGGCGTCGAGCAGCTTGAAGAGCGTGCCCTTTTCGGTGTGGTCGGGCTGCGCGGGATAGCCGGGCGCCGGGCGGATGCCGCGATACTGCTCGGCGATCAGGGCCTGGTTGCTCAGCGTTTCCTCGGGCGCATAGGCCCAGAACTCGCGGCGCACGCGCTCGTGCAGGCGCTCGGCGAAGGCTTCGGCCAAACGGTCGGCCAGCGCGCGCAGCAGGATCGCGGAATAGTCGTCGTGGCCGTCCTCGAAGCGCTTGATGTGCGCCTCTTCGCCCAGGCCCGCGGTCACCGCGAAGCCGCCGATGAAATCGGGAACGCCCTTCGGCCCGATGAGATCGGCGAGCGCCAGGTTGGGACGGCCGGCCTCGCGCGGCATCTGCTGGCGCAAGGTGTGCAGCGTCGCGATCGGGAATTTCCGCGCCTTGTCGCCGAACAGCACGATGTCGTCCATCTCGCTGTTGGCGGGCCAGAAGCCGCACACCGCCTGCGCGGTCAGCCATTTCTTCTCGACGATCTCGGCCAGCATCTTCTGCGCGTCGGCATAGAGCCCGCGCGCCGCGGCGCCGACCTTGTCGTCCTCGAGGATCGCCGGGAACGGGCCGGCCAGCTCCCAGGTCTGGAAGAACGGCGTCCAGTCGATATAGCGCGCGATCTCTCCCAGATCGTACGGTCCGTAAGTCCGCGCGCCGAAATAGCTCGGCACCGGTGGCGCATAGCCTGCCCAGTCGGTCTGCATGCGGTTGGCGCGCGCGTCGGCGAGCGACAGGCGCCGCGCGGGCCCGCTGCGCGAGGCGTGGTTGCGCGCGACCTCCTCGTATTCGCGCCGCACGCCGGCGGCATAGTCGCCGCGCGCGCTCTTGCTCAGCAGGCTCGACGCCACGCCGACCGCGCGCGAGGCGTCGGCGACATAGACCGTCTGGCCGCGGCGGTAGTTGGGGTCGATCTTGACGGCCGTGTGCACGCGGCTGGTCGTCGCGCCGCCGATGAGCAACGGGATGTCGAAGCCCTGGCGCTCCATCTCCGACGCCACATGGCACATCTCGTCGAGCGACGGCGTGATCAGGCCGGAGAGGCCGATGATGCTGGCGTTCTTCTCGCGGGCGACGTCGAGGATCTTCTGCGCCGGCGTCATCACGCCGAGGTCGATCACCTCATAGCCGTTGCATTGAAGCACGACGCCGACGATGTTCTTGCCGATGTCGTGCACGTCGCCTTTCACCGTGGCCATCACGATGCGGCCCGCGGGCTCTTTCGTCGCGGCCTTGGCCTGCTCGGCCTCCATGAAGGGGAAGAGGTGCGCGACGGCTTTCTTCATCACGCGGGCGGATTTCACCACCTGCGGCAGGAACATCTTGCCCGCGCCGAACAGATCGCCGACCACGTTCATGCCGCGCATCAAGGGGCCCTCGATGACCTCCAGCGGCCGCGTCGCAGCGAGGCGCGCGGCTTCGGTGTCCTCGACGACATGGGTATCGATGCCGTGGACGAGGGCGTGGGTCAGACGCTCGTCGACGGGAAGCGAGCGCCAGGCGGCGTCCTCGACCTCGGCCGTGGCGCCGTCCTTCTTGTACTGCGCGGCGATGGTCAGCAGCTTCTCGGTCGCCTCGGGGCTGCGGTTGAACAGCACGTCCTCGATCGCCTCGCGCAAGGGCGTCGGGATGTCCTGATAGACGGTCAGCTGGCCGGCGTTGACGATGCCCATGTCCATGCCGGCTTTGATGGCGTGGAACAGGAACACCGAGTGCATCGCCTCGCGCACGGTGTCGTTGCCGCGGAACGAGAACGAGAAATTCGACACGCCGCCCGAGACATGGGCCAGCGGCATCTCCCGGCGGATGGTTTCGGTCGCCTCGATGAAGGCCCGGCCGTATTCGTTGTGCTCCTCGATGCCGGTCGCGACCGCGAAGATGTTGGGATCGAAGACGATGTCCTCGGGCGGGAAGCCGATCCCCGTGAGGATATTGTGGGCGCGGCGGCAGATCTCGATCTTGCGCGCGCGCGTGTCGGCCTGGCCCTGCTCGTCGAACGCCATCACCACCACCGCCGCGCCATGGCGCAGGATCGTCCTGGCGTGGGCGACGAAAGCGGCTTCACCTTCCTTCAGCGAAATCGAGTTGACGATGCCCTTGCCCTGGACGCATTTGAGGCCCGCCTCGATCACGCTCCATTTCGAGCTGTCGATCATCACCGGCACCTTGGAGATGTCGGGCTCGCCCGCGGCCATCAAGAGGAAGCGGCGCATCGCGGCTTCGGAATCGATCAGGCCTTCGTCGACGTTGATGTCGATGATCTGCGCGCCGTTCTCGACCTGGCTGCGCGCGATCTCCAGCGCGCCTTCGTAATTGTCGGCGGCGATCAGCTTGCGGAACTTGGCCGAGCCGGTGATGTTGGTGCGCTCGCCGACGTTGACGAAGTTCAGCTCGGGCGTCAGCGTGAACGGCTCCAGCCCGGACAGCCGCATGTATTTGGGCTTCTCCGGCACCTTGCGCGGCACCACGCCTTCGACCGCTTCGGCGAAGGCCTTGATGTGCTCCGGCGTCGTGCCGCAGCAGCCGCCGATGATGTTGACGAGCCCCGAGCGCGCGAACTCGCCCATCAGCGCCGACATGTTCTCGGGCGTGTCGTCATAGCCGCCGAACTCGTTGGGCAGGCCGGCATTGGGATGCGCGGTGACGAGCGTGTCGGCGGCGGCGGCGAGCTCGGCAAGATAGGGCCTGAGCTCCTTCGCGCCGAGCGCGCAATTGAGGCCCACCGCGAACGGCTTGGCGTGGCGGATCGAATGCCAGAACGCTTCCGGCGTCTGGCCGGTGAGCGTGCGGCCCGAAAGGTCGGTGATGGTGCCCGAGATCCACACCGGCAGGCGCACGTTCAATTCCTCGAACGCTTCCTCGATGGCGAAGATCGCGGCCTTGGCGTTCAAGGTGTCGAACACGGTCTCGATCATCAGGATGTCGCTGCCGCCGCCGATCAGCCCGCACGCGGCGTCGAAATAGGTCCGGCGCAGATCGTCGAAGGTGATGTTGCGGAACGCCGGATCGTTGACGTCGGGCGAGATCGAGGCGGTGCGGTTCGCCGGCCCGAGCACGCCCGCGACCAGGCACGGCCGCGAGGACGTGCTCGCCTCGTCGCAGATCTGCCGCGCCAGCCGCGCGCCTTCCTGGTTCAGCTCGCCGACGAGATGCGCGAGACCGTAATCGGCCTGGCTGGTCTCGGTCGAGGTGAAGGTGTTGGTCTCGAGGATGTCGGCGCCGGCGGCGAGATAGGCATGCCCGATCTCGCGGATGATGTCGGGCCGCGTGAGCGTGAGCAGGTCGTTGTCGCCTTTCAGCTCGCTCGGATGGTTGTCGAAGCGGTCCCCGCGGAAATCCGCTTCGCCGAGCTTGTAGCTCTGGATCAGCACGCCCCAGGCGCCGTCGAGCAGGAGGATGCGCTTCTTCGCCTCCTCCATCATCCAGGCGATACGCGACTCGCGGTCGAAGCTCATGACGGCAATCCCAGGAGCCTGCACGCGGCAAACGTCAGGTCCGATTGATTCAACGTGTAGAAATGGAATTGGTCGAAGCCGCGCGCGTGCAGCTCGGCCACCTGCTCGGCCATCACCGCGCCGGCCACGATGCGGCGCGCCTCGAGATTGTCGTCGAGGCCGTCATAGAGCCGCGAAAGCCACGCCGGCACGCGCGCGCCGCAGCGCGCGGCCATGCGCTGCACACCCTTGAAGTTCGTGGTCGGCATCAGCCCGGGGATCACCGGCACGTTCACGCCTTCCGCCGCCGCGTTGTCGCGCAGGCGCGCGACCGTGTCGCTGTCGAAGGAGAACTGGCCGATGGCGCGCGTGGCGCCGGCATCGACCTTGCGCTTGAGAAGCTCGATGTCGTGGCCGAAGCTGGGCGAGTCCGGATGGCGCTCGGGATAGCACGACACGCTGACCTCGAAATCGCCGATGCGGCGGATGCCTTCGATCATCTCCGGCGTCGAGCGATAACCGTCGGCGTGCGCGGCATAGGCGCCTTCCATGTTCGGCATGTCGCCGCGCAGGGCCACGATGTGGCGCACGCCCGCGTCCCAATAGCCCTGCACGATCTCGTCGATCTCGGCGCGGGGCGACGACACGCAGGTCAGATGCGCTGCTGGCTTGAGGCCCGTCTCCTGCACGATGCGCTTGACGGTCGCGTGGGTGCGCTCGCGCGTCGATCCACCCGCACCATAGGTGACCGAGACGAACGCGGGGCCGAGCGGCTCGAGCTTGCGGATCGCCTGCCAGAGCTGTTCCTCGGCTTCGGCGGTCTTGGGCGGCGAGAACTCGAACGACACTTTGATGGGCCGCTCGCCCGAAAGAAGCGATTTGAGGCTCATGCGGCTTGCGCCTTCGCGTTCGGCGCGGACTGCGCGACCCAGATTTTCACCGTCAGCTTCTGGCCGCGATGCGCCGCGATGGTCTCGCTCGCGATCGATTTGAGGCCCGCGGCCGCGAACCATCCCTGCACTTCGCGATCGGAAAAGCCCAACCGGCGATGCGCGAAATCGGTGCGCAGGAACTCGAGCGCATGCGGCGCGAAATCGGCGATCAGAAGCTTGCCGCCCGCGCGCATCACCCGCGCCGCCTCGGCGACCGCTTTGCCGGGATCGTCGAGATAGTGCAGCACCTGGTGGAACAGCACCGCGTCGAAGCCGGTGAGCGCGCCGCCGTCGGGGAAGGGCAGGCGATAGGTGTCGCCCAGCCGCACCTGGCATTGCGTGAGGTTCGCGCGCATCAGCCGGTCGCGCGCGATGGCGAGCATCTCGGGGCTGACGTCGAGGCCGACGGCGCGCTTGGTTTGGGACCCGAGCAGTTCGAGCATGCGGCCCGTGCCGGTGCCGGCATCGAGCAGCGATTCGAGCGGCGCGTCCGCGATCTGGCGCAGGATCGCCGCTTCCACCTCCTTGTCAGGCGCATGCAGCGCGCGGATGCGTTCCCACTCCGCCGCGTTGGCCTTGAAATAGGCAGTCGCCTCGGCGGCGCGCGCCTCGCGCACCTGGGCCAGGCGGGCGATGTCGGCGGCATGCGGACCGGCAAGCGCCGCCAGCGCCTGGCCGATTTCGGCGCCCGCGCCGGCATCCGCGGCGCGGTAGAACACCCAGCTCCCTTCCTTGAAGCGCTCGAGCAGGCCGGCGTCGCAAAGCAGCTTCAGATGCCGCGATACGCGCGGCTGGCTCTGGCCCACGATCTCGATCAGCTCGCTGACGGTCAGCTCGGCCTGGCGCAGCAGAAGCAGCAGGCGCAACCTTGTCGGGTCGCCCGCGGCACGCAGCATCGTCACCAGCCGTTCCATGCGTGCATATAAACATATCTTTATATGATTATGCAATGGGACGAGGAGGGTGGGAAGGCGGATCGTGGCGCCGTTGATCCGCCCCGGCCGCCGACGCATAAGGTCGCCATGTGGGGACGGTTTCCGCTCCTGGCGACGGCGCTCGGCCTGGTCCTGGCCGGGTGCGCCGGCGTGCCCGGCGCCCCAAAGCCCGGCGATCCCGGCGACCCCGATGAAGCCACGAACCGCGAGATCTTCTCGACCAATCAGGTGCTCGACCGGATGTTCCTGGGCCGCACCGCCAGGGCCTACAACGCCACCGTCCCGGGCTTCGTGCGCGACCGCATCCACGACCTGATCGTCAATCTCGACCTGCCCGACACCTTCGCCAACGACGTGCTGCAGGGTGAGCCCAAGCGCGCGGCGCAGACCCTGTCGCGGCTGGCGGTGAACGCGATCATCGGGCTGGGCGGGTTGTTCGATCCGGCGACGCGATTCGACATGCCGTTCCACGACGAGGATTTCGGCCAGACGCTGGCGGTCTGGGGCATGAGCCGCGACCCCTATGTCGTGCTGCCGGTGCTGGGCCCGTCGAGCCCGCGCGACACCATCGGGCTGCTCGTCGATGTCGGCGCCGATCCGCTCAACTTCATCCACTTCAAGCAGCATCTGTGGTGGCAGGCCGGCCGCGAATATATGAAGGTCCTCGACCTTCGGGCGCGCAACATCCGGACCCTGGACGACATCGAGCGCAACTCGGTGGATTACTATGCGTCCATGCGCAGCCTCTACCGCCAGCACCGCGACAGCGAGGTCAGGAACGGCAAGGAGGAGGTCGAGAAACTCCCGGATTTTTGACCGAACTGCCATGAACTTGCCACAAGCCGCCGAAACGATTGGGCGTGTTGGGGCGTTTCCGTTTCAATGTTGGAAAAGAGATAGGACCTTGCGCGATGTCTAGGATCACTTCGGCTCTGGGCTTTTTGGGATTGGCGGTCGTGCTGCTGTTCGCGGCGCCGGCCGCCAACGCGGCGTCGCCGGCGGAGAGCTTCGTCCAGACCAATATCGACAAGGGGCTCCAGATCCTGAACGGCCGGTCCGGCTCCTCGGCGCAGCGCACGGCGCAGTTCCAAAGCTTCCTCGAGAGCCTGACCGACATCGGCCGTATCGCCAAGTTCACACTCGGCAATGCGCGCCGCGGCGCATCGGATGCCGACGTCGCCTCGTTCAACGCGGCGTTCAAGAGCTATGCCCAGGCCGTCTATCAATCGCGCCTCTCGGCTTACACCAACCAGACGCTGAAGGTGACCGGCTCGACCGAGCGCGCGCCGGGCGACATCATCGTCAAGACGACCTTGGTCGATCCGTCGCAATCGGGGCAGCAGCCGCTCGAGGTCGATTTCCGCGTGCTGACCGACGGCGCGCGCATGGTCGTGGTCGACGTCTCGATCGCGGGCGTCTGGCTCGCCATCGAGGAGCGCGACCAGTTCCAGGCCTTCCTCGCCCAGCACAACAATTCGATTCCGGCGCTGGTCGCGCATTTGAACCAGCTGACCGCGCAGCTCAGGCAGAAGATCCAGTAGCCGTCGACCAATAGCCGAGCAGCGTGTTCAGCAGGGCCGGCCCGCCCGAATCGTCGATCGCGTACACCATCACGCCCGCATAGCCGCCGGCATAGAGCCAGCTGATCTCGTCCTGCGTCGGGCCGGTTCGCTGGTCCCAATAGCCGCAGCACACCCGGTTGTTGTCCATCAGACCCGAATAGGGCTTCACCTGATACTCGGCCGGCAAGCCATAGGTCATGGTCCAGCCCCACGTCAGGTTCTGGAACACCGTCGTGTTGTCATAGGTGTAGTCCTGATATTGGGTGTCGCCGTACAGCGCCTTGGACAGCGTCTTGGGCGCGATCGTCCCGTCGAGGCAATAGCTCACCATGGCGAGGGACGTGTTGTTGACGGTTCCTTGCGAATACTCGTCGTCGATGTCGACGCCGTCGAAGCCGTATTGCGCGAGCACGGTCGCGCATTGTCCGGCGAATTGCTGCGCATCCGCCAGGGTCTGGAACTCCGCCCAGCCGGCGCTGTCCCAATTGTTCACGACGCACATGACGATCGCCGTGCCTTGGCCGTGCGCTTGGGCGACCAGCGGCGCGATGGCGGGAAGCAGCGCCTGGACGCTCGCGTTCGCGGTCAGGACCGACGGGCCCGTGGCGGATGGAACGATCTGCGCATAGCCGGACGGAATGGTGTCGATGTTGTTCATGTTGACCGTGAAGATCACCGCGTCCAGCGCCGGGCTGCCCTGATACGTCAGTTCCAGCGCCGCCTGGATGTCCACGGTGGTCGTGCCCGTATAAGCCACCGCGAGGCACAGCCGCGCATAGCCGTCGCATTGCGGCGCGTCGGCCCATTGCGGCTTCTCGGCGCCGCTGAAGAAGACCGCGTCGCCGGGCAGGAAGTCGCGCCCGTCGCCCAGGTTCAGCGCGTCGCGGCAATGGAAGAAATAGGCGATCTGCGGATTCTGGAACGCGATCAGCTGGGCCAGCGCCGGCGAGCAGTTGGGCACCGTCTGCAGGTAGTTGTCCCAGTCCGCGCCGCCATATTGCGCGACGCCTGCGGTCATCGTCCAAGGCATGGGCCCCTCCGGTCGTTCTACCGAAGGTAAAGTATAGGCCTATTGCCTGCCAGACTTGAACGATCCGCGGGGCGTCCCCACATCCATCTCGGATAGGTGTGCGCGAAAGGAACGGCACAAAAAATGCGCGCGAGGGGCATTCGTCCGGTCGAGCGTCCCGGGTCCGGAAAGGGGGATACCTCTTTCGAAAAGCGCGGTTCGAATGCTTCGCCGTTCCCCGACGCACAAAATCTGGGGTTGCGACAGGATGCGCTCGCCGTGGAAGGCTTTCGCGGAAATTCCGCAAAAGCTCAAAACGACTGCTCGCCGTTTCGCGAACCACCACATCTCGTGTCGGCGCCGGAGCGCGACGGGAAGCGGACCGAAAATCGCTCGAACCTGAAAACGAATGCTCCGGCAGCGCCGGGACCACTACATCTTGTGGTGCGTCACGCCCGCGCGAACCTCTTGTACTTGATGCGGTGCGGCTGGTCGGCGTCGATGCCCAAGCGCCGCTTCTTGTCGGCCTCGTAGTCCTGGAAGTTGCCTTCGAACCACTCGACATGGCTGTCGCCTTCGAAGGCCAGCATATGCGTCGCCATGCGGTCGAGGAACCAGCGGTCGTGGCTGATGATCATGGCGCAGCCCGCGAACTCCTCCAGCGCCAGCTCGAGCGCGCGCAGGGTCTCGACGTCGAGGTCGTTGGTCGGCTCGTCGAGGAGCAGCAGGTTCGCGCCGCCGCGCAGGAGCTTGGCCAGGTGCACGCGGTTGCGCTCGCCGCCGGACAGGAGCCCGACCTTCTTCTGCTGGTCGCCGCCCTTGAAGTTGAACGCGCCGACGTAAGCGCGGGAGTTCATCTTGGTCTTGCCGAATTCGAGGATGTCGGTGCCGCCGGAGATCTCCTGCCACACCGTCTTGTCGGGATCGAGGTCGTCGCGCGACTGGTCGACATAGCCCATGTGCACCGTGTCGCCGATGCGCAGACTGCCGCTGTCGGGCTTCTCCTGACCCGTCAGCATACGGAACAATGTCGTCTTGCCGGCGCCGTTGGGGCCGATCACGCCGACGATGCCGCCCGGCGGCAGCTTGAACTCGAGGTTCTCGAACAGGAGCTTGTCGCCGTAAGCCTTCGACAGGCCTTCGCCTTCGACCACGACGGAGCCCAGGCGCTCGGAGATGGGAATGAGGATCTGCGCCGGCCCGGAGCGCTGCTCCTGGCTCTTGGCGAGCAGCTCTTCATAGGCGTTGATGCGCGCCTTCGACTTGGCCTGGCGCGCTTTCGGAGACTGCGAGATCCATTCGCGCTCGCGGGCGAGCTCGCGCTCGCGCGCCGCGGCTTCGACGCCTTCCTGGTGCAGGCGCTTCTCCTGCACGGCCAGGAACGAGGAGTAGTTGCCTTCGTGCGGGATGCCCTTGCCGCGGTCGAGCTCGAGGATCCACGCCGTGACGTTGTCGAGGAAGTAGCGGTCGTGGGTGACCAGGATCACGCAGCCCTTGTATTCGCGCAGCGTCTGCTCGAGCCATTGCACGGATTCGGCGTCGAGATGGTTGGTCGGCTCGTCGAGGAGCAGGATGTCGGGCGCGTCGAGCAGCAGCTTGGTGAGTGCGACGCGGCGCTTCTCGCCGCCCGAGAGGTGCGTGACCTCGGCGTCGCCGTCGGGACAGCGCAGCGCGTCCATCGCCTGGTCGATCTGGCTGTCGAGGTCCCACAGGCCTTGCGCCTCGATCTCGTCCTGCAGGCGCGCCATCTCGTCGGCGGTCTCGTCGGAATAGTTGACGGCGATCTCGTTGAAGCGGTCGACGAGCGCCTTCTTCTTGGCGACGCCTTCCATGACGTTCTCGCGCACGGTCTTGGCGGGGTCGAGCTGCGGCTCCTGCGGCAGGTAGCCGGTGCGGATGCCGTCGGCCGCCCACGCCTCGCCGGTGAACTCCTTGTCCTGGCCGGCCATGATGCGCATGAGCGTCGACTTGCCCGAGCCGTTGACGCCCACGATGCCGATCTTGGCGCCGGGATAGAAGGACAGCCAGATGTCCTTCAGCACCTGCCGCCCGCCGGGATAGGTCTTGGACAGCCCCTTCATCACATAGACGTATTGCGGCCCGGCCATCTATTTGAAATCCTTAGTAAAATTCGGCATGATTTTGCCTGTGCAGGTTTTGTGTAGGATATTTTGGGGACTCCGGCCCATTCGGGCCCGATCAGGCTGTTAATAGGCTTCTTTCCGAGTCGAGTCCAAGGATAACTAGGACAGGCCAAAGCCCCCAATTCCGGCTTAGAACAGGCATAGCTGGCGCGAGGCTTCCTGCTGCCTCTTCCACGCCGGAGCTTTGGCAGCCTGATCCAGCCAAGCGCGGGCAAAGGCCACCGGACCACCCGCCTGTTCCACAACGCCGCGCGCCACGAAGTGCGAGCGATAGCCGGTCTCTGTCACCGGCAGAGCTTGCTTGGACGGCTGGACCGCCTCGATCTCAAGATGCGCAGTCGCAAACTGCGAAAGCTCCTTCGACACACCGAGCCAGTCGGCCTCGTAGGACACCGCCACCGTAATGCCCTGCCAGTCGAACCGCTCTACAAGCTTCGACCGCTTGGGTTGGACGGGTCGCTTCCGAGCCGTCTTCGGTTTCGCCTTTGCAGCTTTCGGCTGGCGAGCTTTGTGTTGCTTGGTCATCTGTTCCTCTCGGGCTTGGGTTACAGCGCAGCGCTGCGCTGAACCCTTGCCCGTCGGCGAGACCGGGGCGGCAAAGGCAAGGGCGAACCCTGCCGAGGGGGATCACCCGGTCTGCACGGAGCAACGCGGAGGAAGACCGGGGAAACGGCAGGGTTCGCCGCGAAGCGGTTCCCTTGCCTGCGCCGGGGCAGCGCCCCGGAGAAACTCCCGGCGCATGCAAGCGGCCGGGCGTCGCCCGTGAGGGGCATCACCCGTCAAGCGGAGTGCAGCAACGCGAAACGCAGCACAGACGGGGAAACGTGGGCAGACGCGCGAGCGGAGCGAGCGGCTCCCGGCCGCGCGCATGCAGTCCGGCCAACAGACAAAGCGCGAGAGGCGCAGTGCGGCTTTAGCCACGCGCGCTTCTAGCCAGGCTGCCAGGAGGCCGCCGACAGAGCGGCCGGGACGCGCCGTCGAGCGACGGCGACGCCGATAGGCGCGCGTAGCGGCGCACCCGCAGGAGCCGCACTTGCGGCGGGACCGAGTGCGATCGACGGCGCTCTCCACCGCCCGCGCGAGGGATCGTCACCCGCATGGGCCAGGACGCAAAGCGGCCCGGTGCGCGAAGCGCATAGAGCCCGGTCGCGAAGCGCCGCGCCTAGTCCTATCCGCCAAGCGTGAAACGCGAAGAATCGTCAAATTGCCACTTGTCGGTGTACCGTACTAATATCTCTGTCGGCGCGCACATCTGGGGTCCTCGCGCCCCGCATCGTTCAGAAAATCTGTGAGCTTCATGAAATCTCTATCGATGAATCTCGTTAAGCGCGTTGATCGGCTCCCAAAGCCCACGCGTGCGTCCGAAGCGATGCAGCCCTTGTTCGAGGCAATCAGCAACTCGATCCATTCAACGCAGGACCGTTTCGGCGAAAAGGTCATTAAGCAGGGTCGCATATATGTCGAGGTCGATATCGACCGTTCAAAAACAGACGTTACCGCCAGCGTAGCCGACAATGGCGTAGGGCTGGACGAAAAGAACTTCGAGGCTTTCACCACGACGGATACGGACAACAAGATCGCTATCGGGGGCAAAGGCGTCGGCCGCCTTCTGTGGTTGGATTGCTTTGAGAAAATAGAAGTTAAAAGCATATACGAAAAGGACGGCAGGCTACGGCAGCGTTCGTTCGGTTTTCGCCTATCGGCAACTCAGCAGATCGTGAACGACGACGACGAGGCCGTGCGATCCAAATCGGCCGAGACCGGCATGAATGTGGTCTTTTCCGGTCTTCGGGACAATGGTTACAGGCATCATTTTCCAGGTCGTCCGACTTACGCATTTCAACATTTCATGTCGCACTTCCTACCGACTTTCATCGGAGGCCGGTCGCCTGTTGTGAGCTTGAGTTGCGGTGGCGAAACCCGCGAGTTTCCCGACGCAATCGACGACATCATTCATCGTCGCGAAACGGTCGAGAGCGAGACCGACGAATATGGCAAACTGAAGCTCACCCTTATGGAATGCGATAAGACGGCGAGTTCGGACTTAAAGGGCAGCCACTTCGTCCACTTCATCGCGCACGATAGAACGGTGCACTCGCAGAAAATTGATGGAAAGCTCGGTCTCAAATATTTCGGTGAGGCAGAAGATCGGGTTTTCCATGCTTGTGTTTTTGGTTCGTTTCTGGACAGGAACGTCAATCAGGAGCGAACGCGTTTCACGTTTGAGGATGCAACTATCGACGCTATCGTGAATGACGTTTGCATGCCGCATATCGAGAAATTCCTGGCCGACCCGATGACGAAGCTCAGGCGAGAGCAAGCAAAGGTGGTCGAAGAAATCGTTGAAACCTATCCTTCTGTGAAATTCGGCCCGATTGAAGAACTTCAAAAGCACGTGCCATCCGGGGAGCTCGCTGACGATGCGATCTATGGGCATCTATCGCGGCAGAGATTTCGTCGGGATCAAAGGCAAGCGGAAAAGATCAAGTCTGTGCTTCTGAGGCTGAAAGGTGATGGCCTCGACGGTGAAAGTCTGGACAAGGCGATCCGAGATGCATCGCAGGAGATAGAAGAGGCCGAACAACGAAGCCTCGCGGAATATATTGTTCGCCGCAAGGTCGTCCTCGACTTTCTCGGTCTTCTGCTGGAAAAGGTGCGCAACGATACGAAAGACAGCGCCTATCAGAATGAGAGCGTGTTGCACACGTTTATATGCCCGATGCGAGTGGCAACGGTCGGGCGGCACAAAGGTCAGGTCGAGCCCACCTCGCATGATCTGTGGGTCGTCGATGAAAGGCTGACGTTTGCTCAGTATTTCAGTTCGGATGTCTCGTTCGACGAACTGGCAAAGGAATTCGATAGCGCGGATCGTCCGGATTTGGCGATCTTCGATCATGTTCATGGGCTGCGGGAAGCCGACGATTCCTCGAAGATATTGCTTATCGAGTTCAAAAAGCCCGGACGGAAGCAATATGCGAGCGGTGAAAATCCGCAACAACAGGTCGAGCGGTACATACGAACGCTTCAGCGCGGGAGCCAGATGGATGTACGCGGCAGACCGATCCGGTTCAATGAAAATACGGTCTTCTATTGCTATATCGTCGCGGATTGCATCGGCGAGATGGACGATTGGACCTACTCGTGGGGCAGGACGGCGGATGGAAGAGGGCGCATCTACCAGCCGAACAGCGGATTCAAGGGAACTATCGAGCTTATAGGTTGGGACGCGCTTCTTGAAGACGCGAATGCGCGGAACAAAGCCTTTTTTGATCGCGCGGGGTTATCAGCAAAAAGCATCTTCTCGTCGGAATGAGCGCGTTCGACGCGTAGCTTGTCGTTGGGAAACTAATGCCCCGCTTCCGGCATGGCCGTTATAGAATCGCCTCGATGCCTTTGCGCCGGATCACGTTCAGGAGGACGAGGGCAGGGCCGGTCGGCTTTTTAACGCCGCGCTCTAGCTGGGACACGTAGCCTGTCGTCAAATTCAGGCAATGCGCAAAGACGGACTGGCTCATATTGGAGTTCTTGCGGAGCATTTTGATTTCACGCGCCGAAAGGGTAGTGGCGACGGCCGCTCCCGATGCGAGATGGCGCTTCGTGATCTTCTCGTGCGCCGGCTTTGACAGGATGCCAAGGCGCTCCATATCACCCGCCGTTTCGAGCAGGGCCTTCGTCAGTTTCGTTTGCTTCGCCATCACACGATCTCCGTCAACAGTCCGTCCGCCAGCGCGGTCCTGATCTTCTTCTCGTCGGCTTCGAGCCAGGCCGCCGCGATCTCCTTCAGGGTTCTAAGTTCATCGTCGCCGATATTGTCTTTCTCGTTCTTCGCAAAGCCGTAGAGAAAGACCGCTCGTTCCTTGGTGCGCAAGGCGACGATCACCCGATAGCCGCCCGATTTGCCTTGTCCCGGCCGGGCCACGCGCTGCTTGATGACGTGCCCGCCGAGATCGGCATCGACCGAGCCTTGGGCCGCACGCGCGATCGCTTCCTTGAGGCTCGCGTCTTGAATGCGTTCCCGCTTGGCAAATTTCGCGAACCATTTGACCTTGAACAGGCGCACCCGTACCTCACCTGCGAATATATAGCACCCAGAACTATAATTCAAGGAATTATAGTTTAGCTGGGCAAGCCCTTGTATTTCTTGGCACTATCGCGGCGATTCGGCCAGAAGCGACCGATAGGAATCGCTTAGCCCGGCCAACCCTGTTTGAGGCTAAAAATCTCCCCAAGTGAAGGGCTCGTCGGGGATCTCACGAACTTGCCGTCCCGGACGAAATGCCCGCTGCATGGGCCGAGCAGTTGTTCAACAACTTTCTTGGCCCACGGGTTTGAAATAAAGACAGGGACGCGGCGCGCAAAATCCCAAGGCGTCACTCCCGGAACAATGAGCGCAGCGCTGACACGCGTGTTCTGCGGCTTGTTGGCTTTGCCGAACAATCCGGTTCCATCCCATTCAGTCCAACCCTTCCCATTGGGAACGGACACGAAGGTTTCCCGCCCAAATAGCGATTCAAAGGCGTGATGCTCATGGAAGAAACTAGAGAGGTCGTTCACGGCGATCACATACGGCTTGTCCAGTGTGCCGTAGCGCGTGGCCTTCTTTCGCAACGCGGGCAATATGGCTCTCTGAGGATCAACCTGCTGGACGCCGCGCCGCATCATGGCTCCCAGGACGGAGCTCTCCCGTCGCTTGTATTTTGCGGACGGAACGAGCAAGACATCGCAACCGCCAACATTGACGCGCTTATGATACCTCTTGCTGTCCGCCTTGACGCGTTCATACGTCAGTGTGCCGAGCCATTTTTCGACATCTTTACGCAGTTTGGCGAGTGCGGGCTGCGTCGTCGGCCTTTTCGCAAAGCGAATATCGATGAAAAAGTCCGACGATATGATTTTGCCCACTTCCGCGATGATCTGGTCGGTGAACCGCTCGACCCGCGCTTCGTCGTCCGAGTTGCCATCGGTCGAACGCGCTTCAAGGTAAAATTCCAGGCCATTCGGGTGGGTCGCTAGAAAGTCGGGATGCTTCGTCGTGCTCGGAACCGTGGGATGATGCACAACCGTGTACCCGAGCCTCAAAAGCCAACTATGGAGAAGCAGTTCAAAGAAGGCAGCCCAATGCGTTGCGTCGTCCTTCGACTTAAACCGCGCAAGCCAATCCACTCGTTCAGGCTTGGGCCAAGTTGAGAAACAACCTTCCACCAACTGGCGCACCTTCACTGCTTCCGGACGCGCGGATGCGTCGAGGTACTCGAAGTTCGCCTCTGCAGCGCTCTTGCCATGCCGCGCGGTGCGCTTCCGCTTGCTAAAAACAAGGTATTTGACCATTCGCTCCTTCCAGGTCAGGTGGGCACTCAGACGTAAAACTTAAAGGGCTGCTTGTCGGCGCCTTTTGCCAACCCCATCGTTAGCACGTCGCCCACCATCCTCGCGAAACGCACTGTTACCGGAAGGCCGTCATTGTAGTTGCACGAATTGTAATTGATTTTGGTGAGGCCCATGATGTCGTTCAGGACGATCTTGAGATCGGGCATTTTGTCCTTGCTACGCAACGCCGTTATGAACAGGGGATTTGGTGTTTCGGGTCCGATATAGGTATCAAGTTGCGGCACATAGCCGTTGGTCCATAGATAAGCGTTTCTGTCGTCAAGCATGAGCGCCGTTCCGCGAAGGACGGGATAGTCGCCATCGCGAAAGAGTTTCGTTTCCCCCCTCGTTGCACGAATGCGAACGCCAACAATGTTTGTGCCGGACGGTGCGGCGGCTTCAAACGCCCTCCACTCCTCGTCGTTGAATGAAGTTTGCCCGTGAATGAAAAGCTCCTTAGGCGGGCCACCGTGGGTTTCGGCATACGTGTCCAGAACCTTCTTTACCAGTTCTTTCGCCGCCACAGTTTTGAGGTGGTATTCGTAGTCACCCGTTTTCCAAGGTCCGTTCGCCCCACGAAAGACGACACCATCTCCTTCGCTTAGGAACATCTGCGCTGCGCAGCACGCATGTTCTTCCGGGTGGTTCGGCAGAAGCTTATAGACAAGACCGATATAGCAAACGCCGGGGCGCACGCCTGCGAGCTTCCAGGGCGGGTGCGGTTGAGTTTTGTAGTAGAGCCCGGTCGCCAAATTCCAAGCGACCGTCGCTACGTCTTGGGTACGGCGGGTCGGATATCCTTTCGCATTGAGATATTTGTCGGGAGCAATTGTTGTTTCCCGAACAAGCTGTGTAGGCGAGATTGTGAGGAAAGCGGCTTTGATGTGCCGATGAAAATCGGGCACGTCGTCAAAAATCTCTTCCGTCTGTTTCTCGATGATCGGGTCGAGCAAAGGCAGGTTCGATCTTGAGGACTGCTTTTTGCCGAAATTTCCTTTTTCCATCGGCAAGCCAGTGCGTTTTGCGTTGGGCCGGCATCGATCGAAGATAAATTCCGGCAAGATGAGCATCCACATATCGACGGGACGTTCGTCATTGTTGATATGCTTTTGCACGCGGCGGACATAGATTTGCGCGGTTTCCGCCACTGCCTCGTGAAGGTTTAGAATGCGCGTCGCAGCATCGAGTTCTTTCAGAGGAACCGAGCACGCGACGAAGTCTTCGATGATATAGGAAATCCCGAAGGCTTCTTCGAGACCGGGAAAGTTGGCGAGATGAAGTCTGTCTTTCTTTTCGCCTTTCCCCGGCGGAGGAACCGAGACGACGTTTTTTAGTGTGGCACTCCATCTACGAAACAGGTCGATACCGTCTGTCGTACCCACAATACCGATCCGTATATCTTTCGTCTTCTTGGCACGGCTGTGAGGGCCGTACAAAAACAACCCGTCTTTCGGATGGGCGGTCTTTTGCTTATGGGCGAATTCAAGCGCAGGCTCGTCGAAATGCTCGGCTATGAGCGAGCGTTCGGGAAACTCGATCATTGATCGTCCTCCGGATCGGGTCTTCCGAGGGTCGATGCGTCCCCTTCCTCGTCATCATCGGTCAGCGTATTTGGCAAAACGGTACTGACCGGCGACGTGAAAAGGATCGGCGAAGCTTCAAGGCCCACAAACGCGGAAGGACTGAGGGGGAGGCGCAAATAGGAACCGTCGCCAGCCAGCACTTCCAGATAAGCCATAAGTCGGCCATGCCATTGCTTGTTGCGCCATCCTTTACAGACGGAGCGGCGCAACCGGTGTTGTTTCATGTAGTCGTCAAAAGGTTCGCCTGCATCCCTCCCTTCTGGCGGAGCGAACAGAACGCGCGATTTCAATTTGAAATGAGGAAAAGGCCAGAAAGCCGGGAGAGCCGTCGCGCCGAACTGCCAGACCACGCCCTTGGCAATGTTGCGAAGCATGGATGAGCGACGGTCGCCCTGACGACCCCACGGTACTTTTTGTCCGATAGCGGCCTGTGCGACTGAGACGTGAAAACCTAAGGCGTTGGAGTATTTGCGTTCGTATAAATTGTGCTTTCGGCAAAAGGCTTCCCATGCCTGACGAAACATGGAATGCGCGATATTGGAAGCATCTTGCCCTTGCAGACCGAGTTCGGGCGCTCCTTTCTCGATGAATTCTAGCAGCGGATATTCACGCGTGAGCTTGAACCTGCACACGTCGAGAAAGGCCGCGTCGAGTTCCTCAAGAGCCGCAAACGTAAGAATGCCAGTATGATTCTGATTGACGGGAAAAGTTACCTTGCCGCACGCGCGTTCGAGCGCGTCACGATTGACCGCGCCCGAAGGCTCGAAGAAACGGATGGCGTCTGGCGCTTGCGCGATACGCAACCAATTAGAGGTCAACCGTTCCGGCTCTTGCTTTAGCGGTATGGCTCCGCGCCGCCGGAAAATTTCCCAGTTCGGATTGATCGTGACGTTGTTGGATTTGACAACCTTTTGTCGACGCAATGTGTCCAGCAGCTTATCGAGCCCCTGCGCCCAGCCGGACTCGAAGTTTATGTATTGAAACTCACCGATGCCGAATAGCTTCTTATATTTTTCTATCCGAAGCGGGATGATGAACTTGGGATCGGGAAGCTCTTTCACAAGGTCGCTTGCGATTCCGATTTCTTCTTGCACGCCTTCCGCATTGAGTGTCGCGTCGCGACAGCAAAGCAGCATTTTGATCGCGCGATTTTGCAGCGTGCCAGTGATCTCTCTGCGCCAACGGTCGCCGGGTTCAAGGCTTAGGATATCGGCGAACACCTTGTAGCCTTCCGCCTCCAGACGGGGGGCTAGCCACAGGACGAATTCGTTATCGCCCGGCGTCGCCTTGCTGATGAACAGAATGTCGCGCGGTTCGGGCGTGCCGTTTTGCATGGCCTTTCAATCTCGGCGGAGCGACGGACGCGAATCGGTCACGTCTCGGGCTCCAGTATAGCGCGAGTGGAAGCCTTCCTACCGCCCAAAAGCAGAGCGCCTAAGTCGGGATTCAAAGCAAAAATCCGTGTTTGCCGAGTGCAGGCCATACGGACAGTAGAACCCTGAAGCGGCGCTACAGTCGTAAACACAATTTATCTACACGCTTGCCTTGAATTTAGCACAATCCGATTTTAAGTCGTGGAGCATGAATCGACTGGCGTTGCGCGCCTGAGGTCTTTTTCGACCGTTCAAGAATTAACTATCATCCTAATTACCTCGCTCAATCCCGGGCGCGATGACGGCCGGGAATTTTCGTTATGAATACGGATTCGAGCGAAAAGCCGCACCGGAGCGGCAGTGAGACCCGCCGACGACGAAAGCGCCTTCTGGTTCGTCTCGACAACGCCGAATATGCCGAACTCGTCGCCGGGGCGGAGGCCGCCCGGCTGACGCTCGCCGCCTATGCCCGCGAGAAGGTGCTGTCCGGCCCGGTGCGCAAACCGTCCCGCCGCGTCTCGCCCGATATGGTGCTGCTCGCGCGCATTCTCGGCGCGCTCGGCCGCATCGGCTCGAACCTCAACCAGATCGCCCGCGCGCTCAATACCGGCGATACGCGCGAACTCGGCGATGACCTCGCCGGGATTGCCGCCGCCCTGACGGAGCTTCGGACGATTGCGGCCGCGATCACGCAGGTATTGGGGTAACGGTGCCATGCCGATCATCATCAATGGCGGCAGCCGGCGAGCGGGGACTTGGTGGGCGAAACACCTCACCAACGCGGAGAAGAACGAGCGTGTCGAGATAGCCGAAATATGCGGCCTCGTGGCCGAAACCGTCGCCGACGCCTTTACCGAGATGAAGGCGCTGGCGGCAGGGACCAAATGCGAGAACTATTTCTATCAGGCGAACATCAACCCGCACGCCGACGAGCATCTGACGCCCGAACAGTGGACCGAGGCGGTCGATACGCTCGAACGCAATCTCGGCCTGACGGGGCAACCGCGTTTCGTGGTCGAGCATGAAAAGGAAGGCCGGACGCACCGGCATATCGTCTGGTCGCGGATCGATATCGAGCAGCAGAAGGCGATCCCGGATTCGCTGACCGCCAAAATCCACGAGCAGACTTCCCGCGAGCTCGAAGTCACCTTCGACCTCGAGCCGGGTAAAAGCGTGCTCGTCCGCGACAGGAAATTCGAGCGGCCCGAGCGGGGTCCCGAGAAATGGGCGATGTTCAGGGGCGAGCGCCACGGCCTCGACCCGCGCGCGATCACCGCCGAACTGACCGAGCTATGGAACGGCGCTGACACCGGACATGAGTTCAAGGCCGCTATCGAGGAACGCGGCTATATCCTCGCCCGAGGCGACAGACGGGACTTCGTGGTCGTCGATCAGGGCGGCGACGTGCATAGCCTCGCCCGTCGCATCCAAGGCGCGAAGGCGCAAGACATCCGCGACGGCCTCGCCGATCTCGACCGGGACGCGCTGCCCGACGTTAGAGAGGCCAAAGCACAAATCGAACTGCGCGAACAGGTCGAACCGTCGTTAGACGCACTGCCTTGCGAACTGCCGGACCGATCTACGGCGGACCGAGAGGAGCCGTCCGCCGAGGCGGGTGCCGAGGCTTTTGGCAGTCCGCGCGAAGATCCGGGCGGTAACCCTCTACGCGGCATCGCTCGCATCCTCGACGGCGTGGCGAACATCGCCGAAAACGCCCTCGGCCTGCTCGACGGGCTGACCGGCGGCGGTCCGTTACCGCAACCTCAACCGAAATCTTCGCTCTCCGAGCCGCAGTCGGTGCCGGTCGGCGAGTATCCCGCACCGTCCGCGCCGCTCGATCCCGATACGCGCCGCGAGGCGGTCTTGCGCGCTATTGCGGAAATGCAAAAAGCCCTCCGTCAGGACGAGGATCGCCGCGACCGCGAAGCCGGTCGCACGATCGATCTTGAGCGCGACCGCGCACGCTAGATCGTCCTTCGGATCGTCATTGGGGTGCACGGGGCGAAGCCCCTGCCAAGCGGCAGTCGCACGATACGCGGACTGCCAATTGTGCTGGCAAAGGTTCGCGCGTGAGCGCGGACTGCCAGCACACCGCTTGCCCTTACAATTTTTTCTTCAATCGTGACTCCACTACCAAAAATAAAATTGAAACACGCGCGACAAAGTCTGGACGCCGCACTTGGCATTCGTTCAGCATCGCCTATGCGGGGATCGGATTTTGATAGAGAGCAAAAGCCATGACCGATAATTCGACCAAACCCAGAACCATATCCATCCGTGCGCGGTTGGCCGATTTTGTCGGTGCGATCTGGGCACGCGTGCTGACGATCCTTGCCGCCGTCTCGCTCGTGATGGGCATCCTTCTCGAAGGCGAAGGACTCGTCACCGGCTACTACGGAATGAACCGGGCGGCATCCGAGGCCGAGGTCGCGCGCGTCAATGCCACGCTGGCGCTAGACGGCCGTTCCGCCGAGGTTCGGAGAGCCGTTGCCGAGGCCGATATCGCCCAGGTCAACGCCAAGTTCGCGTTCGATGTCCGAAACGCCGAGGCCAAAAAGGCGGTGGCCGATGGGCAAACCGCGCAGGTCAACTCTCTGTATGCCCGTATCACGGGCAAATATCCGTGACCGGCGGTCGGCGGACCGTACAAGCGATCAGTGCGGATTTTCGTTCAGGTATTTTTGCCGGATTTTGTCGTCTCTTGCCTTGAGGCCGTCGTGAACCTTCGTGTTGGCTTTCGCGGCCTCTATGCGTGTGCAGTTGTCGATCGCACGGGCCTTCTCCTCCTCGGTCAGACTTGAGGGAGTGTCCGAGCCGCCGATAGCCATCTGGCACATCATGCGGGCAAGACCCGATGCGTCCGGGGCGGCCTGACGGGCTTGCGCCGTTTGGGTGTTTTTGGCTGCGAGCTGCTCTTTTTTGGCGGCTTCCAGTTTCGTGATGAGCGATAGCATTTCGTCTGCACCCCGGCAGCCACCGGCTACCGCTTTCCTGGCCCATGACTCCGCCAGCGCATAGTCCTTGGGTACGCCAAACCCGAGAGCGTAGTAGTTCGCTAGACTGGCTTCTGCGTCTGCGTTCCCTTGATCGGCAGCCTTGCGGAACCACTCGGCAGCCGTCGAATAACTCTGCGCCACGCCCCGGCCTTCGTCGTAGGCGACTGCAACATAGTATTGGCCCGAGGCGTCGCCCGCTTCAGCCGCTTTGCGAAACCACACGAACGACGCCACGCTATCCCGCTCGACGCCCTCGCCCTTGTCGTACATCATGCCGAGCGCGTCCTCGGCCAGAGGGCTGCCCTGATCGGCGGCCTCCCGAAACGAGGTGAGGGCCTGTGCGTAGTCGTGGCGCGCGTGAGCCGCCGCGCCATCCTCTAGCGGTCCGGCCATTGCCGGAAGCCCCGAGCCTAGAAACAGGACGAACGCTATCGGGCAAAAAACGGCCACCGGATGGCGCATGGCAAATCTCCCGTGCGGCCAGCTTTCCTGGCTCTATGCCGGAAACACTGCCGCGCTGCGCCGCCGACACGGGCGGTCGCCGTGAACAATTTGCTGTATTTTGTTCACGGCGACTAAAGAGCTGAGATGAGCAAGCATCTCGATATATCTGACAAATCCGCGAATACATCGTGTTTCGGTGCCGCTTCCGCGCGCTATACGAGTGCCCACTGGCACAATTTCAACCTTTGGAATAAATTCTCGCGGTTGAGGGAATCATGCCGACAAACGTTCACAATCCAGATCAGTACATGGCTTCTTTGCGAACGATTATTGCGGGGGGACGCAAGAGAATCGGTCTGCTAATTGGCGCTGGAGCGCCCGCCGGTATGGCGAAAGACGATGGCACTTATCCGCTCGTTCCAGCGGTCGCGGGGCTAACTAAACTTGTTCTCGATGCACTGACTCCGACCTATTCAAAGCAAATCGTTGCTTTAAAGTCCGAGCTATCCAAGGACGACATTGAGACGATTCTGTCACGCGTTAGAACGCTCGCAAAAGTCATTGGTGCAACCAAGGTTCACGAGTTGGACGGACCAGGATTTGAGAAGTTCGGTCGAGCGATCTGCGATGAAATTGGAAAGATCGTCGATGTCCGCCTGCCGAAGAAGCATTCAGCCTACACAGATATCATTAATTGGATTGCCGGAACGTCCCGCGATCATGCAGTAGAAATTTTCACAACAAACTACGATCTTCTGCTTGAAGAAGCTTTCGAGGCCGCAGGAGCTCCATATTTTGACGGCTTCACCGGCGGACGTGAGCCGTTCTTCGATCCGGTATCAGTTGCAAGCGACGATCTTCCTGTGCGTTGGACGCGCCTTTGGAAGCTTCATGGTTCGCTGGGCTGGTGCGCCAATGATCGTGATGAGGTCGTTCGCACAGGAAAAAGCAGCGCAACGCATTTGGTTTTTCCCGAACACCTCAAATACGACCAGACGCAGAAAGCCCCATATACAGCGTTGTTGGACCGGCTTAAGGCATTTCTGTCAACGAGCGATACCCTTCTTATATCGATCGGCTTCTCATTCGCTGACGCCCATGTGGCGGCACGTGTTAGCGAAGGGCTCGCCGCCAACCCTTCAGCCAGTCTTTTTGCCTTTCAATACAAAACTCTCAAGGAAGAGGATGCGGCGCGCGATCTTGCATCCAAGAGACCAAATTTCAGCGTTTATGCGCGCGATGGCGGTATGATGAACGGCATTGAAGCACCGTGGCAATTACCCGCGGAGCTTCCGAGCAAGGATTGGGGGCCGATCCGGGCTTCCTACTGGGGAATACCTTCGGCGGGTGAGCCGTCGCAGTTTCTTCTCGGCACGATAGAGCCGTTTGCCAAATTCTTTGCGTCGTCACGAACGGCTCAAATTATTGGCGTACCCGCACTGGGGGCGAGTGCACCTTCACCCACTCCTGTGCCGCCATGACCAAACCTACACTCCTTGGTCACGTCGGGGCGGTAACCGGCGCTACGATCAGCGTTCGTCAGTTCGAGGGCATTTCTTCCGGTATCGCCATCATCGGCGGACGAAGCTATCGCGTAGGACAAGTTGGGAGCTTTGTGCGCGTACCGCAGGGTTATCACGATCTCTACGGAATTATCGCAGATGTCGGGGCCACAGCAGCACCAAAAACTATCACCGATCTCTCCGCCCGTGGCGACCGTTGGATGACAGTGCAACTCGTCGGAGAGATCGTTGAAGCGTCTTTTGAAAGAGGTATTAGTCAGTATCCAGCGATCAATGACGAGGTGCATCTTGTCACCGAAGACGATCTTGGCCGCATCTACGGCACTATTGAAGAAGGTCAGATCACAATCGGAAGGCTTGCAGCGGCGGAAAGCATTCCCGTTCGGATTGATCTTGATCGTCTTGTAACGCGACACTCCGCAGTCTTGGGTTCGACAGGATCTGGCAAGTCAACGACAGTCGCAAGCCTTCTTCGTTCGATCTGCGCCACGCAAGACGGCGATACACCATTCCCCAGCGCTCGCATCCTTCTTCTTGATGTGCATGGCGAATATGCTTCCGCGCTGGGAGATGTCGCGAAAACATTTCGTGTCAACCCTACAGACGGAAGCGATGCCCTATTCATTCCCTACTGGGCGATGGACGTAGCCGAAGTTGTTCAATTCACGATGGGTAAAGTCGAAGAGAAAGCTCTGACAGCTATCTATGACTATATTTTTGAGGCCAAATACAAGCTTGCTGCAAAAGGCGGCATCGATGGAGTGGACCCAGCGTCACTCAGTCTTACAAGTCCAATCCCCTATAGCTTGAAACAACTCTGGCTCGATCTAATCGAGCCAGAACTCAAAACAACAAAGGACAACACCGGTCTACAAAGCGCCCGTATTTCGGAAGGGGACGCCGAAAAACTCTCTCCGCCCCAATATCCGCCACCCGGTCCTGGCGGCGCCACTCCGTTCGCGAATAAAGTCGGCGTTCTATCAATTAGGCGTCAGCTAGCCCAACTCCGCTCCCGGCTGCTTGACCGTCAATTTGACTTTATGCTGCATCCCGGTGATTGGGAGCCGAAGCTTGACGGTTCGACGTCAAAAGACTTGGCGGAACTACTCGAAGGTTGGATCGGTCACGATAAGCCGATAACAATTCTTGATTTGTCCGGCATACCAAGCCTCGTTATGACGCGCCTAATTGGCGGCATTCTCAACGTAATTTATGAAGGACTTTTTTGGGGGCGCGAACTTCCTGAGGGTGGGCGGAAGCGGCCTCAGCTTATCGTTATGGAGGAAGCTCATCGCTACCTCGGAAAAGAAAACGACAGTCCCGCGCGCGACATGATTCAACGCGTCGTCAAGGAAGGTAGAAAGTTCGGCGTTGGCGCTATGATAGTGAGCCAACGCCCCTCCGAGATTGACGAAACAATTCTCTCTCAATGCGGAACATTCTTTGCGCTTCGCCTTTCAAACGCGAACGATCGCTCAAAAGTGCAAGCTGCGCTGCCAGACAATTTGAGTGGTGTGGTGGATAGTTTACCTGTCTTACGAACTGGCGAGGCTATCATCATTGGGGAGGCTGCTAGATTGCCGATCCGCTGTCGAGTCAAACTGCCCGGCGAGGGAAAGCGGCCCGACAGTAGTGATCCGCTAGTTGCCAAATCTTGGGCGGCCGAGGCGAAGAAGGGGAACTACAAAACTCTTGTGGCCGCTTGGCGATCCCAGGACCCACGCTGGAAGCCTAAGGCTAAAGGAAAATAGGAGTAACCGATGGAACGTCAATCAGTGTCATCCTCCAACCTTGCGTCAGTCGGATATGATCCCGGCAGCGAGACACTCGAAGTCGAATTCAACAACGGACGAGTATACCAGTATTATAACGTCCCGCAATTTATGTATGACCGCCTTATGGAGGCAGGATCAATGGGGAAATTCTTTAATGCTGAAATCAAAAACGCATACGCTGGCAGCCAAATCTAAGTTCCTTGACAAGTAGGCAGCGCAACCTCTATCGCCTTCCAAGCGCGGCGCGCCAATGTTCTTTCTTCTTCTCCAATTGCGCCCGCGTAGATGGCGGTCGTTTCGATGCGCGCATGTCCTAGCCATCGCTGTGTGATGTTGAGCGGTATGCCCTGTTGCCCTGCTTCCACGCCAAGGGCGTGACGCAATGCCTTCGGCTTACATAGATAATCTGGAATGCCAGCTTTTCGCATCGTGGCTTTGACGATCTTCCAGCCGTGCGTGCGTCCCCACGGCCATAGTCGCTCGCCGGGCGCGACCTCCAGCCTTCCAATAAGTTGAAGCAGCCAGATCGGTACCGGCACCGCGCGGAACACGCCGTCTTCGCGCTGTTTAAGCGTTTCAAAGACAACCGCTTCATTGCCCGCATCGACGCGGTCCGAAATTAGCGCCAGGACTTCCGAGATGCGCGCGCCCGTCACGGCAAGCGTTAGACAGAAGCTGGCAATTAAATCATCCTCGGCCAGCGCCGCAGAGACGAACGCAAGTCTCTCGCTAGCCACGAGGTATTTTCTGTGGCCGCATCTATCGAACAACGAAACGGACATGAATGGACTCCTACTCGCCGGGACAAATATTGCGAGCTGGACCCATTGACTGTGGAAAGCCGGAGTGAACAGAATACAGCATTCCGTTCACGGATAGCGTTGCGGACTCGATTCGTCGAGATGAGTGCGCTTGTATGCAATTTTCCTAAATTCTGTCCGCGACCGGCGACCGTCAGCGTCGGGATAGACGATGCGCTCAAGCGGCAGCCGGAGCGGTTGCCCGCTCCGGCGTCGGCACGGCGTTAGGACTTCGCTTTCGGCTCGCGAAGGACGATCTCGCCCTCGGGAAGCGGCAGCGCCTTGAACTGGAGATTGAGGCCCTTGCCGTCCTTGTGCTTCCACGCCGCGCCGATCTCCTGCCAGACCGTCTTGTCGCCGTCCTTGGTTACGCAATACATGCGATAGGCGGGAGCGGCTTTCGTGTCGGTCTTGGTTTCGTTCGATGTCTTGCTCATGGCTTTTCCTTTCGTTTTTTGAGGCCACGCGTATCGCGGCCTCGATGCGGTTCGTCGGCGCGTGCGGAGAAGCGGCGCAGTCAAAAGGCCGAAGGCCCTCGCCGTAATGGAGGGGACCCGCTTGCGGGGCGAAGGCCGTTCGGTTTTGACGGGGACGCGCGCACGAGCAGAACCCGCATTCCGAGAGGCCGCTGCGTGGCGAAAACAATCGCGAAAGGGCGATGAGCAACGAAGGAACCCCGCGACACGAAAGCCCGCCGCAACGCGATGTGCCGTTTCTACCAATGCGGCCGGTAGTGCGGTGGTCTGTCCGGCGGTCGCGGACGGATGGGGTCGGTTCTTGCCGTGAGCCACGCGGCGGCGCGATGCCAAAGGGACGACAGAGACATGTGGCGATGCTGGCGCTTCAGAAGCGCGAAGCGTGGCGCGGGCGGTTCGGCTGGCTGGGTTGTCGGTTCGGCTCTGCGATCTGCCCGGCAAAAGTGTGAGGCGGCGCGGCGTTCTTCGACGCGGGCCATCTGGCGGGCGAGTTGTTTCAGGTCGCGCGCGGTGTTTCGGGCGACGAACAGCTCGGCCTTCTCGCGGTGGCGCGAGAGCGCGACATAGCTCGCCGCCGAGCGCCAGTGCTCCGAGTGATAGAGATAGGTCTGGTCGAGCGTGCGGCCTTGGCCCTTGTAGATCGTCCCGGCATAGCCGTGGCGGAAGTCTTTGAATGCCTCGGCGTCGAACGCGACGATGCGGCCTTCGCCGCCGTCGAGGCGGAGCGCGATCCGGCCGTCCTCGATGCTCTCGACGGTTCCGGCATTGCCGTTATAGAGGCCAAGCGCCTTGTTCGTGCCGGTAATCTGAATGCGATCTCCGGCCGCGAATTCAAACCGTCCGTGCTTAGTCTCGAACGCATGTGAGGTTCCGAGTTCTCCGCGCGCCTGCCGGACACGCCGGAGATCCCGGTTGAGGCGGTCCACGTCGTCATTCGTGTAGGCGAACACGAAGCGGGATTTGCCCGGATCGGCGTCGCTGTCGATCTCCCACTGCTCGACCAGCGCCGCGCGGGCTTCATCCTGCGTCCGCGTCCATCGGATCGTGCCCTTGTCGGCATAGCGGGCCAGCGCGTCATGGAAATTCCCTTCGGCCATGAGCTCGGTCGCGCGGCGGTCGTCGCTTTTGCTCTGGCGGCGGACTTGGGTCAGTTCCGCCGCGCCGTGGCGCTCTTTCAGGAGCGCGAACATACCGCCCCGGTCGATACTGGATAGCTGGCGGTCGTCGCCGACCATAATGAGCTTTGCGCCGCTCCGCGCCGCATGAGCGGTCAAGCTCGCCATGAGTGCGGTGTCGATCATCGCCGCCTCGTCGAGCACGGCGATGGTCCGGCTGTTCCAGCGCGCGCGGCCGTTATTGAGCGCGAACAGTTCGGCATGGATCGTCGAGGCGTGCCGGAAACCATCGCGCTGCATGTCTTGCGCGACGGCATTGGTCGGCGCGAGGCCGATCACGCGATAGCCGCTCGCCTCATAGACCTCGCGGATGGCGGAGAGCGTGAAACTCTTGCCGGTCCCGGCCTGGCCGTCGATCAGCGACAGACCTTCCGGGCCGGTCGCATGGCGGACGGCAGCCGATTGCTCGCTGGTCAGCGAGGCAAAGGCCCATAGCGCGCTGGCTCGGGCATCCTCGCCGATAACGTGGCGGTCGTTCCGCGCAAGCTCCTGCACCGCCTTCAGGACGCGGGCTTCGGATGCCAGCACCGTCTCGGTCGTATAGCGCGTGACCGGCCCGCCCGGCTTGTCGGACAGGGGAACGATTTCGCGGTGACGCATGATCTCCGCCGCGAATTGGACCCGCTCGAAGCCGTGCCTAATCTGCTTGCCGAGCGCCCGGTCGAGGTCGCGGGCGGTGAAGGTGGCGCGTTGCTTGGTCATCGCTTCAAGAACCGCACTCGCGTCGCGGTTCTCAATCGCATCGCGAAGGACGTTCGCGCCTTCACGGCGGGCGCAGACGACACCGCCGCTATGGGTGCGCTCATACTGCTCGGCCCAGCGCGAGAGCTTGAGGTAGTTGGCCTTGAGGTCGTAGGCGCGGCCCGTCGCCGGGTCGATCTTGGAGGCGACGATATGAATATGGGCGTAAGCTTCATCATTGTGGATCGCGAACAAGGCGCGGGCGTTCGGCATGCCCATCGCCGCGAGCGCATCGCGGGCGGCGTCGGCCATCTGCTCATGCGTCGGCGTCTCGCCCGGACGCCAGCCGAGCGAGAGGTGAAGGCAATCCTTTTCGCACTGCCGGGTCCGGCTCTGCTGATTGAGAGCGTCGAACTCCATCACGCGGCGGGCAAGATCGGCGTCCTCGCGGCTTTCGACCGCGAAGCCGAATCCAGTGCCCCCGAACCACGCGACGCGGCTTCTCGCATCCTCCGGTATGGGCCTGAGCGCGCCCGTATGCGGGTCGCGGCCCTCGCCGAGGATGTAGCGCACCGCGCCGGTCACACCCCGGCCTACGGTGCAACGGGGAATCAAAGCGCGATGACCCTTTCCATCGCGGCTTTGAGAAGCCCGGTCACGCCGTGCAATTCCTCGAACGCAGCGAGCAGGCCGGTGCGATTGGCAGTCCGCGCGAGCTGGTTGAGATTGTTGCCGATGGCGGAAAGCTCATAAGCCAGCCGCCGCGCTTCGGGATTGCGGCGCGGACGGGCGGCAAGATCGGCCTCGCCGAGGCGGCGGAAGCAGAGTGCGCGGATATGCGCGGCGAGCGACGGCGCACAGGCCGCCCGCGCGTCGTCCATGAGCAGGGCGCGCTCAGACGGCGTGAGCTGGACACAGAGCGATGCCGTGCGGCGCTCGCCGCGATAGGTCTGCGTATAGCGGGCCATGCAGCGTTTCCCGGAAGGGGCCAGAAAAATTCCAACGGATCAATTCCGAGGGAATTAGCTATCTGGCTGCATGGCCTCAAATTAGCCGAGTATGTTCAAATATCGGTTAAACTATGCGCTCCAACGCATACAAGACACGAGAAAATTTTCTCAGCGCGCATACGACTCTGTGCGCGAAGCGTTTGCGTTCGCTCAAGCCGCGCACATCCCTGCATGACCTGATCAAAAAAACGAAACGCCGCCGGTGATGCCGGCGGCGTTCGTCATGCGCATTGAAGCGCGGTTCTACGCGTAGGCGGCGCCTCCATTGCCGAGCATCAAGCCAAGCTTGAGCTTGCTCGCGGTTGCCCTGGCCCAAGCAGCGACGCGGCGCAGGAAGCCGATGAGATCGACGAGGTCGATGACGAGCGCGCGGCCCTCGCGGTCGAGCGCCAGCCGGATCGCGCCGCCTCCGTGGTCCGGTTGCGGGGCCGGTTGAGCGTTGCTCACCAGCAAAGCGAAAAGCGCGGAAAGCAACATTGCAGATGCTTTATACAGAGCGGTAGCTAGAAACGCTGCAATCGTCTGCCAAAACATGACTCTTGCAATTTCCAGCGCGCCGCCGGTTGTTTCAGTCCTAGGGCTGAAGCGCCAATCACTGACACGAGCGACCCGCCGAGCGGGAGTAAGACGGTTAGACATTTTAGTCAGCCTCTAGCAAGCAGGAGCGTGAAATACCGACGGGATCAATCGACCGTCGCGGTGCGCGAAATCCGCGCCCATGACCATTTCACAAGCTAGATTTAAGATAGAAACGTTTGAAAATCAATCAAACTTTATCGTGAAGGCTCTCCGAGAGTGCCTCTGACTCGCACACGGGACACTAGTGCGCTGGACATTTTTGCCAGAGCGGGGCTCAGCTGAGGATTTTTTTCAATAAAATCATCGACAAGTTCGCTTCGAGTTGGAATGCGAACGCCGGGCGGAAGTCCGTAGCGCTTCACATGGTTCGCAAGTGCAGCATAGGCTTGCGGGTCGAGTTTAAGGAGTACTTTTCGAGGCAATGCGCCGCGCTTGACCCATGGTCCCCAACCGCCATGCAGCAGGAACTCGACAATGTTCTGCGACTTGTCGGGGCGCTCGGCGTAGAGCATCGGCGCTTTGTCGGGCAGAGGCGGCGGCCTGTTCGCGTTCGCTTCCGCAAGAACGCCCATATTTTCCAGAACCGCTCGAATGTCGCCGCCATTGCGCGCCCGCTTGGCGAGGCCGGAAAAAGCGCGCACGAAGCCCGCGCGCGTTCGCTTGGATTTCACGCCGTAAGCCACAAGAAGCGTATCGAGTTCCTTTTCAATATCCACGCGGCCAAGCTGGCAGGCGGAAATACTTGCAGCAAACAAAATCGGCGAGGGCCGGTAAAACGCTGATATTCAAGGAAAAGACAGCGTCCGGCTGGGCCGAGCATCCCCGGCTTGCATTCGTTTGATCAACGCATACATCCGTCGGCATTGTCCGAGGACATTCGTATGCGAATTGAAATCCCAATCTGGCAGTCCGCGTTTTGGCAGTCCGCGCGGCGCGGGGAATTGCGATGACAAGCGCAACCGACATGCCGTTCGGCGATGCGTGTTTCGCATCGCGCGAGGAGCTCGACGCGCATGGGCTGCTGACCGACTCGCCCGCCACGCTGCCGCTCGGCCAAGTCGCGGATGAAGGCGAACCGCTCGATGCCGGGTATGACGGCGAGCGGCATATGCTCGTATTCGGACCGAACGGCTCCGGCAAATCCACCCGCTTTGCCGCGACCGCGCTTCTGCGGTCGGATGCGAGCCGAAGCTGGGTCGTCGTCGATCCGAAGGGCGAGCTGGCGGCGATCACCGCGCCCTACCGGCGCACGGTGGGCGCGGTGCATATTGTCAACCCGTTCGGCACGCTCGCCAATAGAACGGGCTATGACGATCTGAGAAGCGGGAAGTTCAACCCGCTCGCCGGACTCGACCCGGAATCGCCGTCTTTCAACGCCGATGCAGCGCTGATCGCGGAAGCGCTGATTACGATGGAGGGCACGCAGCCCTTCTTTCCGCGCTCGGCGCGGAATCTCGTCGCCGCGCTGACGATGTGGGAGGCGACGCAGGCGATGCGCGAGGGCCGCGCGCCGTTGCTCGGCAATGTGCGCGATATGCTCACCAATCCCGCAGGGCTGCCCGAGACGCTCGGCAAGATCGCTCTTTCCGGAAACCGTGGCATGGCGAACAAGGCCGGGCCGCTCATGCAGGAAGCACGCTCGATCCGGGACGTGATCTCTGAAGCCGCGACGCAAACGGAATTCCTCGACGATGTGGAGATGGTCGGAGATATGTCGGGGACCGGCCCCGACTTCGCCGCGATGAAGGACAAACCCGCGACGGTCTACCTGATCCTGCCGGCAGGAATGATGGAGCGGCACACCAAATGGTTTCGCCTCGTGCTGTCGGCGGCGTTGCGCGCGCTGATGGTGCCGAAGGAACCGGGGCAATTGCCGGTGACGTTTCTGCTCGACGAGTATTTCCTGATCGCGAATGGCGGCCTGACGATCATCGAGAACTGCATGGCCTATGTGCGCGGCTTCGGGATCCAATTGATCCCGATGCTGCAAGACCTCAACCAGCTTCAGGACCTTTATCCGAAGCGCTGGCAGACCTTCCTCAGCAATGCAGGCATCGTCATGCACATAGGCCCGCCCGCCGACCTGACGACGGCGGAGTGGATGTCGCGGCGCGCGGGCGACACAACCACCTATGCCCAGAGCATCAGCGACAATACCGGCATCGGCTTCGGCGGCGGCAAGGCATCGTTCAATCAAGGCGGCGGCATGTCCAAGTCGCAGACGCGGGTGCCGTTCCTGCCGGTGCACGAGTTGTTCGACACCGATCCGCATCATGCGTTTAGCTGGAAGGCGGGCCTTGCCAATACGGTTCGGACCTGTCTGCCGCTCTCTGCCGACACCTGCCTCGGCGAACGCAGCCGGAAGAATCCGTATTTCGCCAGCCCGGACGACGAGCCGGTTGTTGCCACTGTGCCGGAGAAGCCGCGCCTTCCGTCCGGCGGCATTTTCGAGCGCCGCCGAGGCGGCAGCGATGCGCGCGGCCGTCAGGGCGACGACCGCGCGACGCCACCGCGAAGGTAGGATACAGGCCGTTCGGCTTTTACGGCGACATGCGCGCATGCAGAACAGCGCACCAACTCGGAGGCCGAGATGTGGCTGCTTAACCGGGAAAAACAGAGCGATAATTAGAAATTCCTTGCGAAGGCGGACACGCAAGACCGAGTGCGGCCATTTGTGCTCCTGAAACAACAACTGCTTTTACTGGCTTTAGGACGGCGACCAAGAGGTCAATCTTTAGTTGCGCACAGGAGAATTGCCAGCAAGTATTGCCGAAAATTGGGAGGGGCCTTTGAAAAAAGCAGTTTCCGTCGCCGCGACTGCATTCATGGTGGTCATCGGCGCCGTTACTTCAGCCGACGGCCAAAACGACAACGGATTCGACTATTTCGTAGTTGAAGGAATTAGTGGGAACAAGATCACATTGCGACGCTATCATGCCCAGATTCAGGACGCTTCCACCATTGACGTACCAAAAAATATAACGCTAGCCCCCGAAGCGGCGAATTTGCTTGGGGCATTGCAAAGCAAAACGATTATGACGCCTGACCAACTTGACAATTTTCTCATTAGAAATGGGCTTGGCGAAGTTACTGGTCAAGATGCACCTAACAGCCTGACGCAGGCGCAGACCGAGGCAAAGATACAGAGGAGGGGCCAGTGGGTTAAACTCCCCGAGCAAGCTCCGCCTCCGGAAAAGCCTCTTATCATCTACAGACCTGCGCCTATTGCTCAGCCTAACACAACACAGCCACCGACGAGCCCCGTTGTGAAAATCGCTGAGGGCTTTTACGGCATATGGAAAGAATTGGTTGCAGCAGGTCTGATAGGCGGTGTCCTCAGCTTTGTCATTCGCTGGGTATATCGGCGCTTCTGGGTCCGGCGCCGTGTGATCGTGTCTGTCATCGGATTAAAGGGTTCCGGGAAGACATCGGTTCTCGCGCGGTTCAAGAACCCAAATTTGACGCAAGAAGCGATACTAAACATGTCGCCCACGGTTGCGGCCGAGACGTTCGACGTTCGTAAGCCGATTCCCATCGGGCGTTACGAAGTGTTTGCACGCTTGCACGACAATCCGGGAGAAAGCTGGGGTGCCTTTTTCCAGTCGCTTTCGATAAAAGGCCGATTTGGCACTCACATAGCCTTGCTCGTCCTTGCTCCGACAGATGAGGTCGATGCCACCTCGGCGAACTGGAGGAAGGATGGCTATATCACAGAGCAAATTGGCCTAGCGAAGGGCTTGATCGGGGGTAGTCTGGAAGCTTCCGGAATCCATAGACCTGAGCTAGTGATCATCTACCTGAATAAATTCGATCTGATCTCGCCACACAATCCGGATGATTCATCTGCGCGGCAAAAGGCGGCCGAGTTTAGGGCTGTCTTCGATTCTTTCTTAAGACAAAAGGCGATTGTCATTCACGATAGACCGTCTCCAACGCCAATTGTGAGAGTCGTCGTCGGGAGTGCGCTAAAAGATTGGGGAAATAAGTCGATCATGTCAGCGGTTGAGGAAGTTCTATACATGGAAGGCCGATGATGATGCGGCCGTCTGATGGCACTTTGTCTCGAGAAGCGTTTAGGCCATTTATATGTAGCCCCACCGCAAATCAGCAAATGGAGATGGTTGTTGGTGGATTATCGGACAGCCAAACGGAAGCGCGGTTTAGAACACAGCTATTTTCAGGGCTAGAGGGTCACGAGCCCGGCGATGTCGCAATCCGTTTCTTTGACCTTGGCGGTGAGTTTATTTTTGCATTCATATTTACGACAGATGCCGTCGAGCCCGCTACAAAGCGAACGAGGCTCAAAATCGCGATCGGCTTTGCGATTTCGGACTATGCTTACGTCTCTGACACGCAGTTGCCTGTGTATATCGGCCGCCTGATCTGGAAACTCTTGAATCGAACATTCGGAACAAGCTTGCCGGGCGCCGGCGCAGCTAGCCTCATCGAGCAGATTGTAACGGGCGAAGGCAAAGATTCCTTTTTGAAAATCGAACAAGAGTTAGGCGACTTAGCGTTCGGTATATCGACCGTGAGACCGGCGCGATTGGGTCCGGCAGGGCGATGGGCGCGGCGACTGCTTTGGAGGTTCGGCCGGGAGTTGTCAGCGCCACCGAAGTGTCTTTTGGTCCTTGATGACAACAAAGGTAACGCCGTAAATGCGGCGTTCGACGCTCTAATTTTCGAGATTGTCGAGCGGAAGCGTCGCACCATCCGACGCGCCAGCACTGCCAGCCAAGTTGTGAACGGTGAGATCGCTATACGCCATCTGGATCTTGGGTCAAAAATCAGAGAAGGCGTCGTGGTGCGGGGTCCCGGTAAGAACTATGTAGCTCTTTACTAGACGATCCGCATTCCCTGACCGATAGAGGTCGATTGCAGGACTACCCTCAAAGGCTCGCTTCCTGAATAGACCCGCTTCTCCTTCTTTAATTCCAACCGCATAGCTGCCTTTTGACCGGCCATCGAACGCCTTTGTCGGCTCCGCGGCCGCAAGTGCTGCGCACTCCTCCTCCTTGTTCCGGTCGCAAGCGATGCAGCCCGCCTCCTTCGGCGTGGGTCTCGGCCGTAAGGCCGCAATCAAGCGGTCGGAAACGAAGGAGACAAAGATGCGAGCCTATTCATTCATCGAACTGTTCTATCTCACGCGTACCGAACTTCTCGCGCTACATAGCCGGATTTCGGCCGAGCTTCCGGCGCTGCCGGGGTCATCGCCTGAGTACGATACCGCGCTGAACAACTTACGCCGCATCCGTTGGGTGCTGGCGCAACCGAGGCCGGGGCCGTAGCCCCGACCTCTCGTCGGTCAGTATTCCTCGGCGGGTATGATCGTCAGACCGCGCTTGGTCTGCACAGGGTCGGCAGGTCTTTGGAGCCGAGGCCGAGTATTTGAATTTGGTAGAAGAACTGCGCGCCTAAGTCGCCTTCAGGCGGCGGCGCGCAGGGGCAGCGGCGCTGTGCGCGGCGAAGCTCGCCGCGTGACCCACAACGCCTGTGCTGCCTAAGGGAAACCGCTATTCTTCGCCGGGGGCGTCCGCGTTCACGCTACCGCTCTTTTCCCCGGCTTGAACAGCGACCGGCACCCATCCCGGCATGCCCTGTAGAATGCGCTCGGCATTCTTTACAGGCGTGATGTGGCCGTAATGGTCTTCGATCATTTTCACCGACGTGCCCATTTGCTTGGCGAGAAAATAGACATCGACGCCCTCCATGAGCCGGAACGTCGCGTAGGTGTGACGGAAGCAGTAGGTGCTTCTGCGGCTCTGCGACGAGCTCATGAGAAGCTTCGAATCTATGAGCAGCCTCTCGACAATATCGTGATAAAGCGAGATTGCCGATGTCCCGTTGTGATTGCTGAATACGAAATCGTCCAGCTTCGTCGCCTTGCTGATTGCCTTCACGCGATCGAGATATTTGGCAACGTCGCTGGTGGCGACGAGGCTGCGGAACTTGTCCTTGCCGCGCACATGCAGGATGACGAGTTTGCGCTCCAGTTCTTGGGGCGCGGTATCGGGTTGCGCGGCCTGCTCTTTCGTTTCCTGCTTCTTTGCGTCCGGCTTTTGCTTTCTCTTCGCGCTTTTGTCCGTTGCTTCGGCCTTTTCATCCTTTTCGGGCGCGGGTTTGGGCGCGGGAAGTTGGATTTTCTCAATTTTGATGGTGACGTCGCGCCAGCGCAGATTGCGGGCCTCCGACGGCCGCATTCCCGTGTTCGCCATGATGAGAATGAAGTTGTAGCCGATGGTCCGATACCAAGCGTTATGTTTGGTGCGCGCCTTCTTGATCCAGCTTCGGGCGAACGTATGAAGATGGCGGTATTCGTCTATCGTGAATTCCTCGCGCCGCGCCTTGCTGAGAGGGAGCCGGCCCTTGAAGACCTGGCTATCGCGGATGTAGCGCTTGGTCGCCGCGTAACCCATGATCGCGCGAAACGTCGCCATTTCATCGCGGATCGTTCCTTCGCTGACGCGTCCGCCAGAGCGGCCTTTCCCCGTTCGCTGACGATGCGCCGGATACGACTTCCAGCGGTCTTCCGCGATCAGCGAAATTTGGGTGGTTCCGACGTAGGGATTGAGTTGGCTGCGGATGTGCGAATCCATCACGCGCCAACGATGCTTGGTGATCTCCCCGGCCTCGGCACGTTCCTTTTGGAAATCCGAAAATTCCTTGGCGACCTTTTCAAAGGGCTTGTCGAAAACAGGAACGTCGAATTTGAGCTTGTAGCGTATGTCGGAGTCTTTCTCGAAAGCTGCGCTGCGCGCGGCTTCGACATCTGTCGTCCTAAGAGAAAAGGTCTTGTAGCGATCCTCACCGGGCACTCTGACGCGGCAATACCAACGGTGGTGCGCCACATCCGAGCGCCGGAAAATGATGAGGCCCGGCTTCAACTCCTGTGTGTCTTGAAGGAAGGCCATCGGAAATCCGATCTGTGCAGAATCTGTGTAGGTCGGCGCGGCTAAATGCTTGAAAGTGTTGATCTGGGTAGGTTCTGTGTAGGTGTATTTATAGAGAAAATATTAAATAAAGTCAAATAGTTACTATAGTATTCTCATCACATAGACGTATTGTGGCCCGGCCATGGGGTGTCCTTTTCGTTCGATGGCGAGAAGCCGCGGGTTTTAGCGGAGCGACGTGAGCGCGTCCAGAACCCGATCTTCGGCCTAATCGGCCGGATTGAGCGCGCCGTAGCTGATGGAGACGCTCGCGCCTTTGCGCTTCCTGCGGTTGCGCCAGAACCCGTCCAGCCCACGCAGCAGCGAGGGCCGCGCCGCCTTCCTCGCGTCCAGCCGCCGCTGCACCGCCGCGAAGACGATCTCCGGCACGTTGATGCCGCAGGCCGGCTCGAGCGCCTGAAATCCGGGCGAGGAATTCGCCTCGCAGATGCGATAGCCGTTCGCGTCGAACAGGATGTCGATGCCCGCGACGTCCAGGCTGAGCGCGCGCGCCACGTCGACGGCGAGCTCGGCCATGTCGCGCGGCAGCTCGAAGCGCGTCGCATGGCCGCCGAGCGAGATGTTCGACTTGAAGCTGCCGTCCGACGAGCGCCGCTCCATCGCGGCGACCGCCTTGCCGTCGACGACCAGCACCCGCACGTCGCGGCCGTGGCTGGTGCCGATATATTGCTGGAACAGGAAATCGGCGCCGCTCTTGGCGCCGTCGAGGAGATCGGCGAGATCGTTGAACTGCAGGCGGTCGGCGCAGAGCATCACGCCGGCGCCGCGCGTGCCTTTCAAGGTCTTGACCACGACGGGAAAGCCCAGCTCGCGCTCGACCAGGTCGACGTCGACCGGGAACTTGCCCAGGATCGTCTTGGGGATCGGCAGCCCGCGGCGCGACAGGATCTGCAGCGTGTGAAGCTTGTCGGCGACCGACTCGATCGCCTGCGAGCCGTTGATCAGCATCACGCCCTGGCGCTCGAAATGGCGCAGGACCGCGAGCGTGAAATAGTTCGTCTCGGCGCCGGTCCGGCAGATGATGGCGTCGGGCTTGCGCAAGGCGCGCCCGTCATAGGTCGCCGCCCAGCCGTCGTTGGAATCGACGACGAGATCGAACTCGCGCGGCTTGAGGACGGAGAGGTCGATCCCCATCTCTTCGGCGACGGTGTCGAAGCGCAGCGCCTCGTGCACCTCGGGAAGGCCGGAATCGAGCTCGCGATGGAAGAACAGCCAGCACCTCATGGGCCCTCCTCGATATCGCTTGATATTTCGCAAGTCGGCCGGCGGCGCACGGCTCCACAACGACAACGCGCCGGAGGCAAGGGAGTTCCGTGACGCTTGTGCGACGGGTGGGACTAGAACTTGATCTTGGCGCGGGAAAGGAACGAGACGGCGTTGTTGCCGCTCTGGCCCGCGAAGTTCATCTGATAGGCGGCGTTGGTCTGCAGCGCCACCGCGCCGTCCATGAAGGTCGTGACGTAGCCGAGCTCGAAATCGGTCTCGGGCGCCTTGGTGTCGATCAGGAAGTTCTCGGGCAGCACCTGCGGCGAGCGTCCGCCGATGCCCGACACCAGGTCGAACTCCGACGCGCCGCCGGCGCCCGCGGGCCGCGTCACCGCGACGCCCATCGTGTCGTTGCCGAACAAGCCGCGCTTGGCGACCGCGATGCCGTAGCTGCGCGACGGCACGAGGTCCGGCGCCGCGCCCGCGAAGCCGGGTTTCAGATCGAGCTTGGTGATCGCCTGCGCGAACGAGGCCGTCGTGATCCAGCCGCCGCCGAGCTGCACCCGCGCCGAAACGCCGAGCGCCGTGGTGTCGGCGAGATTGACCATCGGATCGAACGCGCCGAGCAGCCCGTTGCGCTCGGTCGTGCGCGAGGCGGTGAAGCCGAGCCCGCCCCAGGGCGCGAGATCGAGCGACACGCCGCCGAGCAGCGTGTTGGCGCTGCGCGTGTCGTAGGTGCTCGCGATGCCGCCGAGCCGCGCGATCGCCGCTTCCGGTCCGGCGGGGAAGGATTTGAGGCCGGACCCCAGCGAGGCTTCGCCGAGCGTGAGGTGCAGCGAGTCGCCGAGATCGACGGTCGAGCTCAGGAACGAGCCGCCATCGGCGAGCGACGCGTAGGGCGAATTCACCGCGCTCGCGTCGAAGAACAGGCCGTCATAGGCGGACGAGCCCGCCGCGTCATAGGCGTTGAAGCGTCCGGCCAGACCGGTGCCGCTGCCGAAATCGACCGACACGCCGTCGAACAGCGCGATATGGCCCGTGCTTTCAGGCGCCGCCAGCGCGAGGCCGGGCAGCGTGTCCGAGGGCCCAAGATCGAGCTGCCCCGCCAGCCGCGCGCGCGGCGCGATGGTGTCGAAATCGCCCGCGGTGTTGTAAGCGGTGAGATCGCTCGGGTCCACGTTGCGCGCAGCCGAATCCGCCCGGGCCCCGTTCGCTGCAAATGCGAACAGGCCCGCCACGCAGAGCGCGCGGATGGCCGGACTCGTCATGACGCCGAAACGCACTTTCATTCCCCAATCTCGTGCGCAGATTACCAGAGCGCCGCCCCGAAACTCAAAGAAATCATGCCGATTCTCCTCCGGCGCGCCATGTCGAATTCGTCATGCAGTGAACGAAAGGTAGGGGACGCGCGCGCCATTTTGAGCAATTAAATTTCGCGCGATTTGTTAACCACACCTAGCACTCGTTGTTTGCCTCCATGGACGCCACGAATTCTGGGCTTTAAGCAGAAACGCATGAGCGAGCCGCTTCTCCGCGCTGCGATCCTGCCCGTGACGCCCTACCGGCAAAATTGTTCGCTGGTGTGGTGTACGCGCACCAGGCGGGCCGCCTTCATCGATCCTGGCGGCGAGGTCGCCAAGCTGAAACAGGTGGCCGAGTCGGAGGGCCTGACGGTCGAGAAGGTGCTGCTCACCCATGGCCATCTCGACCATGCCAGCGGCGCCGCCAGGATGGCGCGCGACTACGGCGTGCGAATCGAAGGTCCGCACAAGGACGATCTGTTCCTTCTGGAAGAGCTCGGCCGCAACGCGCGGCGTCCGGGCTTCGGCGATGCCGAGGACTGCATGCCCGACCGCTGGCTCGAGGACGGCGACACGGTCGCGGTCGGCGAGGTCGCGCTCGGCGTGCGCCATTGCCCCGGCCACACGCCCGGCCATGTCGTGTTCTTCCACGAAGGCGTGAAGCTCGCCTTCGTCGGCGACGTGCTGTTCAAGGGCTCGATCGGGCGCTGCGACCTGCCGCGCGGAAACTGGCAGCAGCTGATCGACGCGATCGTGACGCGGCTATGGCCGCTCGGCGACGACATGCGCTTCGTGCCCGGCCATGGGGCGATGTCGAGCTTCGGCTGGGAGCGCAAGACCAACCCTTATGTGAGCGACTTGGCCCTGGGCCGATAGCCTTTCGGGATGTCGGTCGAGACCTTGCCGGGGAAGTTGGCTTTCCGCTTCTCGAGGAACGCCGCGACGCCTTCCTTCACGTCGGGGCCGCTGCCGAGTTCCACGGAAAGCGGCCCGTCCATCTGCAGCAATTCGAACGGATGCTCCATCGCGGAGTACTGCCAGAGCATCTGCCGCGTCATCGCCACCGACACGGGCGCGGTGTTCTCGGCGATCTCCAGCGCGATCTCGCGGGCGCGCGTGAGCACCTGCTCCGCCGGCACGACCTCGCTGATCAGGCCGCCCGCTTTCGCTTCGTCGGCGCCGAACAGCCGCCCCGACAGGCACCAGCGCAGCGCCTGGTCGAGGCCGACGAGCCTGGGCAGGAACCACGCGCTGCCCGCCTCCGGCACCAGCCCGCGCCGCGCGAAGACGAAGCCGATCTTGGCGTCCGACGATGCGATGCGGATGTCCATCGGCAGGCACAGGGTGATGCCGACGCCGACCGCGGCGCCGTTGATCGCGGCGATGCTGGGCTTGCGGCAATTGTAGATCGCCTCGACGAAGCCGCCGCGCGACGACCGCGGCCGGCTCCCGGAGAACATCGCCGCGCCCTGGTTGACGTCGAAGGCGCTCGCCCCGCCCGAGATGTCGGCGCCGGCGCAGAAGCCGCGCCCCGCGCCGGTCACGATCACCACGCGGACGGAATCGTCGGCGTCGGCCTTGCGGAAGGCGTCCTCGATCTCGCTCCCCATCAGCGCCGTATAAGCATTGAGCTTGTCGGGCCGGTTCAGGGTGATGGTGGCGATGGGGCCGTCGATTTCATGGCGGATATGCTCGTACATGGCGGAACTCCGGGGATGGTTTTGGCCGACGATACGCCCTTCCCCAGCGGCAGGCACAATCGGACTCGACAGGGAACTTCGCCCCTGATTTTTTGTCGGCAGAAGAACAAGGACATTTTCCATGACGGCTATCAATCCGGTCACCGACCTCTCCAAGGACGGCGAGATCGCCATCGTCACGCTCAATTCGCCGCCGGTGAACGCGCTGTCGGCGGCCGTCCGCGACGGGCTGTTCAACGCCTTCCGGCAGGCGAAGGCCGATCCGGACGTGAAGGCCGTCGTGCTGATCTGCGACGGGCGCACCTTCATCGCCGGCGCCGACATCTCCGAGTTCGGCGGCCAGATGAAAGGCGCGAGCCTGTTCGACGTCGAGAAAGAGATCGAGGAATCGCCCAAGCCCGTGGTCGCGGCGATCCACGGCACGGCGCTCGGCGGCGGCCTGGAGGTCGCGCTCTGCGCCCACTACCGCGTCGCGGTGCCGAGCGCGAAATGCGGATTGCCCGAAGTGAATATCGGCCTGCTCCCCGGCGCCGGCGGCACGCAGCGCCTGCCGCGCATCGCCGGCGTCGAGAAGGCGCTGGAAATGGTAACCAGCGGCCAGCACGTCCCGGCCAAGCAGTGCCTCGACATGGGCCTGGTCGACGAGCTCGCGCCCGAGGGCAAGCTTAAGGAGGCCGCCATCGCCTTCGCGCGCAAGATCGTCGCCGAGAACAAGCCCTTGCGCAAAGTGCGCGACAACAACGACAAGCTCGAAGCGGCAAAAGGCCATCCCGAGATCTTCGCGAATTTCCGCAAGGCCAATGCGCGCAAGTTCCGCGGCTTCAAGGCGCCGGAAGCGAACATCCAGTGCATCGAAGCGGCGGTGAATTCGCCCACTTTCGAGGACGGCCTGAAAGCCGAGCGCAAGCTGTTCATGGAGCTCATGACGGGCGACCAGTCGGCGGCGCAGCGCTATGCGTTCTTCGCCGAGCGTCAGGCGAACAAGATTCCCGACGTGCCGGACGACACGCCCACCATCGCGATCAAGAAGGTCGGCGTCATCGGCGCCGGCACGATGGGCGGCGGCATCTCGATGAACTTCGCCAATGCCGGCATCCCAGTCACCATCGTCGAGGTGCAGCCCGAAGCGCTGGAGCGCGGGTTGAAGGTCGTGCGCGGCAATTACGAGCGCAGCGCCAAGGGCGGCCGCTTCACGATGGACGATGTCGAAAAGCGCATGGGCCTGCTGAGCGGCTCGCTGAAGCTGGAAGACCTCGCCGATTGCGACCTGGTGATCGAGGCGGTGTTCGAGCGCATGGACATCAAGAAGGACGTGTTCGCGCGCCTCGACGGCATCGTCAAGCAAGGCGCGATCCTGGCGACCAACACCTCGTACCTGAACGTCGACGAGATCGCCTCGGCGACCAAGCGGCCGGAATTCGTCATCGGGCTGCACTTCTTCTCGCCCGCCAACGTCATGCGCCTGCTCGAGATCGTGCGCGGCGAGAAGACGTCGAAAGAGGTGGTCGCGACCTCGATGAAGCTCGCCAAGACCATCGGCAAGGTCGCGGTGCTGGTCGGCGTCTGCCCGGGCTTCGTCGGCAACCGCATGCTCGCCCAGCGCACGCGCGAGGCCAATGCGCTGGTGCTCGAAGGCGCGATGCCGTGGGACGTCGACCGCGTGCTCTACGATTTCGGCTTCCCGATGGGGCCGTTCGCGATGGGCGACCTCGCCGGCCTCGACATCGGCTGGGTGAAGGAGAGCTCGAAGAGCTCGACCATCCGCGAAGTGCTGTGCGAGATGGACCGCCGCGGCCAGAAGACCGGCGCCGGGTTCTACGACTATGACGAGAACCGCAACGCCAAGCCGTCGCCGGTAACCGAGAAAGTGATCGCGGACTTCCGCGCCAAGCAGGGCATCAATCCGCGCCCGATCTCCGACGACGAGATCCTGGAGCGCTGCCTCTATCCGATGATCAACGAAGGCGCCAAAATTCTCGAGGAAAAGAAGGCCATCCGCGCCTCCGACATCGATACGGTGTGGCTGAACGGCTATGGCTGGCCGGTCTATCGCGGCGGTCCGATGTTTTACGGCGACAAGATCGGCCTGGACAAGGTGCTCGCCAAGATGAAGGAGTTCCAGGACAAGCTCGGCGACGCCTTCAAGCCGTCGGCATTGCTGGAAAGCCTCGCCGCCGACGGCAAGAAGTTCGCGGATGTGAAGTGAACACAAATTGTCATGGCCCGCGAATGCGGGCCACTCAGGCGACGTCTGTGCGTCTTCGAAGAATGGCACGCGGAGACGCGGAGGCCGCGGAGAAGAGCGAACCTCCGCGTCTCCGCGTGAATCCTTTCCCAGGCGCGCAGAATTCACCTGGGTGGCCCGCATTCGCGGGCCATGACAGTGATGATCTAATCCTGCGCGAATCCGATATGTGTATCGCCCGCCTGCGCGGCTTCGGCCAGCACGCGCGCCACGGAATCGTATTTCGCGAGCTTGTCGGCGCGGATGACGATATCGGGTTGCGGGTCCTGCTTGGCGGCGGCGGCAAGATCGGCGCGCAAGGTGGCTTGGTCGACCGCCACGCCGTTCCAGGTCACAGCACCCTCCCAGTCGATGGCGAGATCGACGGTCGGCGGCGGCGGAGCGGGCGGCTTGCCGTGGCCGGTATCGATCTTGATGGCGTGGGTCTGCATCGGCAAAGTGATGATCAGCAAGGTCAGGAGCACCAGCATCACGTCGATCAAGGGCGTGGTGTTCATGTCGGCGACGAGGTCGCCAGTGTTGGTTTGAACGGTCGCAGCCATGATGTCCTCCCCGTTGAGGAAAGGCTGCGCGTGGAATGTGGCGGAACTGGAAAGGAAATATGGAATGCGTGAGGCGGTGATCGTTTCCTATGCGCGCACGGGCCTGGCCAAGGCCGCCCGCGGCGGCTTCAACAACACCTCGAACATGGCGATGCTCGGCCACGCGGTGAAGCACGCGGTCGAGCGGTCCGGCGCCGCGCCTGCCGAGGTCGAGGATGTCGTCGCGGGATGCGTCGCGGCGTCGGGCAATGTCGCGCGCGGGGCTGCGCTGCTCGCGGGGCTCCCGATCACGACCTCGGGTTCGACCGTGCACCGCGCCTGCTCGTCGGGCCTGAACGCCATCGCCAATGCGGCGCGCTATGTCGTCGACGACGGCGCGCAGATCGTGGTCGGCGCGGGCGTGGACTCGATCACCTTCCAGGGCGGCGGCGGCGGCGGCAAGGAGCCGCGCATCGAAGAGATGTATCCGGACTATTGGATGCCGATGATCGACACCGCCGACGTGGTCGCGGCGCGCTACAACATCTCCCGCGAATACCAGGACCAATACTCCCTCGAATCCCAGCGCCGGATGGCCGCGGCGCAGCAGGCCGGCAAGTTCAAGGACGAGATCGTGCCGATGGCGACCAAGATGAAGGTCGTCGACAAGGCGACGGGCGCGGAATCCATCGTCGACTACACGGTCGGCAAGGACGAGTGCAATCGCCCCGACACGACGCTCGAGGGCCTCGCCAAGCTCGCGCCCGTCAAGGGCCCCGACAAGTTCATCACCGCCGGCAACGCCTCGCAGCTCTCCGACGGCGCGGCGGCGGTCGTGATCATGGAAGCGAAGGAAGCCGAGAAGCGCGGGCTGCAAGCCATGGGCGCGTTCAAGGGCTGGGCGGTCGCGGGCTGCAAGCCGGACGAGATGGGCATCGGCCCCGTCTTCGCCGTGCCGCGCCTGCTCGAGCGTCACGGGCTGAAGGTCTCCGACATCGATCTCTGGGAGCTCAACGAAGCCTTCGCGTCGCAATGCCTCTATAGCCGCGACAAGCTCGGCATCGATCCCGAGATATACAACGTCAATGGCGGCTCCATCGCCATCGGCCATCCGTTCGGCATGACGGGCACGCGGCTGACCGGCCATGTGCTGATGGAAGGCAAGCGCCGCGGCGCCAAGAAGGTCGTGGTCTCGATGTGCATCGGCGGCGGCATGGGCGCGGCCGGACTGTTCGAGGTCTATTGATGTACGAAGGGCTGGAGGAACACCTTCGCCGGGTGATTACCGGCGACGATGCGAGCGGACAATCGGTCGTGATCATCGACGGCGGGCCTGCGGAGGCGGCGATCACCCAAGGCCGCGGCGGCCTCTTGGAGATCTGGACCGACACGCTGCTCTCGGCCATCGATCCCAGGGAGAGCGAGGATCGCGGCAAGGGCAGGGTGATCCTCTCGCCGCCTCGCCAAAGCGTGAAGGTGCGCTGGTTCGTAATCGAGCCGGTTCCCGACGGCGCGCCGAAGGAACTTTTGGATGCAGCTGCGAAGGCGGCGTTCGCGGGCTTCGGCGCCGACCATCATATGATCGACACGTCGCGCCACTCGGCGATGCACGAGACGCACACGCTCGACGTCATTTGCCTGCTCAAAGGCGACGCCAGCCTGATCCTCGAAGGCACCGAGACCCGCATCAAGCCCGGACAGGTCGTCATCCAGCGCGCGACCAATCACGCCTGGGTCGCGCATGGCGGGCCGGCGCTGTTCCTCGCCGTGCTCATCGACAGGCCTGTGGGAACTTCGTGACGGCGGCATAGACGAGCGCCGCGATTTATTCTTATCCTCCCGTCATGCGGGGTAGGAAAAGAACGGCCTTCAACGTCGTCGTCCTTGGGTTGCTCGGGTTTGTGCTGGCGGGCTGCGCGAGCGCGCAGCAATGGTCGGACAACGATCCGCTCGAGCCCTTCAACCGCGAAATGTTCAAGATCAACCAGAGCCTCGACCATCATGCGGCGCTGCCCGCGGCCGAGTTCTACAAGGCTTCGGTGCCCGGCACGTTGCGCGACGGCTTCCACAACGTGCTCTCCAATCTCGGCCTGCCGGTGACCTTCGCCAACGACATCCTGCAGGGCCGGGTGAGCCGCGCCGGCGACGTCGCCGGCCGCTTCTGCGTCAACACCACGCTGGGCGTGCTCGGCGTGATGGATCCGGCGACCGACATGGGCATGCCGATGCAGCAGGAGGATTTCGGCCAGACGCTCGGCGTCTATGGCGTGCCCGCGGGGCCTTACATCGTGCTGCCGCTGCTAGGCGCGGCGCTGCCGCGCGACGCCTTCGGACGCATCTTCGTCGACCATTATTTCAGCCCGCTCGGCTATGTCGACTATCACGGCAAATACTACGTCTCGCTCGGCGAGCGCCTGTTCGCCACCGTCGACGGCCGCGCGCGCGCCATCGAGACGCTGCACAACATCGAGCGCAACTCGGTCGACTATTACGCCGCCATGCGCGACGCCTATATGAAGCGCCGCCAGGACCAGATCGACAACAAAGAGCCCGGCCAGGACCCCGTCACCGCGAATTGAGCGTGCGCCATTTGCCCGCGCGGCGCGTTTCGTCTATCTGCACCTCATGGCTTTCTTGATCGCAACGCTGGTCCGGTTCTGCTGCCGCAACGCGCTTGCGGTGGTGGCGGCTTGCGTGGTCGCGGCGCTCGCGGCCGCCGGCTTTACCGCGCAGCATTTCAAGATGGACACCGACAGCGAGAAGCTGATCTCGGTCAAGCTCGAGTGGCGCCAGCGCGAGCAGCATTTCGACAAGCTCTTTCCGCAGCAGGGCAACCTCATCCTCGTCGTCATCGACGGCCAGACGCAGGAACAGGCGTTGCGCGCGCAAGGCGCCCTCGGCGACCGGCTCGCGGCCGAGAAGACGCTGTTCCCGATCGTGCGCCAGTCCGGCGGCGGCGCGTTCTTCAAGCAGAACGGGCTGCTGTTCCTCTCGCAAGCCGAGGTCAAGAAGACGACCGAGCAGCTGATCGCGGCGCAGCCGTTCCTGGGCGCGCTCGCCGCCGATCCCAGCCTGCGCGGCGTGATGGACGCGCTCTCGACCGCGCTGATGGGCGTCGAGCACGGCCAGGCCAAGCTCGACCAGATCGACCGGCCGATGATCGCGTTCGGCACGACGTTGCGCGACGCCGCTTCGGCCAAGACGACCTATCTCTCCTGGCAGTCGCTGGTGACCGGCGCGGCCGGGCGCACGCGCAGCTTCATCGAGGTGCAGCCTGCCCTCAATTTCGACGCGCTGTCGCCGGGCGCCGCGGCGTCGGACGCGATCCGCGCCGCGGCGCGCGATCTCCATCTCGACGCGGCGCATGGCGTGCGCGTGCGGCTGACGGGACCGGTGCCGCTCTCCGACGAGGAGTTCGCGACCTTGGCCGAGCGCGCCGACCTGATGGGCATCGTGATGCTGCTCGCGGTGACGCTCACCCTGTGGCTCGCGGTGCAGTCGTTCCGCATCATCCTGTGCATCCTGGCGACCTTGTTCACCGGCCTCGCGCTGACCATGGGATTGGGACTCGCGGCGGTCGGCGTGTTCAACATCATCTCCATCGCCTTCGTCGCGCTGTTCGTCGGGCTGGGCGTCGATTTCGGCATCCAGTTCTCGGTGCGCTACCGGGCCGAGCGTCACGGCGCGGGCGATCTCGCCGCTGCCCTGGAGCGCGCGGGCCGCGGCGTCGGCACGCCGCTCGCGCTCGCCGCGGCCGCGACGGCGGCGGGGTTCTTCTCGTTCCTGCCGACGGATTACGTGGGCGTCGCGGAGCTCGGCATGATCGCCGGCATCGGCATGGTCGTGGCGTTCGTTCTGTCGGTGACGATGCTGCCCGCGCTCTTGATGCTGGTGAAGCCGCCGGGCGAGCATGTCGAGGTCGGCTTCGCCTCGCTCGCGCCGGCCGACGTGTTCATCGCCGCGCATCGCCGCGGGATCCTGATCGGCGGCGCGCTGGCAGGCCTCGCCGGCCTCGCCTGCATCCCGTTCCTGAAGTTCGACTTCAATCCGTTGGACCTGCGCAGCCCCAAGGTCGAATCCGTCTCGACCTTGTTCGATTTGATGAAGGACCCCGAGACCTCGCCCAACACCATCGACGTGCTCGCGCCTTCGGTCGACGCGGCGGATGCGCTGGCGCAGACGCTGTCCAAGCTGCCGGAAGTGGGCCAGGCGATCACGCTCGAGAGCTTCGTCCCCGACGACCAGGACGCCAAGCTCGCGCTGATCAGCGACGCCTCGCTGCTGCTCGATGCGACGCTCAATCCCTTCGACGTGAAGCCGCCGCCGACCGATGCCGAGATCGTCGAGAGCCTTCGATCCACCGCCAAGGCTTTGCGCGACGCCGCCGCGAAGGACGCGACGCCGGCGGCCGGCCATGCCCGCGCGCTCGCCGATGCGCTCGACAGGCTCGCCGCGGCAGGCCCCGACGCCCGCGCGCGCGCGGCCGAGGCGATCGTCCCCGATCTGAACACCATGCTCGACGAGCTGCGTTTCGCGCTGCAGGCCGCGCCGGTCACGCTTCAGGGGATGCCCAAGGACATGATGTCGGACTGGACGGCGGGCGACGGCACCGCGCGCATCCAGGTCTTCCCGAAGGACACCACCGGCTCCGACGCCGCGATGAAGAAATTCGGCGACGCTGTGCTCAAGGCCGTGCCGACCGCGACCGGCGCGCCGATCTCGATCCGCCAGTCGGGCGAGGCGATCATGGGCGCGTTCCTGCAGGCGGGCGTGCTCGCCTTCCTGGCCATCACCGTGCTGCTGTTCCTGTTCCTGAGGCGCGTCGGGGACATGCTGCTCACCATCGCGCCGCTGCTGCTCAGCGGACTTCTGACGCTCGCGACCTGCGTCGTGCTGGGGCTGAACCTCAACTTCGCCAATATCATCGCGCTGCCGCTGCTGCTCGGCATCGGCGTAGCCTTCGACATCTATTTCATCGTGGCGTGGCGCAACGGCGTGCCCGATCTGCTGCAGTCGAGCCTGACGCGCGCGGTGATCTTCAGCGCGCTGACGACGGCCTCGGGCTTCGGCACCCTGTGGCTGTCGAGCCATCCAGGCACCGCGAGCATGGGCGAGCTGTTGATGATCTCGCTCGGCTGGACCCTGGCGACGACCTTGTTCTTCCTGCCGGCGCTGCTCGGGCCGCCGCCCGCGGAGCGCAATAGGCCGCGCAACGTCGCGCGCCCGTAAGTTGCGCGACCAGAATTACTTCTTCATTAGCTGGTCAGATAGGGCGTCGATCTTCTTGATCAGCGCCGGCGCGCCGCCCGACGACAGGGTCGCGCCGAAATCCGAGCGCCGGGTCGCGAGCTCGCTGATCGAGCCGTTCAGGTAGACATCGAGGATCTTCCACCCGCCGCCCACCTGGCGCAGGCGATAGTTGAACGGGATCGACTGGTTGCCGGTCGTGAGCTTGCTCTGCACCACCTTGTCGGCGCCGCGCGCCTGGACCGTGGGATCGACGGTGAACTTCTCGCCGCTGTAGCTGTCGAAATTGGCGGCGTAGTTGGCAATGGTCATCCGCTCGAATGCCGCTTGCAGCGCCTGCTGGTCCGCGGGCGAAAGGCTCGACCAGGACGGGCCGACCACGAGCTTGGTCATGTCGGCGAGGTCGTAGGCCTGCTCGACGGCGGGCTTGAGCTTTTCGTAGCGGCCGTTGATGCCGAGCTGCTTGCCGTCCTTCATGGTGGCGGTCAACGCATCGTAGAAGCTCTGCACTGTCTGCGCGGCCGGGTCGGTGTCGGCGGCGGCGGGCAGGGCGCCGAGCAGAAGGGCGGCAAAGGCAAGCGTCGGGCGGTTCATAGGTCTGGCTCCAAATGTCAGAAACAAAACATTTGCGGCGGGATTTTGTTGCGTCAGGTATCCCGGTCCAGCAGGAACATCGGCAGCGCGCGCAGGGCCGCCGCTGCCGGCCCATAGGAGGAAAGCCCGTCCGCGGCCCGCCGGGCGAGCGCCTCGGCCTCGGCACGCGCGCCGTCCAGCCCCAGTATGGAGACGAGCGTCGCCTTGCCCTGGTCCTGGTCCTTGCCCACGGCCTTGCCGGTCTTCTCGACCGTCGAGGTGACGTCGAGCAGGTCGTCGGTGATCTGGAACACCAGCCCCATGTCGCGGGCATAGGCGCGCATCCGCTCGCGATCGGCCTCCGGCCGCGCGCCGAGGATCGCGCCGGCCTCGCAGGAGAACTCGAACAGCTGGCCCGTCTTGAGGCGCTGCAGCAGCATCACCTCGTCGGCGCCGAAGGCGTTCTCGGACGCCTGCATGTCGATCATCTGGCCGCCGATCATGCCGTTCGAGCCCGACGCTTCGGCGAGCCGCGCGATGAGCTTCACCCGCACATCGGCCGACGGGTGCGTCTTCGGATCGGCCAATATCTCGAAGGCGATGGTGAGCAGCGCGTCGCCGGCCAGGACCGCCGTCGCCTCGTCGAAGGCGATGTGGGTCGTGGGCCGCCCGCGGCGCAGATCGTCGTCGTCCATGCAGGGCAGGTCGTCATGCACCAGCGAATAGGTGTGCAGCACCTCGATCGCCGCCGCGGCGCGCAGGCTGTGCGAATCGTCGACGCCGAACAGCCGCGCCGAATGCTGCACCAGGAAGGGACGCAGCCGCTTGCCGCCCGCGAAGGTCGCATAGCGCATGGCCTCGTGGATTCGCGCATGCAGGCCATGCGGCTTGGGCAGGGCCTCGTCCAGCACAGCCTCGACCGCCTTGGCCGAGCGGCTCATGGCGGCGAGAAGCGCATCATGTGGCTCAGCCGTATGGGCTTGTGAAATGTTCTTCATGCCGGGAACATGCCTTGGGACGGATCGATTGTACCATAGCCCAGTCCACTATTGCTTGTTGCGTTGCAATATTGCCATTGCGGCCCGGGGCACCTTCCTGCGAAAATGGGCGTTCCAACCTGTGCCACCCCCGGGAGCTCCTGCATGCGCGTCGTTCTTGCCCAGCCTCGCGGATTCTGCGCAGGCGTCGTCCGGGCGATCGACATCGTCGAGCGGGCGCTCGAGAAATATGGCGAGCCGGTCTATGTCCGCCACGAAATCGTCCATAACAAGCACGTCGTCGACACGCTGAAGAACAAGGGCGCGCGCTTCGTGGAAGAGCTGGACGAAGTGCCCGACGGCGCGGTCACCGTGTTCAGCGCCCATGGCGTGCCGCAGGCGGTGGTCAAGGACGCGCAATCGCGCGGGCTGCCGGTGCTGGACGCGACCTGTCCGCTGGTCTCCAAGGTCCACAACCAGGGCAAGCGCTATGTCGCCCATGGCCGCGCGCTGATCCTGATCGGCCATGCCGGCCATCCCGAGGTCGAAGGCACGATGGGCCAGGTGGGCGCGCCGGTGCACCTGGTGTCGTCGGAAGCCGATGTCGATGCGCTCGGCGTCGATCCGGCGACGCCGGTCGCCTACATCACCCAGACCACGCTCTCCATCGACGACACCAAGTCGATCATCCTGGCGCTGAAGCGCAAGTTCACCGACATCGTCGGGCCGGAGACCACCGACATCTGCTACGCGACGCAGAACCGCCAGACCGCGGTGCGCGAATTGGCGAAGGTCGCCGACGTGATCCTGGTCGTGGGCGCTAAGAACTCGTCCAACTCCAACCGCCTGGTCGAGATCGGGCGCGAGCTGGACATCCCTTCTTATCTGATCGCGGACGGCAGCGAGCTCGATCCCACCTGGGTCGCGGGCAAGAGCGCCGTCGGCCTCACCGCCGGAGCGTCCGCGCCCGAGGCGCTGGTCGAGGACGTGATCGCAGCCTTGGGCCGCATCGCGCCGGTCGAGGTTTCGACCATGGACGGCAAGAAGGAACACATCGAATTCAGGCTCCCCGCCGAGCTTAGGGATTAGAGACATGGGTATTCCGCTCAAGCAGGCCGCCAAGATCGGCTCCTACGTCGTCAAGCAGCACCTGACCGGCGTGAAGCGCTATCCGCTCGTGCTCATGCTCGAGCCGCTGTTCCGCTGCAATCTGGCCTGCGCCGGCTGCGGCAAGATCGACTACCCCGACGACATCCTCAATCAGCGCCTGTCCTATGACGAGTGCATGCAGGCGATCGACGAATGCGGCGCGCCGGCGGTCTCGATCGCGGGCGGCGAGCCGCTGCTCCATCGCGACATGCCGAAGATCGTCGAAGGGTTCCTCGCGAAAGACAAGTTCGTCATCCTCTGCACCAACGCGCTGCTGCTGGCGAAGAAGATCGACCAGTACAAGCCGCATCCGAACTTCACGTGGTCGATCCACCTCGACGGCGACAAGGCGATGCACGACCACTCGGTCTGCCTCGACGGCGTCTATGAGAAGGCGATCGACGCGATCAAGCTCGCGAAGTCCAAGGGCTTCCGCACCCAGATCAACTGCACCCTGTTCTCGAACGCCATTCCGGAGCGCGTGGCGCAGTTCTTCGACCTGATGATGGAGATGGGGCTCGACGGCATCACCATCTCGCCGGGCTATGCGTACGAGCGCGCGCCGGACCAGGAGAGCTTCCTCAATCGCGAGCGCACCAAGCGCCTGTTCCGCGACATCCTGAGCCGCGGCAATGGCGGCAAGAATTGGGAGTTCACGCAGTCGGCTTTGTTCCTCGACTTCCTCGCCGGCAACCAGGCTTACGAGTGCACGCCGTGGTCGATGCCGCTGCGCTGCGTGTTCGGCTGGCAGAAGCCCTGCTACCTGCTCGGCGAAGGCTATGTGAAGACCTTCAGGGAGCTGATGGAAGGCACCGAGTGGGAGAAATACGGCGTCGGCAAATATGAGAAATGCGCCAACTGCATGGTGCATTGCGGCTTCGAAGGCACCGCCGCCAAGGACGCCTTCCGCCATCCCTGGAAGATGCTGCCCATCGCCATGAAGGGCGTGAAGACCGACGGGCCGATGGCGGCGGACATCGACCTCTCCCACCAGCGCCCGGCGGAATACGTATTTTCACGCCACGTCGAGCACATGATGGCTGACATCCACCAGCGCGAAGCTCTCGCCAAGCTGCCGCCGGCAGCGGAGTAGGACGCGCGAGGCGATCCAGGCATCGACACCGAGACGAACGACCGCCGGCAAGTCATGCGGTCGCGTGCGCAGCGCGGCGATGACCGCGCGGCGATCGGTGCTGCCGTCGAGGCGCTGGCCGGCGAGCGCAGTCTTTGGGATCGGTCGGTGGGCCGGGTCGAGGACAATGCGCAGCGCGGCAAACGGCAGGCCGCATTCGCGTGCGACGCGGCCGGCGATGTGCGATTCCATATCCACCGCGACCGCTCCGGTGCGGATTTGCAGGCCGCGCTTTTCCAGCGGATGCAGGATGGGCT
>DASZQV010000017.1:0-22630 GCA_035549495.1 Rhizomicrobium sp. | reverse complement strand
CTTCTGCCCATCGGCGATATCGCGCGTTCGCTCGCGCTGTAGTGTCGATTGTTATCGATTGGAATCACAAACAGGAATGTCGCGGCCCGCGACAATCCTGTTGGTGATTCCACTCGATAACAATCGACACTACAGCGCGAGCGAACGCGCGATATCGCCGATGGGCAGAAGCAGCACGCCACCCTCCTTGGACGAAAGAAAGCCGCGACGCTTCCAATAGGCTTCCGCCTCTGCGTCGATTGCGTTCACGAGCAGGGCGCGGCCGCCGATCAGCTCCGCTGCGGAAACGCAGCGCCCATAGGCATGCTTGAGCAGACCGGTGGCGATTCCGCGTCCGGCCCATCGCAGATCGACGGCGAATTGCCCCAGAAGAATGCAAGGAACCGGATCGGGCGGCTGACCGGTGCGCACGGCGCGCGGCAAGATCGTGGGCGCGACAGCGGTCGGGGCAAGGCTGTAGTAACCGACGACCCGGCCGTCTTCATGGACGACGGTAACGGCGGAAAAGCCCTTGCGCTGGTTGGACAGCGCACGAGTCTTCAGCCAGTTGTCGAGCGCAGGCTTGCCGCAGGAGAAATCCGAAACGCCATGCTCCTGGGACAGCGTTTCCGGCGGCGACAGGCGCATGGGAGCGGCTCAGCTTTCCCACGGCGCCTTGGTTTTCATCACCTCGACGATTTCCGGCACCACAAGCGGCGGGCGGGAAATCTCTTTCATGAACTCCGAAAAGCCCTTGGCGCTCATGCGGATCAATGCCGTTTCGAGGACGACTTCCTCTGCCGCGCGGACGGCCGCATCGCGCACGAAATCCGTCCGCGAGCGTCCCCGCGCGCGCGCCGCACGATCGATGATCGCGATATCGGCCTCGGGAAGCCGCATCGAAAGCGGATAGTCCTTGCGCGCAGGACGGCGGGACATCGGCGTTCTCCTTGTAGCGCAATATGCGCTACAAGGAGGTCGACGTCAATCAGATATCGCCGTCGTCATCGTCATCGTCATCGCCATCGTCGTGATGATGGCGATGATGGACGTGATGCTCGCCGGGGCGCGACTTGGTGTCGTGGAATTCGCCCTTGGCGGCGAAGTCGACGTCGAAAGCGACGGTATCGGCGAGGAAGGCGTCGGAGAGGTCCATCTTCCACATCACGGTATGCCCGGTGGCGTCGGCCCAGACGGTCGGATGCACCTCGCGGCCCGCGACCCTGACCGGCGCGATGTGCTCGATCCGGCCGGGCAGCCACACGGCGAATTTGTAGGTATGGCCGTCGAACATGGTCTCGAGCACGTCGCGGCCGAAGCCCTTGGCGTCGTCGTCGTGGCGATGGCGCGCATGGTTGATCTGGAATTCGCGACGGAAGTTCACCTCGGTCTCGCCGTCCGCGGTCTTGCCCTTCACGTGCAGGCCGAGCGTCTCGTCGCCGAGCTTGAGGTCGGAGAAATCGTGGAAGCGGCGCTCGGAGATCTGCAGCGTCTTGCCGTCCCGATGCGCGACGCGCAGGACGCGCACGCCGCCGGCATCGTCGTCATCGTCGAAATCGATGTCGCCATGCTTGCGGTCGATCGCCCGGCCGACCATGCCGTCGGCCGCGACCTGCTGGGCATAGGTGCCGCTGCCGTCGCGATGCAGCGCGACCCGCTGCTCGAAGTCGAAACAGCCGGACAGGCCGACCGCCGTCACGCCCGCCACAGCGACGAAAAGCCCGCGTTTGCCTAAGAATCCCGCGAAATCCATGGGTCCCTCCCAAAGGTGCGTCCCTCAGGTAGGCACGCTTGGGCCGGAAACAAGCACCTCAACCCCAGATTTCGCCCAGCACGCGCACGAAATTGCCGCCGATCGCCTTTTCCGCCACGGCTTCCGAATAGCCGCGCTTCAAGAGCGCATCGGCTATGACCTCGATGCGGCGCGGGGTGTTGAGGCCCTCGACATACATCGGCCGGTCTTCCTCTGGCGCTGCGACACCCGTCTGATGGCGGTAGTCCTCCATCTTCTTGAAGTCCTCCGGCGACATGTCCCAGGCGTTCAGCGCGCTGTCGCTGCCGACGCCGACATGGTCCTCGCCGCAGATCTTCAGCACATGGGTCATATGCGCCATGTAGTCGTCGAGCGCGGGCTGCCTGGGGCTCGCGGTGAGATAGGGCAGATCGTAGATGCCGACCACGCCGCCCTTGTCGGCGACGGCCTTGAGGATCGCGTCGGCCTTGTTGCGCGGATGCTCGTGGATCGCTTTCGCGCCGCCATGCGTGATCAGCGCCGGCACTTTCGACAGCGCGAGCACGTCCTTCGAGGTCGCGTCGTTGGCGTGGCTGATGTCGATGGCGACGCCGAGCCGGTTCATCTCTTCCACCGCCTTTCGTCCCAGATCGGTGAGGCCCGTGGGCGGGTCGGCGAGAACGCCCGCCGCGAAAGGCGACGTCTTGTTGTAGGAGAGCTGCATCACGCGCACGCCGAGGTCGCGGAACAGCTCGATATACTCGACCTTGCCTTCGAACATGTCGGCGGATTCGAACGAGAACAGGATGCCGAATTTCTTCTCGCGCTTGGCGCGGGCGAAGTCCGAGGCTTTGCGTACCTGCAGGAAAATTTCGGGATATTCCTCGATCACGCGCTGGAAGAAGGCGATCTCGGCCACGGTGTCGGGGAATTTCGCGTCGGTGCCCGCGAGCGAGGTCTTGACCGCGGTGACGCCACTGTTCCGCACGATGTCGAGCATCTCCTTCGGGAACGGAAACTTCTCCTGCAGCGGCGGGCCGCAATTGGCGTCGAACACGATCGAGCGCTCGTAGAGCGCATGCGCCCTGGCGGAGACATCCTCCGCTGCCTTGGCGCCATCCGCGGCGCGCGCAAGCGGGGCAGCGGCGAGAAGGGCGGTGGTGGAAATCAGGATTTCGCGACGATTCATGCTGACGCTCCGCAATATCCCCAGTATCGTCGCCGCCAAATCGCCGAAGGTCAAACGCCGTCATGATGAACGAGAAGCGCCGCGAGGACATGGCTCGCCGAATAGCGCTCGCCGCGACCTACCGCCCGTTCGCCGGCGCGACCGTGCTCGAGATCGGCGCCGACAAGGAAGGCTTCGCGGCGCAGATGCTGGTCGATGCCGGCGCCAGGCACGTGATCAGCACCAATTTCGGCGCCAAATGGCCGCACGAGACCGTCGGCCCGATCGAGCGGCTGCGCCTGGACGCGCGCCACATGCCCGCGACGTTTCCGTCGGGCAGCATCGACATCATCTTCGGCGTCGCGGTGCTCGAGCATATCGACCGGCTCGACATGTTCTTCGAGGGCGCGCGCCAGATCCTGGGCGAAGGCGGGATCATGTTCGCCCATGGCGGGCCGATCTGGAGTTCCGCCCGCGGCCATCACGTCGGCCTGAAAGGCGAGGCCAAGCACTACCGCTTCGGCAACAACGAGACCAACCCGATCCGCGACTGGACGCATCTGATCTTCGACAAGCAGTCCCTGGCCGAGGACCTGATGGCGCGCGATATCCCGACCGGCGACGCCGAGAAGATCGCCGAGCAGGTCTATGAAGCCGACGACCGCAACCGCGTCGGCTACCGCTCCATGTGCGAGACCTTCGAGGCGAGCGGGCTCAATCTCATCGAGCGCATCGACCACGCCTTCAAGGGCCCGCCGCCCGAATTGCTCGAAGCCATCGAGCGCGGCCCGTGGTCGGGACAGGGGCGCTACGAAGTCTCCGGCATCACCTTCGTGGCGAAACGTTAGCTCTTCTTCGCGCGCTTCGAGCTCGCATCGGCGAAGCTTCCCAGCGCCGAGAAATCGACCTCGAAATCGAGCCGTTGCGCGCTGAAGAGCATCGGCAGCGGCATGCGCCACACGATGGTATGGCCGTGATAGAAATCGCCCGTGACCTCGGGCTTGACCTCGACGCCGCCGATCTTCACCGGCGCGACGCGGTCGACGGAGCCGGGCAACGTCACGCTGAAGCTGTAGGTATGGTCGCCGAACAGGCTGGCCATCATCTCCTTGCCGATCTTCTCGTCTTCGCCGCCCGAACGCCTGGCGCGCGCATTGCCGACGAAGAAGCTGTGCCGGAAGCGCACATGCGACGGCGTGACGCCGAGGAAGCCATGGTCGAGCACATGGATCGCGATCTCTTCGTTCTCGAGCTTGAGCTCGGCGAGGGAACGGAAATCGACGCGCGCGGTCTTGACCACGTTGCCGTTCTTCACCTCGACCGTCGTGACGGCTTTGCCCGGCATCAGCGAGCCCGTGTCGCCTTTCTTGTCCTTGAGCGCTTCGCCGATTGCGCCTTTGGCGGAAATCGCGACCTGGTATCGGCCGGCGCCGCCGCGGTCGAGTGAGACTTTCTGGTCGAGATCGAAGCAGCCCGAAAGCGAGCATGCCGCTGCGGCAACGAGCACGATGCGCAGAATCTTCATCGACATCCCCCGCGATTTGCATCCACACTATAGCGCATGAACGCACAAGACCGCGACAACGCCATCGCCGATCCCAGGACCTATGGCGACGAGGCGACGATCCACGCCATCCTCGCCGATCTGCGCGAGAACGATCCCGTGCATTGGACGGCGCCGGAGGGCTTCCGCCCCTATTGGGCGGTGACGAAATACGCCGACATCCTCGAGGTCGAGAAGGCGAACGACAAATTCCTGAACGAGCCGCGCTCGACGCTCATGAACATCCAGACCGAGCACGACCTGGCCGCGATGTGGGGCGGGCCCGATCCCAAGACCGGGCGCGTCTCGCCCTTCCGCACCCTGATCGACATGGACGGCGACGACCATCGTGCCTATCGCGGGCTGACCCAGGCCTGGTTCATGCCCGGAAACCTGAAGAAGCTCGAAGCACGCATGGCCGAGCTCGCGCGGCGCTACGTCGACCTGATGATGGAGAAAGGTCCCACGTGCGACTTCGCGCGCGAGATCGCGGTCTATTATCCGCTGCATGTGATCATGTCGATCCTGGGCGTCCCCGAGAGCGACGAGCCCTTGATGCTGAGGCTCACGCAAGAGCTGTTCGGCGGCGCGGATCCCGACATGCGCCGCCAGGACGGCGGCGACGGCCAGGTCCAGGGCAACACGATCATGGACTTCTTCGTCTACTTCAATCAGATGACGGCGGCGCGGCGCGCCGATCCGGGCGAAGACCTCGCCAGCGTCATCGCCAACGCGAAGCTGAAGGGATGCCCGCTCGGCGATCTCGAGACCGCGTCGTACTACATCATCGTCGCGACGGCGGGCCACGACACCACCAGCTCGACCATCGCCGGCGGCCTGCGCGCGCTGATCGAGAATCCGGACGAGCTCGAGAAGCTGCGCGCCAACCCCGACCTGCTCGGGCCGGCCGTGGACGAGATGCTGCGCTGGGTCACGCCGGTGCAGCACTTCATGCGCACCGCGACCGAGGACTATGTTCTGCGCGGCACGACGATCAAAGCGGGCGACGCGCTGCAGCTGCTCTACATCTCCGGCAATCGCGACGCCGACGCCTTCCCCGAGCCGTTCAGGTTCCGCATCGACCGCGAGCCCAACCGGCATGTGGCGTTCGGCTATGGCGCGCATGTGTGCCTGGGCCAGCATCTGGCGAAAATGGAAGCCAAGGCGTTCTTCAAGGAGCTGCTCGGCCGTCTCGATTCCATCGAACTCACCGGCGAGCCGAAGCGCATCCAGTCGACTTTCGTCACCGGCCTGAAGACCCTGCCCGTGCGCTATTCGATCAGAGCGGCGGAACCGGCTTCTCCGACAGCAGCTTGAAATCGGGCAAGCTATAGGAAGCCGCATACGCCGTCTTGCCGCGCTCATGGACGACGAGATAGTGCGCGCCGTCCGTCCGGTCGCTCGACAGAAGATAATCGACATCGATCAGCTTGGTCGCCAGGCCGTCGCCCGGGCGATAGACATAGAGCGACTGCTTGTCCTTGGCCGTCAGCGCGCCGTCCTTGTCGGTGTCGGCATCGATGGTGCGGATCACCAGCGCGATCGCCGCCGGGCCGCTCGCGATCGGCTGGCCCGGCACGGGAACGGAATCGGGCTTGTCGCCGGGCCGCGTGACCGCGTTCCAGGAGACGATCTCGCGATCATAGCCGCGGAACAGGTGGTGGCCGGCCCCCGTAGCGCCGTCGACCGCGAGCAGGTTCACCGTGTTGGGGCCGCCATATTCGGAAGGGCTGCGTACGGTGATGTCCGCAAGACCGTATTTGTTCGGCGCGCCGTCCCAGCGCCCGAGCTGGAACAGGACCTCGCCGCCGACGCTGAGCTGCAGCGGCGACAGGCGATAGGTGTGGTCCTTCTCCGCGCCGTTCGGCACCGGCGTGAAATGGCCTTCCGGCGGCGCCTGGAAGATCGGCGCGGACAGCAGCGAGATCGCGGCCATGCCGAGGATGAACAGCCCGCCTCCCGCGAGCGCCAGCGCATTGAACCGCCACACCCAGCGGAAGAAATTGTTCTGATCCATGCTGCTCTCCCCGAGCGGGCGCAGGACATTGCGGTCCATGACGCCCTCCCCGATGCCGCGCATCGAAGGTCAGGACTGTGGCAATTCTTGGAAAAGCGCGGCCGCTTCGATCCAATCCGCGACCACGCGCTCGGCCCCCGCCGCCGCGAGCCGTGCCGCGCCGGCCTCGTCCATGTGGCGCCCGCCGGCAAAGCCCCACACCCGCATGCCGGCGGCGAGGCCCGCGCGCACGCCGTTCACGCTGTCCTCGATCACCAGGCAATCGGCGGGCGCGACGTCGAGCGCCTCGGCCGCGTGCAGGAACAGATCGGGCGCCGGCTTGGCGCGCACGACGTGATCGGCGGAATAGATGTGCGGCGCGAAGCGGTCCCACAACCCGGTCTTGCGCAGCTTGTAGGAAAGATGCGTGGCTGTGCTCGAGCTCGCCACCGCCTTCGCGCCCGCCACGCGCGCGACCGCGCCCTCGATGCCGGGCACGGCGATCAGGCGCGTCTCGTTGGCGGCGTGCTTGCCGGAATCGACGCGCGCGCGAAAATCCTGCGGCAGCGCGCGGCCCGTATGCGCGCGGCAATCCGCGTCGAGCGCGGCATAGAACGCCGCGTCGCTCATGCCCATGAAGCGGGCTTTGAATTCGGCGATCTCGTAGAGAAGTCCGATCTCGGCCAGGAGCGCGGTTTCGACCTCGACGGCGATGATCTCGCTGTCGACGAGCACGCCGTCGCAATCGAAGATCACCGCCCGCGCCATGCGGACGGTCTTAGCTCATCGCGGCGCGAACTCCAACGCGATCGCGCCGAACTGGAGCATGGCGGCGGCGAGGACCGCGGCGTGCCAGATCGCCTTGTGATAGGGGATGCGCTCGATGACGTAGAACGCGACGCCGGCGGAATAGACGAGGCCGCCCGCCGCCAGCAGCCAGAAATCGAAGGTCGCCATCGCGTGCGCGAGCGGCACGATCACGGTGACGATCATCCAGCCCATGCCCAGATAGAGCGCCAGGCTCGTGCGCTCGAAACGCAAGGGAAACAAGACCTTCAAGGCGATGCCGACGGTCGCCGCGATCCAGATCAGCGACAGGATGATGGGCCCATACGGCGCCTCCAGCCGGTTGACGGCAAGCGGCGTGTAGGTGCCCGCGATCATGATGAAGATCGCCGCGTGGTCGAGGCGGCGCAGGATCGCCTTCGACGGACGATGATGCGGCATGAGGTTGTAGGCGGCCGAGAAGCCGATCATCGCCAGCAACCCGACGCAATAGATCGTGACCGAGACCACGACCGACAGCCCGGTGACATGGAACAGGAGCCACAGGCTCGCATTGATCGCGAACACGATGCCCAGCACGTGCACCGCCGCATCGGCGATGTCCTCGTGCCGCGTATAGAGCCGGACGACCTGCCCGATGGTCTTGTCGACGGCCTGGACGGCGGTTTCGGCAGGGCTCTTCATCGACGCACTCTCGCACAGGGAACATGACCGTGGCGTGAACGTACACCAGGACGTGCGGTTGCTCTCCCGGCGCCGCAAGCTATCATTAACAAGGGTGGGCCCTGGCTGGGGATTTCGGGGAGAGACGATGTTCGGACGCAAGCACAAGGTTGCGGTCGCGTTGACCTGCGCGGATTGGCGGCTGCATCACAGCCGCATCGACTTCAACCGCCGCATCGCGCGGCTGGTCAAGGTCGACGGCGCCGACCTGATCGCGGTGCCGGGGCCGGACGGCCTGATCAAGCCCGAGCGCGACGCCGAATGGCAGGTCGCGCTCGGCCAGATCAAGCTTTTGATCGGCGCGCATCGCCCCGACAGCCTGGTCGTCGTGGCGCATCAGCGCTGCGCCGGCCATCCGGTCTCGGACGGCGAGCACGAGACCGACGTCGCCGCCACCGCCCGGAAGCTGAAGGAAGAGACCGGCTTCGCCGGCCCGGTCGTCGCCGCCGTCGCGGTCTATCACAGCGACAAGAAGTGGGACCTGAAGAAGATCGGCAGCGTCTGAGTCTGCGGCTTCTTTTCTACCTGACATTTAGCGGGCCAACCAAGGGTTTACGACCCATAAGGCTTCCCATGCGACGCTCGGCCGTTACGACCTTCGGCCAACCGCGCGCGCTGCTCGTGCTCGCCATCGTCCTCATTGGGACCGCGGCCCGCGCCGGCACGACCGACTGGACCGCTTTCGACGGCCTGATCGCCAAGCCGGACCGCGATGATGGCCGATCCGCAAGCCGCGCTGACCGCGCCGCGCTACAAGGAGGCGCTGGCGACGGGCCCGTGGCTGCAGGCGGAAGCCGCCACGCGCATCAACAGCATCGCGCAGGCGCGCACGGCGCTCAAGGCCGCGTCCGACATCGCCGACCATGACGGAAAGCTCACCCGGCTCGACGGCGACCTTGCGCTGACCCGCGCGCCTCGCCGATGCGACCGGGGATTTCGCTGGCCCTCAAGAGCTATCGCCAGGCGCACGCCTTGTTCGTCAAGCTCGGCATCCTGCGCAGCCAGGCCATCGCGCTGCTGGGCCTGGGCACCGTCTATGAGAAGGCGCGCGATTTCACCCGCAGGGCGGGCGCCACAAGAAGCGCGGCGGCGCGAAGCATCGCTGGAAAGGTTTCAATCTTTCATTGAATCAATGTATCATCTACCTGAGATAGACGGACGCGATTCCATGACCGAAACCTCCCGCGACATCTGCCCGGCCTCCGCGCGATTGAACCCCGGCCGCGATCCGGGCCCGTGGTATCGCACCTTGATGCCGTTCGAGCATTTCAACTCGATCCGCACCCAGGAATTCCCGTACACCTGCGACGTGCGACAGCTCGCGGGGCTGGGCCCGGCGACGGTGGCGACGCGCGACGCGAGCGGCACATATTACGCGCCCTACAACGTGGTGACGCGGGAGCGCGACGAGCTCTTCGTCTATGGCGGCTATGTCAATGTCGACGACGGCGCCTATGTCGCCAAGCTCGACGCGACGAGCTTGAACGAGACATGGCGGGTCAACCTCAAGGTCGCCAAGAAGGACTGGTTCGAATGGCCCGGCGTCGCCGGCGTGCTGGGCAACGGCTTCGTCTATGCCGTCGCCGGAAATCTTCTGGGCAAGATCGATCCCGCCTCGGGCGCGATTCGCATCAAGCATCTGCCCGAGCATCGGGGCGGCTTCGGCGCGGCCTATAACGGCTTCGTGGTGACCGAAGGCGGCGTCTTGATCTGCAAATCGATGGAGCGCGGCACCGACGCGGTCAACGGTCAGCTCGGGCTGCGCGCCGTCGCGAAGAACGGCATTCCGGCATTCCTGCTCGCGATCGATCCCGAGACGCTCGAGATCCTGGCCGAGATCCAGACCGAGGAGCCGATCCTGGGCCGCGTGACCGTCGCGCGGAGCGGCGGGCGCGACTATGTCTATCTCGCCGGCACGACGCATATCTGGCGCTATCTCTATACGGGAGACGCCTTCGTGCTCGATACGGCGTGGAACCCGCTCTATGTCGACACGGCCATCGGCGAGGAGCCGGGAACGGCGTGCGGGCTGCTGCACGACTGGGTCGTGGTCCAGACCAATTTTCTGTTCGCAAAGGCGCCGCTGCGCATCTCCGCGTTCCACGTCGAGGACGCCGGCCGCGCCCACACGCTCGTGCCCTTCCCCGACGGCGCGCCGAGCCAGGAATTCTCCAAGCCCGCGATCGATCCCGCGACCTGGCGGATCTACACCAACGACCAGGTCGCGGGGCTGGTGGGCGCGGTCGATCTGAATCCCAAGTCCGGCCTGTCGCTCGCCTGGAAGGCCGAGCAGAGCATGGCGTCGTTCTGGGCGATCGTGGGTCCCGAGCGCGACCGCAACATCATCGGCACCGATCACACGCCGCGCGGCGACCACGTGCTGTGGCGCGACGCGAAGGACGGAAGAGAGCTCGTGCGCAGCGCGGTGCTGGACCCGAAGCTCAACCCCGGCATCGTCGCCAGCGGCTTCAACGGCAGGTTCTATTACCTGGCCGAAGAGCGCAGCAAGGTCGTCGAGCTGTCGCTGCTGTCCCGATAGGCCGCCTCTCTCCCGCCATCTCCCCCTTCGGCGCACCCGGGTGTGTACAAAGTACACTTTCTTGTGTACGCTGCACACCATGAGCAAGGATAGGATCTTCGCCGCCGCCAAGACGGTGCTCGCGAAAGACGGCGTTTCGGGGCTTTCCATCCGCAGCGTCGCCGAGGCCGCCGGCCTGTCGCCCATGGCGATGTACCGGCACTTCAAGGACAAGGACGCGCTCCTCAACGCGCTGATGCGCGACGGGTTCGTGGCCTGGGAAGAGATCGCGCGCGCCGTGCGCGATCCCGATCCGATCGAATGGATCGAGAAGGGCTTCGACACCTTCCTCGCCTTCGCGCTGAAGCAGCCGCACCGCTTCGACGCGGCGTTCCTGCTGCCTGCGACCGAGGCGCGGCGCTATCCCGACGATTTCGCCGCCGGACGCTCGCCGGCCATGGCGCTGTTCATCGCGCGTATCGACGCCGCAAAGGCGCAGGGCCATTTCGCCGGACGGACGTCGCTCGAGATCGCGCTCGCGCTCGCCGCCCTTGCCCAGGGGATGATCTCGATGCATCGCGCCGGCCGCTTCGCGAGCGAGAGGCAGTTCAAGACGCTCTATCGCCAGGTCATGCGCAACACGCTCGCGGCCTATGCGGGGAACCGGAGGAAATCATGATCGCGATCCTTTGCGCGCTCTTGAGCGGCGCGCTGTTCTACGTTTCGCAGGGACCGGCCGACCTCTGGTATCTCGCATGGCTTGCGCCGGCGCCGATCCTGTGGCTCGCCTATGGCGACATCTCGAACCGGCGGCTCGTCTACGCGAGCCTCGCCGCATTCCTGATCGGCCAGTGCTATGTCTTCCTCTACACCGGCGTGTTCGCCGCCTTGCCGCCCCTCGTCACGATACCGATCCTGATTTCGACCTTCCTGCTGCAGACGATTGCGTTTCCCTTGGGCGTAGGGTTCGCGCGTTACGTCCGGCGCCGCGCGGCGCCGATCGTCACGCTCTTCGCCTTCCCGGCCTGCTGGACCGCGTTCGAATACGCGATCGGGCTGGTTTCGCCGCATGGCAGCTTCGGCGCGCTCGCCTACACCCAGATGTCGGCGCCGGTCGTGATCCAGAGCGCGTCGCTGTTCGGCCTGTACGGCGTGACGTTCCTGATCTGCCTGTTCGCCAACGCCCTCGCCATGGCGCTGCGCGGATGGAAGGGGTCGTGGATCGCGGCCGCTCTCGGCGCGGCCATTTGCGCCGCCAATGTCGCCTTCGGCTTCGCGCGGTTGGCGGAGCCGCAACCCGACACGATCCGTGTTGCGGCGCTGTCCGACATGAAGGCAATGGTCGCGACCTATCGCGCCGACACGCTCGCCTCTGCCGTCGCCCTGTCCGAGCGCTACGCGCGTGAAGCGACCGCCGCGGCGGCCAAGGGCGCGCGGCTGGTCGTCATCCCCGAAGGCGGGGTCATCGTGAAGCGTGCATGGCGGACGGAAGTGTTCGCGCCGCTGCTGGCCGCGTCGCGGCAGACCGGAACGCAGATCGTCGCCGGCGCATGGGAGCTCGCTCCGCCCGGCGACCTCGCCTTCACCTTCAATCCCGACGGATCGATGGAGAGCTATGCCAAGCGGCACCCGATGCCGTTGCTGGAGTCCCAGTTCACGGCGGGAACCGCATCCGGCGTGATCGGAAACGCCCGCGCGGTGGCGATCTGCAAGGATATGGATTTCCCGCGCACCATCCGCGACGACGCCGCGAGCGGCGTGCGGTTGATGGCGGTGCCGGCGGGAGACCTGATCTATGACGCCTGGATCCACGGCCGTCTCGCCCTGATGCGCGGGGTGGAAAACGGCTTTGCCGTCGTGCACGCCGCCCATCAGGGATTGCTCACCGCAAGCGACAGCCGCGGGCGCCTGATCGCGGCCAAGATGGCGTGGCCCAAAGCCGGCATGAGCACGATCGTCGCCGATCTTCCGCTCGGACCCGGCACCACGTTGTACACGCGCATCGGCGACGTGTTCGAGTGGCTCTGCGTGGCGCTGTCGCTCGCGATCTTCGCGCTGGCGCGTCTCTATCCGGCCTCGGCGCGGACCTGAACCGGCGTGCGGCCGGTCAGCGCCTTGAGCGCGCGGTTCAGATGGCTCCGGTCCGCGAAGCCCGTTTGCGCGGCCACTTGCGCGATGGGAAGCGCGCTCGCCCCGAGCAGCCGGATCGCGCGCTCGGTGCGATAGCGCCGCGCCGTGTCGCGCAACCCCTCGCCGGCGACAGCACGATAGGCGCGCGCGAGCCAGGCGCGATTCAAGCCCGGCTTCGCCGCGATCTGCGGCGTGCGGCGCGACGGGTCCGCGCGCAACACCCGGCGCACATCGTCGAGCCAGGACGGACGGCGCGGCGAGGGCCCGCCCGATGCCGCGCACTGCGGGAACGCGGCCGTTGCGTCAACTATGTGGGCGCGCTCCGGTCGCTCACGCAGGGACGGGCGAGCTTCACCATGGCGTTCGCCCGCTATGCGCCCGCGCCTGCGCCGGCCCTGTGAAGCCTATTGGAAGCGGAAGCGAGCGATCGTTCCCGCGTCCTTTGTGTTTCGGGATGCGTGCTGGTGCGGGCGGTGAGACTTGAACTCACACGAGCCTTGCGGCCCTACGGATTTTAAGTCCGTTGCGTCTACCATTCCGCCACGCCCGCGTTCGTCGTGACCTACGCCCGCCGGCCAAGGCGGTCAAATCCGGCGGCTGTCATAGGCCCAGTGCAGCAGCGCCTGGCGCTGGCGCGGCCGGCAATGCAGGTCGCCCGGCTCGCACGCCTTCTTCAGCTGCGCGACGTGGCGGCGGATCGCCTTCCAGCGCTTGATCTGGCGGGCGTCGTCCGCCATCCGCCGTCCCATCCAATAGCGGCAATACCATTGGAACCAGCCGCGCGGGTCGTCCTCGTGGATCCAGCCCTTGCGGCGCCACGCCGACAAAGGCTGGCTGGCGTCGACGCCGAAATAATTGAGCTTGGGGTCGCGCTTGCCTTTGGCGAGCTTGGCCCTCGCGAACCATGCGGCCGGGAACTCCTTGCGGCAGTCCGTCATGTATTTGCCGGCGAAGACGCCCAGCGCCAGCATCTCTCTCGGGCTGAGGTCCGGCGTGAATTCGGGATCGAAATTGCGCCCCACCGGCTCGGTCCGGACATAGCGATAGCGCGTCTGCATCCGGTCCGAGACGGTGACGGTCTTCTTCAAGCCCCAAGAAACCCTAATATTCCGGCTTGCCCTTGTGGGGCTTGCGGATCAGCTCGGGCGCCTGGAAGGGCGGGGGCGCCGCCTTGTTCTTCTGGCCCTTGTCGGCCTTGGGCTTCTTCTTCTCTTTGTTGCCACGCTGTTCACGGTTCGCCATGGCGGCCTCCAGTCGGGAATCGCGTCCAAAAACCTAGGCAAACCGTAACAAAACGCAATGGTCCGTGATCTGAATTTGCCATCGTGGCGGAAATCGGGCTAAAACGCCCCCGTCGAACCGGCGGCCCCCAACCGCCCAACGTGAACCACAACTCGGACTTACGGATGACCCCTCCCCCTGGAGCCACCCGCCTGTCAGCTTGTGTGCTGGCCCTGACGTCTTTCCTCCTGATGCCCCCTCACGCTAACGCCCAGGAGGCCCCTGTCGTTCCCGACACCGTGGCCACGCCCGACGACGCCCAGGACGACACGACCACGACGGTCGCGGGCCTGCGTCTTCCCAGCGTCGAGTGGCCGGCCCAACACCTGTTCTGCGTGCAGTATGCCCGCCTGCGCTCCGGCCTCGCCATCTTCGGCGACGCCAAGCTGTGGTGGAGCCGCGCCAAGGACCTCTATGACGAGTTCGCCCAGCCCGCCGTCGACGCCGTGATGGTGTTCTCGGGCTCCAAGCGCATCCGTCGCGGCCACGTCGCCGTGGTCACCGACATCGTCTCGCCGCGCGAGATCATCGTCGACCACGCCAATTGGCAGAACCATGGCGAGATCGATCACGACACCCCCGTGCTGGACGTGAGCGCGAAGAACGACTGGTCCAAGGTCCGCGTCTGGGACATCAACTCGAACCAGTGGGGCGCGCATGTCTACCGCATCAGCGGCTTCATCGGCGCGCCGTCCACGGCGGCCGCGACGGCGGGCTCCTAGAAAGCCTCCTTCTGGAAGACGGGCGCCCAGCCGGGCCTGCCCGCGCGCCAGAAGATGAACGCCATCCAATCGGCGGCGAGCTTGTCGGTCTGGGTCTTGGTCGAGCCGATGCCGTGGCCCGCCTGCTCGTCGATGCGCAAGAGCACCGCGTTCTTCGTATCCGACGCCTGAAGCGCCGCCGTCACCTTGGCCGGCTCCCAGGGCGAGACGCGCGGATCGTTCAGGCCCGTCGTCACCATCACCGCCGGATACTGCACGCCCTTCTTGACGTGCTGGATCGTGTCCATGTCGTAGAGGTTCTTGAAGCCGTCCTCGGTCGCGATCGAGCCGAACTCGGGGACGTTCGGCGGACCGTTGGGCGAGAACTCCGCGCGCAAGGTGTTGGCCGACGGCACGAGATCGATCACGCCGGCGAACAGGTCGGGACGCGCGGTCAGCGCGCGGCCCATGGTGATGCCGCCGGCCGAGCCGCCGAGGATGAAGAGCTTGTCTTTGGAGGTGATGCCGCGCGCGATGACGTCCTCGCCGCAAGCGATGATGTCTTCCCAGGTGTTGTGCTTGTTGGCGTCCTTGCCGCCGAGACGCCAGGCCTCGCCGAGCTCGCCGCCGCCGCGCACGTGACAGACGCCATACGCAATGCCTTGGCGCATCGCGGCGGCGCGCCGCGTCGAGAAATCGGCGAGCTCGGAGATGCCGTATGAGCCGTACGCCTCGATCAGCACGATCTGCCTGCCTTTTGCATTCTTCGGCTGCACCAGCGACAGCGGCACCATCACGCCGTCATGCGACTTGGCTTCGTAATCGTGCACGACATAGCCGGCCGGGTTGAAATCGCCCGCGGCGCCGATGGCGAGCCGCGCGAAGCTCTTCTTCCTGGGATCGTAAGTGAATTCCGCCGGCGCATGCGTCCAGCTCGAGACCAGCGCGGTGAAGCCGGGCGCGCGCGGCTCGGAGAACATCTCGCCGATATGGCCTTCGAAGGGCAGCGCGACCTCTTCGATCGTCGTCGTGCCGGTCGGGATGCGCAGCAGCTCGGAGTACGCGCCCTTGCGCGCCATCACATAGAGCGCGTCCGACGCCGAATGGATCGCCTCGATCACGCGGCCGGGATCTGCGGGCACGAGCGTCGTGGCTTGCGCGATCGTCTGCCCCGCCTTGAGCGCGAGCACCTTGAAGGTCGGCGCGTCCTTGTGCGAGAGCAGGAAGATCTCGGTCCCGCGCATGTCGGCGCTCGTCACTTCGTCGTCGCGCGCGACGAGCGGCGTCCACGCCGTCTTCGGATCGGCGATCTTGGGCGCGGGCGCGGTCCACATCGCAAGCTCGTTCTGCACGCCGTTGATCGAGAGCGCGCCTGCGAGCGGCGCGCCCGGCGAGATGACGATCGCGGGGAATTCTTGCCGAGCCATCTTCGGGCCATGACCGACGCTCGCGCCCAAGACCGGCACCGGCTCGGACTTCAGGTCCCACGCGTCGGCGGTGGCGTCCTTGTACTTGTCGATCTCGGGTTCGCCTTTGGCCAGCTGCTTCAGGCGGATGAAATAGAGCGTCCTGGAATCGTCGCTCCAGGCGGTGACGCCGAACTGCGCGCGGTCGACGGGGCCGGCGATCTTCGCGCCGCTCGCGGAATCGTAGACGGTGATCGCCGCATCTTCCGAGCCGCCGGAGGAGATGCCGACCGCGACCTTGGCGCCGTCGGGCGAGACCAGGAAATAGTTGATCGCATAGGGCTTGCCGCCATTGGCCGCGCGCAGCGCCGCGACGTCGATCAGCTTGCGCGTGCCCGTCGCGTCCCCGACCATGAGATCGAAATTGTCGGAGCCGGGGCTGCGCTCCTCATAGAAGTCGCGGCCGCCGAACGAGACGAAACCGGTGACGAGCCCGAAGCTGCCGGTGAATTTCGCCGTGTCGGCCTCGAGCGCCGCGCGCGGCTCGATCGCGTCGAGCAGCGAGCGCGTATACGCCCCTTGCGCCTTCATCCAGCCGATCGTGTCGGGGCCGAGGCTTTCCATATAGCGGTAATTGTCCGTGACCTGACGACCGAACAGGGTCTCGGTCACCGGCTTGACCGGGGCGGCAGGCGGCCTGGCCGGCATCTCCGCGGCCGGCGCGGCGGAGGCCGCTGCCAAGATCACAATCGCGGCACGGACGACGATACGCATCGGCAAATCCTTTTTTCGAGGGCCGGAAGCTAGCATTATTCCGCGACGATCTGGACAGGGGCCATCATGCCATCCCGCCGCGAATTCCTGAGCACCGCCGCAGCCTTGGGGGCCGCCCTGGCCTGGCCCTCCCGCGAGGCCCGCGCCTCGACCACGCGCTGGACCGAGCGCCGCGATCTCTTCCCTTTGGGCGTGGCGTCGGGCGATCCCGCGCCCGAAAGCGTGCTTTTGTGGACGCGCCGCGAATCCGCAATGCCGCTGACCGTCGAGATCGCGCAGGACGAAGCCTTCGCCCGCGTGGTCGCGACGTCGCTCGTGACGCCGAGACCTGAGAATGACTGGACCGTGCGCGTGCTCGCCGCGGGCCTGAAGCCGCGCACGACCTATTGGTACCGCTTCAGCGACGCCGAGGGCCGGGGCAGCCGCATCGGCCGCACCCGCACCGCGCCGGCGCGCGACGACGACGCCCCGGTGACCTTCGCGTTCGTGAGCTGCCAGAACGAGAATCTCGGCGCCAACAACGCCTATCGCCGCATGATCTTCGAAGACGGCGCGAAGCCCGAGGCCGAGCGGCTCGACTTCGTGCTGCATCTGGGCGACTTCATCTATGAGCTGGTGTGGTATCCCGAAGACAAGAAGGACTATTACGACCGCGCCGTGCGCGACATCGTGCGCTATCCCAAGGGCGAGAAGCACGAGAACTATCACGTGCCCGTCGACGTGGACGACTATCGCGCGATCTATCGCGCCTATCTCGCCGATCCCGACCTCGCCGACGCGCGGGCGCGCTTTCCGTTCGTGTGCATGTGGGACAATCACGAATTCTCGTGGCAGGGCTGGCAGTCCTTCGAGAACTATGGCGACGGCCCGTTTCCGGCGCAGACGCGCAAGCTCGCGGCCGCCAAGGCGTGGTTCGAATACCAGCCGGCGCGCGTGCTGCAGCCCGGCGCGGCCGACTGGAACAAATTCCCCGACATCAAGGTCGTCGACGCGCCGATCACGCGGTTCAGCGACTACGGCTTCGGCGAGGAGGACAACAACCGCCGCGCGGTCGGGCGCCTGCGCATGCCGCGCACGCTGCATTTCGGGCGCCATGTCGACCTGATCCTGACCGACAACCGCAGCTATCGCTCGCAAAGCGTCATGGATGCGAAGGAGACCGACGCGTTCGGCGACGAGAATTTCCCTTACGCCTTCCCGCTCGACGTGCTCGAGATCATTGACGCGGGAAAGCGCTACGCCGGCGGCAATCCGCCCGCGACGATCAAATTCGGCGGCAAGGATTTTCCGAACTGGCGCAAGGACAGCGAGGCGCAGACCATGCTGGGCCAGCGCCAGAAGGCGTGGTTCATGGGCGAGCTCGCGAGCTCGCAGGCGAGCTGGAAGATCTGGGGCAATTCCGTCGCCACCTTGGATGCGCGCATCGACTATCGCAACATGGGCGCGACGCCATGGCCGGGCAAGGATTTCGGGACGCTCACCACCGACGACTGGGCCGGCTATCGCCACGAGCGAAACGAGATCTTCGACTTCGTGAAGACGGGCAAGATCACCGGTTTCACGGTGGTCGCCGGCGACCGGCATTCCTTCTTCGCCGGCCTGACCTCGAAAGCGCTTCCGCCCGAGGCGTTCGAGCCCGTCGGCGTGGAGTTCGTCACCGGCTCGATCTCGGCGCCGGGGTTCCTGGAGAGCCTGGAGCACAAGCTGCCCGACGCGCATCCGCTGTCGGCGGCCTTCGTCACCAAGGACAAGCGCCCGGCGGTCAACCTGACCGTCAAGCATGGCGTCGCCGCGGGCCTGGCGCTGGACAAGGGCGAGGCGGCGGCGCGCGCCAAGAGCGATCCGGCGGTGGCGCCGCATCTCTCCTTCGTCGATTGGGGCGGCCATGGCTACACGGTGGTGCGCGCCGACGGCCAGGCGCTGGAGGCGGAGTTCGTCTGCTTGCCGCGGCCGATCGCGCGCGCCGACGGCGAGGACGGCGGGCCGATCCGCTATCGCGTGCGCCATCGCGCGAAGCTGTGGACCGCCGACCAGGCGCCCAAGCTGGAGCAAAGCGTCGTGGAAGGCGATCCCGGACTCTCGATCTGAGACGGCACCCCTTCTGTCTTTGCGCATTTCCGCTGGATGCATATCGGCACGGCAGGCTGGGCGATCCGGCGCGATTTCCAGGACGCGTTTCCGGGCGGGGGCTCGCATCTCGCGCGTTACGCCGCGCGGCTGAACGCGGTCGAGATCAATTCTTCCTTCTATCGCCCGCATCGCGCGTCGACCTATGCACGCTGGGCCGCGGAGACGCCGGACGGGTTTCGCTTCTCGGTCAAGCTGCCCAAAGCGATCACCCATGAGCGGCGCCTCGCCGACGCGGGCGGCCTGCTCGACGCATTCCTGGCGCAATGCGGCGCGCTGGGCGAGAAGCTCGGTTGCCTGCTGATCCAATTGCCACCAAGCCTGGCCTATACGCACACGGATTTCTTCGCGCGGCTGCGCGAGCGGTATGACGGCCCGGCCGCGCTCGAGCCGCGACACCTGAGTTGGTTCACGCCTGCGGCCGAAGCACTCCTCTTGCGGCACCGCATTGCGCGCGTCGCGGCCGATCCGCCGGTCGGACCCTTCGCGCCACACGGGCCGTTCGAATATTGGCGGCTGCACGGCAGCCCGCGCATCTACTACTCGGACTACGACGACGCGTTTCTGCACACGCTGTCGGAGCGCGCGGACGGAGACGCCTGGGTGATCTTCGACAACACCGCGCTCGGCCACGCGACCGCGAACGCGCTCGCGCTCACCAGCGCAGCGACATGCACGAAAGGCCCGCGTCCAGCTTCGCGATCTCGCCGACCGGCAGCGTGACGACGCTGTAGTCCCTGGCCAGCATGTTGATCGTGCGCGGGTAGGCCTTGCCCACGAACACCGTGTCCCGCACGCGCAGGGAATTGGCCGCGGCATCCTCGGGCGCGACGATCACCTTCAAGCCGGCGAACACGCCGCTTGCGGCCATCGCCGCGGTCGCGAGCACCGTCTCTTCGTCAAGCAACGCGCAAGCGGTCTTGAAATGCAGCACGCCCGGCAGCGTTTCCACCACGCGCGCCGCGCGGCCGAGCGGCGTCAGCCGTGCGCGCAAAGCGTCCGCGCCGGCCCGGTTGGTGCGCTTCGACAGGCCGATCAGGACCGTCTGCGGCGTGACGAGGACGTCGCCGCCATCGGCAAACTCGCCGTCGCCGAGCTCGCGCACGACGCCGAAATGCCGCGCGAGGATGCCGCGCATCGCGTCGCGCTCGCCGAGCCGCGTCGGCGCGCCGGGGCGGAGCAGCACCGCGCCTTCGGGCACGACGAAGGCCGGATCCTCGACGAAGACGGAATCGGGAAAGGCTTCGAGCGGCGGCAGGATGTCGACCTTAAGACCCGCCGTCCGGAGCGCCGCGACATAGGCTTTGTGCTCGGCGAGCACGCCCTCATAGCCCGGCGGCGACGGCGTGGTGCGCAGCCCGTCGACGACGCTGCGGCCGGGCACGCGCACGATGGCGTGGGTGAAGTCGAAGACGCGCATCAGGCCGCTCTGGGTTTCGGGCGGCGCCCGATTGCGAGACCGAAGAGCTCGCGGATCGCGATGGTGTTCAACGGGAACTCGAGCAGCACATGCATCAGGCTGACGAGCAGAAGCACCGTGATGCCGAGCGCATAATTGTAGAAGCAGAACGCGGTCGAGGCGATGCTCAGGACCGCGACGCCGATCAGCCGCGGGCGCGGCATGTGCGACCAGCGGATGACGTCGGCTTTGATGAACCAGTTGAGGTAGTGATAGGTGTAGACGAACGACAGAAGCCCCGCGATGCGCCCCGCGAAGGGCAGGTCCGGCACGCCGAAGAGGTCGCCGAGATTCGGCGCGACGGGGCCGAAATAATACTCGCCGAGCTTGGCGAATTCCGGCACCACGCTCACGGCTGTCGGCGGCACGATCAGGATCGCGACGATGCCGGCGAGGTACGCGCCGACGAGGGCGAATTGCGCAGGCTCACGGCTGCGCAAGGCGCCGAGCGTCATGAAGACCAGCGTGAAGATCGAGACATGGATGAAGGTCGGCAGCAGCACGCCGATCAGCACGAAGGGCAATCCGCCGAGCGCCGCGAGAAGCGTGATCGTCGCGGCCAGGGTGGCGAGCATCGCGCTGCGCTGCGCCGGCAGGCCGAGCGCCGCGATGCCGGCGGCGATCAGGCACGACCACACCAGCACGCCCGACCACCAGGTGTCGGCGATGAACATCCCGCCCAGCGCCGCCAGCGCGAGGCCGACGGCGAGCCCGCGATGCGGCATGAAGTATTTGCGGTCGTGCAGCCAGGAGATCTCGGTGTAGTAATGCGCGGGGCCGAGCACGATATAGGCGAGCAGCAGCAGCTCGAACGGCAGCACATAGGCGAGCGCGAGCGACGCCAGAAGTAGCGCCATATGCACGAGGTCGCCGCGGCGGATGGTGAGATCCATGGCCCGCGAGACTAGCCTCACTCGCGGCCGGAGACGAGCCGCGCATGCCACTTGTCCGGATCGACGCCCCGCGCGACCAGCCACAACCCCAGGAGCACGCCGCCGGGGATCAGCAGCATGAGCATGAGGTTGCTCGAGTATTGCGGCGCCAGCACGGCAGTGAGCGTCCGGGCGACGAAGCCGAGCCCGCCCAGGATCATCAGCCCGCCGAGCAGCTTCGGGAAATAGCCCGACGCGATCATCAGCGCGCCGCGGATGATCCAGGCCGCGCCGTAGAAGATGAGGAACATGCCGGCGCCGTAGTTGAACAGCTTGAGCGACAGCAGCACCAGCGCCGCGGCCTCAGCCGGCGGGAATGCGCCGAGCGCGCCGGTGGCGACGAGATGCGGCAGGGCGAAATAGAAGAGCTCGCAGACCGCGTAGAGCGCCGCGCTCATCAGGCCCATGAACGCTGCGATCAGCGCCAGGCCGCGGCTCACGGGCTCGAGCAGGACGTAGAACAGCGCCGCCAGCGCGGTGTCCGCGAGGCCTTCGGCGAGATAGGCCGCGAAGCTCAGGCGATGCAGCGTCTCGTGCGCCTGGAGGTTCGCGAGCGTGGCCGCCGCGTCGCCCGCCACGATGAGCTGGCCCGGCGCATAGCCCTCGCCGAAGCCGCCGGCGACGATCGAGACGAAGAACAGCACCCCCGCCGCGCGCGCATAGGCGCGCACGGCCGTGCGTCGCTTGCCCGTTTCCTCAGCCATGAGATCCCCTGCCGGCGTGACGGCGAAATCTAGCGCGGGCGCGGCGCCGGCGGCATGACCGTGGAAGCGCAAAAGCCGATCCAGCGCGCCAAAACGCAAAAGCCCCGCGCGGTTTCCCGTGCGGGGCTCTTGGTATTTTGTGAAGGCGATACGAACGTCCTTGGCAGACCTGGCAGCGACCGACTCTCCCGCGTCTTGAGACGCAGTACCATAGGCGCTGGAGGCTTTAACGGCCGAGTTCGGAATGGGATCGGGTGGAATTCCTCCGCTAGGACCACCAGGTCGGCGAAGGACGTTCGGATGAATACGACACTCGTTTCTTGAGCTTTTTGATCTGATCGTCCTGTTGTCTGGCCTTGTTTCCAGACATGGAACGAGGGTGCTGAATGATCAAGAGTTACGATCGAGCGATTAGTACCAGTAAGCTCAACGCATTGCTGCGCTTACACACCTGGCCTATCGACGGGGTAGTCTTCCCCGGCTCTGTTTAGCGAAACCTGGTTTTGAGGTGAGTTTCCCGCTTAGATGCTTTCAGCGGTTATCTCGTCCGTACTTAGCTACTCGGCTATGCGGCTGGCGCCACAACCGATCCACCAGAGGTACGTTCTTTCCGGTCCTCTCGTACTAGGAAAAAGTCCTCTCAAGTTTCGAACACCCACGGCAGATAGGGA
>DASZQV010000016.1:0-199079 GCA_035549495.1 Rhizomicrobium sp. | reverse complement strand
CGGGTGCGGCACAGGATTGCTCGCCATCGGAGCCGCGAAGCTGTGGCGCAGGCCGGTGCTCGCCTCCGACATCGATGCCGTGGCGGTCGCGGTCACGCGCGAGAATGCCCGCGCCAATGGCGAAGCCCCGCTCGTCCGCGCAATCACCGCAGACGGACTTGCCCATCCCGCCCTTGCCCGCCGCGCGCCCTACGATCTCGTCGTCGCCAACATCCTGGCCGGCCCGCTCACCCTTCTGGCGCCGCAGATCGCGCGCGCCCTGGCGCCGGGTGCGGCACTGATCCTGTCCGGCCTGCTTCGCTGGCAGGAGAATCTTGTTGTGAGCTTTTACCGCCCGCATGGCCTGATATTGCGTAAAACGCGGCGGGAGGGCGTTTGGTCGGCCCTTTTGCTTGAGAGGCCGGGAGCCGGGGCATAGGCTTGCCATGCTTCAAAGGGGGCTCGGCCATGCTGCGTTCAGACCTTCTCAAATATGCACTCATCGTGTTCGGAATCGTCTTCCTTCTGATCTATCCGCTGGCCATCGTCTGGCCGTCGGGCTGGGCGTGGCACGACGGTCCGCCCTATGCCAACAACTACTACATGATGATTGTCGGCGTTTACGCCGTACTCGGCGTGTTCCTGATAATGGCGTCGCGCAATCCCGCCGCGAACAGAAGCCTGATCAACTTCACCATCGTCTCCAGCATCGTGCATGCGGCGATCATGACTGTTCAGGCGCTCGAGATGCCCGAGCACATGGGCCATCTCTATGGTGACGTTCCCGGCCTCATCGCGGTCGCCGTCGTGCTTTGGCTGCTGAAACCGGCGGAAGCCTGAGCGGGAAACGCTCCATATCCGGATTGTCATGGTCCGCCCGAGTGCGGGCCACCCAGGTGACGCCTGCGTCGCGGTGACGATTTCTGGCGATATTTTCCACGATATGCCATCGTGCAGAACCCGACCGGGTGGCCCGCATTCGCGGGCCATGACAATGGACAGATCATGGACAAGAACACTCCCTTCCAGACCTTCGACGACCGATCCGACGCCGCCACCTGCGCGCCCAGGCTCGCCGCCCTGCGCGCGGAGCTTGCGAGGCGCGGGCTCGACGGCTTCGTCGTGCCCCATTCGGACGAGTACCAGAGCGAATACCTGCCCGAGTGCAACGAACGGCTGGCCTGGCTGACGTCCTTCACCGGTTCGGCCGGCGCCGCGGTGGTGCTGATGGACAGGGCCGCGGTGTTCGTGGACGGCCGCTACACGCTGCAGGTCCGCCAGCAGACCGACACCAAACTGTTCGATCCGCGGGATCTCGTCGCCGAAGGTCCGAATGCCTGGCTGGAAGCCAACGCGCCGAAGGGTGCGAAGATCGGCTTCGATCCGTGGGTCCATTCGGCCGCCAATGCCGATGCCCTGCGCGCCTCGGTCGAGAAGGCGGGGGCGGCGCTCGTGCCCACCGACGGCAATCCCATCGATGCGGTGTGGCAGGACCGTCCCGCCGCGCCGGCGGCGAAGGCCGTTCCGCATGCGATGAACCTCGCCGGCGAGAGCGCCGAGTCCAAGCGCACCCGCATCGCGGAGGACGTGAAGAAGCTGGGCGCCGATGCCGCCATCGTCTCGCTTGCGGATTCGATCTGCTGGCTGCTCAACATGCGCGGGGGCGACACGCCGCACACGCCTTTCGTGCTCTCCACCGCGATCCTGAATTCCGACGGCGCGGTCGATCTGTTCATGGACGGGCGCAAATCCTCGCCCGAGCTCGTGAAGCATTTCGGCAATTCCGTGCGCCTGCGCGAGCCGGGCGAGTTCAATGCCGCGCTCGATGCGCTCAAGGGAAAGACCGTCGTCGCCGACCCGAACTGGACCTCGGCTGCGGCCTTTGCGCGGCTGGAGAAGGCCGGCGCGACGGTGAAGCGCGGCGTCGATCCCTGCCAGCTTCCCAAGGCGTGCAAGAACCCGGTCGAGATCGAGGGCGCGCGGAAAGCGCACATTCGCGACGGTGCGGCGCTGACGCGCTTCCTCGCCTGGATGGCGCGCGAGGCGCCGAACGGACATCTGACCGAGATCGAGGCGGCGCAGGTGCTCGAAGGCTATCGCCGCAAGGAGGGATCGCTGACGGATCTTTCCTTCGATTCCATTTCGGGCGCGGCTCCGCATGCGGCGTTGCCGCATTACCGCGTGACCACGTCGTCCAACCGCAGGATCAACAGGAACGAGATCTATCTGATCGATTCCGGCGGCCAGTATCCCGACGGCACCACGGACGTCACCCGCACGATGATCGTGGGAACGCCGACGGCGGAGATGAAGGATCGTTTCACCCGCGTGCTCAAGGGCCATATCGCGCTTGCCACCATGCGCTTCCCCGAAGGCACGACGGGCGCGGCGCTCGACGCCTTCGCGCGCAAATTCCTCTGGGATGTCGGTTGCGATTACGATCACGGCACCGGCCACGGCGTTGGTTCGTATCTCTCCGTGCATGAAGGGCCGCAGAACATCTCCAAGCGGCCGATCCTGCAGCCGCTGAAGCCCGGCATGATCTGCTCCAACGAGCCCGGCTACTACAAGGAAGGCGAATACGGCATCCGCATCGAGAACCTGATCGTCGTGACGGAGGCCAGGCCCGTTCCGGGCGGCGATCCCGAGCGGAAGTTCATGGAGTTCGAGACGATCACGCTCGCGCCGATCGACCTCGATCTCGTCGAGCCGGGCCTGATGACGGAAGACGAGCGCGACTGGCTCAACGCCTATCACGCCCGCGTGCGCGAAACGCTCTCGCCGCTGGTCGACGACGAAACCCGCGCGTGGCTGGAAAAGGCGACGCGGGGGATATAGCCGCCCTCACATCTGTCACTCCCGGCGGAGGGCAGGTCCTGCGCGACAGCGATCGGACGCTGCACGAGGGTCGAGGGAACCAAGGCCGAAGGGCTTGATACGGTCTATCCGCCTGGCTCCCCTTCCCTCGCATTGCACTTCGGGCGATGCTCGCCGCGGATGACAATCGAGATCGAGAATGCGCAAGGACCCGAACACACAGACCGGCACCGTCCACCGCCTTACCGTCGAGAGCACCCTGCTGAAGGGCAATCTGCTCGGCGATCCCACCGAACGATTGATCGACGTCTATGTGCCCGCAAACCATGACGGCAAGGGCCTGCCGCTGCTGGTCGATCTCGTCGGCTTCACCGCGGGCGGCCCGGCGCACACCAACTGGAAGAACTTCTCCGAGAACGTGCCGGAGCGCCTCGACCGGCTGATCGGCACCGGCGCGATGGCGCCCTGCGTCGTGGCCTTTCCCGATTGTTTCACGAAACTCGGCGGCAATCAGTATGTGAACTCGTCCGCCATGGGGAACTGGGACGATTTCCTGCTCAAGGAAGCGGTGCCGTTTGTCGAACGGAAATTCGGCTGCGGCGGCGCGGGCAGGCGCGGCGTGTTCGGCAAGAGCTCCGGCGGCTATGGCGCGATGGTGCACGCCCTGCTGCATCCCGATTTCTGGAGCGCCGCGGCGGTGCATTCGGGCGATATGGGCTTCCCCCTGATGTACGGCCACGAATTCGTGCCGGTGCTGCGCGCGCTGGCCAAGAACGGTTACGACATCGGCAAATGGGTCGACGATTTCTGGGCCGCGCCGAAGACGAAGGATTCCGATGTCGGCATCATCATGATGCTGGCGCAGGCGGCGAGCTTCGATCCCGATCCCGCGGCGCCCTACGGCGTGCGCCTGCCGGTTACCTTCGACACCTGCGAGTTCATCGAGGACCGCTGGGCCAACTGGCTCGCATGGGACCCGCTGACGCTGGTGGAGACGCGTGGGCCAGGGCTCAAGGCGCTCAAGGGCCTCTACATCGATTGCGGCGACATCGATCAGTACAACCTCGTCTATGGCGCCAGACGGATGCACAGGGCGCTCGACCGTCTCGGCGTTGCGCATATGTACGAGGAATTTCCCGACAACCACTCCTCCGTCGACTACCGCATGGATGTCAGCCTGCCCTACCTGGCGAAGGCGTTGAGCGCCTAGCTCGTGTCCTCGAGGTGCGGCGGGCTCGGCGCGGAGACGCCGATTGGTTCTCATCCCGGGCCCGGCGAAGGAAGAAGCGGCTCCGGAAAATCTTTTGCGCACCATTCCGCATTGCGCCACGCGGGGGCGTCATTTTTGTTTTTCGAGAAATCCCAGGGACTTGAGCGGGAAATCCGGCCCGAAAATATTTTTCGTGACGCCTCTTGAACCGAGTCGGTCCGATCGCCATCTCACCCAAATCCCCATACGTGCATAAATTAGAAACGCGGACTCGATCCGCGCAACGGAACGCGCCGATTCCGGCATTCCGTTCCGTCACGATATATTCCCCCGCCGGATGCGGATCCCGGGACGGACCATGCACTATGCGGTGACAATCGACGTGCCCAGCCTCGAGAGGGGGCTGAAATTCTATCGCGATGCCATGGGATTCGCCGAGGTGTCGCGGCCCGTCGAAACCTACGTCGTCCTGCAATGCGGCGGGGCGAAGATCGGGTTGATCGAAAAATCGCCGGGCACCAGTCCGGCCGAAGGAGCGGACGACGTCCGCCGGTACGAGCGCCACTGGACTCCGGTCCATATCGACTTTCACGTCGAGGATTTCGAGGCCGTTCTGGCCAGGGCGCTGGAGGCCGGTGCGCGGTGCGAGCGGAGATTCGCGGGCGGACCTCATCCGCCTGTGGCATTCTGCAGCGATCCGTTCGGCAACGGCTTCTGCATCGTCGGAACGATGGTGAAAGGCTAGTCGCCGGATTTTTTCTTGTCCGATCCGCCGGTGGCGATGTCGGCGGCGCCGGAGACCGCATCGCCGGTGACGTGGACCGCGGTGGATGTGACCGTGACGGCGCCATCGACCGCCGCGCCGGCAACGCTCGCAACCGCGCAACCCGACAGCGCGAAAGCCGCCAGCAGCAGGGCACCAGGGGAGAGAATTCTACGCATCGCACGCTCCTCCGTCCGGGAGACAGTGACAGGAAATGGTTACGCAGACCTTCGCGGCGGCGAGGCGAATCGAACTATCCGCCCGTCAGCTTCAGCCATTCGTCCTCGTCGATCACTTTCACGCCGTGCTTCGCGGCCTCGGCGAGCTTGGAGCCGGCGCCGGGGCCCGCCACGACCAGATCGGTCCTGGCGGAGACCGAGCCCGCGGCCTTCGCGCCCAGGGATTCGGCGCGCGCCTTGGCCTCCTGGCGGGTCATCTTCTCGAGCGTTCCGGTGAACACGATGGTCATTCCGGCGACTGGAGAGCCCTTGATCCTCGGCTTTTCCATCGGCAGCACGGCGACCTCCTTCAGCAGGCGGTCGAGCAGCTTGCGATTGTGCGGCTCGTCGAAAAAGTCGCGGATCGCCTCGGCCACGACATCGCCGATGCCGCCGATGGCCTTGAGCTGCTCGATGGCGTCCTTGCCTTCCATCGCCTCGACGAAGGCGTCGATGGTGAGGAAATTGCGGGCGAGCAGGCGCGCATTCGTCTCGCCGATGTGGCGGATGCCGAGCGCGTTGATGAAGCGGTCGAGCGCGATCCGGCGTCGCGACTCGATGGATGAGACGAGGTTCTCGACGAGTTTGCCTTCGCCCTCTTCCTTCCTTTTCGCCTTTGCCGCCGCCGCGCCCTTGCCCTCCTTCGCGCGGCGCTCGGCGCTTTGTTCGGCACGCTTCTCCGCCAGCACCCGGCCCAGCTTGGCGGGATGCTTCGTGAGCAGGAAGATGTCGGCGGGTTCCTTCAGGAGCCCGGCCTCGTGCAGCGTTTCGATATAGGTGCCGCCGAAGCCCTCGATGTCGAAGGCGTCGCGGCCGACGAAGTGCTTCAGGCGCTCGACCACCTGTGCGTCGCAGATGAGGCCGCCGGTGCAGCGGCGGTCGACATCCTCCTTGCCGGTCTTTTCGTCGACCTCGCGCACGGCATGGCTGCCGCAGACGGGGCATTTGCGAGGCATCTTGTAGGGCTTGGCGCCGTGCGGACGCCTGCTTTCGATCACCCGCACGACCTGCGGGATCACGTCGCCGGCGCGCTGGATGACGACGGTGTCGCCCTCGCGCGCATCGAGACGGGCGATCTCGTCCTCGTTGTGCAGGGTTGCGTTTTCGACCACGACTCCGCCGACGGTCACGGGCTTGAGTCGCGCCACGGGCGTGAGCTTCCCGGTCCTGCCGACCTGGATGTCGATCTTCTCGAGTACCGTCTCGGCCTGCTCGGCGGGAAACTTGTGCGCGATTGCCCAGCGCGGCGAGCGCGAGACGAATCCCAGACGTTCCTGGAGGCGCAGATCGTCCACCTTGTAGACCACGCCGTCGATGTCGTAGCCGAGGCTTGCGCGCTTCTCCTCGATGTCGCGGTAGAACCGCAGGACCTCCGCGACGGTCCTGCAGCGCCGCGTCAGTTCGTTGACGCGGAAGCCGTAGCCGCGGAATGCCTCGAGGATTCCCCACTGCGTCGCAGCGGGCAGCTTGCCGATCTCGCCCCAGGTATAGGCGAAGAAATTGAGCTGACGCGAGGCGGTGACCGCCGAGTCGAGCTGGCGCACCGAGCCGGCGGCCGAATTGCGCGGATTGGCATAGGTCGGCTTGCCCTCCGCCTCCTGGCGCCTGTTGAGGGCCGCGAATTCCCTGTGGCTCATATAGACCTCGCCGCGCACTTCCAGCACGGCCGGCGGCCTGCCCTTGAGGTGCAGCGGCACATCGCGAATGGTGCGGACATTGGCGGTGATGTCTTCGCCCTCCGTGCCGTCGCCGCGCGTCGCCGCCTGGACGAGGATGCCGTCTTCGTAGCGGATGGAGCAGGACAGGCCGTCGATCTTGGGCTCGGCGGTCATCGCCAGATCGTCGTCCTCCTTCAGCCCGAGAAAGCGGCGCACACGCACGGCGAATTCGTGAACGTCCTCGTCGCTGAACGCATTGTCGAGCGACAGCATCGGAACGGCATGAATCACCTTCGCGAACCTGTCGGATGGCGCCGCGCCCACGCGATGCGAAGGGCTGTCGGGTCGGACGAGCTTCGGAAAGCGCGCCTCTATGTCCGCGTTGCGCCTGCGCAGCGCATCGTAGGCGGCATCCGAAACCTTCGGCGCATCCTCCTGGTAATAGGCGCGGTCGTGTCCGGCAATTTCGAGCGCGAGACGCTCGAGCTCCGCCTTCGCCTCCGCCTGGGTGAGTTTCTCGACCGGCTTCATGCGCGCTTGCGGGCCTTGCGGGCCGGCGGAGTCCGCGCCTCCGCGATCAGGCGCCGCGCCGCCGCGCGCGCCTCGTCGGTCACCACCGCGCCGGAGAGCATCCGCGCGGTTTCCTCCACGCGCGCCTCGTCGTCGAGGAGCTCGACCTTCGTCCGGTCCCCCTTGCGCGTGATGCGGAAATGGCGTGCCGCGCGCGCGGCAACCTGCGGGGAATGGGTGACCAGGAGCACCTGCGTCGTCTCCGCCAGGCGCTGCAATCGCTCGCCCACGGCGTCGGCCACCGCTCCGCCCACGCCGCGATCGACCTCGTCGAAGACAAGCGCGGCCGGCGGCGCGGATTCGGACAGGGCCACTTTCAGCGCAAGCGAGAGCCGCGCCAGCTCGCCGCCGGACGCGATGCGCGCCAGCGGGCCGAAGGCGGCGCCTTCCACCGTCGCGACCTCGAACGCCACCCGTTCGAGGCCGTTGACGCCGGCTTCCCCTTCGGCGGCCGGCATCAGAGCCACGCGGAATTTCGCGTGACCCAGCTTGAGGGGAGACAATTCGGCCGCGACGGAGTCTTCGAGCGACCGGGCAGCGGCCTCCCGCGCCTTCGAAAGCCTGCGCGCCGAGTCGAGGTAGGCCGCTTCGGCCGCCGAAACGGCCTGTGCCGCCGCCTTCAGCTCCGCGCCGCCCCCCGCAGCCGCGTCCTGCTTCCTGCGGAATTCCGCGAGCACGTCCGGCAGCGCGTCTGGCTGCACGCCGAATTTGCGCGCCGCGGCCCTAAGGGCGAAGAGCCGTTCCTCCTTGCGCTCCAGCACGGAGGGATCGGCATCGAGCCGCGACAGGAATCCATCCAGCTCGCGGCGCGCCTCCTCCGCCTGCGCAAAGGCCTGCTCCAGCGCGGCCTCGGCGGCGGCGAGCATCGGCCTGGCATTCTCGTTGAGGCGCGAGAGTCGCTTGAGCGCGCCCGCCAGAGCCGCTTCCGCGCCGCGCTCGCCGCCCAGCGATTCCGAGGCCGCGGACACGTCTTCGGCGATCCGCGCCGCGTTCATCAGGAGCGCACGCTCGCTGGCGAGCGCAGCCTCCTCGCCCGCCTCCGGCGCGAGGGCCGACAGCTCGTCCACGGCTGCATCGACATATCCGGCATCGGCCGCCGCTTCCGCCGCCATCCGGCGCAGCGCGGATTCGGCCTGCCGTGCGCGGTCGAGCTCGGCGAAGCGGGCCGCGACCTCGCGTGCCAGCGGCTCGTTGCCGCCGAAGGAATCGAGAAGGACGCGATGGGTCGAGACGTCGAAAAGGCCGCGGTCGTCGCTCTGGCCGTGAACCTCGAGCAGGAGTCCGCCGAGCTCCTTGAGCAATCCCACGCCGGCGGCATCGTCGTTGACGAAGGCGCGGGTTCGGCCGTCGGCGGCCAGCGTGCGCCGGAGCACGATCTCGCCGCCGGACGGCAGGTCCCGCTCCGCCAGCAGCATATGCGCGGCGTGGCCGGGAGGAGGCTCGAACACCGCGGTCGCAGAGCCCTGCGCCGCGCCCGGCCGCACCGCCGCGCGGCCGCCGCCGCGTCCGCCTGCCGCCAGGCCCAGGGCATCGAGAAGGATCGACTTGCCGGCGCCGGTCTCGCCGGTCAGCACGTTCAGACCCGGCGCGAACTCCAGCGCCGCCGTCTCGATCAGCACGATGTCGCGGACCGTCAGCGCGGCCAGCATCGCAGAATCACCCTAGAGAATCTTCGACAAAGCTTTGCTGATCCAGGAGCCCTTGTCTTCCTCAGGCTTCATGTTGTGCTCCTGAAGGAGGTTGTAGGCGTCCTTGTACCACGGGCTGCCGGGATAGTTGGCGCCGAGCACGGCGGCGGCAGTCTTGGCCTCGTTGTAGATGCCGAGCGCATAATAGGCCTCGGTCAGGCGCTCGAGCGCCTCGTTGATCTGGGAGGTCCGCGGATAGAGCTCGACCACGGTGCGGAAGCGGTTGATCGCGCCGATATAGTCGCCGCGGAAAAGATAGTAGCGGCCGACCGCCATCTCCTTGCCGGCCATGTGATCGAGCGTGAGGTCGATCTTGAGCGTCGCATCCCGCGCATATTCGGTATCGGGGAAGCGCTGCACCACGTCCTGCAGCGCGACGAGCGCGGCCTGGGTGTTGGACTGGTCCCGGCCGATATCGACGATCTGCTCGTAGAGCGATATGGCCTTCAGATAGAAGGCGTATGCGACCTCCGCGCTGCCGGGGTGAAGCGCGATGTAATTGTCCGCGGCCGAAATGGCGTCGGGATATTTGTTGGCCTGATAGTAGCAGAATGCCGACATCAGCATCGCGCGGCGCGCCCAGACCGAATAGGGGTGCTGCCGCTCGACCTCGTCGAACTGCTTGGCTGCGCCTTCCCAGTCCTCGGAATGGATCTTCTTCCAGGCATCGTTGTAGATCGCGCCGATCGGCCGCTCGACATACTGGACTTCCGTGTCCTCGCCCGAGCCGCCGCCGAACATGGAATCGATGGTTTCGCAGCCTGCGAGCCCCAGGCTCGCCGCGAGCGCGAGCGTTGCGAGCGCGGGACGAAGAAAACGCGGGAATTGCGTGCGCATGTTCCGTTGGCAACCTTTTTGTCGTCGGATCGGGCGGCGGCCCTTATGCCATCATGGGCGAACCCGGGTCCAGTGTGCGGCCCCGGCCGCTGCGAGTCACGGTACTCGGCAATTCCTCCGCGATTACAGGAGGTTAATCGTCGTGTAATTGCCGGGATCGGCGAACAGGGCCCGCAGCAGGGCATTGTTCAGCGCATGGCCGGAACGCCGGCCCTCGAACCGCGCAACCAGGGGAGCGCCGGCCAGGGCCATGTCCCCCACCGCATCAAGGATCTTGTGACGGACGAATTCGTCGGCAAAGCGCATGAGCCCGGCGTTGATCACGCGGTCGCTGCCGATGGCGAGCGTATTCTCGAGCGAGGCCCCCTTGCCGCGGTCCATTTTCCTGAGCGCATCCAGCTCGTGCAGGAACCCGAAGGTGCGCGCGGGTGCGATCTCGCGGCGAAAGGCCTCCGGTGTGAAGACAAGGCCGAAGGTCTGCCGCCCGACGACCGGATGGGGATATTCGAGCACGAAATCGTATTCCGCCGCTTCGCTGGGCACCAGCGCAGCGGAGGCATCCTTGTGCGAAACCTCGATGCGACGCGCCACCTTGATCGCGCTGCGCGGCGCCGGCCGGTCGACGACGCCTGCCTCTTCCAGCAGGACAAGAAAGCACAGGGCATCGCCGTCGAGGATCGGCGGCTCAGGACCGTCCAGCGAAACGAGAAGGTCGTCAATGCCGGCGCCTGCCGCGGCGGACATCAGGTGCTCCACCACGCCGACGCGGGCTTCGCCGCTGGCGATGACGGTTCCAAGGCCGGTTTCCGCAACGGCGTCGTACCGCGCCGGAATGTCGACGCCGAGATCCGCGCGCCGGAAGACGATGCCCGTCCCCACCGGAGCCGGCGACAGGGTCATGCGGACGGGTGTGCCGGCATGAAGCGCAATGCCGGAGGCCGATATGGATGACGCGATCGTGCGGCGGGACATCGCCCGCAATCCTAGAGGGTCCGCGAGGCCGTGGCACCCGAAAAGCCGGGCCCCATGCGTTCGCAAGGGGCCCGTCTGCAGGCAATGCCGGATGGCTCAGTTCGACTGCCGGCGCAGGAATGCCGGAATCTCGAACTGCTCGTCGCGCTTGTGATCCGGGAACAGATCGTCGCCGCCATGGACCGGACGCGGCGGCTCCGCCTGCTGCGGCGCCCGGGACATCACCTGTGCGCTGGCACGCGGTTGCAGCGGCGCGCGCTGCATTGGAACGGGCGCCGGCTCGACGCGCGGCTCTTCTCTGGCCTTTCGGGCGCTGAACAGGCCCCAGCGGCGCTGGGGTGCCGGTGCGGGCTCCTGGCGCGCCGGATGCGGACGGACAACCGCGGGCAGCGGCTCCTCGTCCACGATCTGGGGCGCCTCGTCGCCACCGAGGGTATAGGTCTCGGCAACCTGGGCGGATTCCGCTGCCGGCTGGGGCGCCGTGCTCATCTCGGCCGCCAGCGCTTCCTGCTGGCGCAGGACGGCATTGGCCGGCGCGGCGGGTGCCGCGGCGGCCGGAACGGGCTCGATCCTTTCCTGCCGCAACGGGAGCGGCTTCAGGTTCGGACGCAGCGGTTCGACATTCTTCGGCAGCCGCATTTCCATCGCGTCGATACCCGTCGCGACCACGGAGACGCGGATGCGGCCCTCCATGTTGTCGAGGATGGTCGAGCCGAAGATGATGCGCGCGTCGGGATCGACCTCCGCGCGGACACGGTTGGCCGCTTGCTCGACCTCGAAGAGCATCAGGTCCGGTCCGCCGGTGATGTTGATGAGCACGCCGCGCGCGCCCTTCATCGAGACGTCGTCGAGCAGGGGGTTGCAGATCGCCATGTCGGCGGCCTTCTGCGCCCGGTCCTCGCCCTCGGCTTCGCCCGTGCCCATCATCGCCTTGCCCATTTCGGAGATGACCGCCTTGATGTCTGCGAAATCGAGATTGATCAGGCCGGGCATCACGATCAGGTCGGTCACGCCGCGGACGCCGGAATGCAGCACCTCGTCCGCCATGGCGAAGGCCTGTGCGAAAGTGGTGCGGTCGTTGGCGACCCGGAACAGGTTCTGGTTGGGAATGACGATCAGCGTGTGGACATGCTGCTGAAGCTCGAGAATTCCGCGCTCGGCAATGCGCATGCGGTTGTCGCCCTCGAAGGCGAACGGCTTGGTCACGACGCCGACCGTGAGAATTCCCAGTTCCCGCACCGCCCGGGCGATGACGGGAGCCGCCCCGGTTCCCGTGCCGCCGCCCATGCCGGCGGTGATGAAGACCATGTGGGAGCCGCCGAGCTGCTCGAGGATTTCCTCCAGCGATTCCTCGGCTCCGGCGCGGCCGACATCCGGCTGGGCGCCGGCGCCAAGTCCCTCGGTCGTGCGGGCACCCATCTGGATGCGCCGCTCGGCCTTGGATTGCGCCAGGGCCTGGGCATCGGTGTTGGCTACGACGAAATCCACGCCCTCGAGCTTGGCCGCGATCATGTTGTTGACCGCATTGCCGCCGGCGCCGCCCACGCCGAGCACAGTGATTCGAGGACGTAGTTCCTTGGTATCGGGCGCCTTGAAATTGATCGCCATGTTCTTCTCCTTGCTACGCCTTACGCCGCCCTTTTTTCACGCCACAAATTCCCAACCGATTCGTCTTGTTATTGTTGAATCACTGGAGCAGCCCGCCGGTCAACCGGCTGAGCCACCCTTTGCCTCTGCGTTCGTCCGTTTCGCTCGCCGGATCGGGATTGAGAACTTCCGGCGGCATGGTCGCGCCCGCCACCAGAAGACCGACTGCGGCCGCATAGTCCGGACCCGAGGCTGCCGCCGGCAGACCGGGCAGGCTTTGCGGACGGCCGATGCGGACCTGCTTGTTGAGGACACGCCCGGCAAGCTCGCGCGCTCCGGCCAGCTGGCACGCTCCGCCGGTGAGGACTGCGCGCCGCCCGGCGGCGACGTCGAAACCGGACGCACGCAGTCGCGTTTGCACTTCACCCAGGATCTCCTCGAGCCGCGCCTGGATGATTCGGGTGAGCATGGAGCGCGGCACCCGCATGGCCGCGCCCTCGCCGTCCTCGCCCATCTGGCTGATGGCGACGACATCGGCGCCGAGTTCGAGATCGCCGAGCGCGGCCCCGTAGAGGGTCTTCGCGCGCTCGGCCGCGGACAGCGGCGCGGACAGCATCCGCGCAAGGTCGGTCGTCACCTGATAGCCGCCCATCGGAACCACGTCGGCATGGACCAGATGACCCTCGAGGAACACGGCAATGGAGGTGACGCCGGCGCCCATGTCGATCAGCGTGGCACCGAGCTGCTTCTCGTCTTCGGTCAGGGTCGAAAGTCCGCTGGCATAGGGAGCAAAGAGCGAGCCGACGACGTTGAGGTGGCAGCGTTCGACCGCAAGCTTGAGGTTCTGGTAGGGCGACGGCTTCACCGCGACGGCATGCATGGCCACGCCGATGCGCTGGCAGTACATCCCCGAGGGGTTGCGCACCCCCCGCGCCTCGTCCACGACGTAGCTCGTCGGAGCGCTCTGGACAATCTCGTGATCGTCGAGCGTGCATTTCGCCCGCCCTTCCGAAAGCAGCGCGCGCAGATGGGCGTCGGTGACCAGCGCTCCGTTCAGCGCCATGACCGCCCGCGAGGTCACGCTCACCGGTTGCCCGCAGGTAAGCGAAATGAGGACGTTCTGGATGCGGGCGTCGGCATGATTCTCAGCCGCCTGCACGCAGTCCCGGATCGACTCCTCCGCGAGCTCCAGGCTGGTGATCGTTCCGGCCTTGACCCCCTGGCTCTCGCGCAGCGCGGCGCCGAGAATTTTGAGGCTGCCGTGATCGGCGCGGCCGATGAGGCAGGCGATTTTCGAGGACCCGATATCGAGCGCCGTTACCAGACCGGGCCGGTAGGCCGGCACTTCGGCCACTGCCCGCATGCGCACAGTTTCACCCATTATAGTTCGTTCTCCCGATCGGAATGCCGCGCCGGCTCGCCCTTCAGCATGAAGAAGTAGTGCGACGGCGAACGCAGATCGATCTCCGTGACGTTGCGTTCGAGAATTCCCTTGTCGACGATCAGCGTTTCGAGCGTATCGAGTTCCTTCTGCCAGCCCGTTTCCGGCAGCTCGACGAGGACGCCGTCGTCCAGGATGAGGTTCCAGCGGCGCTCCGACTGGCGCTGGTAGATCTTGACCCGCGCGGCGAGCGCGCGGTGCTGCGCGACCGCGTCCACGATCTCGGCCGCGGACTTCGGCGCGCCGGCGCCGGCGAGCAGCGGAAGCCGCGCGAACGCATCGACGCCCCGCGAGGTGATCAGGCCTCCGTTGCGCTCGACGACATAGATGCCGCCCGGCGACTTCCAGAGTGCGAAGGGAAGCTTCTCGACCAGGCGCACGCTGATCGCATCGGGATAGCGGCGCTGGACGTCGGCGTCGGCGACCCAGTCCAGGCGCATCAACCTGGCGCGGGCTTCCTGCAGGTCCGCGCCGAAGATCGATTCGCCGGGCTGGAATCCGAGCGCAGCCAGCACGGTCTGGGGCGGCACACGGACATTCCCAGCAAGGTGCACTTCGGAGATGCCGAAGCCCGCGCCCGCGATGGCCGCGTCGACGCCGCGGTCCATCGACCGGATGGCCCGGCCGACATAGCCGCCGGCGAACAGCGCCGTGACCAGCGCCGCCATGACGAATGCGAGGCCGAGCGCAAACATGGGCCTGCGCCGTACGAGCCAGTCGCGAAGGCCGTCCCTGGTGCGCGCAAGCAGGCCGGGTCTTGGCTTGCCGCGCCGCTCGTAGGAGGCGCGCAGATCGGCCGGGCGCGTCCCCCGCGCGGCCCCCCTCGCCGGCGTGGCGCGCGAGCCGCGCTGCTTGCGTTCGACCTTCACCGATCGCATGAGGCGTCCTCCACGATCCAGCGGCAAAGGCTTGCGTAGCTCATGCCGTTGTACGCGGCCTGCTCGGGCACCAGCGACGTCGGCGTCATGCCCGGCTGCGTATTGGTTTCCAGCGCGATCAGCCTGGATTTTGCGCCTGTGTCGTCGTAGCGGAAATCGGTGCGCGTGACGCCCCGGCAGCCGAGCGCCCGATGGGCGAGAACGGCCAGGCGCTGGGCCTCGGCCGCGACGGGGCCGGGGATGTCGGCGGGCAGCGTGTGCTGGGAGCCGCCGGCGGCATATTTGGCTTCGTAGTCGTAGAATTCGAGGCTGGTCGTGATCTCGGTGACGCCGAGAGCCCTGTCGCCCATGACCGCAACGGTCAGCTCGCGGCCGGGGACATATTCCTCGATCATCATCGCATCGCACAGGTTCCACTCGGGCCTTGTCAGCTCGGACGGCGGGCGGTTGTCGCCCTTGCGGATGATGTAGACGCCGACGGAGGACCCTTCGTTCACGGGCTTGATCACATAGGGCGGTTCCATGAGGTGCTCGCGCCCTGCCTCGCGGCGGTCGGCGACGATCGACCGGACGATGGGAATGCCGGCCGCGCGATAGACGTCCTTCGTGCGCTCCTTGTGCATGGCAAGGGAGGAGGCGAGCACCCCGGAATGCGTGTAGGGGATGCGCAACCACTCGAGGAGCCCCTGGATGCAGCCATCCTCGCCGAAACGTCCGTGCAGCGCATTGAAGGCGCAATCGACTCCCGCATCGAGAAGCTGGGTCGCGGGATTTTCTCCCGGATCGATCTCGACGACGTCGAAGCCTTCATCGCGCAACGCCTTCGCGCAGCCCGTTCCCGAAGAAAGGCTCACTTCGCGTTCCGCGGAGCGCCCACCCATGAGTACCGCCACGCGCCGGAACCCCGTCATGGCACGCCGATCCTCTTGATTTCCCACTCCAGGTCGATGCCGAACCTGTCCTTCACGCGCGCCCGAACGTCTTCGCCGAGATTTTCGATATCGGCCGCAGTGGCATCGCCGTTGTTGATGAGAAAGTTGCAATGCTTCGCGCTGACCTGTGCCCCGCCGCGCACCAGACCGCGGCAACCTGCTCCGTCGATCAATTCCCAGGCCTTGCGTCCGGGCGGATTCTTGAAAGTGGAACCGCCCGTTCGTGCCCTGACCGGCTGTGTCGATTCGCGTTGCTCGACCAGCGCATCCATCCGCGCGCGAACGGCGGCGGGATCGTCGCGCTCGCCCTCGAACACCGCCTCGACAAAGATGAAATCGTCCGGTGCGCTCGACTTGCGATAGGCGAATGCCATATCGGCCGCGCGCAGGACCCGCGTGTTGCCGCTGCCGTCGATTGCGGTCGCCTCCACGAAGATGTCCTTGATTTCCCGGCCGTAACAGCCGGCATTCATGCGCAGGGCGCCGCCGATCGTGCCCGGAATGCCACGCAGGAACTCGAGCCCGGCGATCCCGGCGTCCGCGGCGGCGCGCGCGACCTGGGCATCGAGCGCAGCCGCGCCGGCGCGCACGCGCGTGCCTTGCACTTCGATCCGGCCGAACGCTGCCGGCAGGCGTATCACCACTCCGGGGACACCCCCGTCGCGCACCAGCAGGTTCGATCCCACCCCGATGACGCTTGTGCGCATCCCGGCCGGCCGCGCGAACAGGAACGTGGCGAGATCCTGCGCATCCGCCGGCCGGAACAGGATCTCCGCCGGACCGCCCGCACGAAACCAGACGAGATCCTTCAGCGCCGCACCGTGGACATAGGTGCCGCGGACCGCAGGCAGGGCATCGCAGGGCCGGCTCATCATCACGCTGCCGCCTCCTTCCGCGCGAGCTCGTCCGGCAGGGCGTGCGCCCAATGCGAAATCGAGCCGGCGCCGAGAAGAACGACGACGCCCCCCGGCTTCATGAGCGGGGCAAGAATTCCGGCAAGGTCCATTCCGCCGTCGATCACCTTCACTTCGCGGTGACCATGGGCACGCAGGGCCTCCGCGTAGCTGTCGCGGTCGTAGCCCTCGATCGGCTGCTCGCCGGCAGGATAGACGGGCGCGACGATGGCGACATCGGCTTCGTTGAGACAGGAGCAGAATTGTTCCCAGGTGTCGCGCAGACGCGTGTACCGGTGCGGCTGCACGACGGCGACGACGGGACCCGAATAGGCCTGGCGCGCGGCCCTGAGGGCCGCCGCGATCTTGAAGGGATTGTGGGCGTAGTCGTCGATGATTGCCGCGCCGTTCCATTCGCCGACCCGGGTGAAGCGCCTGTTGACTCCGGCGAACCTGCCCAGCGCGCTGCGAATGGTCTCGTCGGTCACGCCCAGCTCGCGTGCGACCGCTATGGCGGCGAGGGAATTCTGCACATTGTGTTCCCCGGGCATCGGCAGGCGCAGGCCCTCGAGCCGCGTCACGGTGTTGTGGCGGCGATCTGTCACCGCGACGTCGTAGCAGGAAGCGCCCTGAGCGTAACGGATGTTCGAGGCTCGGACGTCGGCCTGCGGCGAGAGGCCGTAGGTCACGATGCGGCGATCCTCGATGCGTCCGACCATTGCCTGCACTTCCGGATGATCGATGCACAGGACCGCGAATCCGTAGAACGGCACGTTCTCGACGAAGCGCTGAAATGCGTCCCGCATCCTGTCGAATGTGCCGTAGTAGTCGAGATGATCGGGATCGGCATTGGTGACGACCGCTATCGTCGAGGGAAGACGCAAGAACGTGCCGTCGCTTTCATCCGCCTCGACGACGACCCATTCTCCGGCGCCGAGCCGCGCGTTCGTGCCATAGGCGTTGATGATGCCGCCGTTGACGACGGTGGGATCGAGTCCGCCCGCGTCGAGCAGCGCCGCCACCATCGTCGTCGTCGTGGTCTTGCCGTTGGTGCCCGCGATGGCCACGCAGGATTTCAGCCGCATGATCTCGGCCAGCATCTCCGCGCGACGCACCAGCGGGAGGTTGAGCTTGCGCGCTTCGTCGAACTCGACATTGCCCGGCTTCACCGCCGAGGAATAGACGACGACGTGGGCGTCTTTCAGGTTCTCGGGAGCCTGGCCGATGGCGATCGGCATGCCCATCGCTTTCAGGCGGCGGACATTGGCGTTCTCGACCGCGTCCGAGCCCTGAACCTTGTAGCCCAGATTGTGCATGATCTCGGCGATGCCGCTCATGCCGATGCCGCCGATCCCGATGAAGTGGATCGCGCCGATGTCGAGCGGCACGCGGGTCTGGACCGGCTTCATGCGGCCCTCGCAAGATTCTCGGCCAGGTCGGCGAGCCGCGACACCGCGTCGAGACGCGCCAGCGCATGCGCGTTCGCCGCGCGCTTCGCCAGACCGTCGGGATCGGAAAAGGCGAGCTTGATCATGCCGGCGAGCTTCTCCGGCGTCAGCGTCGCTTGCGCCACGCACCACCCGGCGTTCGCGCCCGCCAGGATCTCGCCATTGGGCGTCTGGTTGTCGTCGAGCGCATGCGGCAGCGGCACCAGGATCGAGGGCCGCCCGATCGCCATCAGCTCGCTGACCGTGCCGGCGCCGGAGCGCGCGATGACGAGATGCGCCTTGGCCATCCGCGCCGGCATGTCGTGGAAGAAGCTCGCCAGCTCGGCTTTCACGCCGGCATACGCGGCACGCACCGCTTCGAGATCTTCGGGCCGGCATTGCTGCACGATGTCGAGCCGCGCGCGCATGCTCTCGGGCAACAGCGCGACGGCCGCGGGAACCAGCTCGCTCATCGCCCGCGCGCCCTGGCTGCCGCCGAAGACGAGCAGGTGAAGCGTTCCGCCGCCGCTCGGCTTGTCGTAAGGCGCGCCCGCAAGCGCGATCACTTCGGGGCGCAGCGGATTGCCGGTGAGGACGATCTTGGAGAGGTCCTTCGGCGCGAAACGGGCGATGGGGAACGCGGCCGCCATCACCTGCACCTTGTTCATCACCGCGCGGTTGGCGCGGCCGGTCACCGCGTTCTGCTCGAGGATCGCGGCCGGGAACCGCCCGAGCCAGGCCGCGATCATCACCGGAAGGCTCGGATAGCCGCCGAAGCCGATCACGGCGTTCGCCTTCAGGCGGCGCAGCTTCGACCAAGCCGAGACGATGCCCCCCAGGATCTCGAACGGCGCCGACATCAATCCGACGATCGAGCGGTCGGAGAACGCCGCCGACGGCACGGTCTCGATGGCCGCGCCGGGAAACGCCTTCGCATAGTTGGTGCCGCGGCGGTCGGTCATCACCACGATGGTCTTGCCGCGGCGCACGAGCTCGCCCGCCAGCGCCTGCGCCGGGAAAAGATGTCCACCGGTCCCACCGGCCGAAAGAACGATGGTGGTCATGCGCGCGCCACCACTTGCTGGCCGAACCACGGCCGCTCGCGGCTCTCGAGCTTGGGCCGCTGGCGCGTCACCGCGAGCGCGAAACCCATCGTCAGCGCCACCGCGAACAGCGACGAGCCGCCATAGGAGATGAAGGGCAAGGTCATGCCTTTGGCGGGCAGCAGGCTCACCGCCACGCCCATGTTGATGAAGGCCTGCAGCGCCGTGACCATCGCAAGCCCCGCGCCGGCCAGCTGCGCGAACGGCTCGCGCGCGTTCGCCGAGCGCAGCATGATGCGCACCGTCAGCACGCAGAACAGCATCGCGACGAGGCCGCACAGGATCAGCCCGAACTCCTCGCCCGCCACGGCAAAGATGAAGTCGGAATGCGCGTCGGGGATGCGGTACTTGATCGTGCCCGCGCCGGGACCGACGCCGACGAGCCCGCCATGCGCGAAGGCCTTGAGCGCGAGGCCCGCCTGGTAGCCGGTCTCGTGCGGATCGAGGAACTGCGCCACACGATGACGCACATGCGGGAACAGCGCGTAGGCCAGGCCGGCGAGCGTCACGCCCGCTCCCGCCAGCGCGCCCATCCAATAGAGCTCGATGCCGTAGAAGAAGAGCAGCGCGCCCCACAGACCGAGCAGCAGGCCCGTCTGGCCGACATCCGGCTGCAGCATCAGGATCACCAGGGCCGGCGCGACCAGCATGAGCGTGATGACCGGCTTCGGGAACCGCATCGGGATCTTGTCGGCGAGAATCGCGGCGCCCAGCACCGCGAAGCCGGGCTTCAGGAACTCCGACGGCTGGAAGGTCATCCAGCCGAGATCGATCCAGCGCTTGGCGCCGAGCACTTCGCTGCCGGTGAACAGCACGACGAACGAGCCGATCATCGCCAAGGCGAACGTCACCGCCGCGACGATCTTCAATTGATGCAACGACAACAGCGACGCGCTGCCGAGGATGAACGCGGCGATGCCCGCAAACGCGATCTGCTTGGCGGCATAGCGGAAATCGCCGGCGCTCATCGGCCCGCCCGTGGCGGCCGGGCTCGCGGCGAAGGCCAGCATCAGCCCGATGCCGATCAAGGCCAGCATCGCGAGCAGCGCCGCCTTGTCGATGGTCCACCACCACGACGCAAAGCCCGAGCGGTCGGCGCGGGAGAGCGCTGTCATGACGCCTCCTTCATCGCGAGGCGCGCCACCGCTTGGCGGAACGCCTCGCCGCGATGCTCGAAGTCGCGGAACTGGTCGAACGAGGCGCAGGCCGGCGACAGCAGGACCACGCCGTCTTCAGCCTCGCGCGCCGCCGCAGCGACAGCGGCCTCCAAGGTGCCGACGATCTCATACGGCACCTTGCCGTCGAGGGTCTTGGCGAAGGCGGTCGCCGCTTCGCCGATCAGATAGGCCTTGCGGATACGGCCGAAATGGGGCGCGAGGCTTTCGATGCCGCCCTCTTTCGCGCGCCCCCCCGCGATCCAGCGGATGTCCTCGAAGCAGACCAGCGCGCGCTCGGCGGCGTCGGCGTTGGTCGCCTTGGAGTCGTTGACGAAGCGCAGGCGGCCCACGCGGCCGACATCCTCGATGCGGTGCGCGAGACCGGGGAAATCGGCGATGGCGGCCTCCACCGCGCGCACGTCGCGCGCATAGGGCTTGGTCGCGGCATAAGCGAGCGCGGCGTTCTGCCAATTGTGCGTGCCGGGCAGATGCGCGGCTTCGGTGAGATCGGCGATGCGGCTCGCGCGTCCGCCCTGGGAGTCGTACAGCGTGCCGTCGAGCACGAACACGCCGCGGCCGAGCACCTTGCCGACCGAGACGGGCACAGCCTGCTTCCCCGCGCCCGAGAGCCGCGTGAAGATCGCCGTCGTCTGCGCATCGTCGATGCCGATCACGGCCGTGCCCGCCGCCTCGACCAGCCGCGCCTTCACGCTCGCATAGTTCGCGAGGCTGCCATGGCGGTCGATATGGTCGGGCGTGATGTTGGAAAGCACGCCGACCTGAGGGCTGAGGCTGGGCGCGAGATCGATCTGGTACGACGAGACCTCGAGCACATAGATCGTCTTCGGCCCCGGGGGCGAAAGCTCCAGCACGGGCTTGCCGATATTGCCGCCGACCTGGGCGTCGAAGCCGCATTCTTCCAGGATATGGCCGATCAACGCGGTCGTGGTCGACTTGCCGTTGGTGCCGGTGATGGCAATGGTCTTGGCGCCCGGTTGAAGCGCGCGAGCGAACAGCTCGACATCGCCGATCACCTCGACGCCCATCTCGCGCGCCTTGACGACGATGTCGTGGGGCCTCGGATGCGTCAGCGGCACGCCGGGGCTGAGGATCAGGGCTTTCAGCTTGTCCCACGGCCAGTCGCGCCACGGCGCCACGTTCGCGCCCTCGGCTTCGGCGGCGATCCGCGCGCTCTCCTTGTCGTCCCAGGCATGCAGCCGCGCGCCGCCCGCCTTCAGCGCGCGCACCGACGCGAGCCCCGACCTGGCGAGGCCGAAGATTCCGACGTCCTGATGCGCGTGGGAGCGGGCGACGATCATCCTCACCTCAGCTTCAAGGTGGAGAGGCCGATCAGCGCGAGCACGACCGCGACGATCCAGAAGCGGATGACGATCGTGGGCTCCTTCCAGCCGAGCTGCTCGAAATGGTGATGGATCGGCGCCATGCGGAAGACGCGTTTTCCCGTGAGCTTGAACGACACGACCTGCACGATCACCGAGACGGTCTCGAGCACGAAGAGGCCGCCCACGATGGCGAGCACGATCTCGTGCTTGACCGCGACCGCCACCGTGCCGAGCGCGCCGCCCAAGGGAAGCGAGCCGGTGTCGCCCATGAAGATCATCGCCGGGGGGGCGTTGTACCAGAGGAAGCCGAGCCCCGCGCCGACCAGCGAGGCCAGGAACACGGTCAGCTCGCCGGTGCCGGAGACGTAGTGCAGCTGGAGATAATCCGCGAACTTCACATTGCCGACGAGATAGGCGAACAGCACGAAGGTCGCGGCTGCGATCATCACCGGCACGATGGCGAGACCGTCGAGCCCGTCGGTGAAGTTGACCGCATTGGCGGCGCCGGCGATCACCAGCGCGCCGACCACGACGAAGAAGATGCCGAACGGGATCAGGAGCGACTTCAGGAACGGCACGGTCAGCATGCCGGAAAGATCGGGCGTCTCGGTGCGCATGATCAGCCAGGTGGCGATGCCCGCGACGCCGAACTCGACGCCGAGCCGGATCCAGCCCGACACGCCGCCGGTCGAGCGCCTGGAGACCTTCAGGTAATCGTCGGCGAATCCGAGCGCGCCATAGCTGACCGTCACCAGCAGCACGATCCACACATACGGATTGGCGAGGTCGGCCCAGAACAAGGTCGACACGACCGTCGGCAGCAGGATCAGCAAGCCGCCCATGGTCGGCGTGCCCTGCTTCTCGAGGATGTGGCGCTGCGGACCATCGGTGCGGATCGGCTGGCCCTTGCCCTGGCGCATTTTCAGCCACGCGATCAGCCGCGGCCCGATCAGGAATGCGACGAGCAGCGCGGTCAAGACGGCGCCGCCGCCGCGAAACGACAAATACTTGAACAGGCGCAGAAACGCGATCTGCTCGGCATGCGGCAACAGAGAAAGGAATTGGAACACGCTTAGCCCCCACTCTTCAATGCGTCAGGCCTTAGCGCATCGATCACGACCGACAGCTTGCTGCCGTTCGAACCTTTGACCAGCACGACGTCGCCGGGCTCGAGCGCCTGGCGCAGCGCCGGAACCAGCGTCGTCGAATTCTCGGCCCATGCGCCGCGACGCGACGCGGGCAGCTTGTCCCACAGCGCCTTCATGTTCGCCCCGCACAGGAAGACCAGATCGGCGCGCGCGTCCTCGATCGGCTTGACGAGACCCGCGTGATGCGACGCGGCATCGTCGCCCATCTCGAGCATGTCGCCGAGCACGGCGATGCGGCGGCCCTTCGCGGCGCCGAGCAGCGCCAGCGCCGCCGCCATCGAGGCCGGGTTGGCGTTGTAGCTCTCGTCGATCACGTCGATGCCATGCGCGGCGAAGCGCGCGCCCCTTCCCTTGAGCGCCGCGAAGTCCTTGAGCGAAGCGGCCGCGTTCAGCACGTCGCCGTCGAGCGCCGATACCGTCAGCAGCGCACCGAGCGCGTTGCTGGCGATATGCCGGCCGGGCGCGCCGATCTGGAAATCGACCGGCTTGCCGCAGATATCGGCGCGGACGCGGCCATCGTCATAGGAGAGCATCCGCGCATCGCCGGTCTCGCCGAAGGTCAGCACGCGCGACGCGTGGCTCTGGCGGGCGCGCGCGATCAGGCGGCCGGCATAAGGCGAGTCCGACGGCACCAGCGCGGCGCCGCCGGGCTCGAGGCCTTCGAAGATCTCGGATTTGGCGTCGGCGATGGCCTCGCAGGTGCCGAAGAACTCCAGATGCGCCGGCGCGATGGTGGTGATCAGCGCGACATGCGGCCGGACGAAGCCGACCAGCGCGCGGATCTCGCCGAAATGATTCATGCCGATCTCGAACACCGCGTATTGCGAGGCGCGCGGCATCGAAGCGAGCGACAGCGGCACGCCCCAATGGTTGTTGTAGCTCGCAGAGGAGCAATGCGTGGTGCCGAGCGCGCCCAGCGCCAGCCGCAAAATCTCTTTCGTGGTCGTCTTGCCCGCGCTGCCGGTGACGGCGACGATCTTGGCACTGCTGCGCGCCCGCGAGGCGCGGCCGAGGTCTTCGAGCCCGCGCTGGGTGTTGGCGACCTTGAGCAGCGGACCGTCCGTCTGCACCTCGCGCGACACCAAGGCCGCGCCCGCCCGCTTCTCGAACGCGGCGGCGACGAAGTCGTGGCCGTCGCGCGCATCCTTGAGCGCCACGAAGAGATCGCCCGGCTTCAGGGTGCGCGTGTCGATGGAGAGGCCCGTCGCCTCGAACGCGCGCGTGGCCGTGCCCAAGGTGGCCAGAGCCGCGTCGTCGCCGGTCCAGAGCGCGCTCATGCCCAGCGCCTCGCTTCGTCGCGGTCGGAGAAGGGCCGCGTCACGCCGCCGGCGGTCTGGCCGCTCTCGTGGCCCTTGCCCGCGATGACCAGCACGTCGCCTTTGGCGAGCGAGCGGATCGCCGTACGGATGGCTTCGGCGCGATCGCCGATCTCGGTGGCGCCGGGGCAGGCCGCAAGAATCTCGCCGCGGATCGTCGCGGGGTCTTCGCTGCGCGGATTGTCGTCGGTGACGATGACGCTGTCCGCGAGCCGCGACGCCGCGTCGCCCATCAAGGGACGCTTGCCCTTGTCGCGATCGCCGCCGCAGCCGAACACGACGACAAGCCTGCCCGACGCGTGCGGGCGGAGCGCCTTGAGCACGGTCTCCAGCGCGTCGGGCGTGTGCGCGTAGTCGACATAGATCTGCGGCGCGACCAGCTCGAGCCGCCCCGGCGCGCCCTGCAGATGCTCGAGCGCCGCGAATACGTTGCCCGCGTCGGCGCCGAGCCCGATGGCGAGTCCGGCCGCGACCAGCGCATTCGAGGCCTGGAAGCTCCCCGCCAAAGGCAGCAAGAGGCACTTGCCGTTCACGCGCAGCACCTGCCCGTCGTCCCGCGGCACGGCGCTTTCGAGCTTCAGGTCGTGGCCCGTCGCACCGACGGTCATCACGCGCAACCCGCGACGGCGCGCGGCCTGGGCGAAGCGGTCGGAATAATCGGCATCGGCATTGACCACGGCCAGCTCGCCGGTCAGCTCGACGAGGCGCAGCTTGGCCTGGAAGTAATGCTCGACGCTCGGATGGTAATCGAGATGGTCGCGCGTCAGGTTGGTGAAGGCGCACGCCGCGATCTCGACGCCGTCGAGCCGGTATTGGTCGAGGCCGTGGCTCGACGCTTCGACCGCAAGGCGATCGATGCCGCTTGCCTTCATCTCGGCCAGCAGCCGGTGCAGCTCGATGGGATCGGGCGTGGTGTGCGAGAGCGCGATCTCGCCTTCGGGCGTCACCGCGCCGATGGTGCCGAGGCTCGCCGCGCGCATCCCCAGCGCCGTCCAGATCTGGCGCAGGAACACGCTGACCGAGGTCTTGCCGTTGGTGCCGGTCACCGCCGCCACGACCTCAGGCTGCGCGCGATAGAACCGCGCCGCCTCGATGGCCAAAGCGAGCCGCGGATTGTCGGTCTCGATGAAGCGCACGCCCAAGGCTTCCGCACGGTCGCGCAGCTCCGGCCGGCCGAGCACGACGCTGGCGCCGCGCGCTACGGCGTCGTCGACATAGGCGCCGCCGTCCGCGCGCGCGCCGCCAAGGGCCGCGAACAGGAAGCCCTTCTCGACCTTGCGGCTGTCGCTGGCGAGGCCTGTGATCTCTTCCGACGCCTTCATGGCGTTCTTGCCCACCTTCAGTGACGCGACCATCGCGCGGGATCGTGGCGCCATTATGTGTTGCTCCGCGCGGGCGTCACAGGCGGCATCTTCTGCGGCACGCCGAGGATCGGCGCGATGCGCGAGATGACGCGGCCGGCCAGCGGCGCCGCCGTATAGCCCGCCAGCGCGAAGCCGAAGGTCGCCTTGGTGCCGTGCGGCTCGTCGAGCAGCACGAAGACCAGATAGCGCGGATCGTCGATCGGGAAGGCGGCGCAGAACGAGGTCACGAGCTTGTGCTGGTAACCATGCGGGCCCGGCTTCTGCGCCGACCCCGTCTTACCGCCGACGTTGTAGCCCAGGACATCGGCCTTCTTGCCCGTACCGTTGGTCACGACATAGCGCAGCAGCTCGCGCATCTTCAGGCTGGTCTCGGGCTTGAGGATCTGCTCGCCGCGGCCGTCTTCCGGGTGCTTCAGGAACGTCGGCACGATGCGCCGCCCGCCGTTCACCACCGTCGCCGCCGCCGCCGCGAAGGCCAGAGGCGCGACCGAGATGCCGTGGCCGAAGCTCACCGTCGCGGTCTCGATCGTGCCCCAATGCGACGGGAACAGCGGCCGGCGCGCCTCGGGCAGCTCGGTGTGCAGCGCCGAGAGCAGGCCGAGGCTGGTGAGGAACTCGCGTTGCCGCACCGGGCCGGAGCGCAGCGCGATCTGCGTGGTGCCGATGTTGGACGACTGCGCCAGCACGTCGCGCGCCGCCAGCACCGCCGGCATGTGCTCGGCTTCGTGGATCGTGTACTTGCCGATCCTGTAGCCGTTGCCGATGGGCAGGATCTCGTCCGGCCGCATCGTGTGATCCTCGGTCGCGAGCGCGAACGAGAAGATCTTGAACACCGAGCCCAGCTCATAGACGTCCTGGCCGACGATGTTGTGCGTGGTGTCGCCTTCGCCCATCGCGGGCGCGTTGGGATCGAAATCGGGCAGCGACACCATGCCGAGCACCTCGCCGGTGCGCACGTCGAGCACCAGCCCGCCCGCGGCATGGGCGCTGAACTCGGCGCGGCTGGCCGCGACCTCGTGCGCCAGGATGTACTGCACGCGCATGTCGATGGAGAGCTGCACGGGTGCTTGGCCGTGCATCTTGTCGTCGATGCCGAGCTCGAGCCCGGTGACGCCTTTGCCGTTGCCGTCGGTGACGCCGATCAGCTGCGCCGTGGCACGGCCGTCGGGATAATAGCGCTTGGTCGCGGGCAGGAAGTCGAGGCCGGGCAGGCCCAGATGCATCACGCGGTCCTGCGCGTCCGGCGTCAGCTGCCGCGCGACCAGCACATAGGGCTTTTTCCCCGCGAACATCTGCGCCAGGCGCGTCTCGTCGGTCGCCGCGGCTTCGGCCAGGTCGTGCGCCGCTTGCGCGCGGTCCCAGAACGCATGCGGCCGCGCATAGAGGTCCTGGACCGGGATGTCGCGCGCGAGCAGGTCGCCGTTGCGGTCGACGACGTCGGCACGCGCGACCAGCGGCGTCAGGCGGAACGCGGCGCGACCGCGATCGCGAAACAGCGTGACGTCGACGAGGCGCAATCCCACCAGCGCGAAGGCCGCGACGCACATCGCGGCGCCGACGACGATCCGCCTCTGGAAGATGGTCGCCCCCTCTTTCATGCTATTGCGCCGGCGCTTCGGCGTTGGCGTTGCGCAGCGGCGACGCGCTCAGCGGCGCATCCTCGCCGCTGCGCGGCAGCAGCTCGAGCGAGGAGAGCTGCGCGGTCGCGGTGTTGTCGAGGCCGAGCTTGCTCTGCGCCAAGGTCGCGATGCGCTCGGGCGAGGCCAGATGCTCCCACTCGGTCTCGAGCACGGCGATGCGGGCGTTCTCGTCCACGATCCGGCGGCTGACCGAGGTCAGCTCGACGCGCGCGACGCGGGTCTTCTCGCTCACGTGATAGAGCGCCAGGATGGAGAGGCCCATCACGGCGACGCAAAAGAAGTTCAGGACACGGATCATCATGACGACCTCCGGAGGCGTTCGGCCGCGCGCAGGCGCGCCGAGCGCGCGCGCGGGTTGCGCTCGAGCTCGGCCGCGGAGGGGCTGCGCGGCCGGCTGGTGAGAAGGCGATAGAGCGGCGTGCCCGCGCGGCGTTCTTCAGGCGCGTGGCGCGACGCCTTGGGCGCGGTGGTGGAGCGCTCGGCGAGATAGCGCTTGACGATGCGGTCCTCGAGCGAATGGAACGAGACGATGCTGAGCCGGCCCTTGTCCGCAAGCACTTCGGTCGCCGCGTCGAGGCCGCGCTCGAGCTCGCCGAGCTCGTCGTTCACGCGGATGCGCAGCGCCTGGAAGGTGCGCGTCGCGGGATGGATTTGATAGCGCTGCGCGGCGGGGCCGAGCGCCTCGCTGACGATCTCGGCCAATTGCGCGGTGCGCGTCACCGGCCGCGCCGCCACGATGGCGCGCGCGATGCGGCGCGACTGATGCTCCTCGCCATAGCGATAGAGCACGTCGGCCAGCTCCTTCTCGCTTGCGCTGTTGACGAAATCGGCGGCGCTGTCGCCCGCCTTCGCCATGCGCATGTCGAGCGGACCGTCGGCGCGGAACGAGAAGCCGCGCGCAGGCTCGTCGAACTGGAACGACGACACGCCGAGATCGAGCACTACGCCATCGGCCTTCTCCGGCGACAGCGTGTCCATGTCGGAGAAGCAGCCCTGCACCAGGGTCAAGCGCCCGGCGAACTTCGCGACCAGCGCCTGGCCGCGCGCGATGGCGTCGGGATCGCGGTCGATGCCCAGCACCTTGCAGTCGGCGGCTTCGAGGATCGCGCGCGCATAGCCGCCGCCGCCGAAGGTGCCGTCGATGTAGCGCGCGCCGTCCTTGGGCGAGAGCGTCTCGAGCACGTCGTCGAGGAGCACCGGGATGTGACCGCTCATACGCCGCCCCCGTTGCGCTGCATCAGAGCACGCTTCAAGCGCTCGGCCTGCACCGGCGCGAAGCGCTCGCTGTCCCAGATCTGAAACTTGCGGCCCATGCCGACGAAGGTCACGCGATCCTTCAGCCCCGCATGGGCGATGAATTCTTCCGGCAGGCGCACGCGGCCGTTCTCGTCGCGCGGCAGGAGCTGCGACATCGACAGGACCGCGAACACCTTGTCGTCGGTGGCTTGGCTGAAGAACGGATCTTCCTGCGCCAGGCGCTGGTGGAAATCCTGCAGCACCTCTTCGCCGAAGCCTTCGAGCGCGGCGTCCGCGAAGCTCGGGCAGAGATAGACGCCGGCGGTGTTCTGCGCGGTCAGGACGTCGCGGAACGGCGCGGGGATGCACACCCGGCCCTTGGCATCGAGCGTACCCGTCATCGTGGAGATGAACGGAGCGGCCATCGCGGAATCCCCGACCCTCTCGCGCCCCCGGTGCCGCCGCGGGGCCCTCTGGACCGCCAGGGGCTCGAACCCGTTCTCGGGGCTATGGGATGCTATGGGATAGTATGGGCCGAGCCTCCCCAACGGTCAATCGAAAATGTTGAGTGAAATGAGGGGTTTGCGATCTATATCTTGAAAATCCGAGTCTAGAGGTAGCGAAGTCAAGAACAAATGCGAAACATGGCAAGGATGCGGTAAGAGCTGTAAAGAAAGGCTTAAAACGAACCTCTCTATTTGTTCTCACTATGTTCCGGAGACGCCCATGACCATCACCATGCGCCCCATCGGCACCGTGCGCGCCGGCCGCGCCGACGCCATCGACGACGATTGGGATAGCGTCGATTCGCGCATCGCGCTCGACCCGGCGGTGCTCGGCCCCGATGCGGCGGCCGCGCTCGACTCGTTCAGCCATGTCGAGGTGATCTTCCATTTCGACCGCGCCGCGCCCGCCGACGTGAACACCGGCGCGCGCCATCCCCGGGGGCGCACGGACTGGCCGAAGGTGGGGATCCTGGCGCAGCGCGGCAAGGACCGGCCGAACCGCATCGGCGTGACGGTATGCCGGCTTTTGTCCGTAGACGGATTGTCGCTGACGGTGCGCGGGCTCGACGCCATCGACGGCACGCCGGTGCTCGACATAAAGCCGGTGATGAAAGGGTTTCTGCCGCGCGGCGACATAGTCGAGCCGGACTGGGCGGCCGAGCTCATGCGCGGTTATTGGTAGGCCTTTCAGCGCGCGCCGCACGATCCGGATCATCGCCTTTGCGCGCCGTTTCGCGCTCAGCATCCTGCGGCGGAGCGCGAGCGCCTCGCGCGTCCGCCGCCCATGCTTGAGCGCGTTGTTGTTGCCCGGCGGAGCTCCAACCCGTGGCTGCCAGATTTGATCGGCGCGCAACATCTTGATCATTGAATGTCGATTCTCACTTCAGTTCCGCCAGCACCGTCTTCGCCACCGCTTGGACGATCGCGCCTTCGCGGGCTTTGGCGATCGCGGGCGCCGCGCGCAGCGCCGCGATCGATTTTCCGACCTTGGCGCCGGTCTTGGCCAAATCCATCGCCCGCATCAGATAGAGGTCGCGCGCCTGGTCGTTCTGCGACGCCACCGCGGACGGCAAAGCTATCCCCCGCATCAGGAAATGCAGCTCCGCGATCATGCCGTTGAGCAGGTCCTCGGTGGTGCCGTCGGGCCGGATCGGGCGAAGCCGCGGCGCCGCGAAATCGGGCGTCACGTCGACCGGAATCGCCGGCGCCCGCGCGAAGACCGCATAGCGCGGGTCGGGGGCGATGGGCGCCAGCGCGGTGTCCTCGGGGTCGCCGGTGATGACGGCGGGCACGGCTTGCGGCGCCGTCTCGGGCACTTTGGGTTTCGTGGGCTCAGTGTTTTCTTCGCTCATGGGCTTCCTCCTTGAAAGGAACGAAATGGGCACGCGTCGAAGCGAGTTCAAGAGGCTTAACCATTAAAAGTTGTATCGGGGATATGCGCCGTTTGCCCTGCCCCGCGCGCGCTGACAGCATGCGGCGATGGATTTCGACCTTCAGCGCTTCCTCGACGCGCAGGCGCCGGCGATCGACACCGCGCGCGCCGAGCTCGCGCGCGGGCGCAAGCTGAGCCACTGGATGTGGTTCGTGTTCCCGCAGCTCAAGGGGCTCGGGCGCAGCGCGACGGCGGCGCGCTTCGGGCTCGTCTCGCTCGACGAGGCGAAGGCCTATCTCGCCCATCCCGTGCTCGGCGCGCGCCTCGTCCATTGCACGGCGCTGGTCAATGCCGTGCCGCGCAAGAGCGCGCACGACATCTTCGGCACGCCCGACGACCTCAAATTCCGTTCCTGCATGACGTTGTTCGCGCGCGCCGATCCAGACGCGCCGGCGTTCCGCGCCGCGCTCGAGCGCTTCTTCGGCGGGCGCGAGGACGACGCCACGCTGGCCTTGCTGCGCATTGGAGAACCGCATGGACTATGAGCATTTGATCGTGACGCAAGAAGGCCCCGTGCTGTGGGTCACGATGAACCGGCCCGAGCGGCTGAACGCGCTGAACCGCAAGCTGGTGGAAGAGCTGCGCGATCTCTTCGTCGGCCTCTATTGGCGGCATGAGATCCGGATCGTGTGCCTGAGCGGCGCGGGGCGCGCGTTCTGCGCCGGGCTCGACCTCAAGGAGCGCGACAATTCGCGGCCGACGACGAGCGAAGGCCTGGTGCGCCAGCGCGCGATCAGCGAGATCGTTATCGCGATGCGGCGCTGTCCGCAGCCGATCGTCGCGATGGTCGACGGGGCGGCGAGCGGCGGCGGCCTCGCGCTGGCGCTCGCCAGCGACGTGCGCATCGCGACACCGGAGGCGCGCATGAACGCCGCCTTCATCCGCATCGGGCTTTCCGCCTGCGACATCGGCGTGTCGTATTTCCTTCCCAGGATGATCGGCGCCTCGGCGGCGTCGGAAGTCATGCTCACCGGCCGCTTCATCGACGCCGCGCGCGGGCATGCGCTCGGCCTCTTCGCCAGGATCGTCGCGCGCGACGCGCTGGAGGCCGAGGCGCGCGCCTATGTGAAGGACATGCTGCACGCGACGCCGCTCGGCCTGCGCCTCACCAAGGAGGCGCTCAACCACGCCATCGACGCGCAGAGCCTCGAAGCCGCCGTCGCGATGGAGGACCGCAACCAGATCCTGTGCGCGCAGGGCGAGGATTTCCGCGAAGGCATCGCCGCGTTCCTCGAGAAGCGCGAGCCGAGCTATGGATAGGGGTGGCGAACGAATCGGCACCTGCTATAATGCCGCCATGAGCGTCGAAGAACTGAAAAAGGCTGTTGCCAGCTTGCCGTCAAAGGAGCTTGCGCGTTTTCGCGCATGGTTCGAAGCTTTCGACGCAAGCAAGTGGGATGAGCAGATCGAAGCCGACATCAACGCCGGCAAATTGGATAAGTACGCGGAAGAAGCTCTCGCCGAGCACAAAGCCGGCCTTACTCGCAAGCTATGATCGAATGATCTGCTCGTATTCGGAATGCGGGCCGATCCAGAACCACAGAATCCCATTGTCAGCGTCCACGCCGAGCGCGCGATGGTTTTGGTCTACGCGCACGCTTCACAATTGGCGGACGCGCTTGAAGTGCAGCGACGGATGCCGAGGCGACTGCTCAAGCAAGCGGAAGTTCTTGTCCGCCATTTGCCGTATCGTCGCCGGCAGCGCCTCGTAGCTCCGCCAAAAACGCTTGCTTGCAAAATGCGCCATTCGAGCCTCCAAAGGCTTCGCGGCGACGACTGCTTCCCAAGCGAGGCGATACCGGAAAAGCAGCCGACCGCGAATTGAGGGGCCGCCAACACGCGGTCCAACGGTCCGATTACCTTTCCGGGTGATATCCGCCGTGTATCGGCTCTGGCCCGGCCCATCTGCGCTGCGTCTGTCGATGGGCTCATGTCGCGCACGGTACGGACCACACGAGAATCGCAGTTCGAGGCGATCGCAAAAAAAACGACCACACCCAACAAGAGACGCAAATTGTGCAAATGCGTCAGACGGCCTGCAAGCCGGGTTCTGTGCCCGCCTGAGCGGGCGATGGCCATTCCTCTGGGACGTGCGTTGCCGCACGCCTCGCGCGACCCACCCGGACGGCGACCCGAAAGACCGGTCACCTGCCATCCCTCTTTGGTCCACAGGGATGACGTTTCCGAGGCCGTCATATATAGTGCCGCCATGAGCGTTGAAGAAATCGAAAAGGCCCTGCCCACCCTTTCCCGCCAGGAACGGGCGAGATTGCTCGCCGTCCTTGAGGAAATGGATGCTGCCGAGGTCGATACGCAAATAGAGCGCGACATCCGGGCCGGCAAGTTCGATGAGTTGGCAAAGCAGGCGCGAGTGAACCACGCGGCGGGCAAGACCAAGCCGCTGTGAGTCAGACCAGCCGGTCATATTTTCCGTGCGGCGCGATCGTGAACCAAACGAACCCGTCCGGCGCTTCGGTGGCCAACGCACGATAGTGAATGCCGATCCGCGCGCTCCAGTATTCACCCACTTTCTTGAAACGCAGCGAGGGGTGCTGCGGATTGTCCCGCAGCAACGCGAAATTCTTGTCGGCCAGTTTGCGGATGTCCGGCGGCAGCCGATGATATGCGTCCCAAAAAGACACGTCGGTGAAATGCTTCACGGCGAGCCCTGCAGCGCAGTTCGGCGGAAAGCGTCCGTGGCCCTTGGCCTCGCGTCAAGCACGCTCAAGTTTCGCCGGCCGTGGATGAAATGCGTCAGACGGCCTGTAAGCCGGGTTCTGTGCCCGCCTGAGCGGGCGATGGCCATTCCTCTGGGACGTGCGTTGCCGCACGCCTCGCGCGACCTACCCGGACGGCGACCCGAAAGACCGGTCACCTGCCGTCCCTATTTGGTCTTGCTCCCGGTGGGGCTTGCCATGCCGTTCCCGTTGCCGGGCCCGCGGTGCGCTCTTACCGCACCATTTCAACCTTGCTGCCGGCCAGTCTTCGCGAAGAGGACTGGGCCGGTTAGCGGTGTCATTTCTGTGGCGCTGTCCCTGGGGTCGCCCCCGGCGGATGTTATCCGTCACCGTGTCCTTCGTGGAGCCCGGACTTTCCTCTCCTTCCTCGCGGAAGAAGCAGCCATCCGGCCATCTGACGCGGCGCCATTATGCCAGCGCCAGCTCGACCGCCGCAAGCGCGTGCAGCGCGGTGGTGTCGAACAGCGGCACCTCGGCGTCTTCCGGCTTCATCAGGATCGGGATCTCAGTGCAGCCCAGGATCACGCCTTGCGCGCCTTGCGCGACCAGCCGCGCGATGACGCGGCGATGGGTGTCGCGCGCGCCGTCGAGGAACCGGCCGCGGCAGAACTCCTCGACGATGATGCGATGGATTTCGGCGCGGTCGTCCGCCTCGGGCACCACGATCTCGAGCCCGAATTTCTCGCGCAGGCGGTCGGCGACGATGCCGCCTTTCTCCATCGTGTGGCGCGAGCCGAGCAGGCCGACGCGCGTGAGGCCTTTGGCGCGGATCGCCTCGCCGAGCGGATCGGCGATGTGCAGCAGCTTCACGCCCGCCGCGCGCTCGACCGCCTCGGCCATCAGATGCATGGTGTTGCAGCAGATCATCACGAAATCGGCGCCGCCCTTGGCCAGCATCGCGCCGACGCGCTCGAGGATGCGGCTCGACTCGTCCCAGCGTCCGGCGTCCTGCAGCGCCGCGATCTCGCCGAAATCGAACGAGTACATCAGCGCCTTCATCGAATGCACGCCGCCGAGGCGCCGCTGCACTTCGCGGTTCATGAGCTGGTAGTAGACGGTCGACGATTCCCAGCTCATCCCGCCCAGCATGCCGATGGTCTTCATAGGTTTTCCTTGTGCGCGGCCGTCGCGGGATCGCCGGTGTTCGGCGTGCCCTTGGGCTCGATCAGCAGCAGATGCGTCTCTTCTTCGGCGACGGGGCGATGCTGCGCGCCTCTGGGGACGACATAGAGATCGCCGGGCCCGAGCCGCACGCTGTCGCTCTCGAGCTCGATGGTCAGCGCACCCTTGAGCACCAGGAAGAAATCGTCGGTGTCGGGATGGGCGTGCCAGACGAATTCGCCCTCGACCTTCACGACCATCACGTCGTGGCCGTTGAACTGGGCGACGATCTTGGGCGACCAGAGATCGTCGAACTGCTCGAGCTTTTCCGCGAGACGGATGAGCTGTGTCATGGGCCCGCAAGCTAGAGAGCGCCGAGCCCCGCGAGCAGCGACGCGCATTCGCTATCGGCAATGCCGTCGACGCATGACGGCCTGAAATGCCGCTGGAACGCCGTCACGACGTCCTTCGGCGGCGCCTCGGGATCGTAGCCGTAGCGCGCGAGCCGATCCAAGAAATCGCCGCGCGGCTCGGCAGGCGTGGGCCAAACCCCGATGCCGAACTCGGCGAGATGCTTCCACGGGAACAGCTCGCCCGGGTCCTGCTTGCGCATCGGAGCCACGTCGGAATGGCCGAGCACCCGCTTTGCAGGGATCGCATGCCTGCCGATCACCGCCCGCGCGAGGTCGATCACCGCGGCGATCTGGTCGCAGGGGAACGGCACATAGCCGAATTCGTGGCCGGGATTGACGATCTCGATCCCGACCGAGCGCGCGTTGATGTCGCGCGCGCCCGCCCAATACGACACGCCGGCATGCCAGGCGCGCATCTCTTCGGGCACATGCGCATAGACCGTGCCGTCGCGGTCGACCGTATAGTGCGCGCTGACCTTGGCGGCGGGATCGCAGAGCCGCGCCAGCGCCTCTTCCGCCGTTTGCATCCCCGTGTAGTGGAGCACGAGGATGTCGACGCCCGCGCCGCCGCGCGTGTCGTGGTTCGGCGACGGACGGGCGATCCGGGTCATACGAAGATCTTGTAAGCGACGCTCGAGCCGTCGGCGCGCTTCAGCGAGAACTCCGCGCCCTTGTCGTGCTCCTCGGCCAGCGCCTCGAACACGCGCAGCGCGTTGCGGATCACCTCGGCATAGGAGGCGGCTTCGGTCTTCTCCTTCAGGCGCGTCAGCCGCTCCATCGCCTGGGGCGGCATCTCGAGCTGGACGCGGGTGGTGCCGCGCTCGGAGACGTCTTCGCGGCGGGATCGGTGGCGGTGCATTATTCGCTGTCTTTCTTGTCGTCGGGCTTTTCGTCGTGCCCGCGGCCGAAGCGCTCATGCATCCAGCGATGGATGCGCGCATGCAGCTCGCCGTGGTGATGATGATGGCCGTGGTGGCGGCGGTCGCGACGGCAGTCGTCGCGGCCCTGTTTCTCCTCGAGAGGGAAATCTTCGCCGATGGCAATGGTGAGCTTGGTCATGCCCTACTCCTTGGTACGACGGGGATATAGGACGCCAAAGCTCACATGTCAATCATTATATCATCAAATAATACTCATTGAGTTGCCGCCACCCGCGACGGCACCGGCGCCAGGCAGATATCCAGCACCGCCGGCGGGGTGCGCTTGTAGAACTCCGGCGCCGGGTTCTTGCGCGCAGCCTTCCAGGCCGCGAAGGCTTTGCCGTCGGTGCGCATCACCTCATAGGCCGGCGCGCCCGGCACGTCGGAGGCGAGCTTCATGCCGACGATGGTGTCCTGCTTGGATTTGTCCGCGATCACGCCGTTGTCGACCGCCGGATCGCCGCGCTCGAGCTTCTGGATGTACTGCATGCCGCCGATCACGCGGCCGAAGGCGGTCAAGTTGCGGTCGAGGCGCCGCGGCGCTTCGCCGATCACGATGTAGAACTCGGTCGTCGCGGTGTCGGCGTCGTTGTCGCGGGCGAACGCGAAGACGCCGGGGCAATGGATCATCCATTCGGTCCCGGTCTTGGGATCGCGCCCGACCGGGAAGCCGTCGACGTGTCCGGCTTGCGGCGCGAAGAGATCGCGGTTGCCGAGCGGCGTGAAGTGCTGGCCGCGCGGCGGCTTGACCTCGAACTCCGCCTTGAGCTTCGGCCACGCCGCTTCGGTCGCGGGGTCCTTGGGCTTGTTCGCGGTGGAGGCGGTGTCCTCGCCCGCGCCGCCCTGCGCCACGAAGCCGTCGATCACGCGATAGAATTTCAGCCCGTCGAAGAAATGCGCGCGGACCAGCGCCTTCATCCGTTCGACATGGGCGGGCGCGAATTGCGGCGCGAGCTCGACCGCGGTGGTGCCGTATCTGGTCTCGATCAGCACGAGGTTGGCGGGGTCGACCTTGCGCCAGTCGGCGCTGTCGTCGGCGGCTTGGGCCGCGCCACCGAGAAGCAGCGCTCCAAGCAAAACGGCCTTGTTCATGTCGGTCCCCCGCGAGATGCGGGGGGATTGAAACGGCAAACGCCGGCCCCTTCAAGGGACCGGCGCTGCCTCGAGACGATAAGCCTAGTTGTGGACCAGTTCCCAGGTGGTGTTGTCGCCATGCTGCTGGGTGAAGAAGCCGCGCGCATTGGCGATGCTGTCCGCGGAGCCGTACTGGTCGTTCTTGAACTTGCCGCCGTTGGAGACGAACACGCCGGTCGGCTCGTTGTCCTCGACGCCCGCGCCCGAAGCCGAGACGTCGCGGCCCTGCGCCAGCACGCGCAGCGGCGCGTTCGGCGCGCCGAGCGGATAGGCCCAGATCGAGTCGAGCGCATTCAGCTGGTCGTGCAGCGTGTCGCCGCGGTCCTCGGTGACGAGGAACGTGCCGCTGTCGCCCCAGGTGATGTTGTCGAACGAATTGTGCGCGGCATCGCCCAGCGCGACCATGCGGATCGAGCCCGCGATGGTCGGCGTGAGCGTCAGCTCGAACACGCCACCCCACGCGCCGCGCGCCGCCAGGCCCGGCACCGCGCCGGCCAGGTTGTTGGTGTCGCCGGTGATGGTGAAATAGAAGTGCTGGAACGTGCCGTCGGGCTTGAACGCGCCGTTCTCGGGGCGCTTGAACGGCGTGGCGCCGGCCGCGCGCGCGGTGGCGTTGCAGTCGAACGACGCGGTGCTCTCGGCGGTGTCGTGGATCGTGACCCACTTGGTCGGGAACGACGCGCCGCTGTGCAGCTGGAGCTGCTTCTCGGACCACACGTCGTCGAAGACCTGCTGCGCGGAAGTGCCGCCGAAGGTGAGCGGCTTGCCGCCGACGCGGACCTGCAGCGCCTCAAGCCGGCCGCCGGCGTCCAGGTTGCGCTTGTCGTAAGGCACGAAGCGGAACACATAGGAGTTCGGCTGGCGCGCGACCTTGTTGGCGCCGTTGATGTCGTTGGGGTCGTTCGACGCGCCGGTGCCGCCGGTGTCTTCCACCAGATAGATGCGGCCCTTCTTGTCGACATGGACGCCTTCGAGACCGCACTGGCCCATCATGCCGTAGCGGGTCGTGACCTTCGCCGGCCAGCCCTTCATCGAGATCTCGACGACGCCGCCGTCGGCCGCGCCGCCCTCCTGGGAGACGAGCACGGAGTTGGTGAACACGTCATAGGTCGAGCCGTCGATGCGCGAGAAATGCGTCAGCGCGTCGATGCCTTCCGGCGTGAGCAGGGTGATGCGGTGCGCCGGATCGTTCACGTCGAGGTTGACGCGCGTGACATAGGCGAGATTGCCCGCGTTCTCGTGGCCGGCGATCAGGAAGTTGTGGCCGTAATCGTAGCCGCGCGTCGGACCGCGCACCTTGCCCGGGATGTAGAGATAGGTGTTCTGATCCGGCTCGGTGTTCACGGCCGTGCTGAGCTTGCCGTACATCGTCACGAAGGTCGACGGGTTCTCGAGCGGATCGGTGCCCGTGACGACCTGGACGGCATGGAAATCGGTGCTGTAGACGTTGGACGGGCTCCCCGAAGCCGCGTTCGCGTTGGCGACGCCGTTGGTGAACGGCCCGATGCCGTCGCGCGGCGGCGCGCCGGCAACCGCCGCGGTGCTGGCGAGCAGCAGTGCGGCGAGACTGAACGTTTTGAGCTTTTGCATGAAATGGTCTCCTTGGAAGTGGATCGACACAACCCGCCCTGTGGATGGCGCCACAGCGGAGGCAAAACGCGTCGTGTCGATGTGCTGGATGCCCCCGGAACTCGGCGGGGCCTGTCGTAATGTCGCGAGATGACAAAGCGGACACAATTGAGAGAATGATAAGCAACGTTTTCGTTATGGCTGGGGAAAAGAATTTCCACACGATGGTCGCGTTGATTCCATGAAGGTGGAGAACGACAGCGCCCGCGCCTTGCCCACCTTGCTCGGCGTGATGTTCGTGGACCTCCCGGCATCGTCGGGGCGCGCGGGGGCCGCGCGCGTCCGCGCCGCGTTCTGCGCGAGGCCGTTCCGATGACCGCCGATCAGGACAGCGCCCGCGCCTTGCCCACCCTGCTTGGTGTCATGTTCGTCAACCTTGTTGGCTTCGGCATCGTCGTGCCGCTCTTGCCCTTCTATGCGAAGTCGTTCCAGGCGCCGGCGTGGCAGATGGCGCTGATCTTCTCGGCCTATGCGGCCGGCGCGTTCTTCGGCGAGCCGTTCTGGGGACGCATCTCCGATCGCGTGGGACGCAAGCCGATCCTGATCAGCACCGTCACCGGCAATTGCCTGTGCTATTTCGCGCTCGCCTTCGCGCCCAACATCTGGGTTGCGTTCGCGGTGCGCTTTTTGGGCGGCATGGCGAGCGGCAACGGCTCGGTGATCCAGGGCTATATCGCCGACGTGACGCCGCCCGAGGCGCGCGCGGGCCGCATGTCGATGCTGAGCGCCGCCTACAATCTGGGCTTCATCGTCGGGCCGGCGCTGGGCGGCTTGCTGGCGCATCCTTCGGCAGGCCATGCGGGCTTCCGCCTGCCGCTGATCGTGGCGGCGAGCCTCGCCGGCTTCTGCGCGCTCGGCATCGCGCTGGTCGTGAAAGAGAGCCGCGCGCGCCACCGCCACATCTTCGACCGGCAGGCGAGCCGCTGGGCGGTCGCGGGCCGCGCCTTCACCCATCCCGTGATCGCGCGGCTGATGGCGGTGATGTTCCTCGCGGGGTCCGCCTTCATGGGCATCGAGTTCGTCTTCGCGCTGTGGAGCCAGGCGCGCTTCGGTTGGGGAACGCGCGAGGTCGGCCTGGCCTTCGCGGTGACCGGCATCGTCTCGACCCTGGCGCAGGTGCTGATCACCGGGCCGGCGTCGCAGCGCTTCGGCGAGGCGCGCGTGCTCGCCTGGGGCATGGTGCTGACGACCTTCGCCATCGCCGCGATGCCGTTCTCGAGCGGCATGGGCATCATCGTGCTGCTGTGCTTCTCGGCGTTCGGCCAGTCGATCGCGGGGCCGAACATCTCGGCGCTCATCTCGCGCAACGCCGACGCGCAGAACCAGGGCCAGTATCTCGGCCTCAACAACGCGGTGGGCGCGCTGGCGCGGCTGGTGGGACCGTTCTTCGCCGGCATCGCGTTCTCGGGAGTCGGCGTCGACGCGCCGTTCTATCTCGCGGGATTGCTGGTGCTGCCCGCGATCTTCCTGGCGCTGCGGGCGCGACGGTGAGTACAGAGGCCGTGCAACCCACAATGCCTGTCGGCGGCTGGCGACGCGGCGGGCCGGTCCGTGATAGGCTCCGCCGCGTTTCATTTTTTGGGGGTCATCATGCGAATGTTCATCGTCTTGGCCGCGATGCTGGCGCTCGCAGGGCCGGTGCACGCAGCGAACGCGAAGCTTCACAAGCTCGTCGGCACAGCTATCGCGGCGAACGGCGTCGTCACGGCGGTGCCGGTCGGAACCACGGTGATCGATACGAAATCGATCAAATGCGGGGCGGCATCGGGTTGCATCATCGCCGTCGACACGACGCTTCAGGCGATCAGCAACGGCAGCGCGGGGCCCTGGCAGATCTGCATCCTGGTCGACGGCAACCAGGCATCGCCTGGGTGCCCGGTGCAAGGCACGCTGCCGACATCCAACTATGTGGTCGGAAATCTGCGCACCAACGCGGTCGTCGTCACCGGCACGCATACGGTGCAGACCGAGATCGTCATGCCTTCGGCCGGCAGCTATGCGGCCTGGGAGTCGGACTATTCGGTCTACAAGAACTGACGCAGCCGCGCCGTTCGCATACACGGTAAATAAACCGCGCCTCGCATGCGCGCCGCCGCTTCCGGCGCTAGAGTTCCGCCAGGACAAAATCCTGGGGGAGAGAACGATCATGTCCATGCGCTTCATCATCGCCATTGCCATGCTCGCCGCCATCGCCGCCGCCTCGGGCGCGCAAGCGGGCGGGCGCGGCCACGCGATCGGCCTCGGCGCCGTGCTGACGAGCAAGGACGGGGGCCAGATCTTCGGCTACGACATCGATCGCGACGGCAAGGACGGCGTGCTCGCGAGCGCGCAGACCGTGGACGCCGACGGCAACGAGCTCGTCTCGGTCGAGACCTTCAACCAGGACAACGGCAAGATCACCAGGAGCTTCGCCAAGCATCTGGGCCATCGCCACGAATACGGCGTCGACGGCATCTTCGCGGGCGACGTTGCGCTGATCACCCATTTCGTCACGCCCAAGGGCTCGATCTTCCCGAAACGCGAATATCTGGTGATGAACCCGGTGACGGGCAAGGCGTTCACCGGCGACTGGACGCCGCCGCTGAAGGACATCCAGGTCGAGCAGGCGAGCACCGACCAGGACAGCCGGACGGCCGCGATCCTCGCCATCGAGCTGAAGAAGGACGACCGTCCGGTGCTGATCGTGACCGACGTCGCGGCCAACACCTTCAGCAAGATCGTCCATCTGAACGAAGACACGTTCCAGCTCGCCAACGGTCCGCTGCTCGGCCAGTTCACCGCGCAGAACAAGGCGGTGTTCGCGCTCTCGCCCGATGCCGGCGGGGTCGGCGGCACGGCGCCGGAGAACATCGTCATCGACATGGCGACCGGCGAGACCAAACAATTCCCCGGCTACAATGGCGGCGTGTTCGGCGCGGGCTTCGTGAACGGGCTGGCGGTCGATCCGGTCACCGGTATCGGCGCCACCACGACCGAGCTGAACGCGCAGGTCGAGTTCTACGATATGGGCGCGCGCAAGCCCGTGGCTTTCGCGCAGCTGCCCTGCACCGGCGACACCTCACAAGGCAACAGCGGCGCGGGCATCGCGGTCGATCCGGTGAACAAGCTGTTTCTGGTGACGGAATACTTCTATTGCGACGGAAGCCAGGGCAGCGCGATCGTGGTCTATGACGAAGCGGGGAATTTCGTCGAGACGATCACGGGCTTCAAGTTCGCGGTCAACGAGCCGCCCCCCGTGCTGAACCCGTCGAAGCGCATGGGCTGGGCCTATGGCGGTCCGAACGGGTTCAGCCAGCTGCAGCAGTTCTTCTACTGATTACTGCTGCGGGGTCTGCGGCTGCTGCGTGCCGTCATCGACCGGCGGCGGCGCGGTGGGCTGCGGCACGGGCTGCACGCTGGGCGCAGGCTCCGACGGCGTCGTCGCGGCGGCCGGCGCCGTCGCCGGCACGTCGGTCATCGTCGGCGTCGACGGAACCGGAGTCGTGGTCGGCGGCGTCACGGCCGGCGTCGTCTCGGGCGCGCTGCGCGTGGTGCGCGGCTGGATATGCGCCGTGCGGGTCGCCGGCGCCTCGCTCTTCGGCGTGGCTTGCGCCTCCTTCGGCGGCGTCACATCGGGAGCGGCAACCGGCGCGCCGGCGGTATCCGCCGGCGTCGTTGCCGGAGCCGGCGGCGGCGTCATCGGCTGCGCATCGGCGGGCGGCGGCGCGATCGCCGCGACCTGCTGCGCGGGCTTCTGCGGCGCGTTGCCGTTCGTCGCAAACGCGTAAGCGCCGACCGCGCCGATGCCGAGCGCGACGATCGCGCCGGCGATGATCTTGCTGCGGCTGCTCGTCTCTTCCGGAGCAGACACGTCCTTGCCTCTGAGATCGCTCATCGTTTCCTCCTCTTACGGAATGGGATGCAGAGAAAACGCACGAGCTTCGGCACGGGTTTCATTGCGGCAGGGACGAGGCCCGAATGTGGCGGCATTTGCCACAATCGCCGTCGCGCGATTACGCTCCTTGGAACCGCTATTCGAACCCGGAGCCTGCCATGTCCCTTCCTCCCATCTTGAGCGAGCGCCTGCGCCTGCCGGTGATCGCCTCGCCTTTGTTCATCATCTCCTGTCCCGAATTGGTCGTCGCGCAATGCAAGGCGGGCGTGGTCGGCTCGTTCCCGGCGCTGAACGCGCGGCCGATCTCGATGCTCGACGAATGGCTGGCGCGGATCACCGAGGAGCTCGCCGCTTACGACCGCGCGCATCCCGACGCGCCCTCGGCGCCGTTCGCGGTCAACCAGATCGTGCACAAGACCAACGACCGCCTCGAGCACGACGTGGCGATGGCGACGAAGTACAAGGCGCCCATCGTCATCACCTCGCTCGGCGCGCGCGAGGACGTGAACGCCGCGGTGCATTCCTATGGCGGCGTGGTGCTGCACGACATCATCAACGACCGCTTCGCGCGCAAGGCCGTCGAGAAGGGCGCCGACGGGCTGATCCCCGTCGCCGCCGGCGCGGGCGGCCATGCCGGACAGCTCTCGCCTTTTGCCCTGGTGCAGGAGCTGCGCCGCTGGTTCGACGGGCCGATCGCGCTGTCGGGCGCCATCGCGAGCGGAGCCGCGATCCTGGGCGCCCAGGCGATGGGCGCCGACCTCGCCTATATCGGCTCGGCCTTCATCGCGACCGAAGAGGCGAACGCGGTGCAGGGCTATAAGGAGATGATCGTCGCCAGCGGCGGCGAGGACATCGTCTACACCAACCTCTTCACCGGCGTGCACGGCAACTACCTCAGGCCGTCGGTGAAGCTCGCCGGCCTCGATCCCGACGATCTTCCCGTCGCCGATCCGTCGAAGATGAACTTCAACTCCGGCGGCAACCAGAAGAGCAAAGCCTGGCGCGACATCTGGGGCTGCGGCCAGGGCATCGGCGCGGTCGAGAAGGTGGTGCCGGTGGCCGCGCTCGTCGCCCGCCTCGCGCGCGAATACGACGACGCGCGCGAGCGGCTTGCGGCGAAGGCGGCGCCGTATCGCGTCGGCGCCTGATCGGCCGGCTGTCGCGCGCGATGGGCTCGCCGTTCACGAACGCGGTCTCAATGCGTCCCGTCACCACCAGCCGCGCCACTTGAACCACAGCATCGGCACGATGGTCGAGACCGCGATCAGGCCGAGGCCCCAGGCATAGCCGTAGCGCCATGCGAGCTCGGGCATGAAGTGGAAGTTCATGCCGTACATGCTGGCGATCAGGGTCGGCGGGATGCCGACGACCGAGACGATGGTCAAGACCTTGAAGATGTCGTTCTGCTGGGTGTTGATGAAGCCGAGATTGGCGTCGAGCAGGAACTGCGCCTTGTCGGAGAGATGGGTCTCGTGCTCGATCAGCGACTGCAAATCGTGGCGCGCGGTCGAGAGCCGGTCGAGGAAATCCTTGTCGGGCCAGGCGCGGCAGGTCTCGAGCGTGTAGGTGATGATCCGCTGCAGCCCGAGCAGGCTCTCGCGGATGTGCGACAGGTGATCGCCGGCATAGCCGATCTGGCAGAGCTTGTCGCGCAGCACGCGGTTCATGCGGCCGATGTCGCGGCCCGCGGCGATGCGCTTGCGGAAGAGATGCTGCGAGATCCCGTTGAACTCGCCGGCGATCTCCTCCATCTGGTCGGCGACGAAATCGACCGCGCCCTCGATCACCAGCGCGAAGATGTCGGGCGCCGATACCGCCTGCTCGGTCTCGAGGCGCTTGAGCACCGCCTCGGTGGTGTGCAGGCGCGCGAAATGGATGGTGACGAGCGCCTTGTCCGACAGCACGAAGCCCAAAGGCGACGGCGCGATGCGGTCGTCGTCGAGGATGGTGGCGACCGGCATGTTCATGTAGAGCACGTCGCCGTCGCGCGACAGCCGGCTCGAGGTCTCGATCTCCTCGAGCTCCGCGCGCGGCGCCACGCGCACGGAATATTCCTTTTCGACGCGCGCCCGCTCCTCGTCGCTCGGATCGAGAAGGTCGATCCACACGCCCGAGGTCAATTTGCGTTCGGTGAGCATGGCGGTGACGCTGATTCGGGCCGCGCCCCAGTGTGACGCAAAATCAATCCTTGGGCAGCATCGGCCGTCCTTCATGCGCGACCAGAAGATCGTGCATGTCGTTGGTGTGCTCCTCCTCGACCTTGAGGATGCCTTCGAGCATCACGCGCGTGGTCGGGTCGTTGTCGCCGAAATAGCGGATCAGCTCGCGATAGTGGTCGACGGCGATGCGCTCGGCGATCAAATTCTCGCGGATCATGTCGACCAGGTTCTCGCCTTCGACATATTGCGAGGCCGAGCGCGAGGCGAGCCCGTCGGGATTGAAGTTCGGCGTGCCGCCGAGCTGGTTGATGCGCTCCGCGACCTCGAGCGCGTGGCCGTGCTCGTCCTTGGCGTGCTGCTTGAACTCGGCCTTGACGCCTTCGCTGGAGATGCCGGTCGCCGCGATCGCGTGCATGGTGTAGCGCAGCACGCAGACGAGCTCGGTCGCGAGCACGCTTTGCAGGATTTCGACGGTCTTTTCGGGATCGCCGACATAGGTCTCGGTCAGATTGCCCTCGGCGATGTTCTTGCGCGCGCGCTCGCGCAGGGTCTTGACGTCGCTCAGGAACGGCTGGTTGGCGTTGGCGGCCATTTCAAATCCTCCTTCGAATCCGCGATTTAACGCGCGAGACGCGAAATCGGTCCAGTGCTAAGTTAAGCCATGCGCCAGGCCGCTCATCGCTTCGCGTTCCGCACCCGGGGCCGGGGGCTGAACGAAATTACAACCCCGCTGAAGCAATGGCTGGCGGACCAAGGCATGGCGGCCGGCCTGCTGACCCTATTCTGCCGCCACACCTCGGCCTCGCTTCTGATCCAGGAGAACGCCGATCCCGACGTGCGCGCCGATCTCGAGCGCTATTTCGAGCGTATCGCGCCCGAGGCGCCGGGCCGCTATGCGCATGAGGACGAAGGCCCCGACGACATGCCGGGCCATCTGCGCGCGGCGCTGACGCAGACCTCGCTGTCCATTCCCGTGGCCGAGGGCCGGATGGTGCTCGGCACCTGGCAGGGCATCCATCTGTTCGAGCACCGCGCCCGGCCGCACGAGCGCGAGGTCGCGGCGCACCTGATCGGCGAGTGACGCTCAGCGCGCGTCGGTCGCGACGATGTGCCAGCGGCAGCCGCTCGCGACCTCGAGATAGAACGTGCCGCCCTGGTGGAAATGGTCGGTGTCCTCCTCGCCGCCGCCGCCGTACTGGTTGACGCCCATGGTCGTCGGGCCGTCGTCGCCCACGACCCTGACGATGAAATTGCTGGTCATGCCGATGCCGGTGCAGTCGTAGGACCAGTGCAGGTCCCAGTCGCTGCCGGTGGTGGCGAACCGCTCGGTGCTCTTGGTGCCGGCGCCGCGGATGTCGAGCAGCACCTTGGGCCCCGGGAGAGGCTGCGTCGCGGCCGGCTGCTGCGGTGCCGGCGTTGCGGGCTTCGGCGCCACGGGCTTCAAGGGTTCGCTCGGCGCCGGCGCGGGCGGCGTGAGCGCGCCCGGCGGCAGCAGCGAGCCGGCCGCGAACGCCGTCACCACGAAAACGCCGAGCCGGATCCAGCCCGGGATCGCGACGCCGAGGATGGCCGCGATCGCGCGATGGAAGGGCGGGAACGCCGCGACCGCACCGGCGAGGAGCGTCAGGCCCACGCCCAGATAGCCCAGCCCGATCGCTTCCAGCCCGCCGAACAGCGCCAGCCCGCCGCCAAGCCAGCTCGCGAGCGTGCCGACATCGAGAGGCTCGGGCGGCGGCGACGGCAGGGAATTGGACATGGGAACTCCTTCGGCCGAAGCGGTAGCATGAACCATGAGGCTTGCCGAGGCGGCGGGACTATAATGCGCCGCCGGAGGAATGCATGCGCCCGATCCTGTTCGCGCTCCTGATCGCAACGCTGAGCCGGCCCGCTTTCGCAGGCGAGGCGGACGCGCAGGCCAATTGGCGGATGGCCGGGATGCTGGCCGAAGGCGGCATCCCGAACCGCACGGCGGTCTGCGCCACGCTCGCGCCGCGCGGCGCGGGCAAGGACGACACCGCCGCGATCCAGAACGCGATCGATGCGTGTCCGGACGGCCAGGTCGTGCAGCTCGCAGCCGGCCGCTTCACGATCGAGGAAGGCAATCTCGTCCTGATCCACAAGCCCGTCACCCTGCGCGGCGCCGGGCCCGGGGCGACCGTCCTGACCCGCAAGGGCGGCGCCAAGCTCGGCAGCGACCAGCCGGGCGAGAGCCCGTCGCCGATGATCGTCCTCGGGCCGCAGCGCTACAACAACGACACCGCGGCCATCGCGCTCACCGCCGATGCGAAGCACGGCGCGGCGAGCGTCGCGGTCGCGAGCGCGCAAGGGTTTTCGGTGGGCCAGGTCGTGCTGCTCGACGAAGCGTCGGGCGCGAGCTGGCAACCCGACGTCGAGGGACTGGGCCGCATCTGGGCATCGCGCGACTATCGCGTGGTGTGGCAAAAGCACGATCCGCCGCAGCCCTTCCTCGACGATTTCGATGCCGAGCAATTCCCGGACCAGCCCGGCAGCGCCGGCTGCTGGTTCTCCAATTGCGACCGTCCCACGGCCGAGCTGCACCGGATCGCGGCCGTCTCGGGCAACACCATCGCCTTCGACTCGCCCGCGACGATTTCCTATCGCACCAGCCACGACGCGCAGCTCTATCGCTTCCAGACGCCGCTCACCGAGCGGGCCGGACTCGAGGCGCTGACGGTCGAGCATGGCGACGACGACAACATCGATTTCTTCTGGTGCGCCAATTGCTGGGCAAAGGACGTCGAGAGCACGCTGTGGCTGGGCGCGGGCTTCGGCATCTCCAGCTCCTTCCGCGTCGAGCTGAACGCCTTCTATGCGCACAAGCCCGTCTGGCCGGTCCCGGGCGGCGGCGGCTACAACATCAGCCTCGCGAACGCCGCGTCCGAAATTCTCATCTGGAACGGCATTTCGGTGCTCGGCAACAAGGTCATGGTCGGGCGTTCCGCCGGCGCGGGCTCGGTCGCCGCGTACAATTACATGGACATGGGCTTCATCGGCGGCACGGGCGGCTGGCAGGAGGTCGGGCTCAACAACAGCCACATGGTCGGCTCGCATCACATGCTGTTCGAGGGCAACTGGGCCTTCAACATCGACAGCGACCAGACCCACGGCAACGCGATCTACAACACGTTCTTCCGCAACCACACGACCGGCTTCCGCGCGCGCTTCAAGGACTATCTGACCGGCGCCGTCGTCGACGATGTCCGCCGGCAAAGCGCCAACGGCCCGCTGCGCGCCGCGTCGGCGCACGCCTATTCGTACTGGAACAGCTTCGTCGGCAACGTCTTCGGCACGCCGCATCGCATGGACGGCTTCATCTATGGCGACGAGGCGCTGGCCGACGGCGACTGGCCGCCGCAGATCCTGATGATGGGATGGGACGACCAGCCGGGCCAGGTCTACGACCCGAACGTAGCCGCGACCAATTTGGTCGACGGCAATTACGACTACAAGACGCGCTCGGTGAAATGGGCGGACAAGCGGCACCATCTGCCGGATTCGCTCTTCCTGACGAAGGCGCCGGAATTCTTCGACGGCTATCGCTGGCCCTGGGTCGAGCCCACCGGCGCGACCAAGCTTTACCTCCTGCCCGCCAAGGCGCGCTACGACGCCGGCACGCCGTTCGCGAAGCGCTGAGAGAACAATCGCCGCTTCGGGGATTGCGCTTCGGTCCGCTTGCGGTATACTGAACCACATGGTTCAGCATATCCAGACCCGTCTCGACGCGTCGTTCTCCGCGCTCTCGGACGCCACGCGGCGCGGCGTGCTGGAGCAGCTCGGGCGCGCCGACGCGTCGATCACGGACCTGGCCGAGACGTTCCGCATGACGCTCACGGGCATGAAGAAGCATGTGGGCGTGCTGGAGCAGGCGGGGCTCGTGACGACGCAGAAGGTCGGGCGCGTGCGCACCTGCAGGCTCGGCCGGCGGCGGCTGGAGGAAGAGGCGGCGTGGATCGAGCGGCACCGCCGGCTCTGGGCCGCGCGCTTCGACGCGCTGGACAAGGTCATTGAGGAACTGAAACGGAAGGAGAAGGTCGATGGCCGCAGGAAAAAAGGGTGAGCCCAATCCCACGACGGCGGAACGGGTGTCCGAGCGCGAGACGGTCGTCACGCGAAGCTTCAACGGCCCGGCGCGCCTCGTGTTCGAGGCATGGACCACGCCCGCGCTGCTCATGCGGTGGTGGGTGCCGAAATCGCTCGGCATGACCTTCATCTCCTGCGACGTCGACGCGCGCACGGGCGGCAGCTACCGCTTCGTGTTCGGCCATCCCGCCTCGGAGCAGCCCATGGCGTTCTTCGGCCGCTACATCGAAGTGACGCCGCATTCGCGCCTCGTCTGGACGAACGAGGAGAGCGGCGAAGGCGGCGCCGTCACCACGGTGACCTTCGAGGAACGCGGGGCTGTGACCCTGGTGGTCATGCGCGACCTCTACCCTTCCAAGGACGTGCTCGACGCCGCCATCGCCTCCGAAAGCATCGGCGAATTCGGCGAGAGCTTCGAGCAGCTGGACGAGCTTCTCGCGGGCTCGGGCGCCGAATGAAAGCGATCCCGATCGCAGCGCTGCTCCTGCAACAGATCGCCGCGCAGGCCTTGGCATCGCCTCGCGCGCCCGAAATCGGCGACGTCTACGAGATTGTCAGGACGCAGGAGACCGTGCGGCAGGGCAGCAACGGGTCGTCCGCAAGCTCGCACGACAAGGATACGATCGTCGAACGGGTGATCGGCCTGCGCGCCGACGGCTTGGAGCTGGAGTTCGATCTGCCGCAGGCCGCGCAGGCCGACGAGAGAGCGGGCAACTGGCAGTTTCCCGTCCGGGTCTTCAAGCCGTTCCACGGGCAGGCGCAGCTGCTCGACGAACCCGCGCTCGAGGCCCGGGTGGACGGCTGGCTCAAGGCTGCCGGACTGACCCGCGAGGCCTGCGGGCATTGGATCTTCACCTGGAACGCATTTCGCATAGAATGCGATCCGCAATCGGCGATCAAAGCGGTCGAGGCGTTCGACATGGATGCCGCGGACCTGCGCGAGGGCGCTTCCTATCCGGTCGCGGAAGCCCTCGCGCCCGGACGGTTGGCGAGGAAGGCCGGACCGGGCGGCGCGATCTTCACCGCGGAAATGCCGGTCGATCCGGATGCGGTTCGACGCGCCCGCGCCGAATCCGACGTCGTCGTGGGCGAGATCGCGAAGAAGCCCGTGACCTTCGACGCCGCGCTTCAGGCGCGCGCGAAGGAAACCGTTTCCGGAACGATCTCGGTCACGCTCGAAGCCGACGCGGCCCGAAGCGTCTATCGCCGGACGAAAGTGACGAAGCTGGAGGTCGACGAGCCGGACGGCGGATCGCAGAACGAGACCGTCACGGAGACGCTGGACCGGCGGCTTGTCTCATCGCAGCGCTAACGCGCGCCCTGGCGCTCCCACGGGGAATCGAACCCCGGTTTCAGCCTTGAGAGGGCCGCGTCCTAACCGCTAGACGATGGGAGCGAGCGGTGGAGAACGCGGCTTATAGCCTCGGGCACGCGCCGCGATCAAGCCATTGTGAGCGCGGCGGGGACAAAGGCGGCGCCGTCCCAGACGAACGCGGCAAGAGCGTCGCCGGCCGCGATGATCCACAGGAAACCCGCCTCTTGCGCGCCTTCCGCGTCGCGCGGCGACGGCACGGTCACGCCGTTCGGATGCGAGTGGTAGCAGCCCACGATCCGCCGCCCCTCGCGCATCAGCCGGAACTGCAGCGCCGGATCGATCTCGAAGCGGTCGTCGGCGTCCGCAAGGTTGCGCGAGGGATGGATCGCCACGATGCGCGCGTCGTCGCCCCAACCGTCTCCTTCCAGCAGTCCGCAGCATTCGCGGGGGACCGCGGCGCGCGCCTCGCGCAGGATCGCGTCGCGCAGCGTGGCGTCGAGGATCACTTTATCCGCGCCACCAGATGGCCGTCGGCCGTGTCGACGATGTCGACCTCGTCGCCATCGGCCGTGGCGAGATGCAGGATCAGCCGGCCGGGCTGGCTCTCCATCGCGACGACCTTCGCGCCCCTGGGCAGCGCGAAGGCGTCCGCGCGGGACGCGGGCGCATGCTTCGTCAAGGCGAGAACGACCACGACCACGAAGGCGATGACAAACAGCACGCCAAGCCCTATGACCAGCGCGAGCAGCCCGCGATGGCTCGCTCCAGGCTCGGACACGATGTCGGACACAAAATCCTCCGTAGACGGAACGACGCTCTCGGCGCGGCCCTCGGCCGAGCAGGCGGGCATGCGGCTGGACCGGTTCCTGGCCGATGCCTTCCCCGAGTTCAGCCGCTCGCGCCTGGAAGGGCTGATCGATTCCGGCGCGGTCGCGCGCGACGGAAAAACGATACGGGACGCCAATCACAGGGTCAAACCGGGCGAGGCCTTCGCGCTTTCGGTGCCGCCGGCGAGATCGGCGCGGCCCGAGGCGCAGGATATCCCGCTCACGATCGTCCACGAGGACAAGGACCTGATCGTCATCGACAAGCCCGCCGGCCTCGTCGTCCATCCCGCGGCGGGCAATCCCGACGGCACGCTCGTCAACGCGCTGATCGCCCATTGCGGCGAGGAGCTGCAAGGCATCGGCGGCGAGGCGCGGCCGGGCATCGTCCATCGCCTGGACAAGGACACGTCGGGCCTTCTCGTCGCCGCCAAGAACGAGCGCGCGATGCGAAGCCTGGCCAAGCAATTCGCCAACCACACGATCGAGCGCGCCTACAACGCCGTGGTCTGGGGCGCCCCTCGCGCCGGCGAAGGCCTGATCGAAGGCGAGATCGGCCGCTCGCCGTTCGATCGCAAGCGCATGGCGGTCCTGCGCGGGGGCGGCAAGCAGGCGCGCACGCGCTATCGCCTGGTCGAGAGCTTCGGCGATCCGCGTCCGTTCGCCTCGCTGATCGAGTGCCGGCTCGAGACCGGGCGCACGCACCAGATCCGCGTGCACCTGACGCATATCGGCCATCCTTTGATCGGCGACCCGTCCTACGGCCGCGCCCGCCAGCCCCCGCGCCCCAAGTCCGAGGCCGAGGCGGCGGCTTACGCGGCGGCGGCCGCCTTCCCGCGCCAGGCGCTGCATGCCGGGCTGCTCGGCTTCCAGCACCCGACCCTGCACAAGACCCTGCGCTTCGAATCCGTGTGGCCGGGCGACTTTTCCGCGCTGGTTAACGCGCTGCGGGCCTTGAAACCCGCATGAACCATCCCCATATCGGGCCCCAGATGGGGCAAGCTTTAAGACAATTCATTGTGCGGCTGAGGCCTCGCGCGGTATCTACTCGCGTCAGGAGGTCGTCATGAGCAGCCGCGGTTTACCGTCACTTCAGGGCGAAGGCGGCCTGTCGCGCTACCTGTCCGAAATCCGCAAATTCCCGCTTCTGGACCCGCAGGAAGAGTACATGCTCGCCAAGCGGTGGAAGGAGCATGAGGACCCCGACGCGGCGCGCCGGCTGATCACCTCGCATCTCAGGCTCGTCGCCAAGATCGCGATGGGCTATCGCGGCTATGGGCTTCCCGTGTCCGAGATCGTGGCCGAGGGCAATGTCGGACTGATGCAGGCGGTCAAGCGCTTCGAGCCCGACAAGGGCTTTCGGCTGGCGACCTATGCGATGTGGTGGATCCGCGCCGCGATCCAGGAGTACATCCTGCGCTCGTGGAGCCTGGTGAAGCTCGGCACCACTGCGGCGCAGAAGAAGCTGTTCTTCAATCTGCGCAAGGCCAAGACCAAGATCGACGCGATCGAGGAAGGCGACATGACGCCCGAGCACGTCGCCAAGATCGCCGACCAGCTCGGCGTCACCCAGGACGAGGTCGTGAGCATGAACCGCCGCCTCGCCGGCCCGGACGCGTCGCTGAACGCGCCGCTGCGCGCCGAGAGCGAGAGCGAGTGGCAGGACTGGCTCGCCGACGAGACCATGGACCAGGAATCGCGCATGGCCGAGCGCCAGGAGATGGGCGAGCGCCACGACCTCCTGACCGGCGCGCTGGGCGAGCTGACCGAGCGCGAGCGCGAGATCATCCAGGCGCGCAGGCTTCAGGACGAGCCCGCGACCCTGGAAGAGCTGTCGCGCAAATACGGCGTGTCGCGCGAGCGCGTGCGCCAGATCGAGGTCAAGGCGTTCGAGAAGCTTCAGAACCAGATGAAGCGCGCCCTCGTCGAGAAGCGCGGCCAGGCGGGCGCGGCGAGCCCGGCGTAAAGCGGCTACGGCGCCGGCAGGTCCCTCGCCAGCTGCTCGACGAGCGCGGCGTTCGCCTTGCGCATCGCGTTGAACAGCTCCGGCGTGCCGGCATCGTCGAGGTCCTTGCCCCGGCTCGAATACACCGAACGCACCGAATAGGTCTTGCCGTTCAGCGCCGCCTCGATCTCGACGATGGCCGGCGGGAACGGGGTGGTGACTTCCGAGGCGTCGAACCAGCCGCCGCTCGTCTCTTCCTTCGTGCAGCCTTCGCCCGCCGCGGCGAGCATGCCCGGCACGATCCCGGTGTACATGCCGTTCAGCTGCGACCGCGTCTGCGCGCGCGCGTTGATGTGGATGCGGTAGCGCGTCACGATCAGGGTTGCGCCTTTGAGCCTTGCGCCCAGCGCGTCCTCGAGGTTGCGGCGCAGGAAGACGAGCTTGGGCGGCTGCGTCCGCTCGTCGCCGACGCGCGAGATGCCGTAGTCGCAGGCCGTGGCCCAATAGGACAGGATCTCCGTGGTCTTGTCTTTCTCCGGGCGCGCATCGGTGATCGCGAAGCCCGTGCCGGACGCGCTCTCCTGATAGCCCGGCAGCACCATCGTCGGCGCCTTGCACGCCGTCAGCGACACCGCGAGCGCGAGCCAGCCGGCCCGCGAGAAGATCTTGATCATGGTTTTCGAACGCCCCTTACCCCCGGGCGCGAGTGTGAAACAGCCCGGTCCCGGTTGCAACGGCATGCCGGGCGGTCACAACCGCCATGCATCCGCGCCTGCTCGCGCGGGCGGCGCATCGGCGCTAGCGTTGCCGCATGACGCTCAAGCTCTGGCAGATCGACGCCTTCGCAGCAGCGCCGCTGGAAGGAAATCCGGCGGCGATCGTTCCCCTCGACACCTGGCTCGCGGACGGGCTGATGCAGAAGATCGCGGGCGAGAACAACCTCGCCGAGACCGCGTTCTTCGTGCGCCGCGGCGCGGGGAAATACGATCTGCGCTGGTTCACGCCGGAAGCCGAGGTCGAGCTTTGCGGCCACGCCACGCTTGCGAGCGCATGGCTGATCTTCGAGACGCTCGATCCGTCGCTGAAGGGCGTCGATTTCGAGACGCGCTCGGGCACCCTGCATGTCGAGCGCGGTCCGGACGGGCGGCACGTGATGTCGCTGCCGTCGGACCCGGTCGCGCCTTACGAAGAGCAGGACGGCTTCGCCCGGCAGATCGGCGAGGCGCTGGAGACCGTGGCGCCGTCGGAGATCCATCGCGGCCGCTATGTGCTGTGCGTGTGGGACGAGCCCGGGCGCATCCGCACGCTGAAGGGCTGCGGCAACATCGCGGCCGTGCTCAGGCCGCTCGATCTCTGGGGCCTGATCGCGACCGCGCCGGGCGACGACAACTACGATTTCGTCTCGCGTTTCTTCGCCCCCGACAAGGGCGTGCCCGAAGACCCCGTCACCGGCTCGGCCCATTGCGCGCTGACGCCGTTCTGGGCCAGGCGGCTCGGCAAGAAGACCCTGCGCGCCCGCCAGGTCTCCCCGCGCGGCGGCGACCTCACCTGCACCGACGCCGGCGCGCGCACGATCCTCTCCGGCCCCTGCGCGCTCTACATGACCGGCGAGATCGTGGTTTAGGGCGGCTTTCTTTATCCGCTTATAAACGATATAAGCGGCGAATGGATGTCCCCGACTATCGTGCCAGAGCGCACGACAAGCTCGCACGCGCGCAACGCTCATTCGACACCGGCATATACGAAAGCACCGCGACGATTGCTCATCTCGCATCGCTGCACGCTGCCCGGGAGATCGTCTTCAAGATGACGCTTGCGCGGTCGGGGAACCCGACGCCGTTCGCCGGCGATTGACCACGCTAGTGTGGCAAGGATTGGCGTTCGATCCCAGCCTGCTACCCGTCCTCAAAGAGGGACGCAGGACGATGCTTCGTCCGGACTACGGTCCGCGCGGCGTCGTTGACCGCGCGATGGCGAGCCGCTACCTCGCTCGCGCCCGCGCATTCGTCGCCGCCGCGCGCAGGGTCTGCGAGTAGCTACTCATTGTCCTCTTCGCTCGGTAGCCGCTACCTCGCTCGCGCCCGCGCATTCGTCGCCTCCGCGCGCAGGGTCTGCGAGTAGCTATTCGTTGTCCTCTTCGCTCGGCGCTTCGTCGTCGAGCTCTTCGTCGGTCTCGTCCTCGAAGTCTTCGCCGAAGGCTTCGAGGCCGTCGGCGAGGTAGTCGCCGAGCAGCGGCAGGCCGAGCAGGTACTGCGCGGTGCGGGCGTTGTGCTCGGTCCGCGCGGTGTCGATCGCCTCGTCCCATTCGTCGATGTCGTAGGTGCCGCGGCCGAGCCAGGCGAGCGCCACGAGGTTGACCTGCTCGTCCACGTTCATCCCGTTGATGAAGCGCACCAGCTCCTGGCGCACCGCGTCGTTCTCGGGATCGTCCTCGAGCACGTCCGCCATGCCGTCGTCGGCGGGGTTCGAGCCTTCGTCGGGATCGGCATCGGCCTCCTTGGCGTCGAACTGCCGCGCCTTGGCAATCACGATACGCACCTTCTCGGCCGAGATGCCGAGCTCGGGCGCGTCGTCTTCCGGGAATTCGTCGATCACGGTGGTCATGGCGCGCGCTCCTGTGCTCGAGATCACAAACTCCGGCGGACGCATTGCGTTCCCGCCGCGAACATCATACATAAGTCGCGGGCCACGCCGCCCCAACGCGGCGCGAACATTCTGGAAGGAATGTCTGATGACCGGAAAGCATCCGGCCGTGCGCCCTGCACGGCCTTTTTTTTCGTCCGGACCCTGCGCCAAGCGGCCGGGCTGGACCGCCGAAGCCCTGGACGGCGCCCTTCTGGGACGCTCGCACCGCTCGGGGCCCGGCAAAGCCAAGCTGAAGGACGCCATCGACCGCACCAAAAAGCTGCTCGGCGTGCCGGAAGGTTTCCGCTGCGCCATCGTGCCGGCGTCGGACACCGGCGCGATGGAGATCGCGATGTGGTCGATGCTGGGCGCGCGGCCCGTCGACGTGTTCGCCTGGGAAAGCTTCGGCGAGGACTGGGTCACCGATGCGCTGAAGCAGCTCGAGCTGAAAGACGCGCGCAGCATCAAGGCGCCCTATGGCGCGCTGCCCGACCTCAGCCAGGCGGACCGCGGCCACGACATCGTGTTCACCTGGAACGGCACCACCGGCGGCGTGCGCGTGCCGAACGCCGATTGGATCGCGGCCGACCGCGAAGGCATCGTGATCTGCGACGCGACCAGCGCGGCCTTCGCGATGGATCTCGATTGGACGAAGCTCGATGCGGTGACGTTCTCCTGGCAGAAGGTGCTGGGCGGCGAGGCGGCGCACGGCATGCTGGTGCTGTCGCCGCGCGCGGTGGCGCGACTGGAATCGTACACGCCGCCCTGGCCGATGCCGAAGCTGTTCCGCCTGACCAAGTCCGGAAAGCTCAACGAAGCGATCTTCGAGGGCGAGACGATCAACACGCCCTCGATGCTGGCGCTGGAGGACTATCTCGACGCGCTCGGATGGGCGGAAGGCATCGGCGGCTTGCCGGCGCTGAAGGCGCGCGTCGCGGCGAATTTCTCAGGCCTGTCGCGCTGGGTGCAAAGCGCCGACTGGATCGACTTCCTGGCGGCGGACGAGACCTGTCGCTCGACCACCAGCGTGTGCCTGAAGATCGTCGACCCCGCCTTCCGCGCGCTGAGCGAGGACGCGCAATACAAATCCGTGAAAAAGATCGCCGACCTTCTGGAAGCCGAGGCGGTGGCCTTCGACGTCGCGGGGCACAGGAACGCGCCGCCGGGCCTGCGCATCTGGTGCGGCGCGACCGTCGAGGCCGACGAGATCGCGGCGCTCGGGCCGTGGCTCGACTGGGCCTGGGAACGATCGCAGGCGGCCGCGCGGAGCTGAAGCTGTCGTCCCTCAACAAGCATGTCATGGCCCGCGAATGCGGGCCATCCAGGCGGGTTCTACATGAAGGAAAATCATGCGCGCGGAGACGCAGAGGTCGCGGAGAAGAATTCCTCCGCGGCTCCGCGCGAGATTTCGATGGGCAAGCAAGATTTCACCTGGGTGGCGCGCTTTCGCGGGCCATGACAGCGTGAGCGAGATGGAGAAACGGAACAATGGCTAAGGTCCTCGTCGCCGACAAGCTGTCGCCGGCCGCGGTCGCGATCTTCAAGCAGCGCGGCGTCGAAGCCGACGTGAAGACGGGGCTCTCGAAAGACGAGCTGCTCAAGATCGTCGCCGACTATGACGGCATCGCGATCCGCTCGAGCACCAAGCTCACCGCCGAGGTGATCCGCGCCGCGGCCAGGCTGAAGGTCATCGGCCGCGCCGGCATCGGCGTCGACAATGTCGACATCCCCGCCGCGACCGCCGCCGGCGTGATCGTGATGAACACGCCCTTCGGCAACTCCATCACCACGGCCGAGCACGCCATCGCGCTGATGATGGCGCTGGCCCGCGAGCTTCCCGCCGCCAACGCGTCGACCCAGGCCGGCAAGTGGGAGAAGAACCGCTTCATGGGCGTCGAGCTGACCAACAAGGTTCTGGGCCTGATCGGCGCGGGCAATATCGGCGCCATCGTCGCCGACCGCGCGAAAGGCCTGAAGATGCGCGTGATCGCGTACGACCCCTATCTGTCGCCCGAGCGCGCGGCGAAGCTCGGCATCGAGAAGGTCGAGCTGAACGATTTGCTCGCGCGCGCCGATTTCATCACCTTGCACACGCCGCTGACGCCGGAAACGCGCGGCATCATCTCCGCCGATGCGATCCAGCGCATGAAGAATGGCGCGCGGCTGATCAATTGCGCGCGCGGCGGGCTCGTCGACGAGCACGCGCTGAAGGCCGCGCTCGACAGCGGGCATCTGGCCGGCGCCGCGCTCGACGTCTTCGAGGAGGAGCCCGCGACGGCGAACATCCTGTTCGGCAGCGACAAGCTCGTGGCGACGCCGCATCTGGGCGCCTCCACCGCCGAGGCGCAGGAGAACGTGGCGCTGCAGGTCGCCGAGCAGATCGCGGACTATCTGCTCACGGGCGCGATCGCCAACGCGCTCAACATGCCGTCGATCAGCGCCGAGGAAGCCTCGAAAGTGAAGCCGTGGATCGCGCTGGCCGAGAAGCTGGGCGCCTTCGCGGGGCAGCTGACCGACACCTCGATCGCCGCGACCGAGATCGTCTATGAGGGCAGCGCGCGCGCGCTCAACACCACCGCGCTGACGCAAGCGATCCTGAGCGGCCTCCTCAAGCCCGCGCTCGCCCACGTCAACATGGTCAACGCGCCCGTCGTCGCCAAGGAGCGCGGCATCCAGATCGCCGAGATCGCGCGCGACCGCGGCGGCATCTATGAAGGCTATATCCGCGTGATGGTCACCTTGGCCGACGGCACCACGCGCCGCGTCGCGGGCACGGTGTTCTCGGACGGACGGCCGCGGCTGATCCAGATTCGCGACATCAACATGGACGCTGAGTTCGCCCCGCACATGCTCTACGTGATCAACGAGGACAAGCCGGGCATGATCGGCCGGCTGGGCACGGCGCTGGGCGACGCGGGCGTGAACATCGCCTCCTTCGCGCTCGGCCGAAGCAAGCCGGGCGCCGACGCCATCGCGCTGCTCGAGATCGACGGCGCGATGGACGACAGGACGCTGACCGCGATCCGCAAGCTGCCGCTGGTCAAGCAGGCGACCGTCTTGAACTTCTGAAGCCCGCCCCTATCTGTCACGCGGGAGGGACGATCATGGACCCGCAGCTTTGGATCTACGCGCCCTGGGTGGTGTGGGCCGCGACTTGGAGCGCCGCCGCGCTCTGGGCGAACCGGACGGTGGCCGGCCCCGGCGTCGCGCGCCAGGCACCCTATCGCCTGTTCACCACGGCCGGCTTCGCCCTGCTCCTGGTGGTCGTGGCCGGGAAGGACGGCATCGCGCTGCCCGCGTCGCTGAGCTTTTTGTTCGCGCGCGTCTGGACGGTGCCGGTCGCGGTGCAATGGGCGATGGTCGCGCTGGCCTCGCTCGGCTTCGTGTTCTGCTGGTGGGCGCGGCTGCATCTGGGCGCGCTGTGGTCGGGCCGCATCACGCGCAAGGAGGGCCACAAGGTCGTCGACACCGGACCTTACGCGCTGGTGCGCCATCCGATCTATACCGGCCTTCTGACCGGGGGGCTCGCGACCATGATCCTGCGCGGGAGCGTGCATGTCATCCTGGGCTTCGTCCTGCTGGTCGTCGGCTATTGGATGAAGGCGCGATTGGAAGAGCGCTTCCTGCGCGAGCAGCTGGGCGCCGCGGACTACGACGCCTATGCCGCGCGCGTGCCGATGCTGGTGCCGTTCGCGCCCGCTTGAAGCGATAGCGCGGGCCGCTTAGCTTCGCGCGCATGGCACGACGCATCTGCATCATCGGCGACTCGCATGCGGCGGCGCTCAAGGCCGGCTGGGATGCGATCCGCGAGAGCGAGCCCGGCCGCGCGCTCACCTTCTTCGCCGCCGGCCTGCCCCTGCTCGCGTTCCTCGAGGTGCGCGACGGCGCGCTGGTCGCGGCCAACGAGCGGCTGCGCTACTACTTCCAGAACATAGCCGGGAGCGACGTCATCGATCCCGAGGACCATGACGCCTATATCGTCTGCGGCCAGGGCCTGGGCCTCTATGGCGTGCAATATGTCTACAATCGCTGCCGCATGGCCGGCCAGGCGCCGCGCGAGCACACGGTCGAGCTGTCGCGCGAGGAATACGAGGCTGCGGTCGACGCGCATCTCGCGACCTCGCGCGCGATCCTGACGCTCGAAAAGCTGCGCGCCGTCACGCAGGCGCCGACGCTGCTCGTCGCCATGCCGATTCCCGTGCGCGAGACGAAGCCCGAGCTTTGGGAGATGCTCGAGCGCAACGGCGACAAGGAGACCATGCTAGCGATCTTCCGCGGATCCTGCGCGAGGCTGGCGGCGCGTCACGGCGCGCGCTTCCTGCCGCAACCGGCCGAAACCCTTCTGGGCGACGGCACGACGCGGCCCGAGCTTTCGCGCGCCGCGGCCCGGCTGCACATCGCGAAGGACGACCTCTATCACATGAACGGCGACTACGGCGCGATGGTGCTGAAGGCTGCCTTTGCCGCGCTTCAGACCGTGTCGTAGAACGCGATGGTGGGGCGCCCGGCGAGGCAGGCGCCGAGCTTGGGTCCCGCCGCCTTGAAATGCGCGGAGTCGCGATGGGCGTCGATCGCGGCCTGGTCGTCATAGATCTCCATGACGACATAGGTGTCCGCCTCGCCGCGCGCCTTGCACAGCTGGTAGAGCCTGTTGCCCGGCTCGTTGCTGCGCACCTGCGCGGCCAGCTCGCCGAACACCGTTTCGAGCTCGGCGCTCTTGCCGTCCTGCACCTTCAAGGTGGCGATCACGCCCAGAGCCATGGAAGCACTCCTTTAACGATTGCGATGGGGTAAGGCTAAGCGCGCCAACCCTTCGAAGGCAAAGGGTATCTTAACCCTGCCCGGCCCACGATGGCGTTGGAAACGGCCGGGTGAGCATGGGGGAAGGCGCACACAGCACGCAGGTGCTTTCGCGCGAGCGCGCTGACAAGCTGGCGCTCGACCAGCTGGCGCTGGCGCTGCGCAATCTCGGCCCCAACCATTTCCTGATGCCGGTCTTCACCGCGATCATCTGCGTGATGTTCTATCGCTGGGTGGCGGTCGCGCGGCTGGAGACCTGGTTCGCGCTGGTGACGATGGGCGTCGTACCCATCGGGGTGATCTCGCACCGCTTTCGCAGCCGCATGCCCGAAGCGCGCGAGGCGGCGCTGTGGCTCAGGCGCGCGACGCTCGCCTATGTGCTGTTCGCGCTGTCCTGGGCGTCGATGGGCATATTCCTGTGGAGCCCGGGCGACGATTTGAACCACCTGCTGATCATCCTTCTGCTCGCCTGCACGGTCGCCGGCAACGGCGCGCTGGTCGGCGCGAGCCGGCCGCTCGCCGTCGTCGTCTTCGCGGTCTATGGCACGGCGCAGGTGGCGGTGCCCTTACGCGAAGGCGGGCTGATCTATAACGGCATCGCCGCGCTCAGCCTCTTGTTCGTGCTCTATCTCGTCTACATGTCGGTGCAGATCTATCGTACCGCGCGCGACATGCTGATGCTGCGCCACGACAAGAGCGAGCTGATCGTGGCGCTCGCCCATGCCAAGACCGAATCCGATCTCGCGCTGGAGCGCGCCGAAGCCGCGAGCCGCGCCAAGTCGCAGTTCCTCGCCAATATGAGCCACGAGCTGCGCACGCCGCTGAACGCGATCCTGGGCTTCTCCGAGCTGATCTCGTCGCGCGCCTTCAGCCACGATGTCGAGAAGCACCACGAATATGCCGGGCTGATCCACGGCTCGGGCCAGCATCTGCTGACCCTGATCAACGACGTGCTCGACCTCGCCAAGATCGAGGCCGGCGGCTTCGAGCTGCGCGAAGCCGAGATCGACCTCGCGCGCCTGATCGAGGAAGCCGTCGGCATGATGATGCCGCGCGCGCAGACGGGCGGCTGCCTGCTCTCGGCCGACATCCCGCGCAGCCTTCCCTTCGTTCGCGCCGACGAGCGCGCCGTCAAGCAGATCGTGCTGAACCTGCTCTCCAACGCGATCAAGTTCACGCAGGAAGGCGGCTGGGTCAGCGCGTTTGCGCGGCTCGAGCCCGACGGCGAGATCGCGTTCGGCGTGGCGGACAGCGGCATCGGCATCGCCATCGAAGACCAGATGCGCGTGTTCCAATCCTTCGGACAAGGCCGCCACGACGTCGCGATCATGGACAAGGGCACGGGGCTGGGCCTTCCCATCGCCAAAGGCCTGGTCGAGGCGCATGGCGGCACCATCGCGCTGGAGAGCGAGGTCGGCGCCGGCACGCGCGTGACCGTGTTCCTGCCCGCGACCCGCGCGATGCGGAAGCTGAAGACGGCTTAGGACCGAATCTCTTCCCGTTCCGACCATTTCAACTGAAGCGCTAGAAGATATATTTTCTAGACAAAGTTGTTCTACGAGCGGATAACTGCCCCGAATTGGCGGCAGATCCCATCGAGCCGGCACCCCGCACAGCCGTCGCGCCTCCAATTCCCATAGGGAGGATGACGATGTCCAGATCGCGAAAATCACGCGCCATGGCTCTGATGACGATCGCGACGATGTCTCCGATGTTGAACGGCTGCAAGACGACTTCGACGCTCACGATCGCGAACATGGCTCTCACGGGACCGGGTGCGTATACGAACACACCCAGCATCGGACAGCTTTACAGGAGCGGCTTCTTGATCGACATCAGCTGCACGGGCTGGACCGCGCCGCGAACGCTTGCCTTCGCGACAGCCTCGAGCGTTCAAGCGTCCGGCGAGAAGCAGTCGATGACCTTGGATCGCGACTCGCATGACCCATTCGCCTGCACGATTACCGCTGAAAGGGACAAGACGCACTATACCGGCTATTGGGCGGGACAATTTACATCGCAGGGAGAGCCCTACTTCAGCGACACTGCATGTGTACCCGGCCAGGGGCGCGGCCACTGGGTCTATCCGCCGACATACACGCCGCCCAGCACGGTGCTTGCGGACCAGACCGACGTCACCTTGCCACCCAATGTCGAGACCACCGTCACCGTGAAGCACGTGGCGGTTTGCGACTAGGCGCCGGACGGCCGGCGCGGTCCGCCAAAGCCTAGCGCCCCTTGTAGTGCGGATCGCGCTTCTCGAAGAACGCGCTCACCGCTTCGTGGTGATCCTCGGTCAGGTGCGCGAGCGACTGATACGCCGCCGACATCTCCATGATCGTGTCGAAGCTCGCGCCTTGGCCTTCGCGCATCAGCTTCTTGGTCATGCGCAGCACGTCGGGCGGCTGGCGGCAGATGCGCGCGGCGAGCGCGCGCGCCTCGTCCATCAACGACGCGCCCGGCACGACCTTGGACACCAGCCCCCAATCGAGCGCGGTCTTGGCGTCGATGGTGTCGGCGGTGAAGACGAGCTCGGCGGCGCGCGCCATGCCGAGCACGCGCGGCAGAATCCACGAGCCGCCGTCGCCGGGCACGAGCCCGATGCGCAGGAAGGTCGCGCCGAAGATCGCGGTCTCCGACGCGATGCGCATATCGGCGAGGCAGGCCACGTCGTTGCCGAGCCCGATCGCGGCGCCGTTCACCGCGGCGATCAACGGCACCTCGATCCCCCAGATCGAGCGCACGATGCGGTGGATGCCGGTGCGGTAGCGCTCGCGGATATGCACGCCCGCGCCGGCGAACACGCCCGCACGCTCGCGCATCGCCTTCACATTGCCGCCGGCGGAGAACGCGGGCCCCGCGCCGGTCAGGATCGCGCAGCGCACCTCGCGGTCGGCATTGATGCGCTCGCAGGCTTCCGCAAACGCCGCGCCGTCGCCGTCTTCCCCTAAGGAATTGCGGCTTTCCGGGCGGTCGAGGGTGAGGGTCACGACGGTGCCGGACTTCTCGAATTTCAGGGCTGACAAGGCGTTCTCCTCACGAATAGCGATAACCGTCTGTTTACCACCATAAGAGCCGCCGAAGAAAAGCTCCTTTAACGTGTGCGATGCATCCTCGAGGGGCAGGCGTTCAAAGGCAATTTTCGGATTGAGCGTTCCGCGTGGCATCGCACGGCTCGACGCGTCGCTTCAGACGCTGCGGCGGAACTTTGCCGTCTCGCTCGCGCCTGCGACGCCGGCCGAAGCGCGCCTGGTCGAGGAGCAGCTCGACATCGCGCGCCAGGGCGCGTGGTCGACGAAATATGCGCTTCCCGTGGGCGCCGTGGTGATCGCGCTGGCGCTGAGCGCCTGGGTGCCGCTGTGGCGGACGCTCGCGTGGCCCGCGGCGATCACCTTGGGCGTGGTCGCGTTCGAGATCGCCGCTGCGTGGCTCGACAGGCGCGACGATCACAGCCGCGAAGGCGTCGCGTTCCGTGCCCGCGTGGTGACCGCGATCTCGTTCGCGCAATCGATCACCTGGGCCGGCATGGTCGTGGTGTTGTGGCCCGGCGACACGCAGGCGGGGCAGACCCTGCTGTTCCTGGTCGTGGCTTGCACGCTCGCGGGCTGGAGCTCGATGGGCGCGGTGCATTTCGCCAACGGCTTCGCCTCGCTGCTGGTCTACATCGCAACGCTCGCGCTGATGCCGCTGTTCGGCGGCAATCCGCTCGCGGTTTTCCTCAGCACGCTCTCGGTCGCGTTCGGCTTCATGATGGGCTCGCTGTTCATGACCAACTACGAGACGCGCGAGAAGCTGCTCAGCCTCGCCTTCGAGCGCGGCCAGCTGGTCGACGATCTCAAATCCGCCAAGGCGGATTCCGACCGCGCGCGCGAGCGCGCCGAGCTCGCGAGCCGCGCGAAATCGGCCTTCCTCGCCAATATGAGCCACGAGCTGCGCACGCCGCTGAACGCGATCCTCGGCTTCTCGGAGATCATCCAGACCCGGGCGCTCGCGAGCATCGAGCGCTACAGCGAATATGGCGGCTATATCAACGGCTCGGGCCAGCATCTGCTCACGCTGATCAACGACATCCTCGATCTCGCCAAGATCGAGGCCGGACGCCTCAGCCTCAACGAAGCCGAGATGGAGTTGAAACCCGCGATGGAGAACGCGGTGGTGCTGATGTCGGGCCAGGCGGCGTCTGGCGAGGTCGCGCTCGCCCTCGACATCGAAGACGGCTTCCCGCCGATTTATGCCGACGAGCGCGCGGTTCGGCAGATCCTCACGAACTTGGCCTCCAACGCGGTCAAGTTCACGCCGCCCGGCGGCCATGTCGTGCTGTTCGCGCGTCTCGACGCGAGCGGCGCGCCGTGCTTCGGCGTCTCGGACGACGGCGTCGGCATCGCGCCCGAGGATCACGACACGGTGTTCGAGAGCTTCGGCCAGGGCCGCCACGACGCGGTCATCGCCGATCGCGGCACGGGCCTCGGCCTTCCCATCGTGCGCGGCCTCGTCGAGGCGATGGACGGCACGGTCGCGCTCGAGAGCGCGCCGAACAAGGGCACCTGCGTGACGGTCACCCTGCCCGCGCGCCGCGTGCGTAGCGGCCGGAAGGATCAGGCCGCGTAGCGCTTCGTTTCAAGTCCTTGTTGAAATCTCTTTTGAAATCAACGCGTTGATTGACTCTTGCGATTGCGATATCATGGCGACTCGATGAGCGACCGCAATCTGGTACAGACATTCAGCGAAGAAATGGCTTCGCGCCTTACAGGCGTGACAGTGCATCAGCTTCGCTACTGGGACAAAGACGGCTTTTTCTCTCCTTCGCTCGGCTATCATGATCGAAAAGTCGCTTTCAGCCGTCTTTATTCGTTTCGCGACATCGTTGCTCTGAAAGTGCTCAACCGTCTTCGGAACGAGGCGGATTGTTCGCTGCAGCACCTTCGCGAGGTGAAAGACAAGCTGCGGACCCTTGGCGAACCCCTCTGGGCCGACACCACGTTGTATGTTCACAACAAGCGTGTCGTTTTCATAAACCCAAAGACCGAAAAGCTGGAAGAGGTCCTGTCCGGCCAGCATGTGATGCAAATCGCGTTGCGCGTGGAATCGGACAATGTGAAGAAGGCAATTCAGGCGCTTTATGGAAGGCCGAAAAGCGCCATCGGAAAATTTGAAAAGACGCGTAACGTGGCGAGTAGCCAACTCGTTATAGCCGGCACGCGCATACCTGTCGCGAACGTCAAGGCGTTTGCCGATGCAGGCTATACCGTCGCGCAGATCCAAGCGGAATATCCGAGCCTGACGCTCAAGGACATTCGCGCCGCGATCAAAGCCAAGGCGGCTTGAGCGCATCCAATCCATTTTGTGCGATGTTCGATTCGAGCGCTCCGGATTCCGTAGCGGAGGTGTTTCGTCGGCGCGGCCACCTCGTAATCCTGCACCGAGAAGTTCTACCGGAGGGCACGCACGACCATATCGTGTGCGCAACGGCACTGGCGAACAATGCCATTCTCGTGGCCGTCGATGCAGACATGAAGCGGTTGACCCATCGCTACGGGTCAGCACCGGAGCACGCGCGGTTCAAAGAATTAAATCTCGTCAGAATCGGCTGCAACGGCCCGATGGCCGCTGCTCGAGCGGAACAAGCCATGGACCTGATCGAGGCGGAATGGGCTTTCGCCTGCGGCAAGGCAGCGCGGCGAATGTGGATCGATATCGGCAATCACTACATCAAGACACACCGATAGATATCCGGGCAGGCGGCGAATTGCTTATGCCGCGTAGCGCTTCAGGTGGTGATCGACATTGCCGTAGAGCGTGTCGAGCATGGTGAGGCGCTTGAAGTAGTGGCCGACGTTGAGCTCGTCGGTCATGCCCATGCCGCCATGGACCTGCACCGCGCCCTGGCCGACGAAGCGCCCCGAGCGCCCGATCTGGACTTTCGCCGCCGACGCCGCTTTCGCGCGCTCGGCATCGTCGGCGAGCTTCAACGTCACCATCAGGGTGATCGAGACCGCCTGCTCGTAGTTCACGAACATGTCGACCATGCGGTGCTGCAGCGCCTGGAACTTGCCGATGGGCACGCCGAACTGCTTGCGGGTCTTGGAGTATTCGACGGTCGCGTCGACCAGCATCTTCATCGCGCCGGTGGCTTCGGCGGCGTGCGCGGCGATGGCGTCGTCGGTCGCGCGCTCGATCAGGGCCAAGCCCTCGTCGGCCGCGCCGATCAGGCGCGCGGCCGGGACCTCGACATTCTCGAAGGTGATCTCCGACGCGCGGTTGCCGTCCACCGTCGGGAAGTCGCGGCACGACACGCCCTTGGCATTCTTGTCGACCAGGAAGACGCTGACGCCTTTCGCGTCGCGCTGCCCACCGCTCGTGCGCGCGGTGACGATGAGCGTGTCCGCCCAGGGCGCGCCGAGGACCACCGATTTCTGCCCGCTCAGCACGTAGTTGCCGCCGCTCTTCTTCGCGCTCGTGGCGAGGTCGGCCAGGTTGAAGCGCCCCTGCGGCTCGGCGAACGCAAACGCCATCACGCTTTCGCCGCTGGCGATCCTGGGCAGGAACTCTTCCTTCATCGCGTCCGAGCCGGCGCGGTCGATCAGCCCGCCGCCGATGACGACCGTCGGCACGTAAGGCTCGACCACCAGCGCGCGGCCGAACTCCTCCATCACGATCATGGTCGAGAGCGCGTCGCCGCCCAGCCCGCCATGCGCTTCCGGCAGCGGCGCGGCGAGCAGCCCCAGCTCCGCGAATTGCGCCCAATGCCTGGGATCGCGCCCCGTCTCGCTACGGGTGAATTTGCGCCAATCCTCGAACTTGTAATTGTCGGCGAGATAGCGCGCGACCGAGTTGCGCAGAAGCGTCTGTTCCTCGGTGAAGGAGAAATCCATCGAAACTTGTCCTTTAGAGGCCCAACACGGCCTTGGCGATGATGTTGCGCTGGATCTCGTTCGAGCCGCCATAGATCGAGGCTTTGCGCATGTTGAAATAGCGCCCCGCCGCGCCCGCCGCATAGTCCGGCCCGGGCGGATATTCGTTCGCGCCCAGGGCGCGCTCGTAAGGGAACGCGTAATAGCCCACCGCCTCCTCGGTCAGCTCGGTGATGCGCTGCTGAATCTCGGTGCCGCGGATCTTCAGGATCGAGCTCTCCGGCCCCGCCATATGGCCCTTGGCTTCCTGCGCGAGCGTGCGCAGCTCGGTGAACTCGAGCGCCGAAAGCTCGATCTCGAGCTCGGCGACCTTGCGCGAGAACGCGTCGGTCTCGATCAGCGGCGTGCCGTCGACATGCTCGGAGCGCGCGATCTCCTTCAGCCGCTCGACCGCCTTCTTGGAGCGCGCGGTGCCGGCGATGCCGGTGCGCTCGTGCACGAGCAGGAACTTGGCATAGGTCCAGCCCTTGTTCTCCTCGCCGACGCGGTTCTCGACCGGGACCTTCACGTTGTCGAAGAAGACGTCGTTCACCTCATGCGCGCCGTCGAGCACGATGATCGGCTTCACGGTGATGCCGGGCGTCTTCATGTCGATCAGCAGGAAAGTGATGCCCTCCTGCGGCTTGACGTTCGGATCGGTGCGCACCAGGCAGAAGATCCAGTCGGCGTATTGCGCCAGCGTGGTCCAGGTCTTCTGGCCGTTGACGATGTAGTGGTCGCCCTCCCGCACCGCCTTGGTGCGCAGGTTCGCGAGGTCGCTGCCCGCGCCCGGCTCGGAATAACCCTGGCACCACCAATCCTCGCCCGAGAGGATGCGCGGCAGATATTTTTTCTTCTGCGCGTCGTTCCCGAACGTGAAGATCACCGGCCCGACCATCGAGAGGCCGAACGGCAAGGTCGTCGGCATCTCGGCGTTCGCGCTCTCCTGGTTGAAGATGAAGCGCTGCGTCACGCTCCAGCCCGGGCCGCCATATTCCTTCGGCCAGATCGGCGCGACCCAGCCCTTCTTGTAGAGAAGCTTGTGCCAGGCGAGGTAGTCGTCCTTGGTCCGCGTCGCCAGCTCCGGCGCGCCGAGCGCCTTGGGCAGCGAAGGCTTCGCCTCGGCGATGAAGGCGCGCACCTCGGCGCGGAAGGCTTCCTCTTCGGGCGAGAAGGTCAAATCCATGGGCTTGGCTCCGATAACGTTGCGCCGACGATAGCATCAGCCTTTTTGGCTGCGAATAGCCTCGTGATGGCGGATAACTTCCGTAACGATAAAGTTCAGGAACTTCTCGGCGAAATCGGGATCGAGCTTGGCAGCCTCGGCGAGCTTGCGCAGGCGGGCGATCTGCTGCTGCTCGCGCGCGGGATCGGCGGGCGGCAGCCCGTGCTCGGCCTTGTAGCGGCCCACCGCTTGCGTGCATTTGAAGCGCTCGGCGAGGAGATGGACCAGAGCCGCGTCGATATTGTCGATGGAGGCGCGCAGGCGCTGGAGCTCGGGATCGGTCATTGGTCATGTCCTCCGGATGGCCGCCGTGGCGATGCCCGCCAGGATCAGAAGCGAGCCGGCGACGCGGTCGGCGATGCGCGCGAAACGCGACGCCGCGAGCAGGTCCTTGAACCGTCCCGCCAGATAGGCATAGCCGAGCTGCACGACCAATTCGACGACGGCGGTCGCGGCGGCGAGGATGACGATCTGCGGCAGCAGTGGCGCGCGCGGGGCAATGAACTGGGGCAGGAACGCCGTGAAGAACAACAGCACGTTGGGGTTCGCCATCTGCAGCACGAAGCCGCCCCAGAACAATCTGGCTGGTTCCGCGGAGCCGGTCGCGGGTCCGGGGAGCGCGAAGCCCGCGCTGCGGAAGCCCGAACTTCGCAACAACGTCCCCACCCCCAGCCACACCAGATAGACGACGCCGATCCATTTGATCGCGAAGAACAAATCGTAGGACGCGACCAGGATCGCGCCGATCCCCGTCGCCGACAGCGCGAACCACACCACGCCGGCCGCGGTGATGCCGAGGATCGACCAGACCGCCTTGGCGGGGCCGTGGCTCAGCGCCTGGGACAGGACCAGCATCACCGCCGGCCCCGGCACCACGCAAAGCGCGATCGTCGCGACGGCAAAGGCGCCGAAGCTTGCCCAGGTCATTCTCTGCCCCTTACTCTGCCGACAAGGGTAGTGGCGGCGGGGGCGAGGGGCAATGGATTACGAGGCTGCGCTCAAGGACTACACCGCGTTCGACTTCGACGACGGACGCTGGTCGCGCAAGGTCTTTCGCCGCGGCACGGGCCCGGCCGTCATCGTCATCCACGAGATCCCGGGCCTGCACCCCTTGGTGCTGCGCTTCGCCGACCGCGTCGCGGCCGCGGGCATGACCGTGTTCTGCCCGAGCCTGTTCGGCACGCCGGGAAAGCCGGTGTCGCGCGGCTACGCGACGGGCTCGATGCTCGCCAACATCTGCATCCGCCGCGAGTTCAATGTCTGGTCCAGCGGCAGGTCGAGCCCCATCGTCGACTGGCTGCGCGCGCTGGCGCGGCAGGCGCATCGGGAATGCGGCGGCAAGGGCGTCGGCGCGGTCGGCATGTGCTTCACGGGCGGCTTTGCGCTGGCGATGATGACCGAGCCGTCGATGGTGGCGCCGGTGCTCTCCCAGCCTTCGATGCCGGCGACCTTGTTCGCGGGCAAGGAGTCCATCGACGTCTCGCCTCGCGAGATGGCGACCGCCAAGCGCCGCTTCGAGGAGGAAGGTCTTTCGTGCCTCGGGCTGCGCTTCAAGAGCGACAAGCTGGTCCCCGACGAGCGCTTCGCCTTGTTGAAGCGCGAGCTCGGCGACAGGTTCGAGGCCATCGAGCTCGAGGATGCCGATTCCGCGCCGGGCCCGGTCGTGGCGCATTCGGTCCTGACCGTGAACCTGATCGACGAGGACGGCAGCGCCACCCGCGAAGTCGAAAAACGCGTGATCGAATTCTTCCGCCAACGCACGGGAGCATGACGATGAAAAGACTGGCTCTATTGCTTCCTCTGATGCTCGCGGCGTGCGACCAGGGCCATCCGCCGCCCAAGAGCAATATCGGCGCGAACCCGACTTTGCCCGCGCCCGATCCGCAGACCATCCCGACCATGCGCGTGAACTCGACCGCGCCGTGGCCCGCCGATGCCGCGCCGAAAGCGCCGGACGGCTTCCAGGTCACGCGCTATGCGGAAAATCTCCGGCATCCGCGCTGGATCTATGTGCTCCCCAACGGCGACGTGCTGGTCGCGGAATCCGCGCCGCCGCCGACCAGGATCAACTCGATCGAAAGCGTGGTCGAACGCTGGGCCGACAACCGCAACGGCTCGGCGCCGGCGAGCGCCAACGAGATCACCCTGCTGCGCGACGCGGACGGCGACGGCAAGCCCGAGACGCGCGCGGTTTTCCTGCGCGGCCTCAACCAGAACATCGGCATGCTGCTCTTGAACGGCTGGTTCTATGTCGCCAACACCGACGGCGTGGTGCGCTATCCTTACCATGACGGCGAGACGTCGATCGCGGCCCAGGGCGAAAAGATCCTCGACATCCCCGTCGGCCATCACTGGACGCGCAATTTGATCGCCAGCGAAGACGGCAAGACGATCTATGTCACCGTGGGCTCGGGCAGCAACATCGCCGACAAGGGCCTGGACATCGAGAAGCGCCGCGCCGACATCCTCGCCATCGATCCCGACGGCAAGCACGAGCGCATCTATGCCTCGGGCCTGCGCAATCCGAACGGGCTGGGCTTCGAGCCCCAGACGCACAAGCTCTGGACCGTGGTCAACGAGCGCGATCAGCTGGGCGACGACCTCGTGCCCGATTATCTCACCGGCGTGACCGAAGGCGCCTTCTATGGCTGGCCGTGGTCGTACTGGGGGGGCCATGTCGACGACCGCGTCCAGCCCGCAAACCCCGCCATGGTCGCCAAGGCCATCGCCCCCGATTATTCGCTGGGCAGCCATGTCGCGCCGTTGGGGCTCGCGTTCTATACGGGCAGCCTCTTCCCCGAGCATTATCGCGGCGGCGCCTTCGTCGGCGAGCACGGCTCGTGGAACCGCGCGATGATGACCGGCTACAAGGTCGTTTATGTGCCGTTCAGGCACGGAAAGCCCGCCGGGGAGCCGGAGGATTTCCTCACCGGCTTCCTGCCCGACGTCAAGGAAGGCGTGGCGTATGGCCGTCCCGTGGGCGTGGCTTTAGGTCCCAAAGGCGCGCTCTTGGTGGCCGACGACGTGGGGAATATCGTGTGGCGGGTTGGGCTCAAACCTTGAGGTTTTGCGTTACCGCTTGACTCTGGCGAAGAGGGCAAGCAGGTAGCCGCCCGTAACCCATTTTTACCATGTTCCGGCGCACCCTCAGCCGGTTCGGAGGACAACCATGGCCAACCCGGAAACCGACACCGACTCGAATATGGACGCTCTGGCCGGCGAGTTCCGGCAGCTCCGCGGCGAGTTCACGCGCATCGCCGAGCTTCTGGAGCGCACGGCCCGCTCGGCCGGCGCCGAAGCCGCCAGCCGCGCCCGCGCCGCCGGCGACTATGTGTGGTCCGAGACCCGCAGCCACGCCGACGACGTCGCCGAGCAGATCCGCGAGCAGCCGCTTGCGGCAGCCGGCATCGCCTTCATTGCAGGCCTGTTCTTCGGCCTGATCTTCGGACGGCGCTGAGCCAGCCGAACCCGATGGGCCGCTTCTTCTCGCGCCTCGCGATCAATTCCGCGGCCGTTCTGATCGCGAGCGCGGGCGGCTGCATCGCGCTCATCTTCCTTCTGATCGCGTTCTATCTGTTCCTCGCCGGCGCGATGGAGCCGTGGGCGGCCGCCCTCGTCGTCGCGGGCACGGCGCTTTTGGCGTCGGTCCTCGTGGTGGCGATCGCCCGGCTGATCACGCGCAAGGCGCTTCCCAAAGGCGCGCGCGGGCGCAACCGCAGCGCCGCCGAGCTCGGCGAGCTGCTCGGCCGCCAGGCGCACGACTTCATGGCCGGCAATTCGCTCGGCATGCTGGGCCTGCTTCTCGCCGTCGGCTTCGCGATGGGCTTCAGCCCGCGCCTGCGCAAGATATTGATGAAGTTGCTTTAGGGCGAAGCCGGCGGCGTGAGCTGTTTCAGCAACTCGTCTCCGGCCCGGTCGATCTCGCGCTGGCTGATCTCCCGTTCCGGCTGATCCCCGCGCCCGGCCTTGAGCCAATAAGCGACGAACGCATCCCAGATCACGCGCACGTCGTCGTCGGCGGTCAGGTAGAACGGCACGATATGCGCCGTGCGCGAACGGCGCTCGAACGAGAACGCATAGCGCGGCCGGCCGCGCTCCAGGAACACGGTCACGTGGCGGTTGTGGCGCCACCATAAGAGCTTTCGGATCGGCTTCAGCAGATGGCTGCCGAACTGGGTCTTCAGCTCCCTCTGGTAGGCATTGTCCGCCACCACCAGCGCCAGGCGCGCCTTGCGCCTCTTGACTTCGCCGAGCACGTATTTGCTTTCACACAGCCACTGGCCGGTTTCGGCCGTGCAGGCCAGCGCATCCCACTTCAGGGATCTGTCGGTCATGATCTCTTCGGTGCGCAGCTTCAGCGCTGCCAGGGTCGGCAGGAACTCCGCCTTCTCGAAGAGGACGGCGGAGCGCGGCTCCCCCGCCGCCGACACTTCGACTTCGTCGCCCTTGTACATCGACAGCAACGCGGCGCCGAACCTTTGCCTGATCTGAAGCGAAGGCCGCGCGCCGCGCAGCACCAGATCGAGCGTCCTGTCGACCAGCCGCGATGCTTCGGCGTTGAATTTCCTGAGCGCCAGCACGCGGTTGGTGTTGCCGAGCGTCACGCTGCCGTAGTTGCACACGGTCAGGCCCAGCCGCCGGCACGCATCGCCGACGGACAGCAGCGGCTCGCTTTCGGGCACGTGCAGGCACTCTTCGCGGTAGAGGCGGAAATAGGTTCCTATGCGGGTATCCGCAAGGTTCTCGACATTGGCGAAGCCCTTGGCTTTGGCGACCGCGAGCGCGATCTCGACCAGCGTCCTGTCCCTGAAGTAGCGCCGCAGGCGCCTGGCCCTCTCCTCCCTGAAGCCGGGACGGATGGAAGCGCGCCAGTCCTCGATGCGGCGCGGCTCGGCGAACAGCTCCGACACCAGGCGGTGACGCTCGATGCCACGCGGCTTGGCAGCGCGGAACTGCCGGCTGGCCAGCGCCCAGATCCGATCCATGACGTCATCGATCCGCAAATTGCCGCCGGGAAAATGCGGCCGCCTGAGGCCCGGGCCCTCCATGCCGACGCACACATCCTGCGCGTACTGGTCGCGCTTCAGGTGGAAGAAGAAGCGGATCTCGTTCCTCCTGGAGCGGCCCTGGGCGACGCGGCGCAGGATGTGGTTGAACTCGATGCTCTGCATCGCGTAGCCGAGCACCAGCACATGGACGGGTTGCTCCGGAGAGAAAAGCTTGAGCAGAACCTGGACGAAGCCTTCGCTGAGCGCCGCATAGGATTCGCGGGTGAAGCGCATGGACGAGGCCTGCCCCGCCGAGCCGTGCGGCTTGATGTAGAGCGGCAGCTTGAAGCTGCGCCTGGCGTCGTCGATCCAATCGTCGACCTTGGCAGGGCAGTCGCCGTCGAGCACCAGCTTGTGGAACGCGCCCGCGCCGACCTCGTCCTCGATCGCCTGGTCGAGTATCTCGTCGAAATTGAAATTGATCACGGCGTCGATGAAGCGATGCTTGAGGCAATGCGCCAACAGTTCGTAGCCAAGCCAGGGGTGATGGCGGCGGCCGAAGATCAGGTGCAGCTTGTCGAGCACGTCCTCCCTTCCGTATTTGCTGAGCGCGAGCAAAGTGGTCTCGAAATCCTCCTTGTCGAGGTTGAACTGCATCTTGAGCCGCTCGATCTCGGCTTTGACGAGCTCGCCGAGCCCGAGCTCGGCGGCGCTGTCGCGCAGGCAGTCGGCCGCCTCCGAGCCGCAGGGAAGGCCCGCGGCGGCGGCGCTGGCGCCGGCACCCACGACAACGACGATGCGCGGCTGCGGCGCGGCGGGATCGGCATCTTTGAGGATCTTCGCAGCGACATGGCGGAACCGCTTCCGGCCCACCGAATGATAGAGCCCGTTGCGGGCCATCGCCGCGGCGAAATCGCCATAGCAGCGGCCGGCCAGATCCTCGACCTTGTCCTTGCGGGCGAAGTTGATCGCCTTGATCTCGGAACATTTCATGAGCGCACTCCGAAAATCGCAAATGCAACGAAGTTGCCGTCTTGCAAATTACTCAGGAAGCACTGGAATTCCTTATGATCTCTTCCGCAGAATGTGTAAAATCCCTATCGGTGGATCAGTGTAATCTGTATCTAGACTTTTAGTCCATGACCGCAAGGCTGCGGCAATTGCGCGGGGGCGGTCGATGCCGTATCCGGAGTGCCGCAACCCGGCAGACCGGATGAATGGGCCCGAGCGAGCATCGTTTCTGCATTGCCCCGATGATGGACTGGACGGACCGGCATTGCCGCGTCCTGCACCGTCTGCTCACGCGGCATGCGCGGCTCTATACCGAGATGGTGACGGCGGAGGCCGTGATCCGCGGCGACCGCGCGCGGCTTCTGGGCTTCGATCCGCGCGAGCATCCGGTGGCGCTGCAGCTCGGCGGCTCGGAGCCGGCGCGCCTCGCCGAGGCCGCGCGCATCGGCGCAGAATTCGGCTATGACGAGATCAACCTCAATGTCGGCTGTCCGTCCGACCGCGTGCAGTCGGGGCGCTTCGGCGCTTGTCTGATGCGCGAGCCCGCCCTCGTCGGGGACTGCGTCGCGGCGATGCAGGCGGCGGTCGCGGTGCCCGTCACCGTCAAATGCCGCATCGGCGTCGACGAGCAGGACCCCGAGACCGCGCTGCGCGCGATGCTCGACGCCTGCCCCGATGTGAAGACCTTCGCGGTGCATGCGCGCAAGGCGTGGCTCGAAGGCCTGTCGCCGAAGGAGAACCGCGATGTCCCGCCGCTCGACTACGACCTCGTCTATCGCATCGAGCGCGAGCGCCCCGACCTCACCATCGTTCTCAATGGCGGCATCGCGAGCCTCGACGAGGCGGCGGCGCATCTCGCCCATGTCGACGGCGTGATGCTGGGCCGCGCCGCTTATCACGCGCCTGCGATGCTGGCCGAAATCGATGCGCGCTTCTTCGGCGGCGAGACGCGTGACGTAAACGAGGCCGTCGACGCTTACCTCGTCTATGTGGAAGAGCAGCGCGCGCGCGGCGTGCCGCTCAACGCCATGACCAAGCATATGCTCGGCCTGTTCAACGGCCGCCCCGGCGCGCGCCTGTTCCGCCGTCATCTGAGCGAGAACGCGACGCGGCAAGGCGCCGGCGTGGCGGTGCTGCGCGACGCGCTTGCGCATCTGGGCCTCACCCAACAGCGTGACGCCGCGTGATCGTGACCGGCGAATCCGGAACGCTCGCCGCCGGCCTCGTCATCGCGGGGGTGGTGAGCGGCCTGACCGCCGGCATGCTCGGCGTCGGCGGCGGCATCGTGGTCGTGCCGGTGCTCTATCACGTGCTCGGCCTGATCGGGATCGATCCCGGCGTGCGCATGCATATCGCCGTCGGCACCTCGCTCGCGACCATCATCCCGACCGCGTTCTCGTCCGTGCAGGCGCACAACAGGAAAGGCGCGGTCGATTGGGAGCTTCTGCGGCGCTGGGCGCTGCCGATGCTCGCCGGCGTCGCGGCAGGCAGCCTGCTCGCCGGCCTCGCGCGCGGCCAGACGCTCTCCATCGTCTTCGTCAGCGTGGCGCTGCCGGTCGCGATCCATCTCGCATTCGGCCATGAGGAGCGGCGCATCGCCGACCATCTGCCGCGAGGCGCGGCAGGCCTCTCGCTGCCGGCGCTGATCGGCGGGCTCTCGACCATGATGGGCATCGGCGGCGGCACCATCGGCGTGCCGGTGATGACCTTGTTCGGCGTGCCGATCCATCGCGCCATCGGCACGGCGTCGGCATTCGGGGTGATCATCTCCATCCCCGGCACCGCCGGCGCCGTGCTGAGCGGCTGGAGCGCGCCGCTGCTGCCGCCCTATTCGCTGGGTTACGTCAACCTGCTCGGCTTCCTGTTAATCGCGCCGGTGTCGTTCTTCGCGGCCCCCTTCGGCGCGCAGATCGCGCACGAGATGGATCGGGTGAAGCTGCGCCGCGTCTTCGCGCTGTTCATCGCCGTGACCGCCGCGCGCATGCTCTACGACGCGCTGTTCTAAGCACCGCAAGGATCGGGTCGATCCGCTCGCTGCGATCGCCATGATGGCCGCGAAACAACCGAGGACACGACCATGATCATGCCCGAAGGCGCGACGATCTTCTCCGTCGTCACCACCGGCGTCTATTGCCGCCCGAGCTGCGCGGCGCGGCCCAAGCCCGAGAACGTGCGCTTCCACGCCACCCGCGAGGAGGCCGAGCGCGCCGGCTTCCGCCCCTGCAAGCGCTGCAAGCCCGAGCGCGAGGCGCTGAGCGTCGCGGTCGGGGAGACCTCGCTCGGCCTCACCCTCGTCGCCCGCAGCGCCAAGGGCGTATGCGCGGTGCTGTTCGGCGCCAGCCGCGCCGCCTTGCTGCGCGATCTGCGCGAGCGCTTCCCGAGCGAAGTCTTCGTGCACGAGACCGCCGATCTCGAGCGCTTCGTCGACGGCTCGGACTTCGCGCTCGACCTGCGCGGCACCGCGTTTCAGCAAAAAGTGTGGAGCGCGCTGCGCCGCATCCCGTGTGGCAAGACGGCGAGCTATGCCGACATCGCGCGCCGCATCGGCAGGCCCAGCGCGACCCGCGCCGTGGCAGGGGCCTGCGCCGCCAACCCGGTCGCCGTCGCGGTGCCGTGCCATCGCGTGGTGAGGAGCGACGGCAGCCTCTCCGGCTATCGCTGGGGCACGGCGCGCAAGGAGCGCTTGCTGGCGCGGGAGGCTGCGTGAACGCGCTCGACAGCCAGGGCTGGGCGGTGCTGGACGGGCTGATCGCGCCCGATGAGGCCCGCGATCTCGCCGCGCTCTATGACGACGAGGCGCGCTTCCGCAGCAAGGTGGTGATGGCGCGCCACGGCTTCGGGCGCGGCGAGTACAAATATTTCTCCTATCCGCTGCCCGCGCGCATCGCGGCCTTGCGCACGCGCCTCTACGAAGAGCTCGCGCCCATCGCCAATCGCTGGAACGCGGCGATGAAGATCGAAACGCGCTTTCCAGCGGCGCATGACGCGTTCCTGAAGCGCTGCCGCGATGCGGGCCAGACGCGGCCGACCCCGCTGCTCTTGCGCTATGGCGCCGGCGACTACAATTGCCTGCACCAGGATCTCTATGGCGAGCATGTCTTTCCGCTGCAGGTCGCGATCCTTCTCTCGGCGCCCGGCGAGGACTTCACCGGCGGCGAGCTGGTGCTGACCGAACAGCGCCCGCGCATGCAGTCGCGCGCGATGGTGGTGCCGCTCGAGCAAGGCGACGGCGTCGTCTTCGCGGTGAACCGGCGCCCCGTGCAGGGCGCGCGCGGCACCTATCGCGTCACCATGCGCCACGGCGTGAGCGCGCTGCGGTCGGGCGCGCGGCACACGCTGGGGATCATTTTCCACGATGCCGCGTGATCAGATCCTCTGATCGTACTCGCCCACCTCTGGGTGCTTCTTCAGCCGGCCGTCGAGGTCCTTGAACATCGCGTGCAGCTGCGCGTCGGAGACGGGGCTCTCGACGACGACCACGAGCGAGGGCTTGTTCGACGAGGCGCGCACCAGGCCCCAGGTGCCGTCCTCGAGCGTCACGCGCACGCCGTTGACGGTGATGATGTCCTTGATCGCCTGGCCGAGGATCTTCTCGCCGTTCTTCTGGGCGGCCTCGTATTCCTTCACCATCGCGTCGACGACGCCGTATTTCTTGTCGTCCGGACAGAAGGGCGCCATGGTCGGCGAGCTCCAGGTCTTGGGCAGGCTGTGCACGAGGTCGGACATCCTCGCGTTCGGGCCCGCGCGGTCGAGCATCTCCAGGATCGCGATGCCGGCGACGATGCCGTCGTCATAGCCGCGGCCGAGCGGGTCGCACAGATAGTAGTGCCCGCTCTTCTCGAAGCCGCACAGCGCGCCGATCTCCTTGCAGCGCCGCTTCATGTAGGAATGGCCGGTGATCCAGTAATCCGTCGTGGCGCCGTTCTTCTTCAGGACCGGATCGATGTTGAAGATGCCGGTCGATTTCACGTCGGCGACGAATTTCGCGCCCGGCCGCGCCGCCGACATGTCGCGCGCGAGCAGCACGCCGATCTTGTCGGCGAAGATCTCCTCGCCCTTGTCGTCGACCACGCCGCAGCGGTCGCCGTCGGCATCGAAGCCGAGCGCGATCTCGCTGCCGTTCGCCTTCAGGTCCTTCGCCATCGCGTTGAGCATGTGCAGGTCTTCGGTGTTGGGATTGTAGTTCGGGAAGTTGTAGTCCGGATTGCACTGCGACTCCGTCACCTCGGCGCCGATGCGGCGCAGCGCCTCGGGCGCGAACAGGCCTGCCGTGCCGTTGCCGCACGCGACCGTCACCTTCATCGGCCGCGACAGCTTGTGGCCCTTGGCGAGCTCGTCGAGATACTTGTCGCGGAAATTCTCGACGCGGCTGTAGCTGCCGCCCGCGCGCGGCTTGAACTCCTCGCCGAGCACGATCGCCTTGAGCCGCGTGATCTCCTTGGGCCCGAAGGTCAGCGGCCGCTCGGCGCCCATCTTCACGCCGGTCCAGCCGTTCTCGTTGTGGCTCGCGGTCACCATCGCGAGCCCCGGGCAATCGAGCGCGAATTGCGCGAAATAGCCCATCGGCGTGGTGCCGAGCCCGATATCGACGACCTCGCAGCCCGCCTGCATCAGCCCGATGATCAGCGCCTGCTTGATCGACATCTCGTAGGAGCGGTAGTCGTGGCCGGTCGCGACCTTGGGCTTGATCCCGAGCTCGTGCAGATAGGTGCCGAGCCCCAAGCCCACCAGCTGCACGCCCATCAGGTTCAGCTCCTTGCCGAACAGCCAGCGCGCGTCGTATTCGCGAAAGCCGTTGGCGGTGATCAGCGGCTGCGTCTCGTATTCGAAGGTGTTGGGCTTGAGGTCTGTGCGGATGGGCATGTGATCTCTTCGAAAAATGGGGAGCGCTTCTATAACGGGAGGGATGTTGAAATGTCCCGCGGCTTTCATACATTTCATCGGTGTGATATATTATAAATTACATGATGGATACGTGAAATGAACATCGTCGCGCTGACCAGGTCGCTGGACCTGCCGGAATTCGAGAAAGGCTCGGTATGGCTGGCCGGGGCCGGACCGGGCGACCCGGGCCTGATCACCGTGCTCGGCCTGCACGCGCTGCAGACGGCCGATGTGGTGCTCTATGACGCGCTGGTGGATGAGCGGCTGCTCGCCCAGGCGCGGCCGGGCGCCCTGCTCGTCTATGCCGGCAAGCGCGCGGGCCGGAAATCCTGCAAGCAGAGCGACATCTCGCGCACGCTGATCTCGCTGGCGCGCAAGGGCAGGCGGGTGCTCAGGCTGAAGGGCGGCGACCCGTTCGTGTTCGGCCGCGGCGCCGAGGAAGCGATCGCGCTTGCGGAAGCCGGCGTGACGTTCCGCGTGGTGCCGGGCGTGACGGCCGGGATCGGCGGGTTGGCCGCGGCCGACATCCCCGTCACCCATCGCGACACAAACCACGCGGTCACCTTCGTCACCGGCCATGGCGCCGACGGCAAGCTGCCCGATCTCGACTGGAGCGCCATCGCGCGCGGCGCGCCGACCCTGGTGCTCTACATGGCGAAGAGCTTCGCCGGCGAGATCGCGCACCTGCTGATCGCGGCCGGCCGCGCGGCCGATGAACCGGCGGCCGTGGTGAGCAATGCCTCACTGCCGAACCAAGAGGTGCGCGTCACCACGCTCGCCAGATTGGGCGACGCCGCCGTCGAGACCGACGCCCCGGCGATGCTGGTGATTGGCGAGAACGTCAATCTGCGCGCGGTGCTTCAGGGCACGGCGACGGCACGGATCGACCTCTACAAAGTCGAAGCCTGCTGATATCATGCCTGCAGCAAGCAGGTTTCAAATGCCAAAGCCCAAAGTGAAATATGTCTCGCTAGGCTTCCGCGGCGACGCGGCGGTCCCAAAGAAGCGCGTGAAACAGCCGGATGGAAAAATGATTTCCATTCACAGCATCGACGCCGACAGCCCCACCTTCGATTGGGAACTCAGCACGGTCTTTGCGAAGAATGTTGCACGGGCGCGGCGGGCAAACGAAGGGGTGAGCATCAAGACGCCGATAGAGCCGATTCATTCGGCCAAGTTCAGACACGCATTGGGCGAAATGACCCGCGCATTTGTATCCAACCCGGTCAAATCGCCGAAGAAGAAGAGCAAAAAAAGCCCCAAACGATGATCGTGCGATCCATTGCCTAGCCTCGAGCGTCCTCGTCTCTGGATCGTCGCCGGCCCCAACGGTTCGGGAAAGAGCACGCTCTACGACGCAACCGATATCGAGGGCTTCGGCCGCTCGGTATGGATCATCAATCCCGACCTTCTTGCCGCTCAAATCAGCGCCCAGGAAAACATGCCGCTGACCATGGCAAACGGTCAGGCCCTTGATCGCATCAAAGACTGGCTGAGGGCGTCGATCCGCGCCCACCAAACCGTGGGTGTCGAGACCGTGTTGTCGACGGCCAAATATCGGCGCCTGGTCAGGATGGCAAAGACGTTCGGATTCGAGGTCAGGCTTCTCTACGTGCTTCTGAGCTCTGCCGATCTGAATGTCGAGCGCGTGCGCTTTCGCGTCGCCAAGGGCGGGCATGCGGTTCCGGAAAACAAGATACGCGAACGGCGGGAGCGCTCCTTTCGGCAATTGCCGTGGTTTTTCCACAATGCCGATTTCGTGCTGGTTTACGACAATTCGGGCGCGTCGCCTAAATTGGTAGCCCGAAAGCACAGAGGGCTCACCGAGATCGATCCCGCAGCTCCGACTCCGATAAAACGGGCCGCGACGAAACTGACGAAGTGATCCGCGCTTATGCCGGCACGAAACAGTATTCCAGCTTCAACCCGTCGGGGTCCTGGAAGAACACCGCGTAGTAGCCTTCGCTGTATTCGGGGTAGTGGGCGGGCGGGTCGGTGACCGTGGCGCCGATCTTCACCAGCAGCGCATGCAGCGCGTCGACGTCGGCGCGGCTCTGCGCGTTCCAGGCGATGTGATGCAGGCCCGACGAATAGCGATCGTGCGGGCGCGCGGCGTTCGGTCCGGACACGGGGCGGATGCCGATGGATACAAAATCGCCGCCGCGGGTGCCGCAATCGAAATCGTAGCCGCCATGGCTGTAATTGGTGCTGACCGCATAACCCATGAACCCCAGCACGGCGTCCCAGAACGGGCGCGCCGCTTTCGGGTCCTTGACCGAGAGGTCTATGTGATGGACGGCGCCGCGCATGCCTGCATCCTCTCCGGCAACGCCGCCATGATACGCGCGCGCTCGCCGTCCGTCATGCCGCCCCAGCGCGCGATCTCGTCGAGCGTGCGGCCGCAGCCCTTGCAGAGCCGCGACGCCGGATCGATCACGCACACCTTGATGCAGGGCGAGAGCATCAGCCCATCTTGAAGACGCAGATCTTGTTGCCGTCGGGATCGCGGAAATAGGCGCCGTAGAACGCGGCCGTGCGCTCGCCCGGCGCGCCTTCGTCCTTGGCGCCGGCCGCGAGCGCGTCCTTGTAGACCTGGTCGACGATTTCGCGCGACGGCGCGACCAGCGACACCATGGTGCCGTTGCCCGCGGTCGCCGGCTTGCCGTCATAAGGCTTGCAGATCGCGAGCATCGCGGGGCTCGCCTTGCTGCTGTAGCCCTGCATGCGCTCGTTCGCGAAGCCGCGGCTCGCGCCCAGTCCCGCCAGCGCCTTGTCGTAGAAGCTCTTGGCCGCTTCGAAATCGTTCACGCCGATGGTGACATAGCCGATCATCTTTACCTCCCCACGGGGACCTTGTTGAAGGGAACATCCTTGTCGACGCGCACGTCGCCGGGCAGGCCGAGCACGCGCTCGGCGATGATGTTGCGCAGGATCTCGTCGGTGCCGCCGGCGATGCGCAGGCCCGGCGCGCCGAGCCAGCCGCCCTGGAACGCGCCATGCATCGGCGCGTCGTCGCCGGCGAGAATGCCGGACTCGCCCTCGAGCTCCATCGCGAAGGCCGAGAGATCCTGCAGTTTCGACGCGACGACGACCTTGGCGATCGAGGCTTCGGGCCCCGGCTGCTGGCCGCGCGACAACGCCGTCATCGTGCGCAAGGTCGTGTATTTGAGGCCGGCAGAACGCACGTACCAGTCCGCGATCTTCTCGCGCACCGCGGCGTTCTTGATCGCCGGGCCGTCTTCCAATTCGAGCTGGCGCGCGAGCTGCAAGAGCTGCGGCACGTCGAGGCCGCCGCCCTGCCCGCCGCCGACCGCGAGACGCTCATGCATCAAGGTGGTGAGCGCGACCGTCCAGCCCTGGCCGACCTCGCCGACGCGCTGGCTGTCGGGGATCTTCACGTCGGTGAAGAAGATCTCGTTGAAGCCCGAGGCGCCGCTCGCCTGCTTGATCGGCCGCACCTCGACGCCCGGCGTCTTCATCGACAGATAAAACATCGTCAGCCCCTTGTGCTTGGGCACATTCGGGTCGGTGCGGGTGAGCAACAGTCCGTAGTCGGAGAATTGCGCGCCGGTGGTCCAGATCTTGGAGCCGTTGATCGTCCAGGTATCGCCCTCCTTCACCGCGCGGGTCTTGAGCGCCGCGACGTCCGAGCCGCCCGCCGGTTCGGAGAACAGCTGGCACCAGATCTCGTCGCCCTGCACGGCGGGCTTCACATAGCGCTGCTTGGTCTCGTCGCCGCAATAGGCCATCACGGTCGGGATGCACATGCCGAGCCCGATGGCGAAAGGCGAGCCCGCCGGCACGTCGTATTTCGCCTCTTCCTGGTTGTAGATGATCGACTGCATCGGCGTGCCGCCGATCCCGCCCATGCCTTTGGGCCAAGTGATGCGCGCATAGCCTTTGTCGGCCTTGGTCTTCTGCCACTCCCTGGCGCGCTGCATCGCGTTCGCGTCATAGCGCTCGTCCATCGGATCGCCGGTCTCGCGGCGCAGGCGCGGCTTGGCATTGGCGTCGAGCCAGGCGCGCACTTCGGCGCGGAACGCGGCTTCCTCGGGGCTGTCTTCGAAATCCATGTCTGTTCTCCTCAAAGCGCAATCGGGCGAAAAGCGCGAGCGTTCGCCCGGAAAATTGCGCGCCAGATAAAAGCCTGAAGCGAAATCATTCGCTTCAGGCCGCGTTGCTTTGCTCGAGCTCGGACACGAGCCGGTCCTTCCAGGCGCGCTGCGGTCCCAGCGCCAGACCGAGCTGCTTCGAGCGCTTGTAGTAGAAGTGGCAGTCCGCTTCCCACGTGAAGCCGATGCCGCCATGCGTTTGCGTGTTCTCCTTCGAGGCATAGTCGAAGGCCTGCGTCGCCGAGACGCGCGCCGCTGCAGCCGCGAGCGCAAGCTCGTGCGCGCCGGTCGACAGCGCCCAGGCGCCGTAATAGGCGTTGGAGCGCGCCAGCTCGTTGCCGATATACATGTCGGCGAGCTTGTGCTTGATCGCCTGGAACGACGCGATCGGCCGCCCGAAGGCATAGCGCTGCATCGCATAGTCCTTGGCCATCGCGAGGCATCGATCGGCGCCGCCCACCTGCTCGAACGCGACCAGCACCGCCGCGCGGTCGAGCACGCGGTTGGCCGTCGACCAGCCTTCGCCGAGCTTGCCGAGCGCTTCCGCGCCCGCGTTCTCGAACACGATCTCGGCCGCGCCGCGCGAGGGATCGAGCGAGGTCACCTTGCGCCGCTTCACGCCGGCGCCTTTGAGATCGACCAGCGCCAGCAGCAAGCCGCGCTCGCCCGCTTCGTCGGAGCCGCGCGCGAGCACGACCGCGCAGTCGGCATCCATGCCGTCGGTGACGGGAACCTTGGTGCCCGAGAGCTTGCCGCCCTTGAAGCTGCAGCGGATGTTTTTCGGCAGCACCGCGCCCGGTCCTTCGCTGCGCGCGAAGGTGCCGATCAGCTCGCCCGACGCGACCTTGGGCAGCAGGCGCGTCTTCTGCTCGTCGGTTCCCGCCGCGAGCAGCGCCTCGGCGAAGAGATAGACGGTGGAGGAGAACGGCACCGGCGCGAGCGCGCGGCCCAGCTCTTCGGCGACGACGCAGAGCTCGAGATAGCCGAGCCCCAGCCCGCCGAACGCTTCGGGGATCGCCGTGCCCATCCATCCCATCTCGGCGATCTGCTTCCACAGCGCCGCGTCGTATCCGGCCGCGCCTTCATAGAGCTTGCGCACCGTCTTGGTCGTGCATTTCTCGCTCAGGAACTTCCGCGCCTGGTCCTTGATCTGCTTCTGGTCGTCGGAGAAGTCGAAATTCATCTGGGTTTCCTTCAAGCGCCCCTTAATGGCGAAGACCCATTTTAACGTCCGCTTAAGGGGGGAAGTCTACTGTTACCCCGGGTAAGGTAGGGTCGGCAAAATATGGCCAAGGCAGTTTTTCATAAGAACCAGCGCGTCTATGTGAAGCCGGTCGGCACCTGGGCCTTGATCGAGCACGTCGTGCCGCACTGGGCCAAAGGCTTGGACGAGCCGATCCGCATCCACTACGACGCGGGCCTGGGCCGCGAGTTCACCGCCGACGAGCTGACCGCCGAAGAACCCCTGGCCGACCGCAAGGACACCAACGGCTCGGAGAACTGGCGCGTCACGCGCGCGCGCAACAAGTGGCAGTCGACCGAGGACTGCTCGCGCCATCCCATTCCCGGAACCTATCCCGTGATCATGACCGGCGAGACCGATTGGGGCGGCTGGCGCGTGCCGGGCGCCGAATACGATCTCGATCCGATCAAGATCGAACGCCAGGCGCAGATGATCGCCGCTGCGCCCAAGCTCGCCTCGCTGGCGCGCAACCTGATCGAATGGGCGCGCAAGTCCGGCGAGGAGATGCCGGCCGAGCTCGCCGACCTCGCCCATCGCGCGCAGGACGTGCTGAGCTTCCTCGAAAGCAAGAGCTGACCGCCTTCGATTGCCGCGGCCGCCGCGTTCGGCCATGATCGCCTTCAAACGGGGGCACGATCATGAGCGATGCGGGGGCAGCGCCGCCGGCGGCGGCGCCGAGGACCTATGAGTTCGAGTTCCGCGGGGACGGCGGGGAATATTTCGGTATCTGGATCGTCAACCTGGCGCTGACCGTCGTCACGCTGGGCATCTACAGCGCCTGGGCCACGGTGCGCACCCGGCGCTATTTCCGCGGCAACACGGTGCTCGCGGACCACGCCTTCGACTACCACGCCTCGCCGGTGCGCATCCTGATCGGCCGCGCCATCGCGGTCGGCATCCTCGTCGCCTACAACATCAGCATCGCGATCTCGCCCATTATGCTGATCTTCTGGGGGCCGCTGGCGCTCTTCCTGATCCCCTGGCTGATCGTGTCGAGCCTGCGCTTCAACGCGCGCAATACCAGCTATCGCAACGTGCGCTTCAACTTCACCGGCACCTATGGCGGCGCGGCGAAGGCGTATTTCCTGTGGCCGATCATCGGCATTCTGACCGGCGGCCTGCTGATCCCCCTGGCGCGGCGCGTGCGCGACTATTTCTACATCAACAACCACACCTATGGCGGGCGGCCGTTCAGGACCGAGTTCGACGCCGGCCGGATCTACGGCATCTACATCCTGGCGCTGGCGATGTGGATCGGCTTCATCATCGTCGCCGCCATGCTCGTCTTCGGCTTCGCGGCCGGGATGACGCCCATCAAGATCGAGCCCGGGCACGGATCCGGCATGCCTTCGCCGCTGCTGATCCTGGCCGTCCTGATCGCCGAGATCGTGGTGATCGCCATCGGCGTGTGGCTGACGACGCAGATCTTCAACATCGCGGTCGGCAACACGGTTCTCGACGGACGCCACAGGCTCGGTGCCGGGCTTTCGGGCTGGCATATGAGCTGGATCCTGATCACCAACATCGTCGCCACGATGCTGACGCTCGGCATCTTCTATCCCTGGGCGCAGGTGCGCCTCGCGCGCTACCGCTTGAGCTGCATGTCGCTCGAAGCGCGCAGCAATCTCGACGAGTTCACCTCGGAAGCGTTCGCGACCCAGAGCGCGGTGGGCGAGGAGATCGCGGGCTTCTTCGATCTCGATTTCGGCCTTTAGGCCATGGTCGAGGGGAATTATTTCTTCCCGCTTTCGACCCGTTTCGTCGCGGCGCGCGCCAGGCCCGTGAACCGCCTGCTGCGCATCGAGGACATGCAGGGTGAGACCCTCGCCGAGTTCCGCGCCCGCGCCGTGATCGTGTCGGCGCGCATGGGCCGGCTGCCGCGCTCCATCGCGCTGCCCGATGGCGGACGCTTCGAGACCCCCGACAATGACGGCGTCGACGCGCTGAAGCGCGCGCTGGGCTTGGGCAACCCCGGCCGCTTCCTCGACATGATCGAGCGCTCGCGCAACTGGATCGCGCTGTCGCTGGCGATGGCGGCAGTGCTGTCCTATGCGTTCATCGAATACGGCATCCCGGCCATCGCGCTGGCGCTGGCGCGCGCGACGCCGCCTTCGGTCGGCACGGCGATCTCGCGCCAGACGCTGGACCTGATGGACCGCGCGATGCTGAGGCCCAGCACGCTCAAGCCGCAGGACCGCGCGCGCGCGCAGGCCCTGCTCGCGCGGGTCGCGCAGCAGAGCCCGCGAGGGCCGAAGGGCTATCATCTGGAGCTTCGCCATGGCGGCGCCGGCATCGGCGCCAACGCGTTCGCGCTCCCCGACGGCACCATCGTGATGACCGACGAATTGTGGGCGCTGGCGCGCAACGACGAAGAGATCGAAGGCGTGCTCGGCCACGAGATGTCGCATGTCGAGCGCCGGCACGGCCTGCAAGAGCTCTATCAGGCGTCGATGATCCCCGCCGCGCTCGCGGTCGTCACCGGCGACATCTCGCAGGTCAGCCAGCTCGCGGCGGTGCTGCCCGGCGTGCTGGTCGAAACCCACCACGCGCGCGATTTCGAGCAGCAGGCCGACGACGATGCCGCAGCGAAACTGATCGCGATGGGCGCCAAGCCGTCGCGGCTCGCCGATCTGCTCGAGCGGCTCGAGACGAGCCATTGCGGCAAGACCGGCTGCGGATCGGCGAGCTGGCTCGGCTCGCATCCCGACACCGACGCGCGCGTGGCCAGGCTGCGCGCCGAGACGAAATAGCGATCAGGGCTTCGACGCGACCTTGTCCGCCGGCGCGCGCTCGGTCGGCGGCACGGGATCGTCGGTCGTGGGCTTGGGATGCAGCGGCGAAAACTGGATCTGGGTGAAGGCGATGTCCTTGACCTTCGCAGCCCCGACCACGCGCTTGGCGTCGGCGACGAGCCGGGCTGCGAGCAGCGCTCTGTCGACCTTGGTCGGATCGTCGCCTGCGCCGATCGGCGCCGCGTTCACGTCGCGCACGAAGGCGTCCTGGATGAAGGCGAGCTTCTCGCGCACCTCGACCGAAGCCGACGGGGTCGCGGTCGTGAGCTTGGACGAGATATAGGAATAGCCGAGCAGCTTGCCGTCCGCGCTCATCGGCGCGATCAGGAACGGCATCTCGACATGGGTGCCGGGTTCGGAAGATTTTTCCTCGGCCTTCTTCTCGCCGGCAAAGGCGGGAACGGCCACCAGGACCAGGACGGCGACGACAAGCCTGCGCATCCCGCCACGCTGCCGGAACATGGTTAGAAATGGGTAAATCCCTTGCGGGCGACCTCGACCTCGTGGCCCTGGGCATCGAGCAGGACGATCCCCGCTCCCGCTTCGACCCTGCCGATCCTCGTGATGCGCGTCCCGGCGTCGCGGCCGGCCTCGAGGATCGCCGCCTCGTGCCGGGCCGGCGCGGTGAAGGCGATCTGGTAGTCGTCGCCCGCCGTGGCGGCGCGAACGATATCGCCGCCCCAGAGCGCCTCGAGCGCCGGCGAACGCGGCACGCTTGGGCCCTCCACGATTATCCGCATGCCCGATGCTTCGGCGACGTGCCCGAGATCGGCGAGCAACCCGTCGGACACGTCGATGGCGGCGCTGGCGAAGCGGCGCAGCGACGGCCCGAGCGCGACCGGCGGATCGGGCAGGCGGTAGCGGTCGATCAGGACGTTGCGATGCGCCGCGTCGAGCGCGCCGCCATCTCCTTTGAGCAGCGCAAGACCGCCGCCGCTATCGCCGATCGTGCCGGTGACGAAGACGAGATTGCCGGCCCAGGCCGAGCCGCGCCGGATCATCTGCCCCTCGGGCACGTGCCCGAAGGCCGTGATCGCAACCGACAGCGGCCCGGGCGTCGCGCCGGTGTCGCCGCCGAGCAGCACGATCTCGAACCGCTCCTGGTCGTCCTGAAGGCCGCGCGCGAAAGCGTCGAGCCAGGCCTCGTCGAGCCCGGGGAGCGACAGGGACAGCAAATAGCCCCACGGCTCCGCGCCTTTGGCCGCGAGGTCGGAGAGGTTCACGCGCAGCGCCTTCCTGGCGATGCTTTCGGGCGGATCGCCCTCGAAGAAATCGACGCCGGCGATCAGCGTGTCCGTGGTGACCACGAGGTCGGTGCCCGGCCGCGCCGCGATCGTCGCGGCGTCGTCCTGCAACTCGAACGCCCCCGCGCCCGCCAGCGGCGCGAAGTACTTCGCGATCAGGTCGAATTCGGAAGCGCCGGTCATGGCGCAATATAGCCGATCAGCAGCCTATCGCGTAGGCTAGTCCGCGCTGGTGATGATACCTGGATGATGGCGAGTAATTGTCATGGCGAAACTGAAGACGGTGCGCGGAACGGGAAACGTCTTCCGCGATCTGGCGCAGCCGGATGCGGAGCTGAAGCAGCTGAAAGCGCTTCTCGCCGCCCAGATCGTGCGCGCGCTCGACGAGCAGAACCTCACCGTCCGCCGCGCTGCCGCCATGACGGGACAAGCGGCGGCCGATTTCTCCCGCATTCGCGGCGCCGACCTCGAGCGCTTCACCGTGGACCGGCTGATGAAGACCCTTGGCGGGTTGGGCCGCGAGATGAACGTCAGCGTGAAGGTGAAGCGCGCCGCCTAGAACTCGAGCTCGTCATCGGGCGGGGTCTCGCCGAACTCCGGGGCGCGCTTCCTGCGGGCGAGCTTGTCGAGGGCGGCGTTGACGAAGCTGGGCTCGTCGCCGGGGAAGAAGGCGTGCGCGACGTCGACATATTCGTCGATCACGGCCTTGGCCGGGACGTCCCTCATCGCGATCAGCTCGAACGCCGCGGCGCGCAGGATCGCGCGCAGGATGGAATCGATGCGCGCCAGCCGCCAATCGGCCGACAGGCATTTGGCGACGCTCGCGTCGATCTCCTGCTGGTGCACGGGGACGCCCGCGACCAGCGCGCGGAAGAAATCGGCGTCGATCTCGCCCGCCATGCCGGTCTCGGGCTCGGCGCCGAAGCGATGCTCGACGAACTCGAACGCAGTCTCTTCCGCGCCGGTGCCGGTGAGCTCCATCTGGTAGAGCGCCTGGACGGCGGCGAGACGCGCGCCGCTGCGTGCCTTGCGGTCGCTCATCGCGCGTAACGGTTGCGCAATTCGATCAGCGACAGGCAGGCGCGCGCCGCGTCGCCGCCCTTGTCGCCCCCGTCGCGCCGCGCGCGCACGAAAGCCTGCTCCTCGTTCTCGACGGTGAGGATGCCGTTGCCGACGCAGAGCCCGCGCTGCAGCGCCAGGTCCATCAGCCCGCGCGCGCTCTCGCCCGCGACGATGTCGAAATGGAAGGTCTCGCCGCGGATCACGCAGCCGAGCGCGACATAGCCGTCATAGCCGCGGTCGCTCTCCGACGCGAACAGGATCGCGGGCGGGATCTCGAGCGCACCCGAGACCGTCACGCGCTCGAACTGCGCGCGCGCCAGATCGAGCGCCGCGGTGGCGCCGTCGAGCAGCGCGGTCGCGATGTCGTCGTAGTAGCGGGATTCGACGATGAGGATCCTGGCCATGTCAAACCTTGCCGCGAATGGGATGCGTTTCGACGATGTCGAGTCCGTAGCCGTCGAGGGCCACGATCTTTTTCTCCGGCGTGTCGGTCAGAAGCACCATGTCCTGGATGCCGAGATCGAGCAGGATCTGCGCGCCGACGCCGTATTCCTTGACCCGGCGGCGGTCGATGTCGTCCTCGGTGCGCCGCGACAGCACGTCGGTGACGAAGGTCGGCCGCGTCTGGCGCAGCACCACCACGACGCCGCGGCCTTCCTTGGCGACGATGTCCATGGCCGCGCCCAAGGTGTCGGGCTCGTACGCCTTCCACGCCAGCATGTCGGTGAAGATGTTGATCGCATGCATGCGCACCAGCACCGGCTCGGGCGTCGCGATGTCGCCCTTCACCAGCGCGATGTGCTCGGCATAGTCGAGCTGGTTGACATAGACGACCATCTTCCACTGCCCACCGTGATGGCTCTCGAACGGCACTTCCAAGGTGCGCTTGACGAAGTGATCGTACTTGCGGCGATAGGCGATGAGGTCGGCGATGGTGCCGATCTTGAGGTTGTGGAGCTGCGCGAACTGCACGAGGTCGGGGAGCCGCGCCATCGTGCCGTCGTCGTTCATGATCTCGCAGATCACGCCGGCGGGCGTCAGACCTGCCAGCCGCGCGATGTCGACCGAGGCTTCGGTGTGCCCCGCGCGCACGAGCGTCCCGCCATGGCGCGCGACCAGCGGGAAGACGTGGCCCGGCGAGACGATGTCGCTTGCGCCCTTGGTCGCGTCGATGGCGACCGAGATCGTATGTGCGCGATCGTGCGCCGAGATGCCGGTCGAGATGCCTTCCTTGGCCTCGATCGACACCGTGAAGGCGGTCTGGTTCGGCGTGCCGTTGACCTGCGTCATCATCGGGATCGCGAGCTGGCCCGCGCGCTCCTGCGTCAGCGCCAGGCAGATCAGCCCGCGGCCGTATTTGGCCATGAAATTCACCGAGTCGGGCGTGCACATCTGCGCCGGGATGACGAGGTCGCCTTCGTTCTCGCGGTCCTCGGCGTCGACCAGGATGAACATCTTGCCGTTGCGCGCGGCTTCGATCACGTCCTCGATCTGCGCGATATAGTCGTGGAAGACGGGGACGTTCATGACTTCACCAGGCGGGCGACGTAGCGCGCCAACAGGTCGATCTCGAAATTGACCTTGGCGCCGGGCTTGGCGCGGCCGAAGGTCGTGACTTTCTGCGTGTGCGGGATGACGTTGACGCCGAAGCGCGTGCCGTCGACGTCGTTCACGGTCAAGGACACGCCGTCGAGCGCGACCGAGCCCTTGGGCGCGACGAAGCGCGCGAGCGACAGCGGCACCTCGAACTCCATGCGCACGGATTCGCCCTCGGCCTTCAGGCCCACGATCTCCGCGACCGCGTCGACATGACCGGTGACGATGTGGCCGCCGAACTCGTCGCCGACGCGCATCGGGCGCTCGAGGTTGACCGCATCGCCGATCTTCCAGGTGCCGAGCGTGGTCTTCGACAAGGTCTCGGCCGAAGCGGTGACCGCGAACCAGCGGTCCTTGCCGCTGCCCTTGTCGACCACCGTCATGCAGCAGCCTGCGCAGGCGACCGAGGCGCCCATGTCGATGCCGGCGACGTCGTAATGCGTCGAGAACACGAGATGGGTGTCGCCGCGCTTCTCCACGTGGCGCACCTTGCCGACATCGGTGACGATTCCGGTGAACATGGCGCCGTTCTAGACCCTGGCCGCGAAGCTTTCCAGCAGGTCGGCGCCCAGCCTGCGCGTCCCGGTCGAAACGAAGCGCGACGCTTCGTCAAGATCGAGCGCCGCCAGCGCGTCGACGGCGCTCTTGCCCGAGGCGCCGATGAGGATCGGCGCGCGGAACACCTCGAGCCGGTCGGCGAGGCCGCGGTCGAGGAACGAGGCATGCACGCCCGCGCCGCCCTCGACCAGGAGCCGCGTGATGCCGCGCCCGGCCAGCGCGTTCAGCACCGCGCCGATATCGGGCCGGCCGCGGGCATCGCGCGCGACGCGCACGGTCTCGACGCCGTCGAGCTTGCCGTCGACCGTGGTGAAGACGAGCGCGCCCCCGCGCGCGAGCTTCGATCCCGGCGTCAGCCTGAGCCGCGTGTCGAGCACCACGCGCAAGGGCGAGCGATCCTCGAGGCCCGGGATGCGGCAGGTGAGCGACGGATCGTCGGCGAGCGCGGTCTCGATGCCGACCAGGATCGCGTCGTGGCGCGCGCGCAAGAGGTGGCCGTAAGCGCGCGCCTCGGGACCGGTGATCCACCGGCTCTGGCCCGAAACCGTCGCGGTCTTGCCGTCGAGGCTCTGCGCGATCTTGAGCGTGACCAGCGGGCGGTTCTCCTTCACGCGCAGGAAGAAGCCTGCGTTGAGCGCGGCCGCTTCGTCGGCCAGCACGCCGGTCGCGACCTGCACGCCCGCGTCCCACAGCATCGCGATGCCGCGGCCGGACACGCGCGGATCGGGGTCCTCGAGCGCAGCGACCACACGCGCCACGCCCGCCGCGACCAGCGCGCCCGCGCAGGGCGGCGTCTCGCCCTGATGGGCGCACGGCTCGAGGGTGACGTACGCCGTCGCGCCCCGCGCCGCCTCGCCCGCCTCGGCCAACGCCACGGTCTCGGCATGCGGCCGCCCGCCCTTCCGGGTGAAGCCGCGCCCGACGATGCGGCCCTCGCCGGAGACGATCACGCAGCCGACGGCGGGGTTCGGCGCCGTCGTGCCGAGCGCGCGCCGGGCCAGCGCGAGCGCGTGGCGCATGTGGGTGAGATCCATGCTTGCCGAGGTTGGCAACATCGTTCACGCCGCGTCGATATCTTCCAGCGATTTTACCTTGACCGGCGCGCGATTGGGCAGGCGCACGATGACTTCGAGTTCGCCGCCGATTGCCTCCACATAACCGCGCAACGTGGAGAGGTACATATCGGTCTGTCTTTCCAGCTTGGAAACGGCCGGCTGGCTGATCTTGAGCGTCTTCGCAATTCTGGCCTGCGACTTTGCCGACAACCGGCGAAGCTCTCTGAGAGATTCCACCTCATCGACAAGCTCCTTGAACCGGCGGTCGAGCGCCGCGCGCCTCTTGGGAGGCAACGCATCGAGAACGTCTTTCAGCGGCACGGGCATGTCATTTTCCTGACCGTTTGAGATGCGCCTTGTAGCGGGCGTCCGCCGTGGCGATCAGCCTTCTGTAAAACCTCGTCTCGCTCGTCCCGCTCTTGTCGCCTGCAACCAGCAGAATTGCGCTGCGTCTCGGGTCGAATGCGAAGGCCACGCGCCACACTCCATCGTCCGCTCGGAACCGCAGCTCTTTCATGTTTGCGAATTCCGAGCCATTCAGCGTATCGACATGTGGCCGGCCGAGCTTAGGTCCATAGACTTCCAGCAGCCGAACACCCAGCAGCAACTCGTCCTGAACCGCCCGCGCCAGCGCCGAATACTCGCGATGAAACTCATCGGAAAAGGCGACTTGCCACGTCATCCAATATAACCTGCAGGTTATACCCGGTCAAGCATGAGCTCCGGCGTCTGCGCTCAGTCCTTGTCGCCTTCGAGCTCGCCGATCAGGTTCTCGAAATCCTTGGTCTCGCGGAAGTTCTTGTAGACCGAGGCGAACCGCACATAGGCGACCTTGTCGAGGCTGGAGAGCGCCTGCATCACCAGCTCGCCGATGGTCGACGCCTGGATCTCGTTCTCGCCCAGGCTTTCCAGGCGGCGCACGATGCCGGTGATCATGCGGTCGACGCGCTCGGCCTCGACGGGGCGCTTGCGCAGCGCATGCGCGAGGCTGCGCTCGAGCTTGTCGCGGTCGAAAGGCTCGCGCCGTCCGTTCTTCTTGACCACCACGAGCTCGCGCAGCTGCACGCGCTCGAAGGTCGTGAAGCGGCCGCCGCAGGCCGGGCAATGGCGGCGCCGGCGGATGGCCGAATTGTCCTCGGACGGACGGCTGTCCTTCACCTGGCTGTCGTCATGTCCGCAGAAGGGGCAACGCATGGATGTGGTCTTTCCTCAATAGATCGGGAAACGCCTGCACAGAGCCTCGACATCGCCGCGCACCCTGGCCTCGACCGCGGGATCGCCGGCGTCGCCGTGTTTCGCCACCGCGTCGACCACCTCGACGATGAGCTTGCCGATGGCACGGAACTCCGCCGGGCCGAAGCCGCGCGTCGTGCCCGCCGGCGAGCCGAGACGGATGCCGGACGTGATCGCGGGCTTCTCGGTGTCGAAGGGCACCGCGTTCTTGTTGGTGGTGATCGAGGCGCGGTCGAGCGCCTTCTCGGTCGGACGGCCCGTGGCCTTCTTCGGACGCAGGTCGACCAGCATCAGATGCGTGTCGGTGCCGCCCGAGACGATGTCGAGGCCCTCGGCCTGCAAGGTCTGCGCGAGCGCTTGGGCATTCTCGACCACGGCTTTCGCATAGAGCTTGAATTCCGGGCGCAGCGCCTCGCCGAACGCGACCGCTTTCGCCGCGATGACGTGCATCAAGGGCCCGCCCTGAAGCCCCGGGAAGACGGCCGAGTTGACCTTCTTCCCCAGTGCTTCGTCGCGCGACAGGATCATGCCGCCGCGCGGGCCGCGCAGGGTCTTGTGCGTGGTCGTGGTCACGACATGGGCATGCTCGAGCGGGTTGGGATGGACGCCGCCGGCGACCAGTCCGGCGAAATGCGCCATGTCGACCATGAAATAGGCGCCGACCGCGTCCGCGATGGCGCGGAAGCGCGCGAAATCGATGATGCGCGGATAGGCCGAGCCGCCGGCGAGGATGAGCTTGGGCCGCGTCTCCTTGGCGATGCGCTCGACCTCGTCCATGTCGATCCGATGGTCCTGGCGGCGCACGGTGTACGGCACCGGCTTGAACCATTTGCCGGACTGGTTCGCGGGCGAGCCATGGGTCAGGTGGCCGCCGGCCGCGAGGTCGAGACCCATGAAATGGTCGCCCGGCTCGAGCAGCGCGAAGAACACCGCTTGGTTGGCCTGGGCGCCGGAATGGGGCTGGACGTTGGCGAAGCTGCAATCGAACAGGCGACAGGCGCGCTGGACCGCGAGCTCCTCGGCGATGTCGACATATTCGCAGCCGCCGTAATAGCGCCGGCCGGGATAGCCTTCGGCGTATTTGTTGGTGAGCACCGAGCCCTGGGCCTCGAGCACGGCGCGCGACACGATGTTCTCGGACGCGATCAGCTCGATCTTGTCCTGCTGGCGGCCGAGCTCGAGCGCGACGGCGTGGGCGATCTCGGGATCGGCCTCGGCCAGCGACTGGCCGAAAAACCGGGAATTTTCTGACTGTTCCGCGCGCGCCATGCTGGCCCTTATCCCTGATTCCGCACCCCAAACACTGGGCCGGCTTCGCAGCCCTCGGGGGACTACCCCTACCCCTTTACCAAATCTAGCGCCAGACGGATTCGCGCGCCCGCGCTAAGCGCCATGCGCCTCCAATACCGATCCGGCGTGCTAAGTAGAACTTGTAGTAATTGATAAATCAACTTTTGATGGAACTGTCGCATTTGTCAGGATTGTCACCGAACAGTGCAAGAATTTGTTCATGTCACTACTTATGCAAGAAAAGACGAGTGAACAATACTGTGTGAATCCCTTGATTTTGCTGACCCGGCAGGCAATAGAAAGATCACAATTTCATCGATTCGTAGATCAGCCAATGGAGGCGGAGATTAAGACGAGCAGCCACGAAACGGTCGCGACGCGATCGGACGATATTCTCAGGCTGGCGAGCGACATCGTCGCGGCCTATGTCAGCAACAACCCGCTGCCGGTGAGCGAACTGCCTTCGATGATCAAGAGCGTCCACACCACCCTGGGCGGCTTGTCGGGCGGCACGGCCGCCGATCCCCAGACCGCGCAGAAGCCGGCGGTCAACGTCAAGAAGTCGATCACGCCCGAATACATCGTCTGCCTGGAGGACGGGAAGAAGCTGAAGATGCTCAAGCGCTATCTGCGCTCGCGCTACGGCCTCTCGCCCGAGGAATACCGCGCCAAATGGGGCCTGCCGGCCGACTATCCGATGGTGGCGCCGAACTATGCCGCCCAGCGCAGCGAGTTCGCCAAGAAGATCGGCCTCGGCCGCTCCTCGCCGCCGGCCAAGAAGAGCCGCCGCGGCTGAAAGACAAGACCAAGACTGGAGCGATGGCGGGATCAGCTCCCGCCATTCTGCTTTCTGGCGAGCATGTCGAGCTTGCGCCGCGCCGCTTCGATCAGCGCGGTGCGCGCGCCCGCGGGCCCGGTGACGCTGGCTTCGAGCCCGGTGACGGAATCGATCGCGGTGGCTTTGGCGGCGTTTCCGTGGACGACGTACTCGACCAGGATCTCGCGCGGCGCCATCAGGCGGCGCGCTTCAGCCGGTGCACGATCCAGACCGCATCGAGCGCGCGCACCAGATCGTGCAGCATCGCCTCGCTGTGCAGCGGCGACGGCGTGAAGCGCAGCCGCTCGGTCCCGCGCGGCACGGTCGGATAGTTGACCGGCTGCACATAGATGCCGTGGTCGTAGAGCAGCGAATCCGACACCGCCTTGCACAAAGCCGCGTCGCCGACGAACACCGGCACGATGTGGCTGGGCGAGTCCATCACCGGCAGCCCGGCCTCGGACATCAGCTTCTTGAGCAGCGTCGCGCGGGCATGCAGCGTCTCGCGCTCGGCCTCGCTCTCCTTCAGGTGCCGCACGCTGGCAAGCACGCCGGCCGCGATCGCGGGCGCGAGCGAGGTCGTGAAGATGAAGCCCGGCGCGAAGGAGCGGATGCAGTCGATCAGCTCGCTCGACGCCGCGATATAGCCGCCCATCACGCCGAAGGCTTTCGCGAGCGTCCCCTCGACGATGTCGATGCGCGCCATGGCGCCGTCGCGCGCCGCCACGCCCGCGCCGCACGGCCCATAGAGGCCCACGCCGTGCACTTCGTCGATATAGGTCAGCGCGCCGTATTTCTCGGCCAGGTCGCAGATCGCGTTGCACGGCCCGAAATCGCCTTCCATCGAATAGACGCTCTCGAACGCGATCAGCTTGGGCGCGTCGGCCGGCGCCTCGGCCAGCAGCCGCTCGAGATCGGCCATGTCGTTGTGCTTGTAGACCCGCTTCTCCATGCCGCCATGCTTGATGCCTTCGATCATCGAGGCGTGGTTGAGCGCGTCGGAGAAGACGATCAGCCCCGGCAGCAGCTTGGCGAGCGTGGCGAGCGTCGCGTCGTTGGAGACGAAGCCCGAGGTGAAGAGCAGCGCCGCTTCCTTGCCGTGCAGCTCCGCGAGCTCGGCCTCGAGCTCGACATGGTAGTGGGTGGTGCCCGAGATGTTGCGCGTGCCGCCCGAGCCCGCGCCGGTGGTGTCGATCGCCTCGTGCATCGCGGCGAGGACCTTGGGGTGCTGGCCCATGCCGAGATAGTCGTTCGAGCACCACACCACGACCGGGCGGCGGGCGCCCTGGGCGTGGAAATCGGCGTTGGGATACTCGCCCCGGGCGCGCACGATATCGGTGAAGACGCGGTAGCGCCCCTCGCGGCGCAACGCCGCCAGCGCATCGCGGAACCTGGAAATATAGGCAAACGCCATCCTAGACCCTCTTGCGGGCCGCCCCCCTGCAGAACCCGTCTTCGGGCCGCCTCCGCGGCCGGGCCGGAGAATAGCCCAGCCGGGCCGCCCGGGCCTAGACGTAAGGTCGCATAGCCTGCCGCACAAGGACGCGGTCAGGCCGCCACCGCCACCACGGCATTGACCGCCATGGCGATCAGGACGGTGTTGAAGAAGAAGGACACGATGCCGTGGCCGAGCACCGTGCGGCGGATGCGGGTCGAGGTCACCTGGACGTCGGAGACCTGGGCGGTCATGCCCACCACGAAGGAGAAATAGAGGAATTCGGCGGCGCCCGGCTCGGGCGTCTTGCCGGGGAATTCGAGCCCGCTGCCGGCCGCCTTGCCGGGCTCGGAATAGAACAGATACGCATAGTGAAACGCCATCATCATATGCAGCATCGCCCAGCCGAGCGGGGCGCCCACGACCGCGAGCACGATGGCGAACGGGTCCACTGCCTGCTTCTGATGCAGCAAGGTGACGATCGCGAAGCAGCAGAAGCCGATCATCACCAGCGAGGCGAGCACGACGATGGCGATGCCTTCGTCCTCGACATCGGCCTTCTTGTCGAGCGCCCGGGGCGTGATGCGCAGCGCGACGACGGCCATGACCGCGATGTAGGAGAGGAAGAAGCTGTCGCCGCCCGCCAGCAGGCGCACCGGCGCGTCGAGCGATCCGGTCAGCGCGAAGACGAGCGCGCCCAATACGGCGCAGGCATAGAAGCGCCCATGATGGGCGAGATGCGAGCGGGCGAAGCCGGTCATGCACGCTTATCGCACAGATCGGCACGCACCTGAATGTCATCCCGGGCGAGCGCAGCGAGGCCCGGGGCCCACCGGGACATGTCGCCATGGGTCCCGGCCCTGCGCGATGCATTCGCATCGCTTGGCCGGGATGACAGTCTTAAAGACGGAAGCGGACCTGATCGATCCAGAAGCGCTCGAGACGGCGCAAGGTCGTGTTGGCGGTCTCGAGATTGGCCTCCACCACATTGCCCACGGGCTCGAGCGACACCAGATGACGCTCGAACAGGTCGTGCAGCATCTGGCGCACCTGCTCGCCCTTGGCGGTCAGATGCACCAGCACCGAGCGGCGGTCGGCCTCGGAGCGCTCGTGATGGATATAGCCGGCCTCGACCAGCTTCTTGAGATTGTAGGAGACGTTGGAGCCGAGGTAGTGGCCGCGCGTGCGCAGCTCGCCCGCGGTCAGCTCCTGGTCTCCGACGTTGAACAACAGCAGCGCCTGGACGCTGTTGATCTCGCGCTCGTCCCGGCGGTCGAGCTCGTCCTTGATCACGTCGAGGAGCTGGCGATGCAGCCGCTCCACCAAATTCAGGGCTTCGAGATAGTGCTTGCCGAGCGTTTGCGCGCCCTCAAGCGCCGCAGCCGCCTGCGGCTTGGCCAGTGCCGTCATCGCTTTTTCCCCCGCTTATGCGAGGCCCACCTTGTTATCGTGCGAGCCTAGGGGGACAGCGGTTAAAAGCCGGTAAAATTTATCAGCGAATGCCGCGCAACATTCGGATTATGCCGGAGAAATCCACGTTCGCGTGGCCTTGGTTTGCGAACAGCGAATAAAGTTGTGCCGCTTCGGCACCGAGCGGGGTTGTCGCGCCCGCGCTCTGCGCCGCGGCCTGCGACAGCTTGAGATCCTTGAGCATCAAGGCGGTCGCGAACCCGCCGGCATAGTCGCGGTTCGACGGCGCGGTCGGCACCGGCCCCGGCACCGGGCAATAGGTGGTGAGCGACCAGCACTGGCCCGACGCGGCCGACATGATGTCGAAGAGCTTCTGCGGATCGAGGCCGAGCCTCTCGCCCAGCACGAAGGCCTCGCAGGTGCCGATCATCGAGATCGCGAGCAGCATGTTGTTGCAGATCTTGGCGGCCTGGCCCGCGCCGGCGCCGCCGGCATGGACGATGCGCTTGCCCATCTTCTGCAAGGTCGGCTCGGCGCGCGCGAACGCCTTCTCGGTGCCGCCGCACATGAAGGCGAGCGTGCCGGCTTCCGCGCCGCCGGTGCCGCCCGAGACCGGCGCGTCGAGGAAATCGAAGCCCGCTTTCGCCGCCGCATCGTGGACCGCGCGCGCGGAATCGACGTCGACGGTCGAGCAGTCGATCAAAAGCGCGTCCTTGCGCGCCGCGGTCAGGATGCTCTCGCTCTCGAGATAGACGCTGCGCACATGCTGGCCTGCCGGCAGCATGGTGATGACGACGTCCGCCGCCTGCACCGCTTCGAGCGCGGTCGCGGCCGCCTTGCCGCCGGCGTCGCTCACCGGCTTGAGCGCGGCCGGGCTCACGTCGAACGCCGTGACGCCGTCGCCCGCCTTCAGAAGATTGCGCGCCATGGGCCCGCCCATATTGCCGACGCCGATGAATGCGATGCTGGTCACGGTAGCCTCCAAACAACGATTGTCATGGCCCGGCTTGACCGGGCCACCCACGGCCACCTCGTCAATGGCGGCAACGGGATGTTTCTATCACCTGGGTCGCCCGCTTTCGCGGGCCATGACAAGGAAAAATTTTCAAAGCGGCAGCTCCCGGCCGACGGCCGCGAAATAGGCGGCGATATCGGCGTCGCTTACGTCCGCGAGCGTCGCGGGCTGCCATTTGGGCGTGCCGTCCTTGTCGATGATGGTGGCGCGCACGCCTTCGTAGAAATCGTGGCCCGCGACGATGCGATGCACCATGCGGTATTCCATCCGCATGCAATCGTCGAAGCTCTTCGCGGCGCCTTCGCGCAGCTGGCGGAAGGTGAGCTTGGTGCTGGTCGGCGATTTGCTGCGGATGGTCTTGGCCGTGTCGCGCGACCAGTCGGTGTGGTCGGCGTCGAGCCCGGCCAGGATCGCTTCCACGCTCTCGCCCGCGAAGATCGCGTCGATGGATTTGCGATGCGTGTCGAGGAAGGTGCCGGGCACGGTCTCGGCGAGATCGTCGAAGGCTGCGCCGTCGCACAACCTGTCGAGCAAGGCCGCGCGTTTCTCCTTGGCCACGAAATGCGTCGCGATCCCGGCAGTGAGGCAGTCCGGCGTCTTCAGCCTTGCGCCGGTCAGCGCGAGATAGAGGCCGATCCGGCCCGGCAGGCGGGACAGGAAGAAGCTGCCGCCGACGTCGGGAAACAGCCCGATCCCGGTCTCGGGCATGGCGAACATCGTCGTCTCGTCGGCGATGCGCGCGCTGCCGTGCACCGACACGCCGACGCCGCCGCCCATCACGATGCCCGAGATCAGCGCGACATAGGGCTTGGGATAATGCTTGATCAGCGCGTTGAGGATGTATTCGTCGCGATAGAAATCCAGCGCATAGGGCGTGCCCGCCTTGCCGCTCTCGTACAGCGAGCGGATGTCGCCGCCGGCGCAGAACGCCTTCTCGCCAGCGCCCTGCACGACGACGGTCTTGACGCTCGCATCGTCCGCCCAGTCCTTCAGCTGCGCGCGCATCGCCAGCACCATCGCATGCGTCAGCGCGTTCAGCGCCTTGGGACGGTTGAGCGTGACGAGGCCGGCGCCGCCGCGCCGCTCGAACAGGACGTCTGCGTCTTCCGTCACTGCCTGAACATCTCGCGGCTGACGATCACGCGCATGATCTCGTTGGTGCCTTCGAGGATCTGGTGCACGCGCAGATCGCGCACATGGCGCTCGGCCGGGAAGTCCTTCAGATAGCCATAGCCGCCATGGAGCTGCAGCGCGTCGTTGGCGATCTTGGAGCCCGTGTCGGTCGCGAAGCGCTTGGCCATGGCGCACAGCATGGTCGCGCGTCCGTCGCGGCGGTCGAGCGCCGAGGCTGCCGCGCGGATCATCAGCCGCGACGCTTCCAGCTCGGTCGCCATGTCGGCGAGCTTGAACTGCGTCACCTGGAAATCGGCGATCGGCTTTCCGAACTGCTTGCGGTCGCGCACATAGGCCATCGCCTCTTCCAGCGCCGCGCGCGCGGTGCCGACCGAGCAGGCGCCGATGTTGATGCGCCCGCCGTCGAGCCCGCTCATCGCGATGCGGAAGCCTTCGCCCTCGGCGCCGAGCCGGTTGGCGACCGGCACCTTGCAGTCCTCGAAGATCACCTGCGCCGTGGGCTGGGAGTTCCAGCCCATCTTGCGCTCCTTCTTGCCGAACGACAGCCCCGGCGTGCCCTTCTCGATCACCAGGCACGAGATGCCTTTCGGTCCGTCCTCGCCGGTGCGCACCATGCAGACATAGACGTCCGACACGCCCGCGCCCGAGATGAACGCCTTCGAGCCGTTGAGCACGTAATGATCGCCGTCCTTCACCGCGCGGGTCTTGAGCGCGGCAGCGTCCGAGCCCGAGCCCGGCTCGGTCAGGCAGTATGACGCGATCAGCTCCATCGTGGTCAGGCGCGGCAGGAAGCGCTGGCGCTGCTCGTCGCTGCCGTAACGGTCGATCATCCACGACGCCATGTTGTGGATCGAGATGAACGCCGCGGTCGAGGTGTCGCCGGCCGACAGCTCCTCCATGATGATGGCGGCGTCGAGGCGCGACATCTCCGATCCGCCGACATCGCTTTTGACGTAGATGCCCGCGAAGCCCAGCGCCGCGGCCTCGCGCAGCCGGTCGACCGGGAAATGCGAGGTCTCGTCCCACTCGGCCGAAAACGGCGCCAGACGATCCTTCGCGAACCGCCGCGCGACCTCTTCGATCGCCCGTTCGTCCTCGTTCAGGGAGAAGTCCATGTCTTTGTTTCCGCTTGAAAATTTCCCGAAATGTCACTACGGTAGTGACATTTCCAGGCTTGGGAGAAGCCCCATGACCACCATCGGCGCGCGGGAGGCGAACCGTAGCTTCTCGAAGATTCTGAGGGAAGCCGAAAACGGCAATCCCGTAACGATCACCCGCAACGGCCGTCCCGTCGCGCGGCTTGTGCCGGCGCCTGTGCCCGCCGCCGTGGAGTCGATGACGGAAGAAGAGCGCAAAGCTGCGAAGCAGCGATTGATGGATCGGCTGAACAAGGGAATCCATCTCGGCGGCCACCGGTATACGCGCGACGAGATGCATGAGCGCTAGAAGGTGATTTCCATAGACGCGAATGTCTTGATCTATGCAGTGGATATCGACGCCGGCGAGCGCCATGTTCGGGCGAAGGAAATCATGGACACGGCAAACCATAAGAACGCGGTTTTGACGGAGCAGGCGATTTTCGAGTTCTTCCACGCCTCCACGCGAAAAGGAAAGACATCCATCGGCGAAGCGACGGGCATCGCGTACGATCTGGCCGCAAATTTTCGCGTACTGCCTCCTCAGCCCACGATCATCGAGGACGCGCTCGCGCTGCAGGCGCGCTATCGCTTGAGCATCTGGGACGCACGCCTGCTCGCCGTCTGCAATGCGCATGGCTGCACTCATCTGTTGAGCGAAGACCTGCAGGATGGAGCGCGTTATAGCGGCGTCTCGATCGTCAATCCTTTCAACCCCGACAACGACGCCGCCATCGAAAGCCTTCTGTCATGATCCACTCCCCCTACCCCGCCACCCGCATGCGCCGCCTGCGCCGCCACGACTGGTCGCGGCGGCTGGTGGCGGAGACGAGCCTGTCGGCGGCGGATTTCATCTGGCCGCTCTTCGTCATCGACGGCGTCGACAAGCGCGCGCCCGTCGCGTCCATGCCCGGCGTCGAGCGGCTGTCGGTCGATCTCTGCGTCAAGGCGGCGGAGGAGGCGGCGCTGCTGGGCATCCCGGTGATCGCGCTGTTCCCGCAGACCGATGCCGCGCTCAAGACGCCCGACGGCCGCGAGGCGCTGAACGCCGACAATCTCGTCTGCCGCGCCGTGCGCGCGATCAAGCGCGCGGTGCCGGAGATCGGCGTGCTCTGCGACGTAGCGCTCGACCCTTACACCAGTCACGGCCATGACGGCGTGCTCGACGGCGATTACGTCGCCAACGACGAGAGCGTCGCGATCCTGGTGCGCCAGGCGCTCAACCAGGCCGAGGCCGGATGCGACATCATCGCGCCGTCGGACATGATGGACGGCCGCGTCGGCGCCATCCGCGCCGAGCTCGAGCTGGGCGGCTTCAAGAACACGCTGATCATGGCGTATGCGGCGAAGTATGCGAGCGCGTTCTACGGGCCGTTCCGCGACGCGGTCGGATCGGCGAAAGCGCTGACCGGCGACAAGCGCACCTATCAGATGGATCCGTCGAACGGCGACGAGGCGCTGCGCGAGGTTGCGCTCGATCTCGCCGAAGGCGCCGACATGGTGATGGTGAAGCCGGGCATGCCGTACCTCGACATTTTGCGTCGCGTGAAGGATGCGTTCGGCGTTCCGACCTTTGCCTATCAAGTGTCGGGCGAGTATGCGATGCTGACAGAAGCTGCCAAAAGCGGTTACCTGGATCACGACGGTGTGATGCTCGAAAGCCTGATCGCGTTCAAGCGCGCTGGCGCGAGCGGCATCCTCACCTACTTCGCGCGCGACGCGGCGCGGCTTTTGCGCTGACCAAAGCCATCAACTCGCCGTGAGAGGCGCAGGCCCTCTCTTGCACCGGTTGAGCGGCGGGTACAGCATGACAGCCTATTCAGGAGGAACTCATGCGCACCCTTTTCGCCCTCGCCACCGGACTTGCCCTTTCGCTCTCCACCGCCGCCTATGCCGAGATGACGACTGCCGATGCGCAGCGCATGGCGACGCCGGCTGCCACCATCGCCGTGGCCGCCAATCAGCAGCAGAAGGTCACCTGTCATCACTTCGTCCATGAAGGCTCGCTGACGCCGGTCGTGGAATGCGCCGACCAGACGACCTGGACGAAGCGGCGCATCGACGTCCAGCAGCAGCTCTGGAAGATCCAGGTTCGCAGCTTCTCGCGGCCGATGTAATATATGCGAAGGGCGCGGCCACGGCGCCGCGCCGCCTTCGGGAGACGACCCATGCGCGCCACGCTTTTTTCCCTCGCTTGCGGGTTCGCGCTTGCGGTTTCCGCTGCGGCGCTGGCAGACGAGCCGGCGCCGAAGCCGGAAAACGTGACCGTCACCGGCACGCCGGCGCAAAAACCGGAAGATCCCGAAAAGAAAGTGACCTGCCGCCACCTCACCCATGAAGGCATCGTGACGCCGATCGTCCAATGCGGCGACAAGAAGGGCTGGGACCGGACGCGGCAGGAGACGCAGCATTCGGTTTGGGAAATGCAGACTAGAAGCTACTCACACTAGCTGCGTTGAACACTGAACAGGCTTCTCAGCAATATCTCCGCGCGCGAGGGCAGCACGTCGAGCCCCGACCGGCGCTGGCCGAGATCGATCACGTTCTCCAGGATCAGCATGGCGAGCCCATGCACCGCCGCCCACACCGCCAGGCCGAGCGCCGGGTCGTGCAGCGCCGCCCCGATCTCCGCGCCGATGGAATCGGCCGCTTCGCTCAGCTCTGCGAACGATTCGCGATTGGGAAGCTGCGGCCCGAACATCAGCCGCGCCAGCGCCGGGCGCCGCGCGACGAAGCGCATATAGGCGCCGCCGATCTTGGCGATGCGGTCGCTCTCGGCGCCGCCCTTCTGCGCCGCGGCGGCGACGAGCTCGGCCTTGAGCTCGGCGAAGCCCTCGGCCGCGAGCTCGACCAGCAGCGCCTCGTGATTGGGGAAATGGCGATAGGGCGCGGCATGGCTGACGCCGGCGCGGCGCGCCACCGCGCGCAGGCTCAGATCCGCGAGCGGGCCTTCCTCGAGCAATGCCCGCGCCGCGTCGAGCAAGGCGTTGCGCAGATCGCCGTGATGGTAAGGCTTGGGCTTATCGATCACGCCGGCGCTGCTCCATGCGGGCGAAGAGCGAAGACGTGTCCCAGCGCCTGCCGCCCATGGCTTCGACATCTTCATAGAAGCCGTCGACCATGCGCGTCAGCGGCAGCTCGGCGCCGTTGCGCGCCGCTTCGTCGAAGCAGATGCCGAGATCTTTGCGCATCCACTCGACCGCGAAGCCGTGCTCGAAATGACCGGCGAGCATCGTCTTGTGGCGGTTGTCCATCTGCCAGGATTGCGCCGCGCCTTTGGAGATCGCGCCGACAACGGCTTCGGCATCGAGGCCCGAGGCGCGCGCGAAGCTGAGCGCCTCGCTCAGGCCCTGCACGACTCCGGCGATGCAGATCTGGTTGACCATCTTGGCAAGCTGGCCCGAGCCTGCGGGCCCGAGCAGCCGCGCGCACTTGGCATAAGCGGCCATCGCCGGCTCGGCTTTGGCATAGTCGCTCTCCGCGCCGCCGCACATGATGGTGAGCTGGCCGTTCTTCGCGCCCTGCTCGCCGCCGGAGACCGGCGCATCGACGAAGCCGAAGCCTGCCGCGCGAGCGCGCCCGGCCAGTTCGCGCGCGATGGTCGCCGACGCCGTGGTGTGGTCGACGAACACGGACCCCTTTTGCATCGCCGGGAACGCGTTGTCCGTGACGTCCTCGAGATCGGCGTCGCGGCCCACACAGGCGAAGACGATCTCGGCATCCTTCGCGGCCTCGGCCGGCGTCGCGGCGCGCGTGCCGCCATGCTCGGCGACCCAGGCATCGGCCTTCGACGCGGTGCGATTGTAGACGACGACCTCGTGGCCGGCGCGCTTCAGGTGTCCCGCCATCGGGTAGCCCATCACGCCGAGCCCTAAAAACGCGAGCCGCATTATTCCATCACCTCGACCTTGACGTCCGCGGCGCTCGCGAAGTGCGGGCGGCGCATCAACCATATGAACGCAAAGGCGGGCAGGCACAAATAGAACATGAAGAGGAAATCGTTGCCGAACGCCGCGGCCTCGGAGCGGATCTCCACCAGCTGGTTGAGGTTGCCGAGCCCGAAGGGGATCTGCGGGTTCATCATCAACGACTCGCCGTTGACGCCGAGCGCGCGGTTGAACGGCGAGCCGACATGGGCGAGCAGGTTGTGGTTCATCTGCACGCTATAAGCGAGCACGGTGGTGGTGATCGAGACGCCGATGGCGCTGCCGATGTTGCGCACGAGGTTCATCAGCGCCGTGCCGTCGGTGCGGAAATAGCCCGGCAAGGTCGCGAAGGCGACGAGCTGCAGCGGCACGAAGACGAAGCCCATGCCAAAGCCTTGCACGATCGAGACCCAGATGAGCCGCGTCTCGTTGATCTGCGGCGTCCAGGAAGCCATGTCCCACACCGACCATTCGATCATCGCCATGCCCAAGGTCATCAGGATGCGCGGGTCGATCTTGAGCGCCAGACGGCCCGCGAACATCATCGCGATCATGGTGCCGATGCCGCGCGGCGCCATCAGAAGGCCGGTGTCGGTGACGGTATAGCCCGCGAGGTTCTGCAGGAACGGCGGCAGCAGGGCCGAGCTCGCAAGCATCATCGCGCCGACCACGAACATCATGAACAGCGCGGAAAAGAAATTGCGGTCGTTGAACATCTTGGGCGGGATGAACGGCGTGCGCTCGGTCAGCATGTGCACGAGGAAGAGATAGAGCGCGAGCCCCGCGAGCACCGCCTCGACGATGATCTCGGTCGATTCGAACCATGCCTTGTCGGTGCCGCGGTCGAGCATCAGCTGCAGCGCCGCGAGCCCGACCGCGAGGAACAGGAAGCCCCACCAGTCGAAGCGCATGGAGGTGTCGCGCGCGGTGTCCTTGAAGAAGAAGAAGATGCCGGCCACGGCGGCGACGCCGAAGGGCAGGTTCACATAGAACACCCAGCGCCAATTGTAGCTCTCGGTCAGCCAGCCGCCGAGCGTGGGGCCCAGGATCGGCCCCAGCATCACGCCCATGCCCCAGATCGCCATGATGTTGCCGCGCTTCTGCGGGGGATAGAGGTCGAGCATGATCGATTGGCTGAGCGGCGACAGCGCCGCGCCGAACGCGCCCTGCAGCAGGCGGAACAGGATCATCTGGTCGAGCGTCTGCGCCGCGCCGCACAGCATCGAGGTCACGGTGAAGCCGGAGAGCGCCACCAGGATGAAGTTCTTCTTGCCGAAGCGCGAGGCGATCCAGCCCACCGGCGCGGTCATGATCGCCGCGGCGATGATGTAGGAGGTCAGCACCCAGGTGATCTGGTCGCGCGAGGCCTGCAGCGAGCCCTGCATGTGCGGCAGCGCGACGTTGGCGATCGTGGTGTCGAGCGCCTGCATCAAGGTGCCCGCCATCGAGCACATCAACACGACGCCGAGCTCGAACGGGCTTTCGTAGGCGTCCGCGGAATGGCCGGCGGCTTCGACTCTCATGCCGCGATCAGCCGTTGATCAGCCTGTTCCAGCGGCGCTTGCCGGTGTCGATCGAGATCACCGCGCTCATGCCGGCGCGCAGCGGCGGATCGCCGGGCTTGGCGTCGAGATGGATGCGCACGGGGATGCGCTGCACGACCTTGACCCAGTTGCCGGACGTGTTCTCGGTCGGGAGCGCCGAGAACGCGCTGTCGCTGCCGGCGCTGATCGCCGAGATGTGACCGGTCCAGGTGCGGCCGGGATAGGTGTCGACCGTCACCTCGACGGGGTTGCCCTCGCGCACATAGGTGAGATCGGTCTCCTTCATGCTGGCTTCGACCCAGGTGTTGCCGGTCGAGATGATGCCGACCGCGCTGGTGGTGGTGAACGCCGACATCGCCGAGATCACCAGCGTGCCGGGCTGGAGCGAATCCACCTCGGTGACGATGCCGTCGAACGGCGCGCGCACGATGGCGTGGTCGAGCTGGCGCTGCATCTCGTCGACCGTCGACTTGGCCTTCCGATAGGCGGGGGTCTGCTCGGCCGGCGTGTCGATCTTGCCGTTGAGCTTGGCGAGCTGCACGGCCGCGGTCTGGCGCAGCGACACGAGCGTCGCCTGCGCGCTCTGCAAGGTGGAGCGGCCCTGGTCGAGCTGGGTCGGCGCGATGGCGTTCGACTTCGCGAGCCGGACATAGCGGTCGTAGGTCACCTGCGCGAGCGTGACCTGCGCCTGCTGCGCGCCGATCTGGCCGAGCAGGCTCCTATACGTCGCGCGCGTGGATTCGACGTCCTGCACCGTCTGCGCCAGCGCGGCCTTGGCGTTGTCGAGCGCGATCTGGAAGGGCTGCGGGTCGAGGCGGAAGAGCACCTGGCCCTTCTTGACCTTCTGGCCTTCCTTGACGTCGACGTCCTTGACGAGGCCCGACACGTCGGTCGAGACCATCAGCTTGGCGGCATGCACATAGGCGTCGTCGGTCGAGACATAGCGTCCGCCCGTCAGCCACAAGGTGCCGGCAACCACGGCGACGACGGCGACGCCGCCGAACATCAGGATGCGGCGCAGGCGCGCCTTGTCGGCCCACAGCGCGGTGAGCGTCCCGCGCATGCCGGCAGTGCGCTGATCGGCGGCGGTGTAGGGAAGCGAATCGGTTCTCAAAGCGGCCATACGGTTACTCTCCAGCGGCCGCTGCCGCGGGCACCGCGGGTTCGGCCGTCAATCTTGACTTGATGTGCAGCAGCGCGTCGACCAGCACCTCGCGCGTGGAATCGTCCAGCCCGTCGCGGATGTCGTGGTCCAGGATCTCGCGCGCCTCGCCGATCTTGGCGAGGATCGGCTTGGCCGCGGGCAACAGGTGCAGGCGGCGGATGCGCCGGTCGTTGGGATCGGAACGGCGCTCGACCATGCCGCGGGCCTCGAGACGGTCGATGAGGCGGCCGACGGTGATCGGCTCGACCTCGCAGATGGTCGCGAGCTCGTTCTGCGACATGCCCGGCTGGCGGTCGAGCCGCGCCAGGATGATCCACTGCGCGCGCGTCATCCCATAGGCCCGGGCGCGCTGGTCGAAGCGCGTGCGGATCAGCCGCGCCACGTCGTTCAGGACGATCAGCAGGTCGCGGTCGAAGAGATTGAGGGGGTCTTTCATGGCCGTGTATATAAGCAGGCTTATATTAACGTGCAAGATCATAACGCTATTTACGGATTATTAAGCCGAATGGATTTCCCTTTTGAGATCAAAGGCATAACAATTCCGCATAAGCCTATCCGCGGCCACGCACAGGTCGCCATACAAAAGAAACGGGCGCGGTCGCCCGCGCCCGTCTCCTTGAGACCGAGGGGTCCTGGCTTTACATGCCCGAGCCCTGGACCTGCTTCCAGCTCGACTGGATCGCGTTCACCGCGTTGTCGGGAAGCGGGACGTAGTCAAGGCTGCGCGCCATGTCGTCGCCGTTGGCGTAGGCCCATTTGAAGAACTTCAGCGCCGACGACGTCGCACCCGGATCGACCGGCTGCTTGTAGACGAGGATGAAGGTCGCGCCGGCGATCGGCCAGCTGTCCTTGCCCGGCGCGTCGGTCAGGATGACGTAGAAGTGGTCGAGGCCGGCCCAGTTGGTGTTGGCCGCCGCGGCCGCGAAGGACTGCAGGCTCGGCGACACGACCGCGCCGTCCTTGTTCTTCATCCGCACCGATTTCAGGTGGTTCTGCTTGGCATAGGCGTACTCGACATAGCCGATCGAGCCCGAGGTCTGCGCCACGTTGCCGGCGACGCCCTCGTTGCCCTTCGCGCCGATGCCGACGGGCCAGTCGACCGAGGTGGCGGCGCTGACGTTGTCCGCCCAGTCCTTGCTCGCCTTCGACAGGTAATTGGTCCAGATGAAGGTCGTGCCCGAGCCGTCGGAACGGTGGACGACGACGATCGCTTGGTCGGGAAGGTTCGCGCCCGGGTTCAGCGCCTTGATCGCGCCGTCGTTCCACTTGGAGATCTTGCCCTGGAAGATGCCGGCAAGAGTGGGGCCGTCGAGAACCAGCTGGTCGTTGCCGATGCCTTTGACGTTGATGACCGGAACCACGCCGCCGACGACCGTCGGGAACATGATCAGGCCGGCCGCGTCGAGATCCTTGGGCTTCATCGGCATGTCGGAGGCGCCGAAGGTGACGGTCTTCGCCTTGATCTGCGCGATGCCGCCGCCGGAGCCGATCGACTGGTAGTTCAGGCTGTCGCCGCTGACGCCTTGATACGCGCCCGCCCACTTCGAATAGATCGGATACGGGAAGGTCGCGCCCGCGCCCGAGATCGTGCCGGCGACCGCGCCGGTTGCCACGACCGCGAGACCGGCAAGCGCCACGATCGCAGATTTGAACGAGTGTCTCATGTTTTTCCTCTTTCGTTTGCGTTGATGCCGTTGCGCGTCAGTTGGTGAACTGCAGGCGAAGACCGATGGTGTTGAAGTCCTGGCTCGCCCTGTGCGCCAGGTCGTGCGTCGTACCGCTGTATTTGTCGACGTTCGTGATCAGGTCGTGGAGCTGAAGCTTGACGTTGTTGTTGAGGTACCAGTTGACGCCGAGGTCCACGATGCGCTCCTCGCCGCCGTTGATGCCGGCCTGCTGCGTGGCCGAGCCGGCGAACACGTCGTGCCAGTTCAGGTCGGTGTCGCTGTAGCGCGCGACCAGCTCCCACGCGCCCCACGAATCGCCGCTGAACGAGAACGGATTGCCGACCTTGGGCGCGCCGAAGCCGCCGACCTCGTTGTTCGTCGCCGAGACGGTGTAGCTCTTCGGCTCGCCGGTCAGCACCCACGACCCTTCGACATACCAGCCCGAGAAATTCGGATTGTCGGCGAGCAAGGTCGTCGTGCCGCTGCGCCGGACGTTGAAGTCCGCATATTCGCCGCCGACATAGAAGTTCTCGAAATTGGCCCCGCCGTCGACCGCCCACATATAGGCATGCTTCGCGGTGATGCCGCCGGTGGAGATCAGGCGCGTGCCGTCGACGCGGATTTCGGGACGGTCCTGCAGCGTGATCTGCGAAACGCCGCCGCCGTCGGACAGCACGGTCGCGCCGCTGGCGCCGATCGACGCGTTGGACACGCCGTCGTGCCAGAAGCGGTACGACGCGCGGCCCAGCAGCTGTGTCTGCTCGTCGCCGCCCGGACCGTGGCCCGTGGTGGAACCGGTCTTGGCGCCCGTATAGGCAAGGTTCAGAACGAGATTGTCGCCGGGCATCAGCGCGTCTTCCTTCTGGAAGCGCACTTCGACGCCGCGGCGCGCATCGCCGGCGCCGAACGCGTCGGCGGCGATGTTGTCGATCTCCGGACGCTCGATGAAGGGCAGCTGGCCCGAGGACATCACGCCTTCATACATGAAGGCCGGCTCGATGACGCCCACATTGAGCTCGAAATGGTCGATGCCGGTATAGGCCACGCGCGCCAGGCTGATCAGCGGATCGCCTTCGCCGTTGTTGGTGCCGCCGCCGTTCGAGCCGCCGCCGTTCAAGCGGAACTCGTACCAGAAGTCGTTGAACGCCTTGCCTTCGACGCCGAAGAAGCCGCGGCGCACGACGGCGCCCGAAGACAGGTCGCGCACGGCGGCCGGGGAATTGATCTGCAGCTGCTTGGAGGAATCCTGCATGAAGTTCGCGTCGTCGACCTGGAAGCGGACGCGGAACGCCATGGTGAAGCGGCCGTCGCCGCTCTTCACGGTCGGACGCGCATTGTCGAAGCTCCACTGCGTGTCGCCGAAATTCTGCTCCAGCGTCGACAGGCGGGTGTGGTCGGCCTGGCGCTTGCCCTCATAGGCCTGCAGCTCGTCCTCGAGCGCTTGGATGCGCGCGGCGAGCTCGGCGTTGGACGGACCGGAATCGGTTGCCGTGGAGGACGACGACGTCCCGTTGGAATTCTGCTTGCCCTGGGCGTAGGCACCGCCCATCGCTGCCGTCAAAGCGACGACCGCCACCGCGGTCATCAGTGCGGATTTCCCCTGCATAAGACCCTCTCTCGATTTGTAGGATTGTCCGAAAGCCGGACTCGAGGGTCGTCAGCCGCCCTCGTCCCTGTTTGCGGCGATGGAGTGACTCGGAGGGGCAACACGTCCGTGACAGTTCGATGTCAGTTATGTGACATCGCCGGAACTGCACGATTCCGGCGCCTTGGCGTGGCCGAACGGATACATTGCGCTTGTTGATAAGTCGGGGACCGCATGCGCGCCGCCATCATCGCCGGACTGATCGCGGTCGAAGCCGTCTTCCTTGGGGCCCTGCCCGCCCGGGCGGCCTCCGACCTCTACGTCGTCCGTCACGAGAGCTGGAGCGCGCAAGACGAGCAGGGCTGGCGCGACTTCGTGGCCGCCATCGGCGCCTCGGACTGCGCCACGCTCGATGCCTGCCTGCACGGCGCGGCCAATCCGTTCCGCGACAGCGACCGGCGGGGCGCGGTGTTCGAGTCCGATTGCGCGGACCTGCCCTACGTCCTGCGCTTCTATTATGCCTGGAAACGCTCTCTGCCGTTCTCGTTCGAGAGCGCGCTCGAGGCGATCGGGCCGACGCGCGACATCCGCTACAGCAAGGGCGGCAATGCCGTCGCGGGGCGCACCGACGCGCCGAGCGGCGTGGAGAGCGGGTACGCGATCCTGCAGCGCATCCGCGACGCGGTGTCGTCGGCGAGCTATCGCATCCATCCCGACCGCGACGGCACCGATCTCTATCCGCCGAAGCTCGATCCGGGATCGATCCGCGCCGGCAGCATCGTCTACGACGCCGCGGGGCATGTCGGCATCGTCCATAAGGTCGACGCGAAAGGCCGCATCCATTTCTTCGACGCCCACACCGACTATTCGCTGACCGAGACGACTTACGACCTGCGCTTCGCCCGCGACCGGCCGGCGGTGGGCGCGGGCTTCAAGAACTGGCGTCCCATCCGTCTCGTCGGCGCCACGCGCAGGGCCGATGGGGCACTCATCGGCGGGCATATCGCGCTCGCCGCCAACAAGGACATTCCCGACTATTCCGAAGAGCAATTCTACGGCAACGGCAAGCGTCCGGCCGACGCCGATTGGAAGAGCGGCAGCTTCACCCTGAACGGCGAGACGCTCGACTATTACGACTATGTCCGCGCGCAGATGGCCGGCGGCAAGCTTGAGTTCGAGCCCGTCGCCGAATTGCGCGAGATCGTGCGCGCCAATTGCTCGGATCTGCATTATCGCGCGCAGGCCGTGTCGCTGGCGCTGGCGGCGGGCATCCAGAACCGCGCCGAGCCGCAGCGGCTGCCCGAGAACATCTACGGCACCGAAGGCGATTGGGAGACTTATTCCACGCCGTCGCGCGACGCCCGTCTCAAGACCGAGTTCAAGGCCTTGCGCGACCTGGTGCAGCGCTTCGTCGAGATGCAGCGCCGCGGCGATCCGCATCTGGTCTATACCGGCGACGACCTCGTCGGCGACCTGCTCAAGGCTTACGACCGCGAGACGCGCTTCTGCTTCGTCGGCACCGGCAGCGCCGCGCCGCTCGCTTACGAGGAGGCGCGCAAGCGGCTGTTCGCGATGTCGTTCGATCCTTATCAATGCCTGGAGCGGCGCTGGGGCGGCGATGCACCGTGTCGCGAGTCGGACCGCGATGGGGCCGACAAGCAGGCCTGGTACGCCGCCGAGCAGGGCCTGCGCAACCAGCTCGAGCGCACGTACGATGCGCGGATGGATTTCACCTTGGACGAATTGCGCGCGCGGCCCGTGCCGCCGGCGCCCGACACGGATGTGCGCGCCTATCTCGTGAGTCAGTCGACCAGCGCGCCATAGCGGCCGCGATGGAACACCAGCGGCGCGCCGGCGTTTCTGCGGGTGAAACGCAGCACGCGGCCGATGAGGATCGTATGGTCGCCGCCGTCGTGGCGCGCCTCGCTCGCGCATTCGAAGATCGCGAGCGCGTCGGCGAGCGCGGGCGGGCCGAGCGCGGTCGCGAGCAGCCCCAGGTCCGACAGCCTGTGCTCGCCCTGCCGCGCCAGCCGCGCCGACACGGTCTCGTGCTCGGTGCCGAGGATCGAGATCACATAGCCCGGCGCCTCGACGAAGGCGCGGTAGCGGTGCGAATCCTTCTTCAGGCACCACAGGACCAGGGGCGGATCGAGCGACACCGAGGTGAACGAATTGACCGTGATGCCCACGGGCTCGGCTTCCGCGTGCGCGGTCACGACGGCGACGCCGGTCGGGAAGGCGCCCAGCGCCTGGCGGAAAGCCTTGGGATCGAAGCTCATTTCAACGCTTGGTTAAGAGGGCCCGGTGCATCCTGCACAGCCTAGGCGAGGCGGCGAAAAGACCGCAAGGCCGGGGTTTGGCAGCCAAGGGTTTCGGTGGGAAGAGGGTCATGGCCGGCGACAACGCGGTCGTCATCAAGCGCATCAAGAAGGGCGGGCATGGCGGCCATCACGGCGGCGCCTGGAAGGTCGCTTATGCGGACTTCGTGACCGCGATGATGGCGTTCTTTCTGCTGATGTGGCTGATCAACACCACCACGCCGGAGCAGAAGCGCGGCATCGCCGATTATTTCGCGCCCCAGAGCATCGCCCAGACCCTGAGCGGCTCGGGCGGCGTGCTGGGCGGCAGGGTGATGGGCGAGGAGAGCGCGCGCGCCGGCGGGGCCGCGTCGGTGTTCCAGAAGAACAGCCCGTCCTCGCCGCCGAACAAATCGAAATCCACGCAAGCCCAGACCAGCCAGGGCGGCGCCACCGACAGCAAGGGCTCCTCCTCCGACAACGAGACCCAGAGCGGCGAGGAGCCGTCGAGCTCGAACGCCTCGGCGCAGGACGGCGAGTTCGCCCACGCCGCCGAAGCGATCCACCAGGCGATCAACTCCAACCCCGACCTCGCCCAGCTCTCCAAGCAGGTGATCATGGAGCAGACGCCCGAGGGGCTGCGCATCCAGCTCGTCGACCAGGACGGGCGGCCGATGTTCCAGCGCGGCACCGCCGAGCCCATGCCCTATGCCAAGCGGCTGCTCGCCGAGATCGGCCGCGTCGTCGACCGCCTGCCCAACCGCATCTCGATCAGCGGCCACACCGAAGCGGCGCCCTTCGCCGGGCCGAACGGCGAGACCAACTGGGAGTTGTCCGCGTCTCGCGCCAATGCCGGGCGCGCGCTGCTCGCCGCCGGCGGTTTGAACGCGGACAGAATCTATGAAGTTGCCGGAAAGGCTGGCTCCGAACCCTTGTTGCCGGAGGACCCGAATGCTTCCGCGAATCGCAGGCTCAGCATCACTTTGTTGCGGGAGGCGCCCCCCGTGCCGCCCGGCCATCAACTCTGAGCTTAGATCGCTCTGGCGCGCGCGGGCATGGAACGGGCATAGTCCGCTTCGCTTGAGGGACGAGATGCCTTGACCGAGCAGCGCACCACGCGGGTTCCCCAATTCTTCCTCACGCCCGGCGGGCCGTGCCCCTATCTGCCCGGCCGCACCGAGCGCAAGGTCTTCGCGCGCCTGACCGGCATGCTCGCCCAGCCGCTCAACGAGGCGCTGACCCATTCCGGGTTCCGCCGCAGCCAGTCGATCGCCTATCGCCCGGCCTGCGAGAATTGCGCGGCCTGCGTGTCGGTGCGCATCGTCGCCGACGCCTTCGAATATTCGCGCGGTCAGCGCCGCATCGTGAAGCGCAACGCCGACCTGGTGCGGGGCGAGGTCGCGGCCGAGGCGACGCGCGAGCAGTTCGCGCTGCTGCGGACCTATCTGGATTCGCGCCATGCCGGCGGCGGCATGTCCGACATGGGCCTGTTCGACTATGTCGCGATGGTCGAGGAGACGCCCGTCGAGACCCATATCATCGAGTATCGCCGCCCCGGCCGGGACGGCGAGCCCGGCGCGCTCGTCGCCTGCGCGCTCTCCGACGTGCTGCGCGACGGGCTGTCGATGGTCTACAGCTTCTTCCATCCCGGCGAGGATGCGCGCAGCCTCGGCACTTACATGATCCTGGATCACGTGCGCGCGGCCAGGATGCGCGGGCTGCGCCACGTCTATCTCGGCTATTGGGTCCAGGGTAGCGAGAAGATGGACTACAAGGCGCGCTTCAAGCCGATGGAAGCGCTCGGCCGCGAAGGCTGGGAAGCTCTTTGACGACGCGGGCCTTCAACGCCATCGCCCTCGCGCTCGGCGCGCTGCTTCTCACCGCCATCGTCGCCATCGTCTGGCGCGGCGCGACCGAAGAGGAGGTGCCGCCCTATGACGGCAACGACTTCCTCGTCACCGTCGACTACGTCACCCATTGCCAGACCATGACGGCCGCGTGCTATGCCGCTGCCGACGCCGCGATGCAAGGCCGCGTGACGAAGGCCTGTCTCGACGGCCGTCCCGGGCGCCGCGCGATGGCCCGCGGCGCGGTCACCTGGCTGAACGCGCATGTCGCGCTGCATCCGCTGGCGCTCGAGGACGGCCTCGCGCGCGCGGTCGCGGCGGTATGGCCGCGCTGCAGAACCTAGAGCCGGTTGTTTTCGAATTGGCGCGATAAACGCGATGTCATGGCCCGCGAATGCGGGCCACCCAGCCGGGTTTTGCACATCGAAGCCAAAATCGCTCGGAGTTTTTTTCGATGACAAAAGCAACGTCACCTGGGCGGCGCGCATTCGCGGGCCGTGACAATCCTGTTTGCGGTTCCAATCGATAACAATCGACACTAATCGCTCGACGACACGCGGCGCATCATCATCAGATCGTCGTAGAAGCGGCCGTCGATGTTGAGCGAGCGCGGGATCTTGCCGATCGGCGTGAAGCCGTGGCGCTCGTAGAATTTGATCGCGCGGGCGTTCTCGGCATTGACGGTGAGCTTGACCTGCTCGACGACGCCCGCGGCGTGATCGAGCAGCGCTTCCATCATCGCGTCGGCGAGGCCCGTGCCGCGCGCGGCGTCGCGCACATACATCGCGCCGATGTCGCCGGTATGCGAGAGCTTGATCGAGGTCGGCCGCGAGAACACCACCAGCCCCGCCAGCTTGCCGTCGACATAGCCGCCGAACGAGACGGCGGTCGCGAGCCGCGTCAGCCACTGCTCCTTGGTATAGGCCTCCTCGATCGCCGGATCGGCGGCGAAGAAAGCCGGGGCGCGCCGCAGCGCCTCGAGCCGGATCGCGCGCAGCGCCTCGTAGTCGTCCGGCGTCAGAGGGCGGACCGAGACGCTCATGCGCTGCCCCCGAAACGGATTTTCCATTCCGCGATCTGCTCGTCGGTGATCTTGGCGAACAGCACCTCGGGCGGACGGATCGGCATGCCGCGGTCGAGATCGTCGAGGAAGTCCTCCATCGCCGTGGTCGGCCAGCCGATCACGTCGGGCGCCTCCTGGATCGCTTCGTGGATGGCGCGCGCCGAGTCCGGGATGATCGGCCACGCCAGATGCCCGAAGAGATGCACGAGGTTGAGGCCCATGCGCACCGCGACGCCCGCACGCGCGCGGTCGGTCTTCACATGCGTCCAGGGCGCGGCGCGGGTGAGGTATTCGTTGCCGGCGACGAAGATCGCGCGCAGCTCGGCCAGCGCCTTGCGGAACTCCATCGCCTCGAACAGCCGCGTGTATTCGCCGACGCGGGTGTCGAGCTCGGCGATCAGCGCGCGCTCTTCTTCGCCGTATTCGCCTTCGGACGGCACCTGGCCTTCGAAGCGCGCGACGCAGAACTTGGTCACGCGGTTGACGAAATTGCCGAGCACGTCGGCGAGGTCCTTGTTCACCTGGGCGCTGAAATGTTCCCAGGTGAAGTTGGAATCCGAGCTCTCCGGCGCGTTGGCCATCAGGTAGTAGCGCCAATAGTCGGCCGGCAGGATCTCCAGCGCCTGGTCCATGAACACGCCGCGCTTCTGCGAGGTCGAGAACTTGCCGCCGTCGAAATTCAGCCAGTTGAAGCCTTTCAACCTGTCGACCAGCTTCCATTTCTCGCCCGAGCCCATGATGGTGACCGGGAAGCCCACCGTGTGGAACGGCACGTTGTCCTTGCCCATGAACTCGCAATAGACGACGTCGTCGGCCGCATCGCCGAACCACCAATCCTTCCACGCATCGCCCTTGCCGTTGGCGTCCGCCCATTCCTGCGCGCAGGCGATGTATTCGATCGGCGCATCGAACCAGACGTAGAAGACCTTGCCCTTCAGCTTGCCGTCGGCGATGTCGTCGGGCACCGGCACGCCCCATTCGACGTCGCGCGTGATGCCGCGATCCTGCAGGCCTTCGTCCAGCCATTTGTTGGCGATCGACGTGACGAGCGGCGGCCAGTCGGCCTTGTGGCTCTCGATCCATGCGCGCAATTGCGGCACGAACTGGGACTGCTTGAGGAACAGATGCGCGGAATCGCGGATCTCGATATCGGACGACCCCGAGAGCGCCGAGCGCGGCTTGATCAGGTCGATGGGATCGAGCACGCGGGTGCAGTTCTCGCATTGGTCGCCGCGCGCCGCTTCATAGCCGCAATGCGGGCAGGTGCCGATCACATAGCGGTCGGCGAGGAAGCGCTTGTCGGCGTTGGAATAGACCTGCTTGGTCTCGCGCACCTCCAGGTGCCCGTGTCTCCACAGCGCACGGGCGAAATGCTGGGTGAGCGCGTGGTTGGGCGCGTTCGACGAGCGGCCGAAATGGTCCCAGCCGAGATTGAACTTCTCGCCCGCCGCTTTCTGGATGGCGAAGAGCTCGTCGCAGAAGCTGCGCACGTCCTTGCCGGCTTCGGACGCCGCGAGCTCGGTCGTCGAGCCGTGCTCGTCGGTCGCGCACAAGGCCAGGGTCTCGTAGCCGCGCGCCCGGCAGAAGCGCGCATAGACATCGGCCGGCAGAAGCGAGCCGACCAGGGTGCCTAAATGCTTGACGCCATTGATATATGGCAGAGCGGAGGTGATCAGATAGCGTGTCATGACAGCGACCTTATCCGCTTAATCGGCGAATCCGTCTAGAGCCGGAGTTTTCGAATTGGCGCGATAAACGCGATGTCATGGCCCGCGAAGGCGGGCCACCCAGCCGGGCCTTGCACATCGAAGCCAAAATCGCTCGGAGTTTTTTCGATGACAAAAGCAACGTCACCTGGGCGGCCCGCATTCGCGGGCCGTGACAATCCTGTTTGTGATTCCAATCGATAACAATCGACACTAGCCTGAACCCATGGACAAGCGCCGCCCGCTCTTTCATCTGAATTTCCAGGGGAACCTGCTCGCAGGTCTCCTGACCGTCACGCCCTTGATCGCGGTGTGGCTGGTGTTCGATTTCGTGCTGAACGTGCTCTCGGGCTTCGGCCGCCCGCTGGCCGACCGGCTGACGCCCTATCTCGACCGGGCCTTCCCCGGCATAGCGCCTCTGCTCGCGAGCCCGGTGGCGCGATGGCTGGTGGCGGTCGCGGTGGCGCTCACTGTGCTCTATCTCATCGGCGCCATCGCCTCGCGGGTGATCGGCCAGCGGCTGATCGCCCTGTTCGAGATCGTCATCACGCGCATCCCGCTGGTCGAGACGATCTATTCCGCGGTCAAGAAGCTGGTCGAAATGCTGCAGCAGCGCCCGGGCAGCGACCAGAGAGTCGCGCTGCTCGACTGGCCGCATGAGGGGCTCAAGACCGTGGGCTTCGTGATGCGCAGCTTTGCCGACGCCAAGACCGGCGAGGAAATGGCGGCGGTCTATGTGCCGAGCGCGCTCAACCCGACCTCGGGGTTCCTGCAGGTGCTGCCAATGTCCAAGCTGATGCTGCTCGACATTCCGACCGACCAGGCGATGACCATGATCATCTCCGGCGGCGCGATCGTTCCGGAGAAGATGTCCGTCGCGCAACCGGACTGACACGGCGCCGTCACGGGACGCCGCTAAACCCGTCGCGATTTCACGAAGCGATGGAGACGACTATGCGGGGCATTCGGGGCGCGCTGAGCGCATTGGCACTTCTTTCTCTGGGCGCGCCGGCGGAAGCGGGCACGACCCATCACATCAAGACCGTGTTCCTGATCCTGATGGAAAACCACAACTGGACCGGCGACGACGACAAGAGCATCGAGGGGGCCCGCCGCGCGCGCTACATCAACAAGGTGCTGATCCCGATGGGCTCGCACGCCAACCAGTACTACAACCCGCCCGGCACCCATCCGAGCCTGCCGAATTATCTGTGGCTGGAAGGCGGCCAGAATTTCGGCGTCGTCCATGACGGGCTGCCCAACAAGTTCGGGCAGGATTCGACGCAGCATCTGACCAACCTGCTCGACAAGGCCGGCATCTCCTGGAAGGCCTATCTCGAGGACGCGCCGGGCGACAAATGCCCGCTCAACAACGCCGGCCCGGTGGATTCGAACGACAACAAATCCTATGTCGCGCGTCACGAGCCCTTCGCCTATTTCAACGACGTGACCGACAACCAGAACCCGCATTCGGCCAATTGCATCGCGCATCTGAGACCCTTTACCGAGCTCGCCAAGGACCTGCAGAACGACAATGTCGCGCGCTACAACTTCATCACGCCCAACATGTGCGACGACATGCATGACGGCTGCGCCAACGGCGAGATCCACAATGGCGACCGGTTCCTGGCCGCGACGGTGCCGCAGATCCTGAACTCCAAGGCCTATCAGGACGGCGGCGCGCTGTTCGTCACCTTCGACGAGGCGCGCAAGGGCGACGGCCCGATCCCGATGATCGTGGTCTCCGGGTTCGCCAAGGGCAAAGGCTATTCGAACGACCTGCCCTACAGCCACGGCTCGACCCTGCGCACGGTGGAGGAGATCTTCGGCGTCACGCCGCTGCTGGGCGACGCCGCGACGCAGCAGGACCTTAGCGACCTGTTCACCACCTTCCCCTGATCCAAGGATGACGGCAACGGCGGGTTGGACTAGGCTTTGGCCACACGGAGGTGTGCCATGCGCAAAGTCCTTCTTGCCGTTTCGCTGCTCGCCTTCGCGGGCCCCGCATTCGCCGGCGTGCCGCTGACCGCCTTTCCGCTGAAGGCGAGCGCCAACAACCGCTATCTCGTCGACCAGAACGAGCGGCCGTTCCTGGTGCAGGGCGACGCGCCGCAGGCGATGGTCGGCAACCTCTCGGTCGCGGACGCCAAGCACTTCATCGCCAACCGCGCGAAATGGGGCGTCAATGCGCTGTGGGTGAATTTGCTGTGCGACAGCTACACCGCGTGCAACAGCGACGGCACGACCTTCGACGGCATCGAGCCGTTCACGACGCCGGGCGACCTGTCGACTCCCAATCCCGTCTATTTCACCCGCGCCAAGCGCATGCTGGATGCGGCCGCGGCGAAAGGAATGGTCGTGCTGCTGGATCCGATCGAGACCGGCGGCTGGCTGAGCATCCTCGACGACAACGGCGCGGACAAGGCGCGCAAATACGGCGAGTATCTCGGCAACCGCTTCAAGGACACGCCCAACATCGTCTGGATGAGCGGCAACGACTTCCAGAGCTGGCGCGATCCGGCGCAGAACGCGCTGGTGCGCGCGGTGATGCGCGGCATCGCGGCCAAGGACAAGAACCACATCCAGACCATCGAGCTCGACTATCTGGTCAGCGCCTCGCTCGACGACGGCGCGCTGCGGCCTCTGATCGGGCTCGACGCGGTCTACACCTACAAGCCGACCTATGCGAAGGAGCTGAGCGAATACAAGCGCGCGAGCTTCCGCCCCACCTTCATGGTCGAGGCCAATTACGAGTTCGAGCACAATGGCGGCACCGACGGCGGCACCACCCAGAACCTTCGCCGCCAGGAATGGTGGACCGCCTTCAGCGGCACCACGGGCCAGCTCTATGGCAGCGCCTATTCGTGGCGCCTCGACGGCGACTGGAAGAACAATCTCGACACCGTCGGCATCCGGCAATTCTCCTATGTGAAGCAGCTGCTCGCGGGCCAGAAATGGTGGGACCTCGTCCCCGACCGCGCGCATGAGGTGCTGACGCACGGCTACGGCAAGTTCTCGACCGACGACCCGATCCCCGACGACACCTATGCGACGGCGGCGCGGACGAGCGACGGCACCCTGGTCGCGGCCTATTTGCCGACGCGGCGCACGGTCACCATCGACATGACCAAGCTGTCCGGCCAGGCGAACGCGGCATGGCTCGACCCGAGCAACTACACGTTCGGCGAGATCGGCAGCTTCGCCAACACCGGAACCCAGACCTTCACCCCGCCGGGCAACAACCACGACGGCGACGGGGATTGGGTGCTGCTGATCCAGGTGCAGTGACGGTCACTCCAGCCCGCCCCCATGGGCGTCGCGACCTGCCTCTTGATTTTAACTCAGGCTTAAATTACATAACCTCTAGACTAAAGAAATTTAGGCCGGAGGTCATATGTCCAGTCGCACCCGCACGGCGGTCCTGATCCGCATCGTCACGATCGGCTTCGGCGTCCTGCTGTTTCTCGACCAGATGGGCCTCGGCCATCCGGACACCCCCATGACGCCCGCGCGCTGGGTCGCGCTCTGCGCGCCGGCCTTCTTCCTGTGGGCGGTATGGGCGGCGTCCAGCGTCTTCATCCGCCTGGACCGCGGCGAAGCGTTCGGCCCTGCCATGATCCGCGGCCTGAACCAGATCGGCGCCGCGCTGATGCTGGGCGCGTTCTGCGCGATCCTGCTGCAGCCGAGCGTGATCTTCCTGATCGGCAATGGCTTCCGCGAGCTGCGCGGCGTCAAATACGACTACAATCTCGAGAACCTGACCCTGGTGCTGGTCGGGCTGATGCTGGTCCTGCTGGCGCAGCACGGCCGCAAGCTCAAATCCAACCTGGACGCGTTCGTCTGATGCCGGTCCGGGTCACGCTGGACGTCATGCTGGCGCGGCGCAAGCAGCGTGCCCGCGAGGTCGCCGAGACCATCGGCCTGTCGGAGACGCAGCTCAGCCTGCTGCGCACCGGCAAGGTCAAAGGTATGCGCTTCGACACGCTGTCCAAGCTTTGCTACGTGCTCGACTGCGCGCCCGGCGACATCCTGGAATACGACCGCAGCGACGCAGACCTCAGCGCCGCCGCGGAGGATGCTTAGAATTTGAAGGCATACACCTTGCCGTCGCCGGCGACGTAGAAGCGCTTCGGCGTCGCGAGCAGGGTCTGGTAGTGGTGCAGGCCGCTCATGCTGGTGCCCGCGCCGCCGAACACCGCAGCCCCGGTCAGCGCGTTGTAGCCGTGCAGCTGGTTGTCGCCTTCCGCGCCCACGAGCCACAGGATCGGGTTCGCGGTGCCGTCGGTCGTCGTCACGATCGGGCCGGCATTGCTGCCATTGTATTGCGTGCACCACGCGAACGAGATCGGGTTTGCGCCCCTGGCCGCGACGTTGAGCATCGTCAGATTGCTGCCCGAGCAATGCGAGCTGCCCGAATTGGTGAAGGCGACCATCGTGCCCGTATCGGTCTCGTAGACCGCGGGCGCCGTGCGGATCGAGCCGTTGGCGACCTGGATCGCCTGGATCTGCCCGCCGATGCCGCCCATGTTGGTGCGGTTGGCGAGATAGGCCTTGCCGTCCTTGCCGAAAGCGATGACGCGTTTGGCCTTGTGTGCGCCGTTGATGTCGATCGGCAGCGCTTCCGTGCCGCCGAGATCCTGGTCGGAATTGTCGAGGTCCTTCCAGTTCGACGGCGTGAAGAAGTCGTGGGTGTCGTCGGAATGGGCGAGGCCCGGATGCAGGCGGATGATCGCCTCGCCGTCCTTCCACGAGCTCGCGCCGAAGGTGTTGCCGGTGGTGATGAAAAGGAATTGCCCGTCGCCGGCGATGCCGCCTTGCGCCCAGATGCCGCCACCCGTCGCGCGCGTCTGCCAATTGGCCTCGAGCGTCGCGCTGTCGGGATCGATCTGCGCGACCGTGCCGCGATAGGCGCCGCAATCCCCGAAATGGCCGCCATAGTTCACATAGAGCTTGTTCTTGAAGAACAACAGCGCGCTGCGCTCGCCATGCACAGAGGACGCGAAACTCGCGCCCTGGTTCGTGAGCAGCGCCTGCATGTCGAGCGGCCAGCCGGACACGATGGAGCCGTCGGCGAGCGAGAGCGCATAGAGCATGTGGCGCGCGCCGTTGTCGGTCTTGGTCATGGCGTTGAAATAGAGCCGCCCCGAGGCGGGATCGATAACCGGCGTGCCGGTGATGCCCATCGGATCGATGTTGCCGCAGGGAAGCTGGCTGAGCGGCATCGGGTTGCCGATCAGGCGCTGCCACACAACCGTGCCCTTGGCTTCGTCGAGCGCATAGACGTTGTTGGACTCCGTGGCGACGATCACCAGCCCTTTGGTCGCGCCACGGGGCTTCCAGAACAGCGGTTGCGCGTAGACATGGCCGCTGACCGTGCCGTTGAACCTGGTATCGCGCGTCACGTTGGCCGCATTGGCGAGCGTGAGCTTCGGGATCACATAGGCGCCGTCGCGCTGGTTGGAATTGTGGTAGGTCACCACGCTGTCCGCCGCGCCCGCCAGCGAAGGCAGCGCCGCGAGCAGCATCGCGAGAGTCCAGATCCGTTTCTTCATCGTCGTTCTCCGTTCCCTCGACAACGCGCGATCCTAGCGCAACGGAATCCCCAAGGCACCACCTTCAGCACCGTGCGCGTGCCCTGTCCTGCAACCGACGCGTAGACGCGGGAGTTGTTCTCGGCGCCGATCTTGAAGGTCTTCGCGGCGAACCGCGCGGTGGTGTCGCCCGGGTGTACCCCCCGAGCACCGGGGCGAAGGCCGTGTCGCGATGGACGTTCGCCGCCGCCGCCAAGGCCGGCCCGGCACGACATAGGCGCGGTGGCGCTACAGCGAATTGTGATGGGCGACGACGCTGGCCGCGGCACCCGTCGCCGCAAAAGCCGCGATCCCAAAGCGCAACCGCATCGCCGCACCTGCGGGACTTCGCCCCCCATAGCCCGAATTTGCCTTCGCCGCACGTTCCCGGCTATCACGAGCCACGCGCCGGCTTAGCTCAGCTGGTAGAGCACTTGATTTGTAATCAAGGGGTCAGGGGTTCGAGTCCCTTAGCCGGCACCAGCACGCGCGGAACGCCGCCCGGCCGAATTCGTTGCCTCACCGGTCCAGCAAAGGAACACGGCGATGGAAGCGGTCTTCGGCACCCAGCACAATGTCGCGCTCGGCCAGGAATGCGCGCGCGCGATCCTGATCTTCTTCTACGGACTGGCGCTGCTGAGACTCTCGGGCCGGCGCACCTTTGCCGATTGGTCGGCGCTGGACGTGGTGCTCTCCATCATCATCGGCTCGAGCCTGAGCCGCGCGCTGACCGGCGGCGCGCCCCTGCCCGGCACGCTCGCGGCCTGCGCGCTGCTCGCGGCGCTGCACGTCCTGCTCGCGCATGGCGTGGCGCGCAGCAAGAAGCTGTCGCTGCTGATCGAGGGCAAGCCCATCGAGCTCGGACGCGACGGTGCGATCGACGAGGACAAGCGCCGGCGGCACATGATCTCGGACGGCGACCTGATGGAATCGCTGCGCAAGCGCGGCGTCGAGGATTTGCGCAAGACGGCGCGCATCGTCCTCGAGGCCAGCGGCGACATCACGATCGTCAAATCGAGCGACGCCTAAGCCGCCATCTCGACCGGCTTGCCCTGCTCGATCTCGTGGCCGGTGAAGCTGCGCGTCTCGGGCGCCGGCAAGCCGCTCTTCTCGATCTCGGCCAGCAGCTCTTGCTTGCGCGCCGCCATCTGCTCGCCCAGCGCGTCGAGATCGAGATCGGCCTTGCGCGCCTGCGCGAACAGGCCCTTGCCCGGCTTCTCCTCTTCCTTGACGTGATGCTTGATCTGCTCCGAGAGCACTTTCATCTTCGCGTCGTAGAACTCGTTGTCCGGATCGCTCGCTTCCAGCTCGGCGATCAGCACCTTCGCGCCGTCATGCTCGACATAGGCTTCGAGGCGCAGATCCTCTTCCGCCGCGTCCCGGCAGGCGGGATAGAAGATCTCCTCCTCGATGATCGTGTGCACGGTGAGCTCGGTGCAGATCTGGGTGGCGAGCGCTTTCTTGGCGCGCTTATCTTTTGTTTTCTCGAACTTGGCGAACAGCCCTTCCACCTTGCGATGATCGGCCTTGAGCAGCGCGATGGCGTCCTGAGCGGCGTCCTGTTTCTTTGGCATGATCGTGGTTCCTCGGTATGGTTGCTGACGTTCCGTGCGACTTATTTCGTGGCGTGCTAACGCGCGTGCGCAGGAACCGGTTGCATTCCCAAGCATTTGACTGTCATGGCCCTTCTCGAAGACCTGAAGAAAGGCGCGGAGATCGTTACCCGCATCGGGCGGCCCGACTGGGTCGATGTGCGCACGACGCAGCGCAAGCCCAATGCGCACCGCTTCAAGGACGACGGCGAGACGCCGAACAACCCGCGCTTCCCGCTGATCCACTATCGCGGCGCCGTGGCGCTCGACCCGGCATACGATCCGGCCGCGATGTTCGAGGTGCTGTTCCGGCACAATGGCTGGGTCGACCAGTGGCGCGACGGCATCTATCCGTTCCTGCACTTCCACACCAGGACGCATGAAGTGCTGGGCATCGCGCGCGGCGCGGCGCGGGTGCGCTTCGGCGGCGCCAAGGGCCGCACGCTGGCGCTGAAAGCAGGCGACGTGGTGATCCTTCCAGCCGGAACCGGTCACCGGCGCATCGAGGCGACGGACGATCTGCTTGTCGTCGGCGCTTACCCCAAGGGCAGCGGCGACTATGACGAGCCCAAGCCCGGCGAGGTCGACGCCAGGCAGGCGCGCAGGCACATCGCCGCCGTGCCGGCCCCGCTCTGCGATCCGGTCTATGGCCGCGAAGGCCCGCTCGGGAAGCTCTGGAAATAGCGGCCACCGCGCTATGCTGGCGCGATGGTCGAAGGCATCTGCGATCCGAAGTTCGAGGCGCTGCGTGATGCGTTCGCGCAGAACTTCGCCGCGCGCGGCGAGCCCGGCGCCGCGGTCGCGCTGAGCATCGACGGGCGCGTGGTCGCCGATCTGTGGGGCGGCTGGCGCGACGCGGCGCGCCACGAGCCGTGGCAGCGCGACACCATCGTCAATTTCTTCTCGGTCAGCAAAGCGCTCTGCGCCATCGCCGTGTTGCGGCTGGTCGAGCGCGGCAAGGTCGATCTCGATGCGCCGGTCGCGCGGCTGTGGCCGGACTTCGCGCAAGCCGGCAAAGAGGCCGTGACCTTGCGCCAGATCCTTTCGCATCGCGCGGGCCTGCCCGCGATCGCCGAGAAGCTGCCGGACGGCGCCGCGCTCGACTGGACCTGCATGACGAACGCGCTCGCGCGCCAGGCGCCGTGGTGGGCGCCGGGCAGCGCGCATGGCTATCACGTCAACACCTTCGGCTTCCTGGTCGGCGAGATCGTGCGCCGCGCGTCGGGCCGCAGCATCGGCACGATGCTGCGCGAGGACATCGCCGGTCCGCTCGGCGCCGACGTCCATATCGGCCTGCCCGCGCGCGCGCATGCGCGCACGGCCGAGTTCCTGTGGCCCGAGGGCCCATCGAGCCCGGGCATGCCGAACGCGGACGAGGCGATGCGATTCAACGCCTATTGGAATCCGCCCGGCCTCTCGGGCGGCGCCTGGGTCAATCGCCCCGCATGGCGGCTTGCCGAAGTGCCCTCGACCAACGGCCACGGCAATGCGCGCGGCATCGCGGCCGTCTATGCGGGGCTGGACCGCCTGCTCCAACCCGAGACGCTCGCGGCGGCGACGGTCGAGCACGCCGTCGGCCACGACCTCATCAACCAGCGCCCGAGCCGCTTCGGCCTCGGCTTCCAGCTGACCCAGCCCGAGCGTCCGCTGGGCCCGAACCCGGGCGCGTTCGGGCATTTCGGCGCCGGCGGCTCGCTCGGCTTCTGCGACCGCCAAGCAGGCGTCGCGTTCGGCTATGTCACCAACGACATGGGGCCGCGCTGGCAGAACCCGCGCAACAAGGCGCTGATCGACGCGGTCTATGCGTGTCTGTGAGGGCTATTCCGCCGGCGCCGGCACGGGCCGTGCGGGACGCGTGCGGCGGCCCTGCTCCCAGCGCATCAGCAAGGTGATCGCGACGATGGTGAGCGCGTAAGCGACGATCTGCGCGCCGTCGGGCGTGTCGCTATAGCCGACCAGCGCATGCAGCATGCGGCCGACGATCGAATCCTGCGGCAGCAGCCACGACGTATCCCACACCGTGCTCATCATCACCTGCAGATAGCCGGCATTCTGCAGGAACAGCACCGCCTGCGCCGCCATGCCGGCCGCGAGCAAGGTGATCAGCCCCGAGGTCACGCGGAACAGCTTGTGCGCGGGGATGGCGAGCAAGCCGTAATACATCAGCGCCGACATCGCGGCGCCGGCGAGCACGCCGAGCGCGCCGCCGAGCAGCAACGCCGCCGTCGTCGTGCCCGGCTGCGAAGCGATGCCATAGAGGAACAGCACGACCTCGGCGCCTTCGCGCAGCACCGCGACGCCGACCACGATGGCGAGCGCCGAGAGCGTGCGCTCGCCCGTCTTCACGTCGGCGCCGACCTGGCGCATCTCGCGCGCCATCTCGCGGCCGTGCCCGGCCATCCAGACGTTGTGCCAGGTGAGCATGCACACGGCGAGCAGAAGGATCGCCGCGTTGAACAATTCCTGGCCCGTGCCTTCGAACAGCGACTCGATCTCGCCCGCAAACGCGGCGACGAGGCTCGCGCCCAACACGCCGCCCGCCACGCCATAGGCGACCCACAACGCGCGGCGGGGCACGCCTTGCGTCGCCGCCAGCACGATGCCGACGATCAGCCCGGCCTCGATGACTTCGCGGAAGACGATCAGAAGGCTCGCGAGCACGGGGGCCCTACTCCGCGATCACGACGCCTTGCGCCGTCTCGGCGTGGAACTCGCCCGTGAAGGGATAGCGGCCCGGCGCCAGCGGACGCAGGCGCACATTGCCGCTCGAATTGCCGGCGACGACCTTCTCGACCTTGAGCGCGGACGAGTCGAACTCTTCCGCGGTGGCGTCCTCGTTGGTCATCACGATCAGGTTGGGCTGCCCGGCTTTGACGTGGATCTCGGCCGGCGTGAATTTGTGGTCTTTCAAGCGCAGCGCGATCGGCTCGTCGGCGGCCTGAGCGGACGTCGCGGCAAGGACCGCCGCAAGAGCAAAAAGGATAGGTTTCATCGCAGTCGTTCCGGTCGTTTCTCAGCCCCTGTGCGCGCACTCTAGTCGCGACTCATTCTCAAGTACAGCGATTTCTGCGCCCAGGGCTTATTTACTTGCGCAACCAGAGCGCAATCTCAACCCCCTGTTCGACCAGGGAATTCTGCCCGGCCGGCGAGACGAAGCCGCCGAGCTGCAGCGACCAGCGCGCGCTGAGGTCCCGGACCACGGAGAGCTCGAGCTTGTGGGTGCGGAAATAGGTGTAAGGCGGCCGCCCGTCGCCGCCGCTCACCACGTTGAAGCTCTGGAACATGATACAGGTGCGCGTGCCGAAGCGCAGGCCCGCGGTCGCGTCGAGCACGGTCTCGTCGGGCAGCGGGCTGGTGACGAAGCGCTGCGCGGCCTCGATGTCGGCGAACCCGCCGCGACCCCAAAGCGTGAAACCGGTGCCGTAGAGCACGCGCAGCTCCTCGCGCCGCGCGGCGCCGCGCGCCACGCCGTCATGCGCCTGGATCGGGCCGTGCGAGAGGTCGTAGGGCCCGGCATATTTGAGCGACGCCTGAGCCGAGAGAATTCCGAACGCGTCGCTCACGCGATAGCGCGCGCCCGCCTCGATGCCGAGATCGAGCGCCTTGACCGGCATGCCGTTCTGCCATTGCGAGACCGCGGTGCTGTATTCCGGCGCGGCGAACAGGGTCAGCCGGTCCGACCAGCCATATTCGATCAGGCTCTTCGAGAAGCTCTTGTCGAACTTCACCGGCGCGCGGGGATTGCTCTGCGCGTCGTAGCCCTTCGAAGCGCCGGCGAGATCGAGCGAGGCGATGGACAGCCACTGGCCTTTCGGCTCGGTCCAGGCGCCGGCATGCGCGCCCGTCGTCAGCGCGAGCAGAGCGATTGCAAGCCTACGCATGGGGGCTCAAGCCGTGCGCCGTCTTCTCCCAATGGAACGGCTTGGTCGCGAGATGCCACAGCGCGCGGTAGCCGGCGACCGAGATCAGCACCCAATAGAGCGAGACCATCAATCCGTACGGCGCGAGCCCGCGCACGTCGCGGCGCGGCGATCCGGCCATCGCCAGCAAGGTGAGCAAGCCGTTGCAGCCGAGCACGCCCACACCCGACACGAACGCGAAATCCTGCCGGCTCGTTGCGGACGAGCACACGAACACGATCCAGAGCCACGGATTGGCGAGCGCCGACAGCACCGCGCCGCCGATGAAGAGCTGAAACGCGAGGAACCCGCCCCATCCCACTTTCGCCGTCAGCATCCGCGCGTTGCGGCCATGCACCAGCCAGGTCTGCATGTAGCCCTTGAGCCAGCGCGAGCGCTGCCGGATCCAGACGTCGAGGCGCGAGGGCATCTCCTCGAAGGTCGTGGAATCGAGCATCGCGACGCGGTGGCCGAGCTGCGCCAGGCGCAGGCCGAGATCGGCATCCTCGGTGACGTTGAACGGATCCCAGGCGCCGACCTCGCGCAGCACCTGGGTGCGGAAATGGTTCGAGGTCCCGCCCAGCGGCATCGGCACGCCGAGCCGCTCGAGCCCGGGAAGATAGACGTTGAACCACAGATCGAAGTCGAGGAAGAACACCTTCACCAGCCAGCCATCGGCGAGGTTGTGCGGCGCGAGCCGCGCCTGCAGGCAGGCGACCGCGCGCGGCGCCGCGCGGAAGGCGGCGATGGATTTCAACAGCTGGTCGGGCTCGGGACGGTCTTCGGCATCGAAGATCACCAGGAACTCGCCCCGCGCGAAATGCAGCGCATAGTTCGTCGCTTTCGGCTTGGTGCGCGGCAGGCTCGGCGGCACGGCGAGCACTTCGAACGGCGCGAGGGCATGGCGCTCGGCCGCGGCCACCGTCTCGTCGTCATCGGCCTCGACAATGAGAAGGATCTGCAGACGGCTCTTCGGATAGTCGAGCGCGCCGAGCGCCCGCACCAGGTCGGGCACGATCGCGGCTTCGCGATAGAGCGGCACCAGGATCGTGTAGAGCGGCAGATCGGCCGGCACGCGCGGCACGGCGCGATCGCTCGTGCGCGCGCCGTACCAGGCGAGGAACGCGCGGAACAACACGCCCGCCGCGAAGATCGCCGACAGCGCGTCGACAAGCGCAAGCAGTGTCGCTTCAGGCCAGCGCCACAGCAACGCCACGAGCACCGCCGCGGCCAGAACGAAGCCCGCCGCCTGTCCGCGCGAAATCACGCGCCGCGCCGACAGCTCGGGGAAGCGCCGCGCGAGCCCATGGATCGCGGCGTCGGTCAGGCGCTCGCAATCGCGCGGCAGGCGCGCGTCTTCGTATTCGCGGAAGGAGGACATCCGACCCCGAGGGATGATGAGGACTTGGCGAAGTGGCGGCGGGACGCGCCGGAAGGCTACACGGCAGAGGCGAGTAGATGCGACACGCAATCAAAACGGCAATAAATCGGTGGTTGCAAAATCTGTTTCCGTTCCATTCCGTTGAGGGCCGCATCGGCGCGGATTCCTTGCGTGGAAATCGGCTCCTGCGCGCCGTCTGCGCATCGCCCCTCCGGCCGCAACGCCAACGTCATCTCATGACGGCGGTCACGGGCCTACAAAATCCGCGCAATACACGGCGCGCGCAGGGCGATGCGCCCGGTATTCGTATGCTGGATGAATTCCGCCTCTATTCCGCCGCCGGCTTCTTCAGCGGATCGGCGAGCGGCACCGCGCTCACCTCGGCGAAGCGGCGGCTCGCTTCTTCGGCCTTGGGATCGTTCGCCGGCTGGCTGATCTGGCGGCCGAGCGCGATCACGTTCGGGATCTCGTCGTCGGTGAGCTCCTTCATCTTCTCCTTGCGCTTGAAGGCCTGCTCGATGAAGGGCGCAAGCTCCTCGGCCTTCTTGCGCTGGCGCTCGGCTTCGTCGGCCTTGAACTCCGGCATGATGTCGCGGCCGAAGAGCTCGAGCGCTTCGCAGATATGCTCGTGGCGATTGCGCCCGCCCTGCTGGATGAAGGCGACCTGGTCCACGCCCGCTTCCGCGAATTTGCGCAAGTGCGCGCGCATCTCGTCCGGCGTGCCCATGCCGCCGGAGCCCGGATTGGCCGGCATGTGATCGCGCGCCGCCTCGAACGCCTTCCAGATGTCGGTGCGGCCCGGCTTGTGCTCGCCGAAGATGTAGTGATGGCCGAGCGCGTAGCCGAAGAAGCGGAAGCCGTCGAGGCCGCGGCGCAGCGCCTCCTCGCGGTCGCGATGCACCGAGAAGCCCGTGACCATCGCGATGTTGGCGTTCACCGCATGGCCGATCGGCACGCATTCCTCTTTCAGGATGCGATAGTAGTCGTCGACCCACTGCCTGGCTTCCTGCGGATCGACGAACGCAAACGTCAGCGCGCCGATGCCCAGACGCGCGGCGAGCTTGATCGTCTCGCGGTTCGAGCACGCGACCCACACCGGAGGATGCGGCCTCTGCACCGGCTTCGGCACGATGTTGCGGCAGGGCATCTCGAAATACCGGCCTTTGAATCCGGGATAGGGATTCATCACCATCATGTTGAGGCATTGCTCGACGGTCTCGCGCCACATCTCGCGCTTGTTCTCGACCGGCACGCGATAGCCGCCCAATTCCAGCAGCGCCGAGGACTCGCCGGTGCCGAACTCGACGCGGCCGTTGGAGACCAGATCGAGCGTGGCGATGCGCTCGGCGACGCGCGCCGGGTGGTTGTAGCCCGGCGGCATGAGCACGATGCCGTGGCCGAGGCGGATGTTCTTCGTGCGCTGCGAGCAGGCGGCGAGGAACACTTCCGGCGCCGAGGAATGCGAATATTCCTCGAGGAAGTGATGCTCGACCTCCCAGGCGTGATCGATGCCGAGACGGTCGGCGAGCTCGACCTGGTCGAGCGCGTCCTGGAACAGCTTCAGCTCGTCGCCCTCGTTCCAGGGGCGCGGCAGCTGATGCTCGTAGAAGATGCCGAATTTCATGGGCTGGCCTTTGGCGTGAGCAGGGTCTCGGGATTGTGGTCCTTGACGCTGGCGAGCGCGGGCGAGTTCGACGCGGCGTCGAAGCCCTGAAGGATCGCGGCGAAGCGCATCTCGACGAAGGGCCGCATCGCGGGATGGGTGAAGATGTAGAGCTCGCCGTTCGTGACCGCCTCGAGCACGCGGTTGCCGACGATGTCGGGATCGATGCCGTTCAGCACGTTCTGCGCCGCCTGCTCGCGGGTGTCGGCCACGCCCGGATCGACGTCGCCGACGCCGCCATATTTGTCCTGGCGCGCGCGGCCGCTCTCGTGGATGCGCGTCTTGACGAAGCCGGGGCACAGCACCGACACGCCGATGTTCAGCGGCGCGAGCTGGCCGTGCCAGCCCTCGCTCATCGCCACGACGGCATACTTGGTCGCGCAATAGGGCTCGAGCCCCGGCGGCGAGACCATGCCGGCCATCGAGGCGGTGTTGACGAAGTGCCCGCCCTCGCCGTGGCTCTTGATCAGCGGCAGGAAGACTTCCGTGCCGTAGACGACGCCCTTCAGGTTGACGTCGATGATCCAGTCCCAGTCGCGGTCGCGAACCGTGCCGAGCGGACCGCCGACGGCGACGCCCGCATTGTTGCAGACGATATGCACCTTGCCGAACGCCGCGACGGCCTCCAGCGCCGCTTCGCGCAGGCTCGCGCGCTCGGCCACGTCGCAGCGCACGGCCACCGCCTTGATCTGCTCGCTCGCCAGACGCTCGGCAGCCGCCTGCGCCGCGGCGGTGTCGAGATCGGCGAGCACGACGTTCATGCCGGCGCGGCCGAACGCGCGCGCCATGGAGAGACCGATGCCGCTGGCGCCGCCGGTGACGAACGCCGTCTTGCCCCTGAAATCCTTCATTCAGCCGCTTCCCTGATCTCGAGATCCGCGAACCGCGCCGACAGCGTCTCGCCGTCGGGTCGCGTCCGGAACATCGTTTCGAATCTCTTGCGCGTCTCGGCGCGGTCCCAATCGACATTGGTGACCGCGTGCCATTCGACCATGCCGCGCCACACCGGATCGATGAACGTGGCGCCCTTCACGCGGCCGCCGTCCGCGCGCTTGAAATGGAAGCTGCGCAGCTCCGACACGACGACGGCCAGATAGCCGACATGCGAGGCTTCGTCCTGGCGGATGCGGTCGACGAGATCGGCCGCGTGCAGCGCCACGTCGCGGCGGTCGGTGAAATTGCCCGGGTCGCGCATCACGGTCGTGCAGAAATTGAAGAAATTCTCCGCGCGTACTTCGATCATCAGCACGTTCATGAGCAGCAGGATCCAGCGCTCATGGTCCGGCGGGATCTGCGGCATCAACCGCCCGAGCTCGGGACGCGACAGCGACTCCGGGACTTGCGCATGCGGATAGGCGTGGCTGCCGAACAGCATGTCGCGGACCGCGAACCACATCGCGTCGTGGCCGCCCAACACGCCGTCGCCGCCTTCGTCGAGGCCGTGCGCGCGCAACAGGCCCTTGTTCAGATGGCCCGTCGCGGTCTCGGTCAGATCGTCTTCCACGATCGCCTGAAAATCGGGCGCCGCGGCTTCGGCGAGCATCCGCCCGCGCGCCTCGATCACGCCGGTGACGCTCAAGGAATCCCACAAGGTCTGCCCGAGCCCATGCGCGAGCAGCAGGCTCTGCTGCGCCACGTTCGGGAAGCTGCCGCGCACCATCAAGGTCTGGGAGGCGTCGACGAGGGCGTGGCCGCGCTGCGTCAGCGCCTGCGTCCACGCGCGGATCGCCGGCCAGCGGTTCAGGGTGCGCGGAGAGATATAGCGGCCCTCGGCGTCGAAGCCGCCATGCAGCCGGTAGCCGGCCTCGACATGCGGCGCCGCATAGGCGTGGTCGGCCAAGATCTCGTCGCAGGAGTACACGCGTTGCGCCATGGCATTCTCTTCGCGCCGGATGATTTTCGTCGGGGCCCGCAACGCTGACAATTTGTCAGTAAGTTGTCAACGCCGGACGATCACGGCTTCAGCGCGCGCACCAGGAATCGGGTGACATTGTCCACCAGGTCCTCGCGCCGGCGCCCCGAGCGCGAGCCTTCGGCGCTGGTCTGGTGGATCGCGCCCAAGATCGCCTGGCCGATGATGTCGGCGTCGTAGCCGTGCCAGGTCGTGCCGGCCGCCATCGCGCGGCGCACCTGGTCGGCCCAGTCGCGGCCCCAGCGCACGAGAAGCGGCACGGCCTGGACCCCTTCGGCGTCGATCACCGCTTCGTCGGTCATGGCCGCGCCGAGCACGCCCGGATGCGATTCCGAATAGTCGTAGATCGCGTTCAGGGTGGCGGCGATGACCGTCTCCAGGGTGCCGTCGCAGGCCGCCACCCGTGCATCGACATATTGCTGCAGCTCGACGCGCGCATCCTCGACGAACGCCAGGAAGCAGGCGCGCTTGTCCTCGTAATGGAGATAGAACGTGCCGTGGCCGAGGCCGGCTTCTCGCGCGATGTCCTGCGGCCGCGTCGCGTGATAGCCGCGCTCGACGAACAGCTTGCGCGAGGCGCGCTTGATCTTGGCCAGGCTTTCGGGGCGGCGCCGGGCGGGGCGCGGCTCGGCCGTTTTGAGGGCGATGGTGTTCATGACACGGACTTTCCTCCGCCGGGCGTTCACAAGTCAAACAGGCCTCCTGGCCCCGTCCTGGAACGCGGCCCGGTTTCGCGGTAAAATTGCCCCTGGAAAATCGGGAGGACACCATGCGCAAGACCTTGGCCCTGGCAGGCGTAGCGCTGCTGGTTGCGACGTCCGTGTCGACGATGGGGGCATCGGCAATGGGAGGCGGCGGTGGTGGCGGCGGCTACGGCAATTTCGGCGCCAGCTCGACGCCGACCTTCGACGACTACACCGTCGCCAAGCGGCTCATCCGCCACGAGGACTATGCCAAGGCCATCCCGCATCTGATGTCGGCGCTGCAGAAGCGGCCGCACGACGCCGACATCCTCAACTATCTGGGCTACACCCATCGCATGGTCGGCGTGACCGAGACCGACGCGGCGCGCGACAGCGACTTCAAGATGTCGCTCGATTTCTACAACGCCGCGCTCCGGATCGATCCCGGCCACAAAGGCGTGCACGAATATCTGGGCGAGCTGTTCCTGCAGATGAACGACATCAACGCCGCGCATCACGAGATGAACGAGCTCGTGATCCTGTGCCCCGACGGCTGCGACGAGCGCGACACCTTGACCAAGGCGCTCGCGGCCTATGTTCCGCCGGCGGCACCGGCTGCTGCGCCCGCGACTGCGCCGGCCGCGAACCCTTAAAGGGCGCGGCGGCACTCGGCCTTGAAGTCGTGCTCGCTGCGGCCGCCCGTCGTCGAGCCGGCAACGGCCTCCTTCCATTTGGCGTCGCAGGCGGCCTCTTTGTCAGACTGCGTGCGGCCGGAGGGCAGGCTCGACGGCGAGGCCGGCACCGGATTGGCGCTGGCGTGCGGGCCGTCCTGCATCATGTCGCCGGAGCCGTGCAGCGTGTTGGGCTCGCCCGTGTTCGAGCCCTGCGCGAAGGCCGGCCCGGCGAGCGCGAGCGACAAAGCCGCCGCGGCGAAAACCATGCGTCTCATCGAAATCTCTCCCTGGTTTCGATGTTAACGATGGACGCTCGGGAACGGTTCCCGCGGGAACTTTGCGGCCCGCCGGCGGTTAAAGCCCTATGCGCAAATTTCTCCTGATCGCCGCTGGCTTCCTCACCTTCGCCGCGCTGTGGCGCGAAGAGGCGGAGGAAGACGGCGTCGCCGTGGCCCTGTCGCCGTTCTTCGCGGCGCTCGCCATCGAGCTCGGGATTTTTCTACTTAGGCGTCAGCAGACGCGTATCGGCGCATAACCGTCGCGCACGCTGACCGGTGCTTCACATTGTGCTAAGCAGCCCGCCGTCACTCAACGTCGGGGAAAATCCATGCGTCTCGCCATCACATCGCTTGCAGCAGCGGCCGTCATCTGCGCGTTCGGCACGGCGGGCGCATCCGCCTCGTCTCTGTCGCTCGCCTACGGCTTTTGCGCGAAGAAGAACTGCGTCGACGGCCGCAACTCGGACAGTCCGGTGTCGCGGGACGCTTCGGGGAACCTCTATGGCGTCACCCGCTTCCAGACCCTCGGCAACAGCCAGCGCGGAATCCTCTACAAGCTCACCGCCAATGGCGACGGCACCTATGCGTACAAGACCCTCTACAAGCTCTGCGACATGTTCAACAAGCGCTGCAACAAGGGCAGCATCCCCAACGGCCGCCTTGCCGTAAGCCCCGCGGGCGACGTGTTCGGCACGACCTATCGCGGCGACGGCGGCAAGGCCGATGGCGGCGTGGTCTATGAATTCACCGGCGACGGGAAGTACAACGCGCTCTTCAAGCTCTGTCCGAACTGCACGACGCCGCTCAGGCCGGTCGCCGGCGTCACCTGGGCGGGTGCGCAGTTCGGCACGTCTTGGGACGGCATTGCGCCGCTCTATCTGGTCGCGAGGAACGACGTTTCCGGAATTCCCGGCGCGCGGATCTATCAGATCGCCAAGCCCAAGCATAAGAACAAGTTCAAGCTCGCGGAGATCCTGGCCAGCGACGGGCCGATCGCCGCCCTGACCGTCGATCTGTCGGGCAATCTGTTCTACGACGTCACCGACGATTTCCACGGCGGGATATTCAAGCTGTCGTTCAACGGCAGCAACTGGGTGAACACCCAGGTCTGGACCTTGTGCGCGGCGCACACCGACTGCAACGAGGGCAAGGACCCGCGCGCGCTGGTCGTCGACAAGACCGGCAATCTGTACGCCACCAGCGCCACCGGCGGCGACAACAAGAACGGCACGGTCTTCCGTCTCGCTGCGCCGAACTACACCAGCATGAGCGTGCTGCACAGCTTCTGCATCGACAAGCCGTGCAGCGACGGCGTGACCACGCCGTTCGCCGCACCGCTCGCCATCGACCAGACCGGCAATGTCTACGGCGCCACGAGCGACGGCGGCGGCAACGACTTCCAGACCGACAAATCCGGCGCCGGCGTGATCTACCGGGTCGGCACCGACGGCTCGTATACCAAGCTCTACAGCTTCTGCGCCGTGGCCGATTGCACCGATGGCGCCGATCCGCTGGGCGGCGTGACCATCGACGATGCGGGCAGCCTCTACGGCACCGCCTTCGAAGGCGGGCCGCAGATCGGCAGCGGCGAGGTGTTCCGCTTCACGCCCTGATCAGGCGGCGGCGCGCTTCTCGCGGAGGGCGCGCCACACCCGCTCCGGCGTCGCCGGCATGTCGAGATGGTCGATGTCGAGCGCGTCGCAGATCGCGCTGATCGCGACGGGAAGCGCGCCGACGGTGCCCGCCTCGCCGCAGCCCTTCGCGCCCATCTCGTGCGTCTTGCACGGGATCTCTTCGTAAGCGAAGGCGATGTCGGGCATGTCTTCGGCGCGCGGCATCGCATAATCGGTGAAGCTGGCGCTGATCGCCTGGCCGCTGCCCCGGTCATAGACCATGTTCTCGCACAGCGCCTGGCCGAGGCCCTGCACCACGCCGCCATGGACCTGGCCCGCGACCAGCATCGGGTTGATCACGCGGCCGAAATCGTCGAGCACGGAATAGGACGCGATCTCGACCTTGCCGGTTTCGGGATCGATCTCGACCTCGCAGATGTGGCAGCCGTTCGGGAAGGTCGAGGCCGGGCCCTGAAACGTCGCGTCGCTGTCGAGCCCGTTCTCGAAGCCGGGAAGCTTCTCGCGCTTCAAGGTGACGGCAAGCTCGCCGACGCTGATCGCGCGCTCGCTATGCGCGACGCGGAACGTGCCCACGCCTTCGACGACTTCGAAGCCGACCTCGGCGCCGCCCGCCTGCAGCACCTGGCCGGCCGCGGCCTTGCCTTTGCGGATCACTTCGTCGGACGCGCCGAGCAGCGCGCCGCCGGACATGTTGAGCGAGCGCGAGCCGCCGGTGCCGCCGCCGTTCACCCATTCGGTGTCGCCCTGCTTCACGGCGATGCTTTCGAACGGCACGCCCAGCTTCTCCGACACCAGCTGCGCGAACGCGGTCTCGTGGCCCTGGCCGTTCGACTGGGTGCCGACATAGAGCTCGACGCCGCCATTCTCGGTGAAGACGACGCGCGCCGGCTCGGCGCCCACCGCGAACGTGATCTCGACATAATAGGCCAGCCCCAAGCCGCGCAGCTTGCCTTCCGCCGCCGATTTCGCTTTGCGCGCCGCGAAGCCCGCCGCATCGGCGCGCGCGAGCGCCGTGTCGAGCATGCGCGGATAGTCGCCGGAATCGAACGCGACGCCGAACCAGTTCTTGTAGGGAAGCTCGTCGGGGCCCGGCAGGTTGCGGCGGCGCAGCTCGACCCGGTCGATCCCGGTCTTGCGCGCGGCGACGTCCATCAGCCGCTCCATCAGATAGGCGGCTTCGGGGCGGCCCGCGCCGCGATAGGCGTCGATCGGGCCGGAGTTCGAGAAATAGCCCTTGACCGCGGCGAACACCGTCGGCACGCGATAGACGCCGCCGAAGATGCGCCCGCCCGCCAGCGTCGCGATGAACGGATTGAACTGCGACAGATACCCGCCCATGTTCGCCGAACCGGTGACGCGCATCGCCAGGATCTTGCCCTCGGCATCGAGCGCGAGCTCGCCCTTCACGATCATGTCGCGGCCGTGATTGTCGGTGAGGAAAGCCTCGGTGCGGTCCGAGCTCCAGCGCACCGGCCGGCCGGCCTTCTTGGCGGCGATGAGCACCAGCGGCTGCTCGGGATACATGAAGCCCTTCATGCCGAAGCCGCCGCCGACGTCCTTGTTCACCACGCGCAGCTTCTCGGGCGGAATGTTGAGCACGCCCTTGGCGACGCGGTCGCGCAGATTGCCCGAGCCCTGGTTGCCGCTATGGAGCGTGTAGAAATCCTTGTCCGCATCGTAGAGGCCGATGGCGTTGCGCGTCTCCATCGAGGTCGGCGCGACGCGGTTCTGCACCGTGTCGACGCTCACCACATGCGCAGCCGCGGCGAAAGCGGCGTTGCATTTCTCCTCGTCGCCGCCGATCCAGTCGAAGCATTCGTTGCCCGGCGCGCTGTCCCAGATCTGCGGCCCTTGCGGCGCGCCGTCGAGCGTGCCGTTCGCGTCGAGCGGCTCGTAGTCGATCGCGACCAGCTCGGCCGCGTCGACGGCTTGCGCATAGGTCTCGGCCACCACCATCGCGACCGCTTCGCCGGTGAAGGTGACCTTGCCCTTGGCGAGCAGGGCTTTCGGCGACTTCTTCACCTCGGAGCCGTCGCGGCTCTTGAGCGGCGCCATGCAGGGCATCGGGCCGGCGCCGAACGCATCGACGTCTTCATGGGTGAGCACCGCGATCACGCCGGGCGCCGCTTCGGCCGCCGCGGTGTCGATCGACAGGATGCGCGCATGCGCGTGCGGACTGCGCGCGAACGCGGCATGCGCCTCGCGCTCGAAGCGCAAATCGTCCGTATACTGACCTTGACCCGCGACGAAGCGGATGTCCTCCGTTCGCCGGACGGACTGGCCGATGCCGAATTTCATGACGCGATCCTAATGACGATAGCCGGGATCCAACCGGTCGAGCTTGCGCAGCAGCGCCGGCCAGGCGAGCGCGCCCAGGATGCCGTCGAACGCCATTTGGCCTTGGCCCGCCGTCTTCTCCGGCACGCCCTGGTTCGGCCAGTTGGGCTTGGCGCCGCCGGCCAGCGCGCGCACCTGCATCGTGCAGGCGCGCTCGAGATAGTACATGCGCATGAAGGCGTCGGCGCAGCTCTTGCCGAGCGTCAAGGTGCCGTGGTTGCGCAGCATCATCACGTGCTTGTCGCTGCCGATGTCGTGGACCAGGCGGTCGCGCTCGTCGAGGTCCAGCGCGATGCCTTCATAGTCGTGATAGGCGACGTCGCCCACGATCACCATCGCATGCTGGTCGAGCGGCAACAGGCCGTCGGCCTGCGCCGACACCGCCACGCCGTCGTCGGTGTGCAGGTGGATGATGCAATGCGCGTCGTCGCGGTTCATGTGCAGCGCCGAATGGATCGTGAAGCCGGCAGGGTTCACCGGATAGGGGCTGTCCACGACCTTGTTGCCGTCGAGGTCGATCTTGACGAGGCTGGACGCGGTGATCTCTTCGAACAGCAACCCGTACGGATTGATCAGGAAGTGATGCTCCGGCCCCGGCACGCGCGCGGAGATATGGGTGAAGATCATGTCGTCCCAGCCGTACATCGCGACCAGGCGATAGGTCGCGGCGAGATCGACGCGCAGCTGCCACTCCTCGGCCGAGACCTTGCCTTCGAGCGACTCGATGTGATGGGTCGCGGGCACTTTGGTCTCGAATTTCTCGCGCAGATTCATGGGCCGTCTCCTTTTTCCGTCTGGCCCGAGCTTACGGCTTCTTGTCCTTCAGGGCCAGCGTGCCGTCGGCGCCGAACACGATGGTGTTGTTGCCGGCGGCCAGCGCCTGAACCAGCCGCGCCTGCAGCAGCATGGGATGGCTTTCGAGCAGGCCGGCCGAATTGGCGAGGCTGCGCAGCACCGCCTGCTCGCCGCGCGCCTGCTCGAGCTGGCGCTGGGCTTCCTTTTTCGCCTCCACCACCGCGGAATAGACGCGCTTGAGGTTGGCGGGCAGCATGACGTCCTTGATCGCGAGCAGGCTCACCGCGATGCCGAACGCTGCCGCCCGCTCCGCGACCGCGGCCAGCAGCCTGGCGTCCAGCTCGGAGCGCTTCTCGAGCAGCTCGTCCAAGGTCATCCGGGCGACCAGGTCGCGCAGCGCGATCTGCGCCGCGCTATAGAGGTCGCTCGCATAGTTCTGCGTGCCGTGCAGGGCGCGCACGGGATCGACGATCGCATAGGTCCCGATCAGCGAGATCTTCAGGTTGACGTCGTCCTTGGTCAGGATCTCCTGCCCCGGGATCGCGAGCGCGGCGCCCCGGATGTCGACGACCTGGTACCAGCTGCGGCGCTTCCAATAGCGATGCCGGCCGGCGGAAAGGACCTTCGCGACCGCGCCGTCGTAATAGAGCACGGCGCGCTGATATTCGTAGATCGTCACCGTCGCGAGCTGGCCCGACGCGACGAGCGCCGCCACGAAGGCGAGCGATACGGCGATGACGACGTAATAGATCTCCATGACCCCCTCGCGACTTTCGGCCCTCTTCATTGAGCGGATCCTGCTCCGCGCATCGCGAGAGGCGGGGGAGGTCTTAACCTGCAGGCCCGCCTTTTCGCTCGCATTCAAGCAGACGCGCGGAGCAAAACCTTCGTAGAGTGACCATCCACTGGTGGGTTTCGAACCCGAAGCTTCGCCCGGGCGCGCCGAGATTCGGCGCGTCGAGCCTCGCGCGGAGAACTTTAGAGCCGGGACCGGCAGCGGTCCACACTTCGTTCACGAACGGACGCGCGCGACCGCCTTCAACCAGCCGTCATAGAGCGCGTCGCGCAGGGCAGGCGCGAGCGTGGGCTCGAAGCGGCGCTCGAGCGCCCAGCGCGCGGCGATGTCGGCCGTGTCCCGGAACAGGCCGCTGGCGAGACCGGCGAGATAGGCGGCGCCGAGCGCCGTGGTTTCGGTCACTTGCGGGCGGTCGACGGCGAGCCCCGTGAGATCGGCCAGGCGCTGGCAGAACCAGTCGTTGCGCACCATGCCGCCATCGACCTTAAGCACCGCCGGTGCGCGCTTCATATCGCGCGCCATGGCGTCGAGCAGGTCGCGCGTCTCGAAGCACACCGCGTCGAGCGCCGCGCGCGCGATCTCGGCGGCGCCCATGTCGCGCGTGAGGCCCAGGATCGCGCCGCGGGCGTCGGGGTCCCAATAGGGTGCGCCCAGCCCGGTGAAAGCCGGCACGAAATAGAGGCCGTCGGCGGGCTTGGCCGTCTGCGCCAGCGCCTCGATCTCTCCCGCCGAGCGGATGACGCCGAGCGCGTCGCGCAGCCATTGCACCACCGCGCCGGCGATGAAGATGCTGCCTTCCACGGCATAGGCGTTGTCGCCGCCGATGCGATAGGCGCTGGTGGCGAGCAACCGGTTCTGGGACATCGGCACGCTCGCGCCCGTGTTGACCAGCGCGAAGCAGCCCGTGCCGTAGGTAGACTTCACATCGCCGGGCGCGAAGCAGGCCTGACCGAACGCCGCCGCCTGCTGGTCGCCCGCAACGCCGCGGATCGCAAGTCCGCCGAGCGCCTCCGCTGCGCCGAAATCGCCGGCGCTGTCGCGCACCTCGGGCAGCATGCGCTTGGGGACATCGAACAGCGCAAGCATCGCCTCGTCCCAAGCGAGCGTCTTCAAGTTCAGCAGCATGGTGCGCGACGCGTTGGTCACGTCGGTCGCGTGCACCCTGCCGCCGGTGAGCTTGAAGATCAGCCAGCTGTCGATCGTGCCGAAGCAGAGCTCCCCCTTCTCGGCCCGCGCCCGCGCGCCGGGCACGTGATCCAAAATCCAGGCGAGCTTGGTCGCGGAGAAATAAGGATCGAGCAGCAGCCCCGTCGCGGCGGTGACCTTGTCCTCCAGCCCGCGCGCCTTCAATTCGCGGCAGCGCTCCGCCGTGCGGCGGTCCTGCCAGACGATGGCGTTGTGGATCGGCTTGCCCGTGGCGCGCTCCCACACCAATGTCGTCTCGCGCTGGTTGGTGATGCCGATGGCGGCGATGCCGTCGCGCATCACCGCGTTGCAGCAGGCGAGCGTCGCCTGCCAGATCTCCTCGGCGTCGTGCTCGACCCAGCCGTTCGCCGGATAAATCTGGCGCAGCTCGGTCGCGTGGCTCGCGACCGGCCGCGCCTGCGCGTCGAACAGCATCGCGCGCGTGGACGTCGTGCCCTGGTCGATGGCGAGGATATGAGAATTGGCCATCCCGAAACCCGCTTGGTAAACGCCTTGGCTACCTTAACACGCTGTTAACGCCGTTTTGCTACTGCTTCCCACGGCTCCGTCGAAGGGGGCATCGAGCAATGGGGCGGGATTTGGGACTGACGGCACGCGACATGAGCGACATGGGACGCTTGGCCCAGCTCGCGGCCAATCCGCAGGGCACGACGCGCGAAGAGATCTTCCTCGCCGTCGCTTCGCTCTATCGCATCCAGGGCTCGTATTTGAACGACCGCGAGCGCGCGCTGATGCAGGACATCCTGCGCATGCTGGCGCGCGACGTCGAGATGGCGATCCGAATCGCGCTGGCCGAGCGGCTGGCGGACGACGCGACCGCGCCGCACGACCTGATCCTTCTGCTCGCCGACGACCGCATCGAGGTCGCGCGGCCCCTGATCCTGCGCAGCCCGCTGCTCACCGAGGCCGAGCTGATCAAGATGATCGCCGAGAGCGGCACCGCCCACCACGAAGCCGTCGCGAGCCGCGCCCACATCGGCGAGCCCGTGTCCGAGGCGCTGGTCCAGCTCGACGCCGAGCCGGTCCTGACCGCGCTGGTGCGCAACGTCACCGCGCGCATCTCGACAGCCGCCTTCGAGACCCTGGTCGAGAAATCGAAGCAGATCTCGAGCCTGCAGGACCCGCTGGCGCATCGCAAGGACCTGCCGCCCGAGCTCGCCACGCGGATGTGCGACTGGGTCTCGGATGCACTCAAGAGCTTCATCACCCGCAACTATACCGTCGCGCCGGAGAGCCTGGACAAGGCGCTGGACGGCGCCGGCCAGGTCGTCAAGCGCGAGCCGCAGGCGCCGCGTTCGCCCCCCGCCGAAAGCGCGCAGAAGCTGATCGACAAGCTCGCGAGCTCGGGGCAGCTCAAGGCCGGCTTCCTGCTGCGCGTGCTGCATCAGGGCCAGATCGACCTGTTCGACCTCGCCTTCGCAAGGCTGCTCGGCGTGCCGCTGACCGACGCGCGGCGCAAGCTCTATGAGCAGGGCCCGAAGCCCGTGGCGCTCGCCTGCCGCGCGGTGGGCATCGACCGCTGCGTCTTCGCGACCGTGTTCAACCTTTCGCGCCAGGCCCGCGCCATGCGCCCCGTCCTGTCGCAGGCCGAGCTGACCGAGGTCCAAGGCGTGTTCGCGAGCTTCTCCAAATCCGGCGCGCTGAACGAGTTCCAAACCCTGTAACTTCCCTCTAAAATGCGGCCATGCTCGACCCGTTCGGCCGCCACATCACCTATCTGCGCGTCTCGGTGACGGACCGCTGCGATTTCCGCTGCGTGTACTGCATGCGCGAGCACATGACCTTCCTGCCCAAGGCCGAGTTGCTTACCCTCGAAGAGCTGGAGCGGCTGTGCGGCGCCTTCATCGCCAAGGGCGTGGAGCGCATCCGGCTGACCGGCGGCGAGCCGCTGGTGCGCAAGGACGTGATGCGCCTGATCGAGCGCCTGGGCGCGCGGATCGGCAGCGGCCTGTCGGAGCTCACGCTGACGACCAACGGCTCGCAGCTCGGCCGTTTCGCGCGCGATCTCGCGGCGGCGGGCGTGAAGCGCGTCAACGTCTCGCTCGACACGCTCGATCCCGACCGCTTCCGCGCCGTCACGCGCTGGGGCGATTTGAACAAGGTGCTGGCCGGCATCGAGGCGGCGCGGGAGGCGGGCCTCAAGATCAAGATCAACACCGTGGCGCTGCGCGACGTGAACCGCGACGAGATCCCGGCGATGATCGAATGGGCGCACGCCAAGGCCATGGACCTGACCCTGATCGAGACCATGCCGATGGGCGAGATCGACGGCGACCGCGTGGCGCAATACCTGCCGCTGTCGCTCGTCCGCGCCGAGCTGGCGCGGCGCTTCACGCTGGAAGACATCGACTATCGCACCGGCGGGCCGGCGCGCTATGCGCGCGTCGCCGAGACCGGCGGGCGGCTCGGCTTCATCACCCCGCTGACGCATAATTTCTGCGAGAGCTGCAACCGCGTGCGCGTGACCTGCACCGGCACGCTCTATATGTGCCTGGGCCAGGACGACGACGCCGATCTGCGCACGCCGTTGCGCGCTTCGATGGACGATGCGCTGCTGCACGCCGCCATCGACCGCGCGATCGCGCGCAAGCCCAAGGGCCACGACTTCATCATCGACCGCCGCCACGACGCCCCGGCGCTGGCGCGGCCGATGTCGCTGACGGGCGGCTGATGAAGATCCATTTCGTCGCGGCAGACATCCCCGACGCGCAGGCTGCGCTCAAGCTCATGCGCGCGCGCTATGAAGATGCGGGCGCGGAGGCCTGCGACGTCATCGTGGCCTTGGGCGGCGACGGCTTCATGCTGCAGACCCTGCACGGCTTCCTGGACGCGGCAAAGCCGATCTACGGCATGAATCTCGGCTCGGTCGGCTTTTTGATGAACGAGTTCCGCGAGGAGGATCTGGGCCAGCGCCTCGCCAGAGCGGAATCCGCGAAGATCCATCCGCTCACCATGACCGCGACCAGCGCGCAAGGCACGCGCAACGCCCGCGCCTTCAACGAGGTCTCGCTGCTGCGCCAGACGCGCCAAGCCGCCAAGATCCGCATCCTGGTCGACGACAAGGTGCGCACGCCCGAGCTGATCTGCGACGGCGTCCTGGTGTCGACGCCCGCCGGCAGCACCGCCTACAATCTCTCCGCACACGGACCGATCCTGCCGATCGACGCCGACCTGCTCGCGCTCACCCCGATCAGCGCGTTCCGCCCGCGGCGCTGGCGCGGCGCGCTGCTCTCGCACAAGGCCCGGGTGCGCTTCGAGATGCTGGAAGCCCAGAAGCGCCCGGTCAGCGCCGTCGCCGACGACCTGGAAGTCCGCGACGTCACCAGCGTCGACGTCGCCGAGGACCGCAGCGTCTCGATGACCATGCTGTTCGATGCCGGCCACAGCCTGGATGAACGAATCCTTGCCGAGCAGTTCGTCGATTAACTCAGTATGGCATCGAACCAATCCGGCCGCGCCCGCTTCATTCTCGCTTAACGCCCGTTAAGTAGCCTTCCCCCGCGGCACGCCTCGCGTGCATGGGGACACATGAGCGGCTACAGATTCGACAGGCTGAAGCTCCTGGTGGTGGACGACAACGCGCATATGCGCAAGCTCGTCGTCACCATCCTTCAGGCGTTCGGCGCGCTGCAGATCTACGAAGCCGATTGCGGCGAGCGCGCCTGGGTGCTGCTGCGCGACGCCAATCCCGACGTCGTCGTGCTCGACTGGATGATGGAAGGCATGTCGGGGCTGGAGTTCACGCGCCAGGTGCGCACCTCGTCGCAGACGCCCAATCCGTTCGTGCCGATCATCATGCTGACCGGGCACACCCATATCGACCACGTCCGCCTGGCGCGCGACGCCGGGGTCAACGAGTTCCTTGCCAAGCCCGTGTCGGTGAAGGCGATCCTGACGCGGCTGATCTCGGTGATCGAGCATCCCCGGCCTTTCGTGCGCACCAAATCCTATTTCGGCCCGTGCCGCAGGCGCCGCGGCGCCGACGAGTATCGCGGACCCGAGCGCCGCGCCGCCACCGAAGCCGTCATGATGGAGTAGTCCATGCCCAAGGAACAGCCCATCGAGATCTTCATGCCGCCCAACATGCTGAAGGCGAAAGTCGGCGGCACCATCGGCGGCCTCGACATGGCGGCGGTCAGGCGCGCCGAAGCCGCGGTCGAGACGCTGAAGGTGGAGTTCGCCGATTGGGTCGGCGAGGACGTGGCGAATCTGGTGCGCTGCCGCGACCGCTTCGCCCGCAAGCGCGACACGGCGAGCCGCGACGAGCTGTTCCGCGCCGCGCACGACATCAAGGGCCAGGCGGCGACGTTCGAGTATCCGCTGATCGCGCGCGTCGCGGGCTCGCTGTGCAAGATGCTCGACGCGCTGAAGACGGCCGACGCGGTGCCGCTCAATCTCGTCGACGCGCATGTCGACGCGATCCGCATCGTCTTCCGCGACAAGATCCGGGACAGCGCCAACCGTATGGCCATCGAGCTTGCCGAGGAGCTGGAGGCGCGCGTGATCGAGACCACCGAGCGCGCCACGGTCTGACGTCTACATCGCCTCTTTCAGCTTCACGCTGGTCTGCGCATAGCCCGCGTCCTCGCGGATGCGCAGGATCGCGCCGTCGGGGCCCTGCTCGACCCAGGGCGTGACGCAGAGCGGCGCGGCCGCGCGCGCCTTGGCCACCGCGTCATCGACGGTCTTGGTCTCGGCGAGCTTCATCAGATTGAGCTTGGTCGGGAACACGACGTTCCAGCTCTTGCGGTCGGCGACGGCGCGCTCGGGCGCGATCCACACCGAGTCCACGGATTCGCGTCCGTCATGCTTGCCCAAGTGACCGACCGGCGAGCGCGCGACGAAGAAGATCGTGTCGAAGCGCTTGGGCATGTGCTCCGGCGTGATCCAATGCGCGAAGGTCGCGAGCTGGTCGAAGGCAAGGCGGAGATTCTCTTTCCGCGCCAGGTCGAGCAATCCGATCTCGTGCTTGTCCAAGGGGCTGCGATACGCATCGAGCGCCGCCAGCCGCTCGGCATCGACGAAAGCGCCGCTCGCGTCGCGCGCCAGCAGGATGCCCGATTCCTCGAAAGCCTCGCGGATCGCGCAGGCGCCGAGCGCGCGCATCTCCTCGCTCCAGCCTTCGCCGCCGTCGGTGTGGTCCGACAGCGCCGCTTCGCGATCGCTCTTGTCGACCTTGCCGCCCGGAAACACCAAGGCGCCGGAGACGAAATCGACCTGGTGATGGCGCTTGACCATGAAGACTTCGAGGCCCTCCGGCGCGTCGCGCACCAGAAGGATCGTCGCTGCGGGAACGGGCGTTGTCATGAACCCATTGTGGGAGCGCCACCGCGCCCGCGCAACGCTTACCTATGGGAAGGCGTGATCTCGGAGAGGATGTCCATCACGCCGGGCGTGAGCAGGAACGGCGTCACCGGCAGCGAGGCTTCGCCGTCGTCGTCGGCCAGCGCCGAGAAGCTGGGACGCTGCGGCGACCAGGCGAGCACGCCGCCGAGCAGATCGGCGTTGGACGGCGTGCAGGTCGCGGTGCTCGCGAGATGCGTCGGGTGCGGCGTGGCGGGAAGCGCCGTGTCGCCGTTCGGCTGCTTGAGCGCCCAATTGTAGACCTCGCGCACCGTCTTCGCGCTGCCGTCGGAATGATAGAAGACGTTGCGGTTGGCGTCCGCGGCCTGCGGGAACGCATCGGCGGCTTTCGCATCGGGATGCGCGCCGTTCATCTGGATCAGCTTGCACGCGGCCTGCGGGCCCAGGAAATGCGCGGCGTACAATTCGCCACCGCAGACATTGCGGCCGAGCGTGCTCTCGAGCGTCGATTTGGTCCGGTTGGAGAACTCGCCGGCCATCAGCGCGGCGATCTTCGGGTCCTTGCGCAGGGCAAGAATTGCCTCCCGGTCGGAGGCGTTGGCGACCTTGAAATGCCCGTCGCCGTCCTTGGCGATCGCGTCGGCATAGGCGCTTAAGCCGTACTTCGCGCCATGCTGCTTGATCAGGCCGAGCCAGGTCTGGCCGACGAATTGGAACAGCCCGCAGGCGGAGGAAGTGCTTGATTGCGCCTGGGTTTTCAGCCCGCTCTCGCGCATCGCGGTGCCCAGCAGGTAATGGAAATCCGAGCCCGTCGCGGCGCTGGCCTGCTTCAGGGCGGCGATGATCTGGGACTTGTCGGCGACGGCTTCTGCCAGCATTTTCGGGTTCTCCCGTCCGAACAGGAGCAACCCCCGTGCCAGGATCGGTTAAAGCGCCTTAACCAGCCGGGCCGCCACGGCATCGGGCTGGTCGTACGGCACAGCGCTGCCCTGCCCCCAGACCGGCCCCGGCCACGCCGCATCGCCCGGCTTTCGCGCGACGACGTGGACGTGCAGCTGCGGCACGAGGTTGCCGAGCGCGCCGATGTTGATCTTGGCCGCGCCGCCGAACGCCTTCAGCCCCTGCGACGCGCGCGCGATCTCTTCGACGACGACGGCGCGGTCGGCTTCGTCGAGATCGAAGATCTCCACCGCATCGGCGCGGCGCGGCACCAGGACGATCCAGGGATAGCGCGCGTCGTTCATCAGGAGCACGCGCGACAGGCTCCAATCGGCGACGAACACCGTGTCGGCGTCGAGGCGCGGATGGAGCGCGAACATTCAGCTGAGTCCGATCATCTCGGGCCGGACCAGGCCTTCGCGCCAGGCGAGGAACACCAGGTAGCACCCATAGGCGACAACCAGGAGCGCGCCGCGCGGCCGCGACAATCGCCAGCGCGAGACGAGCAGCGGCACGATCAGCGCGCTCGCCGCCGCCATCGCGATCAGGTCCCCCGTCAGCGCCGGATTGACCGGCAGCGGCACCAGCGCCGCCGTCGCGCCCAGAGCGCCGAGCGCGTTGAACACGTTGGAGCCGATCAGATGGCCGATGGCGAGATGGGTCTGGCCGCGCGCCGCCGCGACCACCGTCACCACGAGCTCGGGCACCGATGCGCCGAAGGCGACGGCGGTGAGGCCGATCATCCATTCCGGCAGGTTGAACATCCGCGCCACCGCCTCGGCGCCCATGACGGTGAAATGCGCGCCGACGAGAAGCCCGACGAGTCCGAACAGCAAGGTGAACAATCCCGCGGCGCCCGATTGCGGCGCGCCGTTCTGCAGCCGCTGCACCGCGCGCGCGCAGGGCACCGAATGCTCGGCCGAGCGGCGCCAATCGCTGAAGAAGATCGCCGCGATATAGAGGACGAACGCCGCCAGCATCACGAGCCCGTCGAAGCGGGTCAGCGTGCCGCCGCGCGCGACGGCAAGCAGCGCCACGGCCGAGACCAGCATCGCGCCGCCGTCGCGCAGCACCACCTTGGGCGAGGACGGCAGCGGGCGGATCATCGCGGCCAGGCCCAGGATCAAAAGCAGATTGAGGATGTTGCTGCCGACGATGTTGGCGAGCGCGATGTCTGGCGCGCCCGCATAGGCTGCCTGCAGCGACACGGCGAATTCCGGCGCCGAGGTGCCTGCCGTGACGACCAGGAGGCCGATGACCAGAGGAGAGAGGTTGAACGCGCGCGCCAGCGCCACGCCGCCGCGCACGATGGCTTCGCTGCCGAACAACAGCAGCACCAGCCCGCCACCTAGAAACCAATACGCCATCGAAATCGCTCAAGGCCCCCCGCAAGGCCCCTGTCCAATTCGTTAACGGAGCGCGGGAGACGGCGCAAGCGGTCCGGCAAAACGGCGCGGATCGAAAGGCTGCTTCTCTGAGACCTGCTCCAGAACGGAACGGACGAGGGTTTCCGCCACGGCCGGTGCAAACAGGATGCCGTTGCGGTGCTGGCCCGTGGCGACGAACAGGCCGCCAAGCGCGGTTTCGCCCAGCATCGGGAGCCCGTCGGGCGAGCCGGGCCTGAGCCCCGCCCAATGCTCGTCGATCGTCCAGTCGCGCAAACCGGGCATCAGGGTGAGCGCGCGGCTCGTCAGCCAATCCTCGGCCGCGTCGGTGAGCGCCGTATCGAAGCCCTTGTCCTCCAGGGTCGCGCCGATCAGGAGCCGCGCCCCCCGCGGCACCAGATACACCTCGTTGCCCCACACCACGCGCTTCGGGATCGCGACGCCGGCCGGCGGGGTGAGCGCCAGCATCTCGCCCTTCATCGGCTTGACCGGCGGGATGGCGTCGCGCGGCAAGCCGTCGATCAGCCCGCTCCACGCACCGGCCGCGAGCACGAAGGCATCGCCGCCATAGACGCCGAAGGGCGTGCGCACGCCGACGGCACGGCCCCGATACGTCTCGATGCGCACAGCGGCTTCGTTGACGACCAGGGTTCCGCCGGCGCGGCGGAACGCGCGCGCGAGCGCTTCGCCCAGCGCGCGATTGTCGACCTGCGCTTCCTTGGGCACCCACAACGCGCCGAAGGCCGCCTCCGACAGCAGCGGCTCCATCGCCCGCGCATCGGTCTTCGAGAGCAGCGCGAGCTCGGCATCCTGCGCGGCGCGCGCCGCCTGATGCGCCGCTTCGGCCTCGCGCATCGCGACCATCAGCGCACCGTTCTGCGCATAGCCGACCGCAAGGCCCGACGCCTCTTCGACGTCGCGCGCGAAATCGGGCCACATCGCGCGCGCGCGATAGGCGAGCTCGGCTTCGGGCGTCTGCGCTTCGCCCGCTTCGGCCGTGGCGGCGATCATCCCTGCTGCCGCCCAGGTCGCGCCGCGTCCGGGCAGCGCGCGCTCGAGCACCGTCACCGCGGCGCCCGCTTGGGCGAGCCGCCAGCCGATGGCGAGGCCCGCGACGCCCGCGCCGATGACGACGACGTTCACGCCAGCACCTTCGCGAACCGCAGGCCCGCAACGACAAAGCAGGCAACGCCCATCGCATAGGCGATAAGGCCGAAGCGCTCCGGCAGCAGACACGCCAGCGCAAAGCCCGCGAGCGCGACGTAGCCGTCGATGCGCTCCAGCCGCCGCGTCGTCGCGGTGGACGCCACGAACGCGAACAGCAGGAATGCGGCCGCCACCGCGCGGCTCGGATCGGCAAGAGCAAAAGCAAAAGGCAGGCTCGCGAAGAGAACCGCATCGAGCCCGCCGTCGCTGTCGCCCAGCAGCGCGATCGCGCGGCCCGCGAGCAGAACGCCGAGCGCGATCCAGAAATGGCCGAGCGCGATCAGCGGCACGGCGGCGAGCCCGACCGCGAAACCGCCGAGCGACAGCGCTCTGGCGCCCACGCGCGCGCGCGCCGCTTCGATCCTGGAAGAGAGGCCCGGCATGGCCGACCGCTTAGGCGCGCGGCCGACCCAGGTCAACCGCTAAGTCGATCGCTACTGCGCGGTGCCGTCGCAGGTGCGATAGCTGACCCTGCAATAGCTCTTGCGGTCGGCGGAGGAGGTGTTCTGGCAGTCGCGCATCGCCGCCGTATCGGCATCGGCCTGGGTCCCGCCCACGCGATAGCCGACGCCATAGGTTCCGGGCTCGGGGTCCATCGCCATCGCGAAGCACTGGTTGGTGAAATGGGTGTCGACCTTGCACAGCGCGCGCGTGGAGTCCGGCGCGTCCATGAAGTTCAAGCACTGCTTGAGCGCCTCGGCGTCCGCGTCGCCCGCGTTGCCATAGTTGTAGGTGATGCCCATGGCGAAGCCGCCCTGGGCGACGTCGGCGGGCAGGCCGATCGCGACCGTGCCGATGGCCCAGGCCGGAGACGACGCCACCAGGACGGCCGAGGCCAGAGCGCTAACCAAACGGCTGAATGCCATGCAATCCCCCGAAGCAGATGAACTCTTTGTCACAATAGTGAGGTCGCCCGGGAAAGCGCAACTGCGGCGCAAGGTTGTCAAAAGCGCGCGCGCAGGTAAGGTGGCGGCGAAAATCTGGCCAAATCCCGGAAAACCATGCGTTTGCGGATCGCGTTGCCGTTAAGCTTGACCGCAATGACCCTGCTCGGGGCGGGCGCCGCCCAGGCGTCCGGGCAAGGCCCCTGGTCGGTCACCCTCTATGGCGGCCCCTCCTCGACCAAGTTCGTGACCCAGATCCTGGGCGGCGATTTCGAGGTCAATGGCGGCATGGTCGGGCTGGCGGTGGACCGCGGGCTGTTCCGGCTGGGCTCGGGCATCTCCTTCGCCGCCGAAGCCCAGGTCACCCAGTTCTTCGGCGACTACAGCTATGCAACCGGCGCGTTCGGCGTCGGCTTCCGCTTCGACGAGTTCCCGTGGAGCGACACGCTGCCCACCACATTCGCGATCTATAGCGGCCCCTCTTATGCGCCCAACGCCCCGATCATCAAGGACCCCAAGCCGCACCAGGATCCGAAGTTCCTGAACTATGTGAGCGTCGAGGCCGGCTTCGGCATCTCGCGCCACATGGACGCGGTGTTGCGCATCTATCACCGCTCCGGCGCCTGGGGCACCTACAGCAACACCGCCGATGTCGGCACGATGATCGGCATCGGATTGCGCCGCAGGTTCTAGGCCGGCAGCGATTTCTGCCCCGCGCGATACGCAGCCGTGAACGCGTCGAGCCCGTGCGAGCCGCCATTGACGAGCTTGCGCGCCGCGGCGAGATCGTCGCCGGCCAGCGCGGCGCGAATATCGGCTTCGTGGTTCTTGAGGAACTGGGCGAGGATCAATCCCGCCGTCGCGCCGTCGCAGCCGAGATCGGGATTGGCGATGAGATCGACGCCGATCTGCTTGCCGACCCTGGCGTAATTGTCGCGCCCGGTGAGCTGCACATAGCCGCGGCCCTTGAAGCGCGCGCCGTCGCCGGGCTGCGTGTTGCCGAGCTTTGCGGCGACCTTCGCCGGCGGATCGTAGAGCCCGAACGGCGTGCCGCCCGGTTCGGTGTTGAACTGGCTGCGGCCCTCGGGGATCGGCTCGAAGCCCGCCGTCTCGGCGCGGATGGTGCCGAGCGCCATCAGCATCATGTCGCGGTCGTCGAGATCGCATTTGCGCAAGCCTTCGGCGACGAACGGCAGGTTGGCCTCGATATTGGCGCGGCGGGTCGCCGGGAACATCGGCACCACCTCGGCCACGGTCACGCGCGCGCCATAGCCGCTCGCCGACGCGAGATATTTGCTCGCCATGAAGCCCTGGGTGGCGCCGATCGCGACCTCGGTCCAGTCGCCCTGGGCGCTCACTTCGGTCGCGCGCGTGCCCTTGGCATAGGTGCCGAGAACGGCGGCATCGGTCGAAGCCCCGGCGCGCAGATTCACCTGGTCGCCCGTCACCATCAGCTTGTCGCCCTGCGCCATATGCGCCCCCTTGAATGAGTTCGCGGCGAATCTATCGAAAGTAGCAACAATTGAACAGCGAGGGGCATGACCGCGCCCGCCCGGCCCCCTATAGTCGCGACCCGCCGCGCTCAATAAAGGTTCAGACCATGGAAAAAGCCACGTTCGGAGCGGGATGCTTCTGGGGCGTCGAGCAGTTCTTCGCCGAAGTGCCCGGCGTCGTCGACGCCGTGTCGGGCTACGAAGGCGGCCAGGCCGACAATCCGACCTATCGCCAGGTCTGCACCGGCACGACCAACCATGCCGAAGTGGTCGAGGTGACCTTCGATCCGGCCAAGGTCTCGTATGCGACGCTCGTCGACCTGTTCTTCAAGATGCACGATCCCACGACGATGAACCGCCAGGGCCCCGACGTCGGCACGCAATACCGCTCGGCGATCTTCGTGCATTCGCCCGAGCAGGAGCGCGTCGCGCGCGAGGAGCTCGAGAAGGCGCGCGCGCGCTTTCCGCGCCCCATCGTGACCTCGATCGAGCCGGCGCAGACCTTCTGGAAGGCCGAGGACTACCACCAGGACTATTTCGAGAAGAACCACGGCCATTCCTGCCACGTGACCTACAAGGAGCTGGTCGGACAATGAGGATCACGGGGGGCATCGCGGCACTGATCATGGCAACGACCGTCATTTCCAATCTCGCCTACGGGCAAGTCTCGCGCGGCGATCGCTATTCGGGCGCGACGTGGGCGACGCGCTCGCCCGTGCTGGCGCAGCACGGCATGGCCGCGACCGAGCAGCCGCTGGCCTCGCAGATCGCCATCGACATTTTGAAGAAGGGCGGCAGCGCGGTCGACGCCGCCATCGCGGCCAATGCGGCGATCGGCTTGATGCAGCCCGTGCTGAACGGCATCGGCGGCGATCTCTTCGCCATCGTCTACGACCCGAAGACCAGGAAGCTCTACGGCTATAACGGCTCGGGCCGCAGCGCGATGGGACGCGACCTCGCTTCGATGAAGGCCGAGGTCGAGGCGGCCTACAAGAAAGCCGGGATGGAAGCCAAGCCGCACATCCCGCCGGTGGGATCGCTGCCGATCACCGTGCCCGGCGCGGTCGACGGCTGGTTCGCGCTGCACGCCAGGTTCGGCAAGCTCAAGATGGCCGACGACCTCGCGCCCGCGATCCACTACGCGCGGGCCGGCTTCCCGGTGACGCAGCTCATCGCGCTCTATTGGAAAGCCAACATGGCCGCGTTCGAGAAGAACAAGGCTCTGATCGAAGAGAGCGACAACGCGCGCCATACCTATATGCCGAAGGGTCATACCCCGGCGGAAGGCGAGATCTTCCAGAACCCCGACCTCGCGCGCACCTATTCGCTGCTGGCGAAGGACGGTCGCGACGCCTATTACAAAGGCCCGATCGCGCACACCATCGACGCGTACTTCAAGCGCATCGGCGGCGACCTGCGCTACGAGGATTTCGCGCGCCATCACGGCGAGTGGGTCGAGCCGCTGTCGGTCAACTACCGCGGCTATGACGTCTTCGAGCTGCCGCCCAACGGCCAGGGCGCGGCGGTGCTCGAGATGCTGCAGATCTTGAAGGGCTTCGATCTGAAGAAGATGGGCGCGGGCACCGCCGACACCTTGACCGCGCTGCTCGAATCCAAGCGGCTGGCTTACGAAGATCTCGCGAAATGGTATGCCGATCCGGCCTTCGTGCATGTGCCGATGAAGGGCCTGCTGTCCGACGCCTATGCCGACGAGCGGCGCAAGCTGATCGATCCGGCCAAGGCCAACCCCGATCTCGGCCCCGGCGATCCCAGGCTCCATGACGGCGACACGATCTATCTCACCACCGCCGACAAGGACGGGATGATGGTCTCGCTGATCCAGTCGAACTATCGCGGCATGGGGTCGGGGCTGGTCGCCGACGGGCTGGGCTTCATGTTCCAGGATCGCGGCGAGCTCTATTCGCTGAGCGACGGCGCGGCGAACGTCTATGCGCCGGGCAAGCGGCCGTTCCAGACCATCATCCCCGCCTTCGTGATGAAGGACGGCAAGCCGTTCATGTCCTTCGGCCTGATGGGCGGCGACATGCAGCCGCAAGGCCATGTGCAGATCGTCACCAACATGATCGATTTCGGCATGAATGTGCAGGAAGCCGGCGACGCGGCGCGCTGGCGCCATTTCGGCAATGCCGAGCCGACGGGCGAGCCGTCCGCCGGCATCGGCACCGTCGAGATGGAGAGCGGGTTCGATCCGGCGGTGAAGGCCGAGCTCGCCAAGCGCGGCTATCATGTCGTGCCCGGCACGGGCGGCTTCGGCGGCTATCAGGCGATCATGCGCGCCGACAACGGCGTCTATTGGGGCGCGAGCGAGATGCGCAAGGACGGCGAGGTCATCGGGTATTGAGAGCCGAACGCGCGGCACGAGCGTTTCCCGTGCCGCGCGCCCAAGCCGTTACTTCTTCTTCGTTACCTTGAACACCACGCCGTCGGAGTGCGTGCCGAACGAGGCGGTCGTGCCGTAGAACGCGCCGTTGTTCGCCACCAGGCCGGCCGAGTATCCGCCACCATCCGCGCCGCCGGCGAAGCTGTGCAGCACCTTCGCTTTGCCCTTGGCGGTGATCTCGTAGACCACGCCGCAGAGGCAGCCGGGATCGCCGCCTTCGTCGGCCACGCTGTAGAGGTTCTTGCCCATGCGCAGCATGTCGCCCTGCGGCGAGCCGCCATCGGCGCCGCCGGTGAAGTTGTAGAGCGTGGTCACGTTGCCGTTCGGCGCCATCTTGAACACCGTGCCGCTGTCGCCCGTGCCGCCCTCCGTGGTGCTGCCATAGAGGTTGCCGTCGCTGTCGATGTCCAGCCCGCCATAGAGGAAGCTGCCGTCGTCGCTGCCGGCGAAGCTGTGCAAGGTCGAGAACGTCCCGTCCGACGCGATCTTGAACACCGTGCCGTTGTCGCTGTCGCCGCCGAACGCGGTGACGCCGTAGAGATTGCCCGCGCGGTCGAGGACGACGCCATGCTCGGGGAACTCGCCGTCGTCGCCGTTGAACGCGTGCAGCACCGAGAACGTGCCGTCGGCCGCGTATTTGAACACCGTGCCGTCGCCGTTGACGCCGCCGAACAGCGCGGTTCCGTAGAGGTTGCCGTCCTTGTCGCCGACCAGGTCGCCGCGGATGAAGGAGCCGTCATTGCTGCTGAAATTGTGCAGCACCTTGAACTTCCCCTTCTTGGTGATCTGGAAGATCACGCCGTTGCCGCTCGTGCCGCCGCCGCCGGCGGTGCCGATCACGACGCCCTTCTTGGTGACGATCACGCCGCCATCGGGCCCTTCGCCGTCGCTGCCGCTGAAGGAATGCAGCACCGTGACATTGCCGTTGGTCGCGAGCTTGAAGACCGTGCCGTCGTCCTTGGCGCCGCCGAAATCGGTCGTGCCGTAGATGTTGCCCTCGTCGTCGATCGTGACGTTGGCGCCCGAGCCCGCGCCGTCATTGGCGCCGCCCGCGAATTGATGCAGCACGGTGTAGGTGCCGTCGGCGACGCTCAAGCCGCCGCCATGCACGCGCGCGGCGTGCGGCTGGTGCCCTTGGATCGCGAGCATCCGCTTCATCTCGACGCTTCTGCCGCTCGCGCCGAGCGCGGGGGTCAGGCTGGCGATCGCGACCGCCGAGCCGAGCAGGGCGCAGCGAAAAAAAAGGTGGCCATGACGCATGGAAACTCTCCCTTGTTTCACCGGTTTGTTGCCGGGGCCGCATTAGGCCCGCCGCGCGCCGGCGTTGCAACGCAGAAAGTCGGTCAGCTTTCGAACACGCGCTTGAAGATCGTGTCGACGTGCTTGAAGTGATAGTCGAGATCGAACAGCGCCTCGAGCTCCGCCGCCGACAGCGCCTTGGCGACTTCGGCGTCGGCCTTGAGCAGATCGAGCAGCGCGCCCTCGCCGTTCCAGGTGCGCATCGCGTTGCGCTGCACAAGACGATAGGAATCCTCGCGGCTCACGCCCTTCTGCGTCAGCGCCAGCAGGACGCGCTGGCTGTGCACCAACCCTTGCGTGCGGTCGAGGTTCTCCTGCATGCGCTTCGGGTAGACGACGAGCTTCTCGACCACGCCCGCCATGCGCACCAGCGCGAAATCCAGCGTGATCGTCGCGTCGGGGCCGATATAGCGCTCGACCGAGGAATGCGAGATGTCGCGTTCGTGCCAAAGCGCGACATTCTCCATCGCGGGCCACGCGAAGGCGCGCACCATGCGCGCGAGGCCCGTGACGTTCTCGGTGAGCACGGGGTTGCGCTTGTGCGGCATCGCCGACGAGCCCTTCTGGCCCGCGGAGAAGAACTCTTCCGCCTCGAGCACTTCCGTGCGCTGGAGATGGCGGATCTCGGTCGCCAGCCGCTCGAGCGAGCTCGCCACCACGCCGAGCGCGGCGAAATAGGCCGCATGGCGGTCGCGCGGAATGACTTGCGTCGACACCGGCTCGACCGTGAGGCCGAGCTTCGCCGCGACATGCTCTTCCACGCGCGGATCGATGTTCGCGAAGGAGCCGATCGCGCCCGAGATGGCGCAGGTCGCGATCTCGTCCCGCGCCGCGACGAGCCGCGCCCGCGCGCGCTGGAACTCCGCATGGAAGCCCGCGAGCTTGACGCCGAACGTGGTCGGCTCGGCATGGATGCCGTGGCTGCGGCCGATGGTCGGCGTCATCTTGTATTCGTAGGCGCGCTTCTTCAGCGCCGCGAGCAGCAGGTCGGCATCGGCGATGAGGATGTCGGCGGCACGCTTGAGCTGCACCGACAGGCAGGTATCGAGCACGTCGGACGAGGTCATGCCCTGGTGCACGAAGCGCGCCTCGGGCCCGACGAACTCGGCCAGATGCGTGAGGAACGCGATGACGTCGTGCTTGACCTCGCGCTCGATGGCGTCGATGCGCTCGACGTCGAATTTCGCGGCGCCGCCCTTCTCCCAGATCGTGGCCGCGGCCTCCTTCGGGATCACGCCGAGCTCGGCCAGCGCGTCGGCGGCGTGGGCTTCGATCTCGAACCAGATGCGGAATTTCGTCTCCGGCGACCAGATCGCCGTCATGTCGGGGCGGGCGTAGCGTGGGATCATGGGCGGGGTTCTAGACCTCCGCAGCCCCGCTTGGAAGAGGCGCCACGGCCTCGATCAACGCCTTTGTCGCCTCGTCCTTGGGCGCGCGCACGAGCGAGGCCAGCGCGCCGCGCTCCACCACCCGGCCCTTGTCGAACACGAACGCGTCGTCGCACAGCGCCTGGGCCACCGCGAAATCGCTGGTGACGACCAGGAACGCGGCTTGGCTTTCGACGCGAAATTCGGCGAGCAGGTCGCGCATCGTGGTCTGCGCCACGGCGTCGAGGCCGCGCAACGGCTCGTCGACCACCACCAGGAGCGGCGCGCCGACGATGGCGCGCGCGACCTGGAGCCGGCGCTTGTCGAAGGGCGAAAGCGTCGCGACCGGGCGGCGCCCGTCATGCGACGCGAGCCCGACGCGCTTCAGCGCCGTGTCGCGATAGCCGGCGGTGAGCTCGCGCGAGAGCCTCAAGTGCGCGCGCAGCGGCTCGTCGACCGTGTCCCACAAGGTCATGCGCGGATCGAGCGCATCGTCGTCGGCCGTGATGAACGCGACGCGGCGGCGAAGGCGCAAGGTCATCGCTTCCGACAGCAAATTGAGATCGACGGCGTCGAACAGGATGCGGCCCGGCCGCCGCTCCAGCCCGAGCAGCGCGCGCAGCAGCGTGTGCCGCCCCGATCCCGCTTCGCCGAGCAGCGCCAGCGAGGCCCCGCGGCGAAGCTCGAAGCCCAAGAGGTCGCGCTGGCGCGGCGTCTTGCGCGGCTCCGGGTTCAGCACCAGGCCCTGCACCTGCAGCAGCGGCTCGCCGCGCGAGGCGGGACGCGGCGGGCGCGCCGGCGCCGCGCCGGGGAGCGCCTTGAACAGCGCCTGGGTATAGGCATGGGTCTGTCCGCTCACCAGATGCGCGGTGTCGCCCTCTTCGACCACGCGGCCCTGGCGCAGCACGAGCGTGCGGCCGCCGAGACGCAGCACCGGCTGCGGCTCGCGCGCGGCATAGACGATCGCGAAGCCGAGCCGCGCCTGCTCGTCGCGCAACGCCTTGCTGAGCGCCGCGGCGGCGACGGGCGAAAGATCCGCAAACGGATGATCGCAGAGCAGAAGCTCCGGCGTCGTCGCTATCGCCGCCGCGAGCAGGCCCCACGCCACCGTCGCGTCGTCGAGCGTCGCGGCGGGCGCATCCAGCGCCTCGACCGACGGCGCGCCGGCGAAGCGCGCGAGCGCGTTGCGCAGCTCTTCCCGCGCGCCGCCGCGCGGACAGCCGAGCTTGCGGGCGATCACGCGCTCGAGCTGCGAGGCCGCTCCGGCCTGGCCGTCGAGCGGATGCGACGCGGCGCCGGGAAGGAACGCGGTGCGAAGCGGCGGGCGCTGCTTGCGCGCGGCCGGCCGCGCCTCGCCTTCGCCGAAGCGGATGGTGCCCGAGACGTCCTCGCCGCGCTCGAGCTGGCCGTCGAGCGCGCGCAGCACCGCGTCCTTGCCGCTGCCGGCTTCGCCCAGAAGAACGACCGTCTCGCCGGCATGGAGCGCGAGCGAGAAGCGTTCGAGCTCCACCCCGCCGCCGCGCGCGACGCCGAGCTCCTTGATCTCGACCAGAAGCCGCGCCTCTTTCATGGCCGCTCGCCTTCGTCGAGGCCGGCCGCCAGCCGCGCCAGCAGGATGAACAGCATCAGCGCCAGCGCCGGGAACGCGGCCGTCCACCACGCCTGCATGTAGGTCGCTTTCGCCGCCGCGATCATCAGGCCCAGATCGCGATGCGGCGGCACCGCGCCGAAGCCCAGGAAGCTCACCGTCGAGAGGATGATCGCGACCGCGGCGAGCGCGCGCGCCACCGTCGGCAGCAGCGTGTCGCGGAACTCGTATGCCAGGTCGCGATTGAGCAGCGCCGAGGACGAGATGCCGGTGGCGCGCGCATATTCCGCATGGCCGAGACGGCCTTGGCCCCGCGCGCGGTCGAAGGCGCGCACGAAGGCGAGCGGCGCAGCGGCAAGGCCTGCGGCTGCGCCGGCAAGCCCGCGCGCCGTCAACCCGATCAGAATCAGCGCGAGCAGCAACGCCGGGATGGCCGCGAGCGCGCCGAGCGCCCAGCGCAGAACTGCGCCGGCCGGGCGCGGCAGATGCGCCGCGACGAAGCCGAGCAATCCGCCCGCCAGCACCGCGAGCACCGCCGCCTCGCCCGCCTGGGTGACGGTGGCGCTGAGGCCGTACAGCGTCTCGCTGAACATGTCGCGGCCAAGCACGTCGGTGCCGAAGGGGAAGGTCTCCGACGGCACGGCGAGCGACGGGCCGACATGCGCGGTGCCGAGCGGCGCGCGCGCGAGGAAATCGCCCAGCATCACCGCGACCGCGACGAGGCCGAGCCCCGACCATCCGATCGCGGCGAGCACGCGGCGCAGCAGCGACAGCTCGTTCATGACGACGACCGCGTCAGGAGACAGGCGCCGAGGCGGCCCGCGAACTCGGCCGTCGAGGTCGCGGCCGCGAACACCAGGAGGATCGCCGCCGCCATGTTCCAGTCGTGCAGCGCCAGCGACTTCACGAACAGATCGGCGATGCCGCGGCACTGGAACACCCATTCCGACACCACGGCCGCCGAAAGCAGCGCCAGCATCACCTCGCCGAGGCTGGACAGCAGGCCTGCGAAAACGCGCGGCGCGACATAGACGCGCTCGATCTCCAGCGCCGTGAGCCCGAGCCGCCTGAGGCCCGTGCGGAAAGGATTGTCCTGCGCTTCCGAGGCCGCGCGGCGCAGCGCGACCTGGATCGCGGCGGTTCCCGCCAGCCCGACCGTCAGCGCCGGCAGCAGCACCGCGCGCAAGGCGGCGACGTCGAGATGGGCCGGCGCGGACTCGGCCACACCCTGGTACCAGCCGAAGAGATGCCGCGCGGCATAGGCCAGTGCCAGGCCGGCGCAGAACACCGGCGCCGCCGACACGATCTGGATCAACGGCGCGGTCGCGCGGCGGAACGGCCCGGTGCCGAGCGCCAGCCCCAACGGCACGCCGAGCAGGATCGCGATCACGGTGCCGAAGCCCACGAGATCGGCGGTCATGGGGCCGTGGGCGGCAAGCTCCTGCGCCACGCTGTCGCCGCTGATCGCGCTGGCGCCGAAATCGAGCGCGAGGAACGCGAGCAGCCGCCCGCCGAACGCTATGGCATAGGCGCCGGCACCCGCCACGGCGCCCGGCACCGACAGCGCCGAGACAGCGGCCGCCGTGAGCAGCGCGCCCAGCACGGCCAGCGCCCAGCGTCCGCTCTCCTTGAGGGCATAGCGCCACATGCGTTCGAGAATCCCACCGCTCCCCGGCGGGACGATGCGCCTTTCGGGCCTGAGCCCGCAAGCGCGTCAGTGCATGCCGGGCATCTCGTCGGCCAGCTTGGGGCAGTCCTGCTTGCCGTCCTTGGTCTTGCAGATCTGGACTTTCTCCATCATGCCCTTGTCCTCGTGGTCGAGGATGTGACAGTGCAGCACGAAGGCGCCGTCGAAGCGCTCGTAGCGCGTGCGGATCACGACGTGATAGCCGTCCTTGACGAAGATCGTGTCCTTCCACTCGCCCTGGAGATCGGCATATTGCGGATCGTCGGCTTCCCCGGTCTCGCTGACCTCCTTTCCGTTCGGGTCCTTGATCGAGACGATCTGGAACGGATTGACGTGGATATGATAGGGGTGGTTGCCGTTGACCGAGGTCAGCGTCCACTCGTCCATCGTCCCCAGCGCCAGCTCGCGCGAGACCTTGCCGTTGTAGGGGATGGCATCGGAGCCATCGAGCTTCTTTCCGATCTCGAAGCCGTCTTCCATGTTGAAGGCGAGCGTCTGGGTGCCGTCGGGTTTCAGCCCGCGCAGGTCCTTGTGCGGCGTGAAGTGCGACAGCCGCATGCCGTTGATGAGATCGGCACGGACCATCTGCCTCACCTCCGGATCGCTATAGGCTTTGTCCGCGGCTTTGCTCAACTCGTCGACCAGATAAGCACCCTGATCGGCGACGTCGTGGCCTTTGGCGACCTGGACGATACCCAGAAGCTCGCGGCCTTCCGCGGTCTGCCCCACGCCGATCGGCGAGGCGGTGTCGATCACGCAGTAGGAGCCCTCATGCGGGAAGGTGACGAGCACGTCCTCGCGATAGCCCGGTTGCAGGGTCGACGGCTTGGTCGCGCCGCGGTCGACGATCTTCGAGCGGGTCAGGCCGTCGGAGGCGATCGCGAACTGGTGCACGATGTCGCCGGTGCAGTTCTCCACCACCCATTTGGCGCCCTGCTCGGCCGTCAGCTGGTCGGGCAAGGTGACGCCGGGCTTGGCCGCGCGGACGAAGACGTTGAGCGAGTTGGCGATGCCGCCGTCGATCATGCGCCAGCGCTCGGTCTTTCCCGCCGCGGCGCCGGCGAAGGTCGGCAGGTTCTGGCCGTTGATGCTGGTGAAGCGGCCCGACGCCTTCCACTTGCTGCCGCCGAGCTGGTCGTAGCCGGAAATCGTCCCGGGTAGCGGCCCTTTGGTGCAGGTCCAATCCACGGCGTTGTCGGGCGTCCGGCAGGCATAGGAGATCTGCTGGAACAGCAGGATGCGCTCCTTGGGCATCATCGGCGCCAGCAAGGTATCGATGTCGCCATTGGCGGTCTTGGTGGGCTTGCGGTTGCCGCGGATGATCAGCGCGCCCGACATGCCGCTCGCCGTCTGGATCGCGGTCGAGCCGTGGACGTGGGGATGATACCAGAACGTGCCGGCGGGATGCTCCGGCGGGATGTTGAACTGGAAGTCCTTCTTGCCGCCCTGGGTGTCGATCTCGATCAGCACGTTGTCGCTGTTGCCCGACGGACTCACCCACAGGCCGTGCGTGTGCAGATTGGTGTAGCCGAAGCATTTGGGAACGTTGTGGTCGGCACCGCGGTCGCACTTCGCTGCGTCGTCGAGATTGTTGACGAAGTTGACCTTGAACGCATCGCCCGGATGCACCTCGATGGTCGGACCGATCAGCGGCGCGTATTTGTCCAGCGGCGTGGCGGTCGGCCAATAGGTGCGCAGCTTCACCGGATCGCTCTTGGTCGTGGCCGGATTGTATATGAAGGCATCGCGCGTCACCGCCTGAATGTCGTAGACGTGCTGCGCGTTCAGCTTCACCACCGGCGGATTGGCGAGCAGGCGCATCGTCGGCGCCGGCGCGGCGCTTGTTTCGGACGCGAACGCGGCTGCGAGACAGCCGACCAGCAAAGCCGTGCGAAGACGCCAAGCGCAGCGTGACATGCGAGCCCCCAGTGTGAATCCCTTCGGCGCGAAGTCTTACACGGGGCAATTCGCCCTTCAATAGAAATGACTGACGGTCGCTTTGAGATTGATTTCTAGAGCAAGCCCAGTGACTTGAAGCTCGCATGCCCGCTGCGCCCGATGACCAGGTGGTCGTGGACGGCGATCTTGAGCGGCTTGGCCGCCGCCTGGATCTCGCGCGTCATCTCGATATCGGCGCGGCTGGGCGTGGGATCGCCGCTGGGATGGTTGTGCACCAGGATCATCGCCGAAGCGCCGAGGTCGAGCGCGCGCTTGACGATCTCGCGCGGATAGACGGGCGTGTGGTCGATGGTGCCGGCGCTCTGCACCTCGTCGGCGATGAGGATGTTCTTGCGGTCGAGGAAGAGCACGCGGAACTCCTCGCGCAACCCGCGCGCCATCGCCGCCGCGCAATAGTCGAGCAGCGCCGCCCAGGACGACAGCGCGGGCTGGCCGATGAGCCGCGTCTTGGAAAGGCGCAAAGCCGCCGCTTCGATCACCTTCAGCTGCGTCACCACGTTTTCGCCGATGCCGTCGATCTCGAGCAGGCGCTCGCGCGGCGCGGCGATGATTTCGGCGAAGCTGCCGAACTTGGCGAGCAGATGCTTGGCCAGCGGCTTCACGTCGCGGCGCGGGATCGCCGCGAACAGGACCAGCTCCATCAGCTCATAGTCCGGCAGCGTGTCGGGCCCGCCCAGGAGGAAGCGCTCGCGCAGCCGGTCGCGATGGCCGAGATAATGCGGCTCGGCGTTGCCGTCGACGAAGGGCGGCGCCACGTCGCGCACGCCGCCGGTCTTGGATTTGGACGTCATCGCGGACGATATTCGACAGGCTGCAGGCACAGCCTAACGTTGCCGTCGCCGCTTGCAACAGTTTTGCGTGTCAGGAGCCGTAAGGCGGCTTGTCGAGGCCTTTGGGCGAGCGCGTGAAGATCTCCACGCCGTCCTCGGTCACGCCGACCGTGTGCTCGAACTGCGCCGAGAGCGAGCGGTCGCGGGTGACCGCGGTCCAACCGTCGTTCAAGACCTTCACGCCATAGCCGCCCAGATTGATCATCGGCTCGACAGTGAAGAACATGCCGGGCTTGAGCGCCATGCCGTGCCCCGCCTTGCCGTAATGGACGATGTTGGGCAGCGCGTGGAACACCTTGCCGACGCCATGGCCGCAGAAATCGCGCACCACCGCGCAGCGCTCCTGGCCTTCGGCATAGGCCTGGATGGCGTGGCCGATATCGCCGGTCGTGTTGCCGGGCTTCACCTGGGCGATGCCGCGCATCATGCATTCATAGGTGATGTCGACGAGGCGGCGCGCCTTCAGCTTGACGTCGCCGACGAGATACATGCGCGACGTGTCGCCGTGCCAGCCGTCGACGATCACGGTCACGTCGATATTGACGATGTCGCCGTCGCGCAGCGGCTTGTCGTTCGGGATGCCGTGACAGACGACGTGGTTGATCGAGGTGCAGAGCGTGTGGCGATAGCCGCGATAGCCGAGGCACGCCGGGATCGCGCCCTGGGCGATCACATGGTCGAAGGCGAGCTTGTCGAGATGGGCGGTGGTAACGCCGGGCTTGACCTCGGGCACGAGCAGGTCGAGCACCTCGGCGGCGATGCGGCCTGCCCGGCGCATGCCTTCGAAATCGGACGCGGAATGCAGCGCCACGGCGAAATGGGCCCGCTTGGCGGGCTCGAACGTATCGGCTTCGGGCATGAAGGACATCATCGGCCCGATATAATCCCCTATGGCGTTAATTCCTAGTCTGCGACGTCGGCGACGCCGACATGATGGCGATAGACCATCTGGCCGCCTTTCCAGCCGTTGAAGACCAGGAGCAGGACGACGAGCCCGGACAGCCAGGTATAGGCGCGCGAGCCGGCTTCGGCGCCGACCGCGTCGCGCAGCACCCAATCGAGGATCGAGAGCAGCGACATCACCACATTTCCGCCCAGATGCCACCACGCCGCGGAGAGCTCGCGGATCCGCGGCTCGGCCAGGAAATCGATCAGTCCGATGGTGGCGGCGAACACGGATACGACGATGCCCGCGCCGATCAGCCACAGCGCGCCGCGCGCGAAGAACGGGTCCAGGGTCGCGGCGAAGGCGATATCGGCCGCGAACGCGCCGACATAGAAGGCGATCACGAACGGCACCAGCATCGCGTGGACGGGGTGCCCCGCGATGGAAACCGTGGAGCGGGGGTTCATCGGCGTTCTCCTCATTTCCAAAACGTGTGGAGTGAGGCATCGTTCCGCGCCATGAGCCCAGCCCGCCCGAACCCGACCGCCGCGATCCTGGTCATCGGAGACGAGATCCTCTCCGGCCGCACCCAGGACACCAACACCAACTACATCGCCAAATTCTTGGGGACCTTAGGGATCGACGTGCGCGAGGCCCGCGTGGTCGGCGACGTCGAGGACGAGATCGTCGCCGCGCTGAACGCGCTGCGCGCGCGCTACACTTACGTCTTCACCACCGGCGGCATCGGGCCGACGCATGACGACATCACCGCCGACGCGGTGGCGAAGGCGTTCGGCGTCGGCATCGACCATCACCCCGAGGCGCTGGCGATGCTGGCCGCGCGCTACAAGCCGGGCGAGTTCAACGACATGCGCAAGCGCATGGCGCGCATCCCCTTGGGCGCGGAGCTGGTGCGCAACACCGCCTCGGTCGCGCCGGGCATCCATATCGGCAACGTCTATGTGATGGCGGGCGTGCCGATGATCATGCGCGCGATGATGGAAGACGTCGCGCCGCATCTCGAGCGCGGCGCCCTGGTCCATGCCGCGACCGTCGGCGCGCGCATCGGCGAGGGCCGGATAGCGCAAGGCCTGGCCGACATCGCGAAGGACTTCCCCGAGCTTTCGATCGGTTCTTATCCTTACTATCGCGACGACGGCTTCGGGGTTCAGCTCGTCGCCCGCGGCCGCGACGCCGCCCGGGTCGAGGCGGCGGCCGGGGCCATCGAGGCCATGCTGCGCGCGGCGGGCGCCGAGCCGGAGCGTGTCAAGGCTTAATTGTTCCTGTCGCGGGCCCATCACGGGAATGACAAGAGCCTCTGGCTTGTATAGCGTGCTTTCGGGGAGAGGGCCTGTCGCAACGCATGACGGCCCCTTCGGGGTTGGTAGGGTGTTCTTCGTATGAAAATGTCCAGCATTCTGGGTGCGGCGGTCGCAGCGGTCGTGGTTGCCGCGGGCGTCGCCGCCGCGGGGAACTTCTCCTCCAGCCACCAGACGGACTTTTTCGCCGCCGGCACGCATCATTTCTATGTCTGGTGCGCCGGCGGCCACGACTACACCGCGACCGAGACGGGCAGCTCGGCCTCCGACGCCCAGATGAAGCTCTACGACAAGAACAAGAAGGCCGGCCGCTCGACCTGCTGGCCGGTGTGGCAGGGCCGCGTCGCGGGCTGACCTATTTCTCGAGGCCGAGCTCTTTGGCTTCGGCGGCGAGCGCTTTCAAGGCATCCGGATTCTTCGCCATCGCGGCGCGCGCATCGGCAAGCGCGGCTTGCGCTCTCGGCATGTCTTTCAGCACCGCGTAAGAGCGCACCAGCTTCTGCCAGCCCTCGGCGTCGTCGGGCTGCGTCTTCAGCCGCGCGGCCAACCCCGCGACCATCGCATCGATGTCGGGAGTCCCTTGCCCTTTCAGCATCGCGATGCGCGCGGTCAGACCCTTGCGATAGGGCGCGTTGGGCGGCGACTCGTCGAGGAGCGCCTGCCACAGCGCGATCGCTTGCGCCGCTTCGCCGCGGGCCGCGCTGGCGAAGCCCATGAAGTAGAGCGCGACCGGGTCCTTCGGATTGACGAACAGCGCGACGCGGAACGCGTTCTCGGCCTCCGCGGGCACGCCGGGCGACAATCCGACCAGGGTCGCGCCGTAGTCCGAATAGGGCGCCTCGCGCGGCTTGCCGGTGGCGCGCGCGACCTGGATGGCGCGCAGATAGGCCTTGGCGGCCTGATCGTCGGCGCCGGCCCTGAGATAGGATTCGCCGAGCCGCTTCCAGCCGGCGAGGTCGTTCGGCGATTCGTGCAGGCGGCGCACGAGGCCCGCCGTGCCGTCGTCGTGCAGCGCCAGCGCCGGCCGCCCGACGGCCAGGTACATGCCGGCGCCGATGCCGATGACGAAGACCGCGAGCGCCGCCGAAAGCAGCAACCGCGCGCGCGTGCGGGCGAAGACCGGCCGCACCACGAACGCCGCCGCGGCGATCGCGGCAAGAAGGAAGATCGCGACCGTCACGGCTTGATCACCCGATGCTTGCCCTTGGCGAGCGCCACGATCATGCCGCGCAAGGTCTGGACCTCCTGATAGGTGAGCCGCGCGCGGTGCAGGGTTGCGCGCATCGCCCGCACCATATGGTCGCGCTTGTCGGGCGGGAACAGGAAACCGCTGTCGGTCAGCTCGCGCTCGAGGTGGTCGAACAGCGAGAACATCTCTTCGCGCGTCGGCATGCGATGGACCGGGCCGTGCTCGATGCGCGAGGCCGGCGCGTCGGCGCCCGAGAGAAACCATTCGTAGCAGACGAGCAGCACCGCCTGGCCGAGATTGATCGAGGAGAACTCCGAGGTCGGCACCGTCACCACCGCGTCGGCGAGCGAGACCTCTTCGTTGGTGAGGCCGGCACGCTCGTTGCCGAACAGGATGCCGGTCTTCTCGCCGCGCGCCACCGCCAGGCGCAGCCGCCGCGCCGCTTCCTTGGGCGTCAGCACCTCTTTGGTCACGCCGCGCTCTCGCGCCGTCGTCGCATAGACGAGATTGAGATCGCCCAGCGCCTCGCGCGTCGAAGGGTACAGCACGGCGCCCTTGACGATGTCGAGCGCGCCCGCGGCCGTCATCCAGGCGCGCTCGTTCGGCCAGCCGTCGCGCGGATGGATCAGGCGCAGGTCCGCAAGCCCGAAATTCGCCATCGCGCGCGCCGCGGCGCCGATGTTCTCGCCGAGCTGCGGAAAGGACAGGATGATGGCGGGGACGGGGCTCATTTCGTCGCTTTGACGGTCGGTCACCGCCTCGCTATACCCCGCGCCAGCAGAAAATCCGAGGGTCCCCATGGAAAAGATCAAAGTCGCCAACCCCGTCGTCGAGCTCGACGGCGACGAGATGACCCGCATCATCTGGGACCTGATCAAGAAGAAGCTGATCCTGCCCTATCTGGACATCCAGCTCGAGTATTACGACCTCGGCATCGAGCATCGCGACGCGACCGGCGACAAGGTCACCGTCGACGCGGCGCACGCGATCCAGAAGCACGGCGTCGGCGTCAAATGCGCCACCATCACGCCCGACGAAGCGCGCGTGAAGGAGTTCAATCTGAAAGAGATGTGGAAGTCGCCCAACGGCACGATCCGCAACATCTTAGGGGGCGTGATCTTCCGCGAGCCGATCATCTGCAAGAACGTGCCGCGCCTCGTGCCCGGCTGGACGCAGCCCATCGTGGTCGGCCGCCATGCCTTCGGCGACCAGTACCGCGCGACCGATTTCCGCTATCCCGGCAAGGGCACGCTCACCATCAAGTTCGTCGGCGAGGACGGCACGGTGATCGAGAAGGAAGTCTTCAAGGCGCCCGGCGGCGGCGTCGCGATGGCGATGTACAACCTCGACGATTCGATCCGCGATTTCGCGCGCGCCTCGCTGAACTACGGCCTGGCGCGCAAATATCCCGTCTATCTTTCGACCAAGAACACGATCCTCAAAGCCTATGACGGGCGCTTCAAGGACATCTTCCAGGAGGTGTTCGATGCCGAGTTCGCCGACCGGTACAAGGCCGCCGGCATCACCTACGAGCACCGCCTGATCGACGACATGGTGGCCTCGGCGCTGAAATGGGAAGGCGGTTATGTCTGGGCGTGCAAGAACTACGACGGCGACGTGCAGTCCGACACCGTGGCGCAGGGCTTCGGCTCGCTCGGCCTGATGACCAGCGTGCTGACGACGCCGGACGGCAAGATCGTCGAGGCCGAAGCCGCGCACGGCACGGTGACGCGCCACTATCGCGAGCACCAGAAGGGCAAGGCGACCTCGACCAACTCCATCGCCTCGATCTTCGCCTGGACCCGAGGGCTTGCCCATCGCGCCAAGCTCGACGGCAACGCGGCGCTCGACAAGTTCGCGCACACGCTCGAGAAGGTCTGCGTCGACACGGTCGAGAGCGGGTTCATGACCAAGGACCTCGCGCTGCTGGTCGGGCCCGACCAGAAATGGCTGACCACCGAAGGCTTCCTCGACAAGGTCGACGAGAACCTGAAGAAGGCGATGGCCTGATTGTTTTCCGGGATCGTCCGCCCCCTCGCCGCTGCCGACAAGCCGGCATGGCTGTCGTTGTGGGCGGGCTATCTGGAATTCTATCGCGCCACGCTTCCGGCCACGGTGAGCGAGGCGACCTTCGCGCGTCTGACCGGTCCGGACGCGGATATGTTCGGACTGGTCGCCGAGCAGGACGGCCGCATCGTCGGCATCGCGCATTGCATCGTGCATCCCTCGACCTGGGCGATCGAGCCTTACGTCTATCTGAACGATCTGTTCGTGGCGCCGGATGTGCGCGGCGGCGGCGCGGGCCGGGCGCTGATCGAGGCGATCTATGCGCGCGCCGGCGCTTCGCGCGTCTATTGGCTGACGCATGAGAGCAACGCGACCGCGCGCAAGCTCTACGACTCGCTCGCGGTGAACGACGGCTTCGTGGAGTATCGGCGATGACGCGCATTGCGCGCTGCTGCTGCGGCGATTGCGCGATCGCCGTCGAAGGCGAGCCGGTGCTGAACGGTCTTTGCCATTGCACCAGCTGCCGCAGGCGCACGGGCAGCGCCTTCGGCTGGTCGAGCTATTTCCCGGACGACAAGGTCGTGGCCAAGGACGGTAGCTTCGACGTCTATTCCAAAGACGGCGCCTACAACCGCTATTTCTGCGCCCGCTGCGGCACGACGCTCTATTGGAAGTCGTTCGGCTTCCTGCCCGATGCGACCGGCGTCGCCGGCGGCTGCTTCATCGACGATCCGTTGCCGGCACCCGGCCTCTCGGCGCAGGACACGGACCGCTGTGCATGGCTCACTTTGCCGGAAAGCTGTTTCAGGGCTTAGGAAGCTCAAACTCCGACCATTCCTCCGCGAGCCTGCCGTCCGCGACGCGCCAGATCGTGATGCCGCGCACCTTCAAATGCGCGCCGGTCTTGTCGAGCCCGTTGCCGCTGCCGGTGTTGGTGCCTTCCGCAATCCACAGCAAGGTGACGAGATCGCCCTGTGCGACGCTCTTCAAGACCTCGACATGCAGGTCGGGAACCGCGTCGCACCAGCCTTTCGCCGCCGCCTGGTCCTCGGCCAGCCCGATGTCACGCGTGCGGCCGTGATTGACGAAGCCCGGCGCATAGATCGCCTGCGCCGCGGCGAAATCGTGCTTGTTGTAGATATCGTCGAAGACGCGCCGCGCGACGGCGACGTTGGACTGCTCGTCGGCGAACGCGGGCGCAGCGACGATCAGAGAAGCGGCAAGAACGAATACAGCTTTCACGGACGGCACCTCCCGCCTGAGGAGATGGGGAGCGCACGCCGTTCCGCCAAGAGCTAGGATCTCGGCACCATGCCCATCAGCGCGAGCAGATTGCCGTCGGGGTCACGGAACGCGCGCAGCTTGAGCTCGTGGGTCTCGGTGCGTTGCACGGTCTCGGCCGGACGCAGGAACACGATGCCCTTCGCCTCCAGCGCCGCACCCAGCGCATCGATGTCCGGGGCGTCGAAATAGAGCACGGAGCCGCCGATCGGCCCGCCTTCGTGGCCGGGTTCTTCCTTGCCGATCATCAGCCGCATTCCGTCCAGCTGGAAGAACAGCATGTTGCCGGCCTCGAACATGAAGTTCAGGCCCAGCGTGTCGCGATAGAAGCCCCGCGCGCGGTCGAGGTCGCGGCAGGTGAGCGCCACCTGCGCCAGCTTGCGTCCGCCCAGGCCATCCGTGCTTCCCATGCCGTCCCTCCTCCGTTACAGTTAGGCTCTCACACTGTTAGGATACCTAACAATATCGCTCCCATGAGTCAAGACCGCGTCGAGCACGCCGCCGAAGCCATCCATGGCGCCGCCATCCGCCTGCTGCGCAGCCTGCGCCAGGTGGACAATGCGTCGGGCATCCCCGGCGCGCAGCTCTCGGCACTGTCGGTGCTGGTCTATGCCGGGCCCAAGACCCTGGGCGCGCTGGCCGAGGCCGAGCAGGTCAAGCCGCCCACCATGTCGCAGACCGTGGCGCAGCTGGAGGCGCAGGGGCTCGTCACCCGCCGCCCGCTCGACCGGCGCTCGATGCTGATCGCGGTCACCGAGAAGGGCCGCAAGCTGATGGAGGCGGGCAGCAGACGAAGGCTGGCGCTACTGACCGACGCGCTCGAGGGCTTGCCGGCATCGAAGCTCGCGGTGCTGGAAGAGGCCGCGCTGATCATGTCGGCGGCGGCGACGCGCAAGCCCTGATCCATGCGCGCGCCGCAACCCCGCCGCGCGCCCATGTTCTTGATACGTTCACGATCCTGGACCATGCTCCCCGCGCCATCTTCAAGGGACATTTCGATGAGCATGATCGGTTACGTGACCATCGGCGCGAAGGACAGCGACGCGTCGGGCAAGTTCTACGACGCCTTCTTCGGCGCCTTCGGCTATGAGCGCAAATTCGCCGATGGCGGCTGGATCGGCTATGGCGCCAAGGGCTCCGAGAGCCACGGCGTCTATCTCTGCCCGCCTTTCGACGGCAAGCCCGCGAGCGCCGGCAACGGCTCGATGCTCGCCTTCCCCGCCAAGAGCGCGGACGAGGTCGGGAACGCCCATGCGGCGGGGCTGGCCAACGGCGGCAGTGACGAAGGCGCGCCGGGCTTCCGTCCGCCCGAGAAGCAGGATTTCTACGGCGCTTACTTGCGCGACCCGACCGGCAACAAGCTCTGCGTCTACTTCAAGCCCTAGTCGACGACGGATCGCGCTGGCGGCGCGCGTTGGGGGCGCGGCGGGCGGTTCTTAGTCGACGTGGTCGGGGTTGCGCTCGGCGCGCTTGCGCATGCGGCGCGCGGCCTTGATCTCGGCTTCGGAGATGGCGCCCGCCTGCGCGATGTCTTCGGCGCGGGCGGCCGCCATCCGGTGGATGCGGCGCATCAGGCCGGGATGCTTGGTGAGCAGGTGGCTGAAATCGTCGACCGTCAGCGTCAGGATGCGCGACGGCTCGACGGCGATGACGGTGGCGGAGCGCATGGTCTCTTCGAGCAGCGCCAGCTCGCCGAAGAAGTCGCCGCTGCGGAAGCGGATCTTGCTGTTCTGCAGGCTGGCCTCGACCTCGCCCGAGATGACGAAATACATCGCGTCGGCGCGCGCGCCGGCCGCCGAGATGATCGTGCCGCCGGAGACCGCGCGGGCGCGCAGCATGGTCATCATCTCGCCGATGATCTGCGCGTCGATGCCGCGGAACAGCGGCACGCGCGAGAGCATGCCGAAAGTGACGACGAAGTCGCGGCGGTGGATCGAGTTGACGAAGCCCGTCGCCACGATGCCGACGGGAAGCGCGAACAGGCCGAGCCCCGCGATCATCGTGATGCCGGCGACCAGGCGCCCCGCCGCGGTGATCGGATAGGTATCGCCGTAGCCGACCGTGGTGAGCGTCGTGATCGCCCAATACATCGAGCCCGGCATGGTCGTGAACGCCGGGTTGGCGCCCGCGACGCCGCCCTCGATCACATGCATCGCCGCCGCGGCGAACACCATCGCGCAGAGCAGCAGGAGCAGCGTGCCGTAGAGCGCGCGGCGCTCTTCCGCGAGAACCTGCATGAGCGTCGACAGCGCCGGCGAATAGCGCGCGATCTTGAGCAGCCTGAGCAGACGGATAAGACGCAGGAAGCGCAGATCGACGAAAGGGATGAACAGCGCGATATAGGCGGGCGCGAAGCTGATCAGGTCGATGATCATCATCGGCCTGAGCGCATAGGAAAGCCGCCCCCAGAAGCGGCCGCGCACCGCGGTCGGGTCTTCCGGCGCGGTCCACAGGCGCACGAGATACTCGACGGTGAAGATGATCACCGAGACGCGCTCGAGCCAGGTGAAGAAGGTGTCGAAGCGGTCGCCGATCTCGGGGATGCTCTCGAGCGTATAGGCGACGACGTTGGCGATGATCAGCGAGACCAGCACGACCTCGACGGCCAGCCCGCCGATACCGCCCGCGCGTCCGCCTTCGAGGAGCACGTAGGCGCGGTGGCGGGGAGTCGCGCGCTGGTCGGCGATGCTCGCCATCAGCCCGCCTGCTCAAGCGCGCTCAGGCGCCGCTCGATCGCCGCGAGCGCGTCGCGCGCCTTCGCGCCGTCGGGACCGCCGGCCTGCGCCATGTCGGGCCGCCCGCCTCCGCCCTTGCCGCCCAACGCTTCCGCGCCGAGCTTGACGAGATCGACCGCGCTGATGCGCTTGACGAGATCGTCGGTGACGCCGACCACGAGCGAGGCTTTGCCGTCCGCGACCGCCGCGAACGCGACGACGCCGGAGCCGAGCCTGGTCTTGGCGTCGTCGGCGAGGCCTTTCAGATCCTTCGGCGACACGCCGTCGACGAGGCGGGCGAGCACGCTGATGCCGGCGATCTTCTTCGCGCCGTCGCCGCCGTCGTCGCGCGCGGGCCCCGCGAGCGCAAGCTGCTTGCGCGCCTCGGCGAGCTCGCGCTCGAGGCGGCGGCGCTCGTCGGCGAGCTGGGCGACGCGCGCCGGCAGTTCGGCCGTGCCGGTCTTGAGCGCAGCGGCGGCTTCGCGCGCGATCTCGGCCTGATGCGAGAGATAGCGGCGCGCGCCTTCGCTCGTCAGCGCTTCGATGCGGCGCACGCCCGAGGCGACCGCGCTCTCCGACAGGATCGTGAACAGCCCGATATCGCCCAGGCGCCGCACATGCGTGCCGCCGCAAAGCTCGACGGAATAGGCCTTGTCGGGGTCCTCGCCCATCGTCAGCACACGGACTTCGTCGCCGTATTTCTCGCCGAACAGGGCTTCGGCGCCGGCCTTGATCGCGTCGTCGGTCTGCATCAGCCGCGTGGAGACGTCGCCGTTCTGGCGGATGACGGCGTTGACCTGGTTCTCGATGCGCTCGAGCTCTTCCATGGTCACCGGCTTGGGATGGCTGAAATCGAAGCGCAGCCGGTCGGGCGCGACCAGCGAGCCCTTCTGGCTGACATGCGGTCCGAGCACCCGCTTCAGCGCCGCGTGCAGGAGATGCGTCGCGGAGTGGTTGGCGCGCGTCGCGCGGCGGCGCTCGCCGTCGACGTTCAAGTCGACCGCGTCGCCGACGGCGAGCGTGCCTTTGGTCACCTCCACGACGTGGACGTGCAGCGCGCCCAAGCGCTTCTCGGTGTCGACGACCTTGCCTTCGGCTCCGGCCGAGGCGATGGCGCCCTGGTCGCCGATCTGGCCGCCGGACTCGGCATAGAACGGCGTTTGGTTCGTGAGGACCGAGACGGTCTCGCCTTGCGCGGCCTGTGTCACGCGATGGCCGTCCTTGAGCATCGCCAGGATCTGGCCTTCCGCATGCTCGGTGTCGTAGCCGAGGAATTCGGTCGCGCCGACGTCGTCGCGCACTTGGAACCATTGCGCGTCGGTCGCGGCTTCGCCCGAGCCGGTCCAGGCTTTGCGCGCGTCCTCGCGCTGCTGCTCCATCGCCGCATCGAAGCCTTGGCGGTCGACGGCGATGCCCCGCGCCTTCAACGCATCCTCGGTCAGGTCGAGCGGGAAGCCGTAAGTGTCGTAGAGCTTGAACGCCGTGTCGCCGGCGAGGCGGTCGCCGCTCGACAAGCCGGTCGTCGCTTCGTCGAGCAGCTTCAAGCCGCGCACGAGCGTGACACGGAAGCGCTGCTCTTCCAGCTTCAGGGTCTCGGCGATCAGCGCCTCGGCGCGCTTGAGCTCCGGATAGGCCGCGCCCATCGCGGCGACCAGCGCCGGCACGAGGCGGTACATCAGCGGATCGCGCGCGCCGATCAGATGCGCATGGCGCATCGCGCGGCGCATGATCCTGCGAAGCACATAGCCGCGGCCTTCGTTGGAGGGCAGCACGCCGTCGGCGATCAGGAAGGACGAGGCGCGCAGATGATCGGCGATCACGCGGTGGCTGAACTTTGCGTCGCCTTCGGCCTTGGCGCCGCTCGCCTCGACCGAGGCTGCGATCAGGTGGCGGAACAGGTCGGTGTCGTAATTGTCGGTGACGCCCTGCAGGATCGCGGCGATGCGCTCGAGCCCCATGCCGGTGTCGATCGACGGCTTGGGCAGGTCGATGCGGGTCTTCTCGTCGACCTGCTCGAACTGCATGAAGACGAGGTTCCAGAATTCGAGGAACCGGTCGCCGTCTTCGTCGGCCGAGCCCGGCGGCCCGCCCGCGACGCTTGCGCCCTGGTCGTAGAAGATCTCCGAGCAATAGCCGCAAGGGCCCACGGGCCCCATCGCCCAGAGATTGCTCTCGTGAGCGATGATGCGCGCCTCGGGGAGCCCTGAAATCTTCCGCCACAGATCGCGCGCCTGCTCGTCGGTCGGATAGACCGTGATCCAGAGCCGGTCCTTGTCGAGACCCGCGGTCTTGCTCACGAAGTCCCAGGCGGCGAGGATCGCCTCTTCCTTGAAATAGTCGCCGAAGGAGAAATTCCCCAGCATCTCGAAGAAGGTGTGGTGGCGCGCGGTATAGCCGACATTGTCCAGATCGTTGTGCTTGCCGCCGGCGCGCACGCATTTCTGCACCGAGACGGCGCGACTGTAGGGCCGCTTCTCGGCGCCGGTGAAGACGTTCTTGAACTGGACCATGCCCGCATTGGTGAACAGCAGGGTCGGGTCGTTGCGCGGGACGAGCGGCGAGGACGGCACCGCGGTATGCCCGCGCTGCGCGAAGAACTCCACGAAACCGCTGCGGATGTCGCTGAGGCTTTTCATGTTTTGCTTGTAGCGGGCGAGGAAAAGCTTGTCATCTGGATGGCCGGGTCAAGCCCGGCCACAGGAAAGCGAAGGGGCGCCCGACGCGGGCGCCCCCTCTAGGAGCCGTTTCCCCATGCCAACAGGGAAAGGGCCTAACCTGTCGCCGCCATGGCGCCGTCAATCGTCGCCGGCCGCAGCGCTTTCCTCGGCGCCGAAGCCGAGCGTCGAGCCCAGGACGCCCGCATTCTGGCGGATCTGGGCCTCGATCTTGCCGGAGATGTCCTGGTTCTGGGTGAGGAAGGTCTTCGCCGATTCGCGCCCCTGGCCGATGCGGGTGCCGTCATAGGAGTACCAGGAGCCCGATTTCTCGACGATCCCGGCCTTGACGCCGAGGTCGATCAGCTCGCCCACCTTGGACACGCCCGAGCCGTACATGATGTCGAACTCGACTTGCTTGAAGGGGGGCGCGACCTTGTTCTTGACCACCTTCACCCGGGTCTGGTTGCCGACCACGTCGTCGCGGTCCTTGATCGAGCCGATGCGGCGGATGTCGAGGCGGATCGAGGAATAGAACTTCAGTGCATTGCCGCCCGTCGTCGTCTCCGGGCTGCCGAACATGATGCCGATCTTCATGCGGATCTGGTTGATGAAGATGACGATGGTGTTGGACTTCGAGATCGAGGCGGTCAGCTTGCGCAGCGCCTGGCTCATCAGCCGCGCCTGCAGGCCCGGCAGCGAATCGCCCATTTCGCCTTCCAATTCGGCCTTGGGCGTCAGCGCCGCGACCGAGTCGATGACGATGATGTCGATGCCGGCCGAGCGCACCAAGGTGTCGGTGATCTCCAGCGCCTGCTCGCCGGTGTCGGGCTGGGAGATCAAAAGCTCGTCGATATCGACGCCCAGCTTCCTGGCATAGGCCGGATCGAGCGCGTGCTCGGCGTCGATATAGGCGGCGATCCCGCCCTTCTTCTGCGCCTCGGCGACGGCATGGAGCGCGAGCGTCGTCTTGCCGGAGGATTCCGGCCCATAGATCTCGATCACGCGGCCGCGCGGCAAGCCGCCGATGCCGAGCGCGATGTCGAGGCCGAGCGAGCCCGTCGACACCGTATCGGCTTCGACGCTCAGATCCTTGGCGCCCAGCTTCATCACCGAGCCCTTGCCGAACGCCCGGTCGATCTGGCTCAGCGCCGCCTCGAGCGCGCGCTTGCGATCCGCCGACTCTTCCTTGCCCACCACCCGCAAAGCCGCCTGACTCATGATTTCGCCTCCTTATTCCACAGCGTTCCCCCCAAATGGAAGGGTCGATCTGCGGCAACTTAGGACATGGTTTGTTCTCTCTGGCAAGAGGCGTAGTAATGCCCTGATAGAAATAGAGAATTTCTTGCGTGTTCGAAATCCGTTCCCCTGGAATCGAACAACGGCCTTGCCTGCTCGGGCCGCGTGCTGGAGAAAGGCTTCCAGCGAGCAAGGCGGCGGGTCAGGTGGCAGGGGACAGGAAGCGTTTCGTCGGCACGTTCCACAAGACCGGGACGGTCCTGCTGGCGAGCGTCTTCCGCCATCTCGCCCACGATCTGGGCCTGATCTTCTGGCAGCCCCGCGCCGTGGTCTGGAAGACCGGCCGTACCGCCAAGCCCGATTTCCCGTGGGACATCTGCATGGACAGCCAGTCGCGCTTCCTCGCCGACGCCGAGCTGTTCACGGGCGATCTGCGCTGTGTGATCTCGATCCGCGACCCGCGCGACGTGGTGATCAGCTCGGCGCGCTATCACATGACCGCGCCGGAGAAATGGCTGCACCGCCCCGACGCCGCGTTCGGCGGCGCGACGTATCAGCAGGCGCTGAACGCGCTCGCGACCGACCACGAGCGCTATGTCTTCGAGATGGACCATTCCTCGGCCCAAACCATCGCCGGCATGCTGGCGGTCGACCGCGGCGATCCGCGCATCCATATCGTGCAGCTGGACCGGCTGATCGTCGACGCCGAGTTCGAGGAATATCGCCGGATGTTCGAGTTCCTGGGCTTCGAAGGCGAGGCGCTGTCGGTCTGCCTGCATGCGGCGCAGAACCGCTCGGCCTTGCATCGCAGCGACCGGCCCGCCCATTTCCATCACGAAGCCCCGGAGCTGTGGAAGCGCGATTTCACGCCCGCGCTCGCCGAAGCCTTCGAGGCGCGCTTCCCCGGCGCCGCCCAAAAGCTCGGCTACGAGCCGACGCTTCCATGAGCCCGCGCGTCACCGAGGTCGCCTTCGCCAAGAACGAAGGGCGCTTCTTCCTGGAATGGATCGCCTATCACCGCGCGATCGGCGTGAGCGACTTTCTCATCTACACCAACGATTGCGAGGACGAGTCCCCGGCCCTTCTCGACCGCCTGGAGGCGATGGGCGTCGTCGCCCATGTCCCCAACCCGATCGGCGAGGGCGAGCAGCCGCAGAACAAGGCGCTGGACCGCGCGCTCGAACACCCCCTGGTGACGGGCGCCGACTATGTGCTGCAGATCGATCCCGACGAGTTCCTGGTGGTCAAAGCGGGCGGCGGCCGCATCGCCGATCTGATCGCGACCGCGCCCGAGGCCGACGTGATATCGGTGCAGATGCGCTTCTTCGGGGATTCGGGGCTGGCCAGCCTGCCCGACGGCCTCGCGATCGAAAGCCTGATCCGCGCCTCGACCGAGGATTTCGAGGTCAACCGCATCGTCAAGAGCCTGGCGCGGGTGGGCGGGCCGTTCTCCAAGATCACCGCGAACCACATGCCCATGTTCGAGCCCGAGAACGGCCAGCATCCGCGCCTCTTCAACGCCGGCGGGCGCGAGATCCCGCCCGAGGCGTATCACGGCGTCCGCTTCAGCAAGATGCCCGATGAATATCGCAGCATGGAATACGCGCAGCTCAACCACTACGCCGTGCGCACCTTCGCCGACTATCGCGCCAAGAAATATCGCGGCACGGCCGCCAACAACGACAAGAAGCTCACGATGGCGTATTGGCGCCAGCGCAACCGCAACGACGTCGTCGATACCCAGGCGTTGCGCCATCGCGAAGAGACCAAGCGGCTGATGGCCGAATGGCTCGCCGACCCCGAGCTTGCACGCTTGAACCGCCGCTGCTTCGAGGCTTATGCCGCGATCCTCGAAAAGGCGCGCGGCCTGCTTGCCGAGGGCGCGCGATGAAGCCCATCGTCGTCGTCACCAAGATGCGCAGCGGCTCCAACCTGCTCGGCGACTATCTCGACCGCGTGCCGCGCATGGTTTTCCTGGGCGAGATCTTCAAGAAGGAGCCGCAGGCCTTCGAGCGCGTCATGCGCAGGCTCAAGGCCGACCGCGAGGCGCTGAGCGCGATCTATGCGCTGCGCGACACCGACCTCGCAGGCTTCTGGGCGGCGTTGAAAGAGCTGTTCGCGGCGCATGAAAAGCTGCCCGCGGCGAAGATCTTCTACACCCATGTCGAGCGCGCCGACCCGCTCTGGCAGGCGTTCGAGGGCGCGACGATCCTGCATCTGATCCGCGAGAACGTTCTGGCGTCGGTGGTGAGCGAGAAGCTCGCCGCGCGGGCGAAGAAATGGCAGGCGAAGGAATATCAAGAGAACTACGACGCCGAGCCTTTGGAGATCCGCCCCGGGCAATGCCGGCGCTATCTCGAGCAGCTGAAGGGCGACGTCGCCTGGGCGCGCGAGCGCTTCGCCGGCGGCGACTATTTCGAGCTCACCTACGACCAGGTCTCCGATCCGGCCACGGTCCGGCGGCTGCTGCGCCGCGCGCTCGGCAACAAGCTTCCCTTGAAGGCGGTGCGACACGTCCAGCAGCGCCGCAAGCCTTTGAGCGAGATCGTGACCAACTATGCCGAGGTCGCGGAGTTCGACTGCAATGTCGCGCTGCGGGATAAGAGCTACCGCCTGAACCGGCCGGCCTAGCTGCGCTCGCGGATGCGGCGGTTCCAATACGACACGCAGGGGATCTTCGAGCGGTCGCAGCGCTCTGCATATTTCCGCGCGATCTCGGTGATCTCGGCGAGCAGGCCGCGCGCCAAGGTGATCGGCTCCAGCCCCATGCCGATGAAGCGCGGCTGGACGACATGCAGCTCGTTCTCGTCCGCCTCGTTGCGCGGATTGGGGAGGTTCGCGATCTCCACCCCGGTCATCTCCGAGACCAGCCTGGCGAGATCGCGCACGCGATGCGTCTCGGTCATCTGGTTGAGGATGTTCACCCGCTCGCCCGGCTTGGGCGGATTGGCGAGCGCAAGCTCGATGCAGCGCACCGTGTCCTGGAGATTGATGAAGGCACGCGTCTGCCCGCCCGTGCCGTGCACGGTCAAGGGATAGTCGAGCGCGGCCTGCATCAGGAAGCGGTTCAGGACCGTGCCGTAGTCGCCGTCATAGTCGAAGCGGTTGATCAGCCGCTCGTCGCGGCGGGTCTCCTCGGTCTGCGTGCCCCACACGATCCCCTGGTGCAGGTCGGTGATCCGCACCCCGTCGTTCTTGTTGTAGAAGAAGAAGAACAGCTGATCCTGGGTCTTGGTCATGTGGTAGATCGAGCCCGGATTGGCGGGGTAGAGGATCTCCTGCTCCTCGTCGCCGACCTTCACCGTCAGATAGCCTTCCGGGATCTTCATCCCCGCGACGCCATAGCCATAGACGCCCATGGTGCCGAGATGGACGAGATGGATGTCGCGCCCGCTCTCCACGATGGCGGCCAGCACGTCGTTGGTGGCGTTGAGGTTGTTGTTGACCGTGTAGCGCTTGTGGCTGGCCGATTTCATCGAATAGGGCGCGGCGCGCTGCTCGGCGAAATGAACGACGGCGTCGGGCTTGAAGTCCTGGAGCAGCCCGAGCAGCCAGTCGTAGTCCCGGCCGACGGTCAGGTCGTGGCAGGCGATGGCTTGGCTGGACACCTCTTTCCAGGCGGCCAGCCGCTCGGACAGCGGACGGATGGGGGTCAGCGACTGGACCCCCAGCTCCTCGTCGATCCGGCGCCGGGAGAGGTTGTCGACGATGGCGATGTCGTGGCCCCGGGCCGATAGATGAAGCGCGGTCGGCCAGCCGCAAAACCCGTCCCCGCCTAGGATTATGACCCTCAAACCGCTGCTCCGAATCCTTCGTTTGACACCGGGAAGTCCATGGATATAGTGCCCGGCTTTCCGCGGGTAGGGTATGCCAGACCCGCGGATTTTTCAGCCAAATCCCGGAAGATTCATGACGAAACGCGCCAACGCCAAATACAAGCTCGACCGCCGCATGGGCGAGAGCGTCTGGGGTCGCCCCAAGAGCCCCGTCAACAAGCGCTCCTATGGGCCCGGACAGCACGGCCAGCGCCGCGCCAAGAAGCTCTCCGACTACGGCACGCAGCTGATGGCCAAGCAGAAGCTCAAGGGCTTCTACGGCAACATCACCGAGCGGCAGTTCCGCAAGTACTACACCGAGGCGTCGCGCCGCCCCGGCGACACCGGCGAGAACATGATCGGCCTGCTCGAGAGCCGGCTGGACGCGGTCGTCTATCGCGCCAAGTTCGCGCCGACGCCCTTCGCCGCCCGCCAGCTGGTCAGCCACGGCCACGTCAAGGTGAACGGCAAGCGCGTGACCATCGCGTCCTATCCGGTCAAGGAAGGCGCCAATGTCGAGCTGACCGCCAAGGCGCGCGACATGGCCCTGGTGATCGAGGCGGCCAAGAGCGCCGAACGCGACACGCCGGATTACGTCGAGGCCGACCACAACAAGATGAGCGCCAAGCTGCTGCGCGTCCCCAAGCTGTCGGACGTGCCCTACGCGACGCAGATGCAGCCGCACCTGATCGTCGAATTCTACTCGCGCTGAGCGCCGCGCTTTCATCGACTGCGACAGCGGCTCGGAGACTTCCGGGCCGCTTTTGCTTTTGGGTCTCCAGACGGTTCCCCTGGACGAGGGCGTTATAAAACTGTCACAAATCCTTCGCATTCGCTGACGAAGGGTCTCATGCTCCGCTGGTTCCAGGCGCTCATGCCGCGCGAAGACAGGTTCTTCGAGCTGTTCTCGCGCCATGCCGCGCTCGTGCTCGAAGGCGCACAGGCGCTTCAGGGGCTGCTGAAGGGCGGGCCGCAGATCGCCATCGCCGCGCACAGGGTCATGGTGCTGGAGAACGAAGCCGACGCGGTCGCGCGCGACGTGCTGCTGCTGGTCCGGCGCACCTTCATCACGCCGTTCGACCGGGGCGACATCAAGGACCTGATCAACACCCTCGACGACACCATCGACCAGATGCAGAAGACGGCAAAGGCCGTGATGCTGTTCGAGGTCACCGAACTCGCGCCCCAGATGGAGTGGATGGGCAACCACATCGTGAAGGCCGCGAAGCTGACCGTCGAGGCCGCAAGCCTGCTCAACGCGCTGCGCGAGAATGCGACGCGTCTCAACACCATCACGGAAGAGATGGTCCGGCTCGAGGACGACGCCGACACCATGCACGACACCGGCATCAAGGCGCTGTTCGAGCAGCACCGCGGCGACGGCGACGCGATGAACTACATCATCGGCGTCGAGATCTACGATCATCTCGAGAAGGTCATGGACCGCTTCGAGGACGTCGCGAACCGCATCAGCGGCATCGTGATCGAACAGGTGTAGCGGCGTGCTCGCGCTCCTCGTCTTCCTGATCGGCGTCGCGCTGGTCTTCGACTTCCTGAACGGGCGCAACGATGCCGCCAATTCCATCGCCACCATCGTCTCGACGCGCGTGCTCGCGCCGCATTATGCGGTCGCCTGGGCGGCGTTCTTCAACTTCATCGCCTTTCTCGTCTTCGGCCTCCATGTCGCGAGCACGGTGGGGCGCGGGATAATCTCGCCGGAGGCGATCTCCGATCAGGTCATCTTCGGCGCGCTGGCGGGCGCGATCTCGTGGAATCTCGCGGCCGGCTATCTCGGGATCCCGACGAGCAGCTCGCACGCGCTCATCGGCGGCCTGATCGGCGCCGGCGTCGCGCATGTCGGCACGGGCGCCATCGTATGGAACGGCGTGGGCAAGACGGCCGCCGCCATCGTCCTTTCGCCGCTCACGGGCCTCGTCATCGCGCTGCTCCTCGTCCTCGGCGTCTCCTGGGCGTTCGTGCGCGTCGCGCCGACGCGGGCGGACGGCATCTTCCGCAGAGTGCAGTTCGTCTCGGCATCCCTGTATTCGCTCGGCCATGGCGGCAACGACGCGCAGAAGACCATGGGCATCATCGCCGCACTTTTGGCCGCACACGGACAATTGCCCGGCGCCTTCCATATCCCGCTCTGGGTCGTGATCACCTGCAACGGCGCAATGGCGCTGGGCACGCTCTTCGGCGGCTGGAAGATCGTGCGTACCATGGGCTCGCGAATCACCCGGCTGTCGCCGATGCAGGGCGTCTGCGCGGAAACCGCCGGCTCGATCACCCTGTTCATGGCGACCGGCCTGGGCGTGCCGGTTTCCACGACGCAGACCATCACCGGCGCGATCGTCGGCGTGGGCGCGGCGCGGCGGGCGTCCGCGGTCCGATGGGGCGTGGCGAAAGACATTCTTATCGCCTGGGTGATAACCATGCCTGCGGCCGCTGCTGTCGGCGCCGTGTTCTATGTGCTAGCGGAGTGGGTTGGGCGGCTGGTTGCGTAAATAGGGGCTGCATCGTTGGTCGGTAGCGTAACGCGTGTCGGGTCGGAGGTGACGGGGAGCCAGTACGCGGCGTTACCGTGGCGCTGGGCCGAGGATCACCTCGAGATTCTTCTGATCACCACCTTGTCCACGAGACGCTGGGTCGTGCCCAAAGGCTGGCCGATGGACGGCTGCACGCCGAGCGAATGCGCGGCGCGCGAGGCGCTCGAGGAGGCCGGCGTCGTGGGTTCGACCGCGCCGCATCCCGTGGGCTCCTTCAGCTACCTGAAAAGACGCAAGACCGGCGAGACGATCTCCTGCAGCGTGGCGGTGTTCGCGCTGGAGGTGGAGCGCCAGCGCCGCTCCTGGCCCGAGAAGGCCGCGCGCGAAACCTGCTGGTGCTCCGTCGCCGAAGCCCTGGCGCGCGTGTCCGATCCCGGCTTGAAGCGTCTCATCGCCAAGTTCGCGAAAGAACAGGCGCAGCTGCCGCACTGATCAGTCCGGACGCGCGACCTTGAACACCGCGCCGCCATTGTTCGCGCCGCCGTCGAAGACCGTGCCGTAGAGGGTCCCGTCGCCGTCCAAGATCGGAGCGGCGAACGGCGCCGCGCCATCGGTGCAATCGGTTTCCGCGCAGAAGCGATGGAGGATCTTGAAGCCGGAGCCGTCCAGCCGATACACCGTGCCGCCGCTGTGACCGCTGCCCTGGCCGTCGGGATTGCCGCCGCCGTCGAACGTCGTGCCGTAAACCCCGCCGTCCGGGCTTGGAACGATTCCATTGGGAAAGGTGCCGTCCTTGCAATCCGACTGCTGGCAGAAGCTGTGCAGGACGGTGTAGCTCGACCCGTCGGGACCAAGCTTGTAGATCACGCCGCAGCTTTGCCACGTGGCAGCCTTGCAATGGGTGCCGCCCTCGAGGGTGGTGCCCCAGAGATTTCCGTCCGCGTCGAACGCCACCGCGGTGTTGGGATAGTCGCCGTCGGTGCAAAGCGCTTCCTGGCAGAAATTGTGCACGACCTTCTCCACCCATGCGCCGCCGCCCGACGGGCTGAGTTCGTAGATGGCGCCGTTGTCCCCGCCGCCGCCGATGACCGCGACCCCGAACAGATTGCCTGCGCCGTCCATGATTGGCGGCATCCACGGACCCGCTCCGTCCGCGCACTGGGCAAGCGCGCAGAAGCTGTAGAGCACCGTCTCGGTCCAAGGCCCGTCCGCGGGCTGGAGCATGAACGCGACACCGTTCGCGCCGCCCGACGCGGTTCCGTAGAGCGGCGAGGTCCCATCGTAAGGCTGACCGCTCGCGGCGCCGGCATAGGTGAGCCCGACCGGCTGCTTGCCGTCGGTGCAGGCGTCGCCGCCCTGAGCGCAGAAATCGTACAGCGTGGCGAGCGTCCAGTCCTTCGCGCCCGGCGTCAGCTTGAAGACCGTGCCCTGATTGTGCGCGCCGCCGGCATAGGTCACGCCGTAGAGGTTTCCCCGAACGTCCACGACCAGAGGGCCGACGGGGCCGGCGCCATTGGGGCAGATGCCGTCGTCGCAGGGAAATCTGTAGAGCGTCCGGGGCGTCTTGCCGTGCGCGAGTTCCACGATCAAGCCCCCGAGCCTTCGCTTGAAGTCGCCGACGACCAGGAAGAGATTTCCGGTCGCATCGCGTGAGAGCTCCATGGGCGCGACGCCGTCTCGGCACCGCCGCGCATCGCAGAAGGAATAGACGAGCTTCAATGCGCTCGCCTCGGCGGCGGTCGCGAACAGCGCGCCTGCCGCAAGAGCCAGGCTCAAGATCAGTGTCGACCGCATGCCGCTTCTCCCGCTGGAGTTGCGCGATGGTCACATGCGGGAAAGGCCGCGGCAAGCCGCCTGCTTATACAGACCTCGCGGCATTTTTATTTGTGTCACATAAGCGGTTGCTCTCGGATGGCCTCGAACCACGGAGGCCTCTCATGCGCTTGCTCCCGCTTGCCCTGATTCTCGTTCCCGGTGTCGCGTTCGCCGACGACAGCGCGATCCTCAAGGCCAAGATGCAAGCGCTGATGGACGCGGTCGGCAGCGGCGACGCCAAGGTGTGGGAAACGACGCTCGACAAGCGCTTCGCGATGATCGACGAGGCGGGCGAGGTTTCCGACTATGCCGCGAGCGTGGCGCAGATCGCGCCGCTGCCCAAAGGCATCTCGGGCAACATCGAGGTCGCCGAATGGAAGATAAACTTCTTCGGCGATACCGCGGTCGAGACCCATCTCGACGACGAGCACGAGGACTTCCACGGCCAGAAGCTGCACGCGCTCTATCGCGTCACCGGCACCTGGCAAAGACAGAGCGGCGACTGGAAGCTGATCGGCATGCAGACCATCGCGCTGCGCCAGGATCCGCCCGCGGTCGCGCTCTCCGATGCGATGACCGATTCCTATGTCGGACGTTACCGCGCCGCGCAGGATTACGTCATCGAGATCAGCAAGCATGACGGCCGGCTCTACGGCGCCACCAACGGCGCCAAGGCGGTCGAGATCAAGCCCGAGCTCGCCGATGTGCTGTTCACCCCCGGCCAGCCGCGCTCGCGCAAGATCTTTCAGCGCGACGCTCAAGGCCATGTCACGGGCTTCTTGAGCCGGCGCGAAGAAAGAGATGTAGTCTTCCGTCGCGAGAATTGAAGCGCGCACCCGTCATGCGCCGTGTACGGTGGCGGGCCCGCGTCCATCGGCTAAGGTCATTCCCATGAGCTACATCCTCTACGGCGACAAAGGATCGGGCGCGTTCAGCGCCGAAGCGGTGCTGGCCGAGGCCGGCGCGCCTTACGAGTTCAAGCTGGTGTCGCTGGAGAAGCACGAGCAGCGCGAGCCCTCGTTCCTGGCGATCAACCCGAGCGGCAAGATGCCGGCGCTGCGCCTGCCCGAAGGCGGGATCGTGACCGAAAGCCTTGCGATCCTGCTCACCCTCGCCGACCATTTCCCCAACGCGCGCCTGTTGCCGCCGCAGGGCGGACCGGTGCGGACGCAAGCCTATCGCTGGCTCGCCTTCATGGCGTCCGAGATCTATCCGATGGTCGAGATTTCGGACTATCCCGACCGCTTCGTCGCCAAGGACGAGGCCAAGGCGCTGCGCGAGAAGGCGCGCGCGCGCATCCGCGAGCGGCTGTTGATCGTGGAGCGCATGGTCGACGGGCCGTGGTTCCTGAAAAGCGGATTCTCCATCGTCGACATCTATGCGGCGATGTTCAGCCGCTGGAAGGGCTCGATCGGCCGCGACTGGCTCGCGGCCGGGCACATCCCCAAGCTCGAGCGCCTCGCGGCCGCGGTGGCCGGGCGCCCCTCCATCGCGCCGGTGTGGGAGCGCCACTTTGGCGGCTGACATAATCCCACTGTAAGCTTGGCCCGCTGTAAGCTCGGCCCGGGGAACGGAGGCTTTCATGGGGACAACGCGGCGGATCTTCGTCGGCGGCGCGGGCGTTGCGCTGCTCGGCGCCATCGGAGCGGGCGGCTATCGCGCCTGGGACCGCGGCGTGTTCGAGCCGGGCGAAGGCCCCGCCTTCCGCCCCTGGGACGAGTGGCGCGGGCGCGAGGACGAAGGCCCGAAGCAGACCCTGCACGCGGCCATCCTCGCCGCCAATCCGCACGACACCCAGCCTTGGGCGTTCAGCGCCCATGGCGCCTCGATCAGCGTCTTCGCGGATCGCACGCGCAACCTGGGCAGCTTCGATCCCTTCCGCCGCGAGATGCATCTGGGCGTGGGCTGCGCGATCGAGAACCTCATGCGCGCGGCGTCGGTCTATGGCTACTCGATGAACGTCATCGTCAGCGGCGGACGGCTCGAGCCAAAACCGCACGAGAAGCTGGTGCGCGCGGCGCATCTGTGGCTCGACGCCGGACAGCCGATGCGCGACGAGCTCTACGAAGCGATCCCGCATCGCCACACCAATCGCGGGCCCTATCACGAGCGGCCGGTGAGCGTGGAAGATCTGCACCGCCTCGCCGATCTCGTCAGCAGCCACGAGGTGCGCGTCGCCTTCCTCACGGGCGACGAGGAGCGCGACGAATTGCGCGGCATGATCGTGGCTGCCACCGAGCAGATCATCGCCGATCCCGAGATGTCGGCGGACAGCGCGCGCTGGTTTCGCACCGGCAAGCGCGAGGTCGAGGCGCATCGCGACGGCATCGGCACCGACACGGCCGGGCTCTCGCCCTGGATGGCGATGGCGGCGAAGATGCTGCCCGATCCGGACGCCGCGACCGCCGACCGCTACTGGCTCGACATGACGCGCGACGTGCAGACCCATGCGCCGGTGCTGGGCATGCTTCTGGTGCGCGACCGGCTCGAGATGGGCAGCGCGATCGGCGCCGGCCGCGCCTGGCAGCGGCTGCATCTGGCCGCGACCGCGATGGGCCTGTCCGCGCAGCCGCTCAACCAGCCGGTCGAATGCGTCGACCGAAACCAGCAGCTCGGCCGGGGCGACGAGTATGCGGGCGCGCTCACCAAGCTGGCGCGCGCCAATGCCTGGGAAGCGACCTTCGTGTTCCGGCTGGGCTATGCGAAAACGCCGGCGCTGCCTTCGCCGCGCCGGCCGCTGCACACGGTGATGGTGGATAATGCTTGAGCTTTAGACGGTCTCGAGCGCGATGCCTTTCTCGGTGAGGAACGGGACCAGCTCGTCGGCCTCGTACATCTCCATCAGGATGTCGCTGCCGCCGACGAACTCGCCCTTCACATAGAGCTGGGGGATCGTCGGCCAGTTCGAGAAGTCCTTGATGCCGGCGCGGATCTCGGGGTCCTTCAGCACGTCGATCGCCTTGAACTTCACGCCCGTGTTGGAGAGGATCTGCACCGCCCTGGCCGAGAAGCCGCATTGCGGGAACACCGGCGTGCCTTTCATGAACAGCAGCACGTCGTTCGAGGAGACCTCGCTCTGGATGCGGTCGTGGACGGGATCGGACATGGCACTCAACCTTTCGGGAACCGCTTCCTGAGATAGGCGCGAGGGCCGGCAAGGTCAAGCCGAAGGCTCTCCGGCCGCTTCAGCGGCTAGACCCCTTTCCACGCTTCGTTTTGGATTTGCCCTTCTTCTTCCGCGGCGGCGCCGCGAATTCTTGGCGGAGACGGCGGAAATTCTTCGGATCGCCGTCTTCCCAGTCGAACGTCCAGATCGAGTCGAAATCCTCGTCGCACCAGTCGTTGGGCGCGCGCGCGGCGCCGAGATTCAACGATTTCCACAATGTGCATTTCGCATCGGGATCGGTGCCGGCGATGCGATGATGTTCCCAGATCGCGACGACGGTCTTTCCCTCGCGCAGCGTGCGCTTGATCTCCTGGGCGGCTTCGTCCGTGCGCGTGTCGAGCGCGGCGTCCTTGCTCGTGCCGTCCGGGACGGTGAAATAGGCGGTGATCGGCAGACGCCATTGCATCGCCGAGGGACACGCCGTCTCGATCGTGTGCGGCGTGATCGCGAAGAAGGCCGGCGGCGCCCTTACGTCCAGCAGCGATTTCTCCGTGCCCTTGCCGAGATAGGTCTCGGCCAGGAACCGCGCGCGCGCCTTGCCGTCCGGCGCGAGCTTCAGCGCGCCGTCCTTGACCTTCTTGAGCGGCTTCTCGCCGTGGCGCAGGATCACGAGCTTCGACATCGCCCGCATCATGACCTCAACCGAAGATTGTTTCAATCCTTGGCCGCGGTCTGCAGCGACAGCGCGTGGAGCACGCCGCCCATGCGCCCTTGAAGCGCAGCATAGACCATCTGGTGCTGCTGCACGCGCGACTTGCCCTTGAAGGCGGACGAGACGATTTGCGCCGCCCAATGGTCGTCGTCGTCCGCGAGCGCGGTGAGCGTCACGTCGGCGTCGGGGAACGCGGCCTTGATCAGCGTCTCGATCTCGCTCGCGGGCATCGGCATGTGAGCCTCTCAGTTCTCGTGCGCCACGGCCATATAGGCCGGGAACCAGCCTTCGTAAGCCGCGCGCAGCTCGGCGAGCGCGGCCTCGCCTTCGCCGGCGATGCGGATGGTCTTGGCATCGTGCGTCTTGCCGATGATGGCGTGCACGATCTCCGCGTCGCGCAGCGCCTGCTCGATCCTGTTGGCTTCGTCGAGCGGCGCCGCGATCACATAGCGCGCCTGGTCCTCGCCGAAGAAGAACGGCACCGCCTCGACCGTCGTGCCGGCGACGCCGGCTTCGCAGCCGATGTCGCCGCTAAGCGCCATCTCGGCCAGCGCCACGAGCAAGCCGCCGTCGGAGAGGTCGTGCACCGTGTCGACGCGGCCCTTTTCGATCAGCGTGCGGACGAACTCGGCGTGCTTCTTCTCGGCGGCGAGGTCGACCGGCGGCGCCGCGCCCTCTTCCTTGCCTTCGATCTCGCGCAGATAGATCGATTGGCCGAGATGACCGCGCGTGTCGCCGATCAGCATCAGCACGTCGCCGGTTCGCTTGAACGCGATCGTCGCCATGCGGTTGACGTCGGCCATCAAGCCCACGCCGCCGATGGCCGGTGTCGGGAAGATGCCTTCGCCGTTGGTCTCGTTGTAGAGCGAGCAATTGCCGGAGACGACCGGGAAGTCGAGCGCGCGGCAGGCCTCGCCGATGCCGTCGATTCCGGCCACGATCTCCCACATGGTGCCCGGCTTCTGCGGGTTGCCGAAGTTCAGGTTGTCGGTCACCGCGAGCGGCTTCGCGCCCACCGCCGAGATGTTGCGCCAGGCCTCGGCGACCGCCTGCTTGGCGCCTTCGAACGGATCGGCCTTGCAATAGCGCGGCGTCACGTCGGTGGTGATCGCGAGGCCCTTCTTCGTGCCGTGCACGCGCACCACGGCCGCGTCGCCGCCCGGGCGCTGCACCGTGTCGGCCATGACGGTGTGGTCGTATTGCTCCCAGATCCAGCGCCGCGAGCACATGTCGGCGCTGCCGAGAATGGTCTTGAGCGAATCCAGCACCGGCTTTTTCGCGAACGCCGGATTGCCGCTTGCGGGTGCGCGCTTCTCGTAAGGCCGGTCATAGACCGGCGCCGCGTCGGAGAGCGCCGCGATCGGCATGTCGGCGACGGTTTCGCCCTTGTGCTTGACGACCAGACGGTTGGTGTCGGTCGTGACGCCGATGACGGCGAAGTCGAGCTCCCACTTCTTGAAGATCGCCTGCGCCTGCGCCTCGCGGCCGGGCTTGAGCACCGCGAGCATGCGCTCCTGGCTCTCCGAGAGCATCATCTCGTAAGCGGTCATATTGGCTTCGCGCTGCGGCACGTGGTCGAGGTTGAGCTCGATGCCGCTGCCGCCCTTGTCGCCCATCTCGGCCGACGACGAGGTGAGGCCCGCGGCCCCCATGTCCTGGATCGCGACGATCGCGTCGGTCGCCATCAGCTCGAGGCAGGCTTCGAGCAGCAGCTTCTCGGTGAAGGGATCGCCGACCTGGACCGTGGGCCGCTTCTCCTCCGACGCGTCGTCGAACTCGGCCGAGGCCATGGTCGCGCCATGGATGCCGTCGCGCCCGGTCTTGGAGCCGATATAGACGACCGGGTTGCCGGCGCCCTTGGCCGCGCTCAGGAAGATCTTGTCGGCGCGGGCCAGGCCGACGCACATCGCATTGACCAGGATGTTGCCGTTGTAGCTCTTGTGGAAGTTGACCTCGCCGCCGACGGTCGGCACGCCCATGCAGTTGCCGTAGCCGCCGATGCCGCGCACCACGCCTTCGACGAGATGGCGCGTCTTGGGGTGGTCGGGCTCGCCGAAGCGCAGCGCGTTCATCATTGCGATGGGACGCGCGCCCATGGTGAAGACGTCGCGCATGATGCCGCCGACGCCCGTTGCCGCGCCCTGATAGGGCTCGATGAAGCTCGGGTGGTTGTGGCTCTCCATCTTGAAGATGGCCGCGTCGCCGTCGCCGATGTCGATCACGCCCGCGTTCTCGCCCGGGCCCTGGATCACCCACGGCGCCTTGGTCGGCAGCCTTCGCAGATGCAGGCGCGTGGATTTGTAGGAGCAGTGCTCGCTCCACATCACGCTGAAGATGCCGAGCTCGACCAGCGTCGGCTCGCGGCCCATCAGCCCGAGGATGCGCTTGTACTCGTCCTCGCTGAGACCGTGCTCGCGGACCTGTTCGCTAGTGATAGAGGCCATGTTCTTAAAACCGCAAGATGTTGATCATTGAATGCACGTTCTCAGCTTTCTTGGCGAGGGCCGGTATTCGAACCTCACATTTCGCCACCCCCGCCCCCTGTCGGGACGAAGGGCGGAATTCCACACCGCCTATTCGTTTTTCAGATCTGCCGACACCCTCCCCCCGACGCGCGAGGGATTTCGCGAGCAAACTCGCATAGGCTGCCTTGCGGCAGATATGGGAAGCCCGGGAGGGAACGTCAACGCCGTCACGACAGGGTTTCGATCAGGCTCTGGAACAGGCCCTTGCCGTCGACGCCGCCGAGCAGCGGATCGACGACGCGCTCGGGATGCGGCATCAGGCCGAGCACGTTGCGCTTCTCGTTCAGGATGCCCGCGATGTCGCGCGCCGAGCCGTTCGGATTGTCGCCCGCCGCGTAGCGGAACACGACGCGGTTCTCGCCTTCGAGGCGGTTCAGGGTCTCGTCGTCGGCGATGTAATTGCCCTCGCCATGCGCCACGGGGAAATAGACGCGCTGGCCTTTTTCGTATTTGCGGGTGAAGGCGGACTGCGTCTCCTCGACCTCCAGGCCGACCGGGCGGCAGGTGAATTTGAGGTCGGCGTTGCGCATCAAGGCGCCGGGCAGCATATGCGTCTCGGTCAGCACCTGGAAGCCGTTGCAGATGCCGAGCACCGCGCCGCCCTTGTCGGCATGCGCCTTGACCGCGCGCATCACCGCCGACTGGCTCGCCATCGCGCCGCAGCGCAGATAGTCGCCATAGGAGAACCCGCCCGGCAGCACCACGAGATCGACCTCGGGCAGCTCGCTCTCCCGATGCCAGACCATATGCGTCTTGTTGCCGGTAAGCCTCTCCAGCGCGGTCGCGGCGTCGCGGTCGCAATTGGAAGCCGGGAAGACGATGACGGCGGACTTCATGCGTGTTCCTTGTTCTTGGGCAAAGTCTTGAAGAACTTCTCCAGCGCCTCGCGCGCGACCTGCTCGCCCCACACCATGCCGGCGGGCGCGAATTCCTCGATCATCGACGGCAGCGCCGCGATATAGCGCTTGCCGACGTCGCTGCGATAGAAATCGGCGAGCGCGTGCAGATCGGCCTCGCTGAAATGCTCGGCATAGACGACCGCGACCGCGCGCTCATAGCCGTCCTGATGCGCCACCAGCGCGTCGCTCAGGATCTTCTTGAAGCGCGCGATGTCGGCATCGTCGAGGTCGGGATGCTCGTGCTTCATCTGCACGGTCGCAAACGTCAGCATCGAATCGACGAGCTCGGTCAGATTGCTCATCGAATGCGACGCTTCGAGCAGGTCGAGCGCCGCGGCGATGTGGCTTTCCGTGGCGGCCTCGGGGGCCGCCGGAGCCGGCGTGGCGGTCACGGGCGGCGCTGCCGGCGTCGCGGGATCGGCATGAGCCGCTCCCAGGATCGCCATACCCAGGACCGTCCCGAACATCGCCGCACGCATCGTCGGTCCTTTCAACGCAGCTCGATCTCGTATTTCTCGATCACGGTGTTGGCGAGCAGCTTCTCGCACATCTCCTTGAGCGACGCCTTGGCTTTTGCTTCGTCGCTCTCGGAAAGCTCGAGATCGATCACCTTGCCCTGGCGCACCTCGCCGACCGAGGAAAAACCGAGCCCGTTCAGCGCGTGCCCGATCGCCTTGCCCTGCGGATCGAGGACGCCGTTCTTCAATGTGACAAAAACTCTGGCTTTCATCCTGTCTTCCATTTCGTCATCCTGAGGTGCCCGCGCGTGCTTCGAGGCGCTGCTTCGCAGCGCACCTCAGCATGACGCGCGGGCCTCGAAGGGTCATCGGACGAGCTGCGGCCCCTTGGTTTCGCCCTGCACCGATTCCGGCATGATGCCGAGGCGGCGCGCGACCTCGCTATACGCCTCGACCACGCCGCCGAGATCGCGGCGGAAGCGGTCCTTGTCGAGCTTGTTGTTGGTCTGCGCGTCCCACAGCCGGCACGAGTCCGGGCTGATCTCGTCGGCGAGCACGATGCGCATATAGTCGTTCTCCCACAGCCGCCCGAACTCGACCTTGAAGTCGACGAGACGGATGCCGACGCCTAGGAACAGGCCGGAGAGGAAATCGTTGATGCGGATGGTGAGGTTCACCATGTCGTCGAGATCCTGCGGGCTCGCCCAGCCGAAAGCGGTGATGTGCTCTTCGCTGACCCAGGGATCGTGGAGCGCGTCGTTCTTGTAATAGTACTCGATGATCGAGCGCGGCAGCGCCGTGCCCTCCTCGATGCCGAGCCTCTTCGACAGCGAGCCGGCGGCGACGTTGCGCACCACGACCTCGAGCGGGATGATCTCGACCTCTTTGACCAGCTGCTCGCGCATGTTGATGCGGCGCACGAAATGCGTCGGCACGCCGATCGCGTTCAGCTGCATCATCAGGTATTCGCTGATGCGGTTGTTGAGCACGCCCTTGCCGTCCAGCGTCGCCTTCTTGGTGGCGTCGAAGGCGGTGGTGTCGTCCTTGAAATATTGGATGAGAGTGCCGGGCTCGGGTCCTTCGTAGAGGATCTTGGCCTTGCCCTCGTAGATCTGGCGGCGGCGTTTCATGAGGGGTATCCCGTCAAAACGGCAAAATAGCCGCGATGACCCTGGTCAGCAACGTTGCGATTGGCCGCAATCGCGCCTATCTGTGGGTGGATTGCGCGTTGGTAATGCGCGCTGCCGGTGACGAAAATAAGGCAGTTTTCTCAAGAGGTTGTACCATGACCGACGCGTTCAAGGACCGCCAGAAGGGCTTCGAGGGCAAATGGGCGCGCGACGAGGAGCTGCGCTTCAAGGTCATGGCTCGGCGCAACAAATTGCTGGGCCTGTGGGCCGCCGCCGAGATGGGATTCGCGGACGACCGCGCCAAGGAATACGCGATGGAGGTCGTCCAGGCCGATTTCCAGGAGGCCGGCGACGACGACGTGCTGCGCAAGGTCCGCGCCGATTTCGAATCGGCCAGGATCGCGCGCGACGACCGCGCCATCCGCGCCAAGATGGACGAGCTCCTCCAGGTCGCGGGCGAGCAGATCGTCGGCGAAGCGGGGAAGTAGTCAGCCCCCTTTCAGCTTCGCCAGCGCTTCGGGGAAGCGCCGCGACAGGGGCGCGCTCAGGCTTTCCAGCTCGACGGTGTAGTCGCCCGAGCCTTCGGGCTTGAGCGCGGTCATGCGCGCGGCATTGACTAGCCAGGAGCGGTGGGTGCGCAGGAAGCCGCGCGGCTGAAGCTCGCTCTCGAGCGCCGACAAGGGCGAGCGCATCATCAGCCGCCGCCCGTCGGCAAGCACGAACTCGACGTAATTGCCCGCCGAGGTCACCGCCAGAATGTCGGCAAGCGAGACGCGCGTGAGCCGGGCGCCGTCGCGGATATCGAAGGTCAGGCTCTGGCCCGGCGTCAGGGTCAGCTGCTGCTGGCGCAGCAGATGCTCGATCAGCCAGAAGCCCAGGATGAACAGCGCGTAGCCGAGCGAATCCTTGCGCAGCTCGTAGAGGAAATGCGGCCAGAACGCGCCATAGTCATAGGTGTCGCCCGCGAGGCGATAGATCAGCGCGCGCAGGCCCACGAAGGTCGCAACATGGCAAAGCGCGAACGCGAGCGCGACCGGCAAATGCAGCAGCAGCCTCCAGCGCGGCCGCGCGGCGGGCGGCGCCAGGCGGTAGCCGATCCACGGGATCCAGAAGAACAGCATCAGCGAGACCCAGCTCGTGCCCTCCCAGATCACCGGTCCCCAGAACCCGAGCTGCGGCTGTTCCTGGCCCATGGTGATGACGTTCAGGCTGTTGACCGCCGCGACCAGGACCGCCGCGGCCAGATAGGCATAGAGAAAGGTCTTCCGCGTCACGCCGCTCGTCCCCAGCGCATCGCCGCCGGTCCCAAGCCATTGCCAGATGTCACCAATCCGGCGCGACGCGTCACCCGGCTCTTTCAGCCGCGCGGGCGGAGGGGCAGATTTGAGGGGACCGGACATGGAGGGAACATATGGCACGGATCGGCGATGTGGCAGTGGGGTTGGCGCTTGCGGTCGTCCTGACCGCGCCTTGCGCCAAGGCGGCCGAGCCGGGATGGTCCTTTTACGGAGGCGACGCGGGCGGGCACCGCTACTCGGCAGCCCGCCAGATCACGCCGGCCAATGTCGCGCAGCTGACCCAGGTATGGAGCTTCTCGACCGGCGACATGGCGACGAAGGGCGAGGCGATGAAGCGCGCCTCGTTCGAGAACACGCCCATCCTGGCCGAGGGGCGCCTCTATGTCTGCTCGCCCTTCAACGAGGTCTCGGCGCTGGATCCCGGCACAGGCAAGCAGCTGTGGCGCTTCGATCCCAAGCTGAACGTCGAGATCCGCTATCCCAACGACTACATCTGCCGCGGCGTGGCCTACGCGGATGGCCGCATCTACCTGAACACCGCCGACCGCCGCCTGATCGCGCTCGATGCCAGGACCGGCAGGCCGGTGAAGAGCTTCGGCAGCGGCGGCACGGTGATCGTCCCGCCCGGCGAGCAGCGCGAAGGCCGCACCAAGCGCTTCGGCCGCATCCACACCACCTCGGCGCCGGTCGTGAGCCACGGCCTCGTCATCGTCGGTTCCTCCATCGACGACAACCAGAAGGTCGACGAGCTGCGCGGCACCGTGCACGCCTTCGACGCGGCCACCGGCGCCGCGCGCTGGAGCTTCGATCCGCTCGGCGACGAGAAGCCCCCGTTCCGCGGCGGCGCGGCGAATGTTTGGGCGCCGATGAGCGTCGACGAGGCGCGCGGTCTCGTCATCCTGCCGGTGTCGAGCACCAGTCCGGATTTCTGGGGCGGGTTGCGCGTGGGCCAAGGCAGATACGCGAACTCCGTCGTCGCGCTCAAGATCCTGACCGGCGAGGTCGCGTGGTCGTTCCAGGCGACGCATCACGATGTGTGGGACTATGACCTGCCCGCGCAGCCGACGCTCGGCACCGTCACCTATCGCGGCAAAAGCGTCGCCGCGGTGCTGCAGCCGACCAAGCAGGGCCTGCTGTTCACGCTCGATCGCGACAATGGCGCGCCGCTGATCCCCGTGGTCGAGCGCAAGGTGCCGCAAGGCGCGGCCGCCGGCGAGGCGCTGTCGCCGACCCAGCCTTTCCCGATCGCGCCGCCGCCGCTGGCGCCGAACAGGATCAAGCCTGAGGACGCGTACGGCCTGACCTTCTGGGACCGCGGCAAATGCCGCGACATCATCGCTTCGGCGCGGCATGACGGGCTCTACACCCCGCCCAGCGAGCAAGGCACGATCCTCTATCCCTTCACCGGCGGCGGCACGAATTGGGGCGGGCTCGCCTTCGACGAGGCGCGCGACGTCGTCTATGTGAACACCTCGAGCGCGATGCATCTCGTCACGCTGATCAAGCAAAAGGAGTTCGACGCCGCGCGCGAGAAGTTCTTCGGCAAGGAGGTCTCGCCCAACGAAGGCGCGCCGTTCGGCATGAAGCGCGAGACCGTCGTCTCGCCGCTCGGCATGCCGTGCAACCCGCCGCCCTGGGGCCAGCTGCACGCGATCGACATGCATGAGGGCAAGGTCTTGTGGTCGGTGCCGCTGGGCACGACGGAAGACCTGATGCCGCTCAGCGAGTATCTGCTCGGCGCCACCGGCACGCCCAATCTCGGCGGGCCGATCGTGACCGCCGGCGGCGTGGTCTTCATCGGGGCTGCGATGGATCGCTACCTGCGCGCCTTCGACGCGAAGACGGGCAAGGAGCTGTGGCGCGGACGCCTGCCCGCCGGCGGCCAGGCGACGCCGATGAGCTATGTCTGGAAAGGCCGCCAATACGTCGTCATCGCGGCGGGCGGCCATTCTAAGCTCGACACCAGGCGCGGCGATCAAGTCATCGCGTTCGCGCTGCCGGGCTGATGGCTAGAGCCGGTTGTTTTCGAATTGGCGCGATGAACTCGATATCATGGCCCGCGAATGCGGGCCACCCGGCCGGGCCTTGCACATCGAAGCCAAAATTGCTCGGAGTTTTTTCTTCGATGACAAAAGCAACGTCACCTGGGGCGGCCCGCATT